>NZ_JBALBZ010000114.1:0-44363 GCF_036919495.1 Nostoc sp.
AAGATTTCCTGGACTCAAGTAGAAACAGGTTCGGCAATTACTTGGAAATATCCTAGCTGTGTGTTGGTGGGTGATAACTCTGTGGGTGAGTTTTATTCGGTGGCGCTGACAAATCATCAGCAGCAAGCTGATACGGGTAGTAAGATGATTCACGTAGGTAAGAATACCCGCAGTACAATTATTTCTAAAGGAATCTCCGCAGGTAATTCTAGTAATAGTTACCGGGGTTTGGTGAAAGTTAACCCGACGGCAAAAGGGGCGAGAAATTATTCTCAGTGTGACTCAATGCTGATTGGGGATAATGCCCATGCTAATACTTTCCCTTATATTCAGGTGCAAAATAACGGTGCGAAGGTGGAGCATGAAGCTTCTACTTCTAAGATTGGGGAAGATCAGTTATTTTACTTTGCTCAACGGGGTATTTCTTCGGAAGATGCTATTTCAATGATGATTAGCGGCTTTTGTAAGGATGTTTTTAATCAGCTACCGATGGAGTTTGCGGTGGAAGCTGATAAGTTGTTGAGTTTGAAGTTGGAAGGCAGTGTGGGATAAATGGAAGGAAGGATAAACACAGAGGCATCGGCGTTCTGTGTTTATCTTTTGGAAGAGTAACGAACCGCAAAGGGCGCAAAGGGCGCGAAGAGAGAAGGGAGAGAAGATGATTACTGAAAATAGTGAAGTTGTGCTGTCAGTACGGAATCTGACGGCTAATGTTGATGGGACACCGATTTTGAAAGGTGTAAATCTTGAGGTGCGATCGGGTGAAATTCATGCGATTATGGGGCCGAATGGTTCTGGTAAGAGTACTTTTTCTAAGGTATTGGCTGGGCATCCGGCGTATGAGGTAACTGGCGGTGAGGTGATTTTCCAGGGGCAAAATTTGTTGGAGTTGGAGCCGGAGGAACGTGCAAGAAGTGGTGTATTTTTGGCGTTTCAGTATCCGTTAGAAATTCCGGGTGTGAGCAATTTGGATTTCTTGCGGGTGGCGTACAATTCTCGTCGGAAGGCGCAAGGTTTAGAGGAAATAGACGCTTTTGATTTTGACGATTTGATTGAGGAAAAGCTGGATGTGGTGAAGATGAATCCCAGTTTTCTCAGTCGGAGTTTGAATGAAGGGTTTTCTGGTGGCGAGAAGAAGCGGAATGAAATTCTGCAAATGGCGCTGCTAGAACCAAAGTTGGGAATTTTGGATGAAACTGATTCCGGTTTGGATATTGACGCGCTCCGAATTGTGGCAAATGGGGTAAATCAACTGGCAAGTCCAGAAAATTCGACAATTTTGATTACTCACTATCAAAGATTACTCGATTATATTGTGCCTGATTTTGTGCATGTGATGGCACAAGGGCAGATTATTACAAGTGGTGGTAAAGAACTGGCGCTGGAATTAGAGTCTCGCGGTTATGACTGGGTGCTAGAAGAATTTGCAGCTGCTGAGGTGGGTGTGTAATGAATATTCAAGTATCCCCTAGTCCAATACCTAATTCAAATGCAGTCAGTTTGACATCGATGTTAGATAGAGATGATTATCTGACTGGGTTGTTAAATCAAGTAACAGCGATTAAAATAGAAGGTTGGTTGCAGGAATTACGCCAAAGTGCCGCTAATTGGGTACGCCACTCGATTATCCCGACTACCCGCGAGGAAGAATGGCGATTTACTGATTTGTCGTCTCTGCGAAAGGTGCAATTTAATCTAGAGACGGTAAACTATGAGTCTCTAGAATTTGATATTTTGCCAGAAGCGGCTAACAGTCGTTTGGTGTTTGTTAATGGCGTTTATGCACCGGAGTTATCAGCAGTTTCAGATTTACCATCTGGAATTGTGGTGAGTAATTTGGCTGGCTTACCTGCGGTTGAGCAGGAGGGTGTACAGCAGTATTTAGCTCAAGCTGAGGGAGCGCAGGAAGTTTTTACTGCTCTCAATACGGCTGGGATAACTGATGCAGCTGTGGTGTGGGTGAAGAAGAATGTGGTAGTTGAAACGCCAATTCATTTGGTGTTTATTTCGGCTGTGGGGGAAACTGCGACGATTTCGCAGCCGCGTTGTTTGGTGGTGGCGGAAAGTGGTTCGCAGGTGACGTTGGTTGAGGAGTATACGAACCGCCAAGACGCCAAGAGCGCCAAGGAAGAAGTTTGCTTAACTAATGCGGTTACGGAAATTTGGGTGGGTGACAATGCCGACGTGAGCCACACTAGGGTTGAGCAAGAAGGTGCAGAGGCTTTTCATATTGGGAAAACTGCGATCGCACAGGCTCGTGATAGTCGATATACTTGTCATGCCATAACTTTAGGTGCAAAGTTGTCACGGCACAATTTAGAAATTTTGCAAACTGGTGAGCAGACACAAACTACTCTCAACGGTTTGACGATAATTTCAGGTAAGCAGTTGTCTGATACTCACAGTGCGATCGCACTCAATTATCCTCATGGTACAAGTGACCAATTGCATAAATGTATTGTAGGCGATCGCGCTCATGCGGTGTTCAATGGTAAAGTTTTTGTACCCAAACTAGCGCAGCTGACAAATGCATCCCAGTTGAATCGCAATTTGCTGCTATCGTCTAAAGCCAGAATTGATACCAAACCCCAATTGGAAATTACTGCGGATAATGTCAAATGCGCCCACGGTGCTACCGTTAGCCAATTAGAAGATGACGAAATATTCTATCTGCAAAGTCGGGGAATTGATGAAAACGATGCTCGGAAGTTGTTAATTAACGCCTTCGCTGCTGAAGTTATTAACCAAATACCGATTCCCTCTCTGCGAGAAATCCTTTTAAACACAGTCAATAATCTTAAGTCCCTGACTAATGAGTAATAACTAATCTAACAATGACTTTTACTCCTACCAAAACCCTTGCTGATAAAGTTCGCGCTGACTTCCCGATATTGCATCAGGAAGTCAACGGAAAACCCTTGGTTTATCTCGATAATGCTGCGACATCGCAAAAGCCTTTATTCGTATTAAATACCCTGCGGGATTATTACGAGCAATATAATGCTAACGTGCATCGAGGTGCCCATAGCCTGAGCGCTAAAGCTACCGATGCTTATGAAGGTGCTAGAGATAAAGTTGCCAAATTCATCAATGCTGCATCGCGTCAGGAAATCGTCTACACCCGCAACGCAAGCGAAGCGATTAACCTAGTCGCTTATAGCTGGGGAATGAATAATTTGCAGGCGGGAGATGAAATTATTCTGTCGGTGATGGAACATCACAGTAATATTGTACCTTGGCAATTGGTGGCACAAAAAACGGGTGCAGTACTGAAATTTGTAGAATTAACACCAGAAGAAACTTTTGATTTGGAACAGTTTAAAAAGCTGATTTCCGAGAAAACCAAGTTAGTGTCGGTGGTGCATATTTCTAATGCTTTGGGTTGCATTAATCCAGTGGAAGAAATTGGTGCGATCGCACACAGCTACGGTGCTAAATTCTTAGTTGATGCTTGCCAAAGTGTCCCCCACTTTCCTGTGGATGTACAGAAAATCGATTGTGACTGGTTGGTAGCTTCCGGTCATAAAATGTGCGCCCCAACTGGGATAGGATTTCTCTATGGCAAGTTGGAATTGCTAGAATCAATGCCACCATTTTTTGGTGGTGGTGAGATGATTGCAGAGGTGTATTTAGACCATTCTACTTATGCAGAATTACCGCATAAATTTGAAGCTGGTACACCTGCAATTGGAGAAGCGATCGCACTTGGTGCTGCGATAGATTATCTTAGCAGTATCGGCATGGATAAAATCCACGCCTACGAAGCAGAATTAACGGCTTATTTGTTCCAACAATTAGAGCAAATTCCCCAAATTAGAATTTACGGCCCCAAACCAAATACAAAAGGTGAAGGTAGAGCCGCTCTTGCGTCATTCACAGCCGGAGAAGTCCACGCTAACGACTTATCTACATTATTAGATCAAGAAGGCGTTGCTATCCGTTCTGGACACCACTGCACGCAACCATTACACCGTTACTTAGGTCTTGCTGCAACCGCACGAGCAAGTCTATCTTTCTACAACACCCGCGAGGAAATTGATATTTTCATCAAAGCACTGAAAGAAACTCTCGACTTTTTTGCAGGTTTCCTTGCTTAAAGTTACAAAATATTTAGATACTAATTGTGCCAAATATCAGCAACATATCTTGCTAATAGTTGGCACAATTTAATTATCTGGATTATTTACAGGAGCAACTAAAGTGTCATATAGTGATTTTACTTTAGACAGAGTTAGAAAAACTTTTGGCCTAACTATTTCTGATAAAATTGATATATTTGCATCTGTACATGAAGTAGAGTGTCCACCATTACTTGCAGAAGTATTGCGGGAAAATGTACCTTTAGCTCTTGCTAGTAATACAGAAAAATCCCGTTCAGAGATGATTATTGCGCCTATTTTAATTGCTGTAAGGAAATATTTAAGTAATCAAATAAGTTTATTTTCTGGTATTGACTTTACAGTTGATTCAGCACAAGGTTTAAATGGAAATTGCGATTTTATTATTAGTCGTTCACCAGAGTTACTAATTCTGAATGCACCAGTTGTCACAATTGTAGAAGCTAAAAAAGAAAATATCAATGCAGGATTAGGTCAGTGTGTAGCAGAGATGTTAGCAGCTAAATTGTTTAATGAACGTGAGGGTAATAACATTCAGGCAATTTATGGAACTGTCACGACTGGAACTAACTGGAAGTTTTTGAAACTTATTGGGCAAGTGATTGAAATTGACTTGAGCGAGTATTATATTAATGACATAGGTAAAATTATCGGAATTTTATCTAACATCCTGACAGAAGAAGTATTGTAACTAATTTACGAATTACGAATTACGAATTACGAAGTATTGTAATATGCTTGTTAAGTCAACGCCTGCTGAACAAAGAACAGTGCTACATAACATTAGCTGGGAAACCTTTGAAGCCTTGCTGAGAGATACAGGTGAAGATAGAGGTTCTCGGTTTGCTTATGACTGTGGTGTTTTAGAAATCATGACTCCACTTTTTGAACACGAAAACCCAAAAATCCAATTTGACCGTTTTATTCTAGTCTTAGCTGAAGAATTAGGAATTGAAATTAGAAGTGCTGGTTCAACAACATTGAAGCGGAAAATATCAAAGCGGGGAATAGAACCAGATACTTGCTACTATATCCAGAATGAACTAGCTATTAGGGGTAAGCAAACTTTAGATTTAGAAAATGATCAGTCACCTGACTTAGCAATTGAGATTGACATTACTAGTAGTTCACTTAACAAATTAGAGATTTATTCAACGTTGGGTGTAACTGAGCTTTGGAGATATGATGGGCTAGATTTAAAATTTTATCAGTTGATAGAAGGGCAATATGTCGAGTGTAAGTTTAGTATTGCCTTCCCTATAGTATCAGTGAGTGAGATAAGTAGATTTATTGAGCAGAGTAAAAGTATCGGTGAAATTGCTTTGCTTAAATCATTTCGTGCTTGGGTCAGGGAGAAGTTAGGGTAAATTATACCTCATTCATGAATCTAATTCCTAGCTAGTTTTTTATAAAAAATATTTACGGTTAAATTTACTTTTTAAGTATATTCAGATTCTCAGATAATCTATTAATAGCATCTAATTCTGTACCATATTTTATAATAGCTTCCCATTCTTGAGCTAAATATTCAAGCACTATCCAATTACATTTTTTATTCATCTTAAGAGCCTGAAAACTAGGTCTAGACAATTCCTTTTTAACTTTTTCAACACGAGCTTCTAATTCAGCGATTTCATCAGTAAACTCTTTTTCTTCAATGGGAACTGTTACCCAACCTAGATATGACACCGCTTTCCAACGCCGATGTCCACTGATAATTGTACCTTCTGGTGTAACAATAAGCGGTTTGACCCATTTAGACCTTTCAATATCCTGAGCTAGTTGCTCAATATCTTCGTCGCCGTAAATACCTTCATTTTTTGGATGTGGATGAAGTTCAACAATCCTGCGTTCTTTAATCTGAATGTTTGCCATTTAGTCTAATTACGAAGTCACACTGTGTCTGATGTACTACTCTAATCTAACAGTGGTATTAATGTATCAAAAAGAGCAAAGAATCAAAATATATTGCTTGTTTGAGTCTAAAAGGCGATCGCACCCTCATTCCTTAACGCCATGCAAGTGGAATTACTGCACTGTTTACTAACTGCTAGAACATTTACCGAATCAGGTAAACTTGATGCTTTACTTTATTGTGAATAAAATAAGTAATTTACAATCTAAAATAAGATTATATTGAGCAACTATATTAACAACAACCATGCATCCCATATTAAAAGTCGATATTTCTGAACTAAGTGTATCTGAACGTATACAGCTTGCCGAGGACTTATGGGACAGCATTCTTACTACACCCGATGAAGTTCCTCTCAACGATGAGCAAAAACAAGAATTAGATAGACGCTTGGAGATGCATAGCCAAAATCCAAACCGAGGTTCAACCTGGCAATCAGTGAAGCAAAGACTAGGTTTAACTGAATGAGCTATCAGTTAATAATTAGTCCAGAAGCAGAACTGGATATTGAAGATGCTTTTGAATGGTATGAACAACGTGATTCTGGAGTAGGTTCGGAGTTTGTACGTGCAGTTGATAGCTGTTTAGCATTAATTGGACGCAACCCTTAAGCTTATCCAGTGGTGTATCGACAAGCGCGGCGATTATTAATACGTAGGTTTCCCTATGGTGTTATTTATATTGTAGAAGAAAATGTTATCACTGTAATTGCTTGTTACCACGTCAAACGTAATCCTAAACAATGGCAAAATAGGAATATTTGAACGCTTTTATAATCTCGCCTATAATTACCTGAACCATCTATAATTCCTGTTCTCAAAGAAGCCATTAATAACACTGTAATCAAAGCGATCGCACCCCACAAAATCAACTCAAATAATCTGGATCTATCCCTAACCTTCGCAATTCTTGTGCCAACCTATCGGCGCGTTGTTCAGCAGCGATCGCTCGTTCTTCTGGTGTTAAATATCTGACTCCTTGTTTGTCATACCAATACAACCAATCCCGCGTAATTCCCTGATAAGTTCCCCGTTCATAACCAATTGCTAAACCTATCTCTGATAACCAAACTAGATTTCCTGGCTGTAATACATATTCACCATTTACAAAGCGATAAACTTCTAAAGGTGGTTTTCTTCGGCGTTGGGGATTGTAGACAACATAATACAAAATCTCCATATCCGCATAAAGTTTCTTTTTGCTGGTGTATTCCCCACGCCGTCTGTGAGAAACAACTTCTAATGCCATAATCGGCATCACCTTTTCTTCCCACAACACATAACTTAAACGCAAGTTCTCATCAAAAACTCGCTCGACTCCTAAACTTAAAAACCCATCAGGCACAATCGGCGGTAATTCGGGATCGTAATATATCCCCATATCAACGCCAAAAAACCAATCCATCCGGCTTGTCCACAGCCAAGCTAAGATGGCTTCTAGCAAGCCAGGAATCAAATGTTGTAGTTGATTATCCACAGGTTCATCGTCAGAATCTGGCAGATCCTCGGCGGAGGGTAAGCAGTGCAATGGGTTGTAATTTAACATGGTGGGTGCGTAGGCGTAGCCAGTCGTAGACATCGCAAACTTATAATATTGATGATATCTATCCACCTCTGACAAGCCCCGAAATTTATTTATGAGATTATTAATTTTGAATTTTGAATTCGGAGCGAAGCGATGTGACTTTTTCTTGCGATAATTCCCAAGGGGGACGCGCTTTCCACTGGTTAGTAAAAGAGGGATAGATGACACTCAAGCGATTAGTTTTAATTTTTATACTGACGCCCATAGCAGTTCTGTTAGCAGTTTCGGCTTTATTCAGTAGTTGGCAAGAACCTCAGTTCCAAAGTCGCCTAGAACTATACCAAACTAATATTGCTCTCCAAGCCCAAGCTTGGCAATCAGAAGATAGCAGCAATCGCAATCTCCAGGCGGTTCAGGAAGCAATACTTGGTGAGCAACCCCTGGAGAGCGCCACAAAGCAGTATCAAGAGGCACGTCAATCAGTTGCAGCTAATTTAGACAAAGTTAACAACAAACTTGCACAATTACGCTCTCAACCTGAAATAACTCCCATACCTCCGAAACCTCTACCGGATGTTCCTCCCACTACTAAAACTTCTAAACAGGGACAGCAACAGTTACAGCAGTCCGTCAAGCAATTACAAAAATTACTAGCTGAATTAGACTTGCGCCTGGGAATTTTACAAGCACAACAAGGACAGACGGATACAGCTCTCAAAACTTGGAGCGAATTACAACAACGTTCAGATATCAATCCAGAATTTGGAGAAACCGCATCTGTATTAAGTGGACTGTGGAGCAATCCTCCCCGTCTGCTCCAAAATTCTCAAGAACGGATTCAAAAGAATTTAGAAGGTTGGTTTCGCTCTACTGCTTTGGTTCAGTTATACCAACTCCAGCAACGACAAGACGCTTTATCAGCAGTTAAAGCTGCACAACAGGAATCTGCTGCTCAAGCGGTGATCAAATTAGCAGTTATTGGCACTATCCCCACTTTGGCAGCTTTAACTGGTCTAATACTGCTGATTTTCTTAGTTGCTCAACGCTTGTTGAAAGGAAAAACCTCGTTACTCGCTCAAAATGCTGATATCCCTTGGTCAACACCTTGGGATGGGGAAACGATTTTGCAGGTTTTTATCGTCGGCTTTTTCTTCATGGGGCAAATTTTTGTCCCTTTATTGCTATCGCTGCTCCCTATCCCTCGTCCTGTGGGTGATGTGCGACTTCAGGCTTTTTATGTTTTAGTTAGTTACTTACTGGTAGCATCGGGTGCGTTATTAGTTCTGTATTTTTCTCTCAAGCGCTTTTTTCCATTACCAGAATTTTGGTTTCGCTTCCGTTTTCAAGATAACTGGTTCTTGTGGGGATTGGGAGGCTATTGCACGGCTTTACCTATAGTTGTGGTAGTGTCTTTGATCAATCAACAGCTATGGCAAGGACAGGGTGGTAGTAACCCTTTGTTGCAATTAGCGCTGGAAAGCCAAGATGGTGTAGCACTTGGCATATTTTTCTCCACAGCAGCGATCGCAGCTCCATTTTTTGAAGAAATTCTGTTTCGCGGCTTTTTGTTACCCTCTCTAACTCGCTACTTACCTGTGTGGGGAGCGATTCTTACAAGTGGTTTGTTGTTTGCGATCGCTCACCTCAGCTTGTCAGAAATTCTTCCCCTCACGGCATTGGGGATTGTCTTAGGGGTCGTTTACACGCGATCGCGCAACCTCCTTGCTCCTATGCTCCTCCACAGTCTCTGGAATAGTGGTACATTATTAAGCTTATTTGTTTTAGGTAGCAATTAGCACTAAAAACTTACTGTTGCCAAAAATAGAAATATCTGATTTTATCTGCATAGGTAAGAACAATTACTAGTTATATCTCGTGATTGGTGCGATCGCGTTTCACGCCCCCTGGAGGCGATAGCAAAAAAATCCGGAAATAATACTGATGAACTTGTAAAAAGTGATGTAGCAGTTTTCGCTGATTATTGAGGTTCATTCTTCTCAAGAAAAAGCGAAATTGCCGCACTAGGGTTTGCGATCGTCAAATCTACCAAAAGTTACTAAGGATCGCCAGATTTTCCGGCTATGCCGGAAGACACTTTAGCGTCCCCTCTGGAATAGAAGTACGCTAATTTTGGTTATTTGTCTTGGGGCTTATTTGTACTGAAAAAATTAAAAATATATTTATTAAGCAAGTAAATGTATTTGCTTTGATTACAATAAAGACTTTATTTTTATACCTCACTTATCAAGGAGTAGCACTTAATATGTCAAATTTCAACCCCACTCACCCTACCAAACAACTTCTAGCTGGTTACTGTGCCATTATCCTTGGAGGATTTGGGGTTCATAAATTTATTCTCGGATACGCTCCAGAAGGCTTTATCATGTTGATGATTTCTGTAGTGGGAGGTTCTTTTACCTACGGAATTGCCTTGTTAATTATGCTACTTGTAGGTTTAATTGAAGGCATGATTTATTTGAATAAGCCCCCTGAAGAATTTGTAAATACCTACTTTGTGAAGAAGCAGGGCTGGTTCTAGTGCAAGAAGGCAGTTCATGCTTAGAGGCAGATTATATTTCTTTTTATAAGAAGAATTCAGAAGTCAGAATTCAGTATGAATTTTGTATGAGTGGGTGATAGCGTAGCCTCTTCTCTTCTTCGCCTTAAACTTCTATCCCTTTATGGGTAGAGAATTCTGTATTCTGTTTTCTGACTCCTGATTTATTGATATGCTCATTTTCAAACCTAAACAGCTTAACTGGGCAATATTCTTCTTGTTAGGCATAGGGTATTTCAGCGTTATGTCTCATTTGGAAATCAACTATTTCTTAAAAAGCCTGATTGCGATCATGCCAATGCAAGTAGTAGCTATTATCTATGTGACTTATTTACGCTGGAGCCGTCATTGACCCTCAGAAAGATACGATAAATTAAGAAATTTAATAGGGTTGACATACAGTCGTAGTTCCATATTTAGCCTACGCTCAAATTAGAGACGCTTTTAGTCAGGCGTTGAATTTCTGTAGCGAATCTAAATACTTGCCATGCAACTTGTCCCAAAAACTAAGCTAGCCCCAGAATTTGACCCAATCCTAGAGAAAATTATTCTCGATGTTGGGGGTATGAAGTGTGCGGGGTGTGTGAATGCAGTAGAGCGACAGCTAACCCAACATCCAGGAGTCAAGAGTGCCTGTGTGAACCTGGCCACAGAGGTAGCAGTTGTAGAGTCAGAAACTGGTGCGGTAGATGCAGATGCACTAGCACAGAGATTAACAGCCGTTGGATTCCCGACTCAACCCCGAAAACCTAATGGCATAGTCGCAGGCGAAATATCTCCCTTACCAGATCCAGCAGAACGACAACGCCGAGAAATGCGCTCTTCTGTAAGGCAGTTAGCGATCGCTGCAATCTTACTATTATTGTCGGGAAGTGGACATTTTGGTAATCTTGGTAGCTCAGTGCTACCAGTGCTAAATAACATCTGGTTTCACTGTGGATTGGCGACAGTAGCGCTATTAATTCCCGGCCGCCCGATTTTAGTAGATGGGTGGCTGGGCTGGCGGCGAAATGCGCCTAACATGAACACTCTGGTGGGATTGGGAACGCTGACAGCCTACGTTGCTAGTTTAGTAGCCCTGCTTTTCCCCAAAATGGGTTGGGAGTGCTTCTTTGACGAACCAGTAATGATGCTGGGCTTTATTCTTTTGGGCAGGACATTAGAGCAACAAGCTAGAGGTCGTGCTGCTGCTGCATTTAGGAAATTATTAGCACTCCAGCCACAGGTAGCGCGATTGATTGCCAACCCAGAAAAAGGAGGAATGGGATCTTCTAGCGTAGAGATTCCTGCTGAACAGGTACGTGTTGGTGAATGGGTACAAGTACTGCCAGGTGATAAAATCCCTGTCGATGGTGAAGTGGTAGTTGGTAAAACAACGGTGGATGAATCCATGTTGACTGGGGAAGCCGTGCCAGTAATTAAGCAACCAGGCGATATGGTGACAGGAGGGACGCTAAACCAATCAGGAGCGATCGCTATTCAGACAACCCGGACTGGAAGTGATACAACTTTAGCTCGAATTGTCGCCCTAGTAGAAGCCGCCCAAACTCGGAAAGCCCCAGTACAGAAATTAGCAGATACAGTAGCTGGTTACTTTACATACGGAGTGCTGACAGCATCTGTATTAACATTTGTCTTTTGGTACTTTTTCGGCACTCACATCTGGGCTGATGTCAACATGTCTGGTGGCATGGAAATGATGGGCCATGCTACACATGAAACTCCCCACTCCCCTTTATTAATTAGTTTAAAACTAGCGATCGCAGTTATGGTAGTTGCCTGTCCCTGTGCTTTGGGACTTGCCACACCAACAGCCATTATTGTCGGGACTGCTATGGGCGCAGAACGGGGTCTATTAATCAAAGGTGGCGACGTTTTAGAAAAAGTACACCAGTTAAACACCGTAGTCTTTGATAAAACCGGCACTTTGACCACAGGTAATCCCATTGTCACAGATTGTTTATTAATTGGAGGAGATGAGGGAGTAGGGGGAGATGAGAGAACAAGGGAAGTAAACTCCTCCTCATCCTCCTCATCCCTAATCCAACTAGCAGCAGCCGTAGAAAGCGGTACTCACCACCCCCTAGCAAAAGCGATTCAGCAAGAAGCACAGCAGCAAAAGTTATCTATTCCAGAGGCTGTAGAGTTTCACACGGAACCAGGACTAGGAGTGTCTGCTGTGGTAGAGGGCAAAATTGTACTATTGGGTAACTGGGACTGGTTGAGTTGGCACGGCATTGCCATTAACGAAACTGCACAACAGGTAGCACAGGATTTGGCAACAGATGGTAAAACAGTCGTTTGCGTAGCAGTTGGGGGAACTTTAGCCGGGCTAATTGCTGTTTCTGATACCCTCAGACCAGATGCCCAATCCACCGTAAACAAGTTACGTCAGATGGGCTTACGGGTAATGTTACTCAGTGGCGATCGCCAAGAAGCAGCTAACGCCATAGCTAAACAATTAGGATTAGATAGTGCTGATGTCATAGCAGGTGTCCCCCCAGCTAAAAAAGCAGCAGCAATACAGTCTCTCCAGAAGGAGGGACTGGGGACTAGGGACACAACGATCGGCTCAGTGCATCGCTGGGGACTAGGAAAGATTTTTCCCACTCCGCACTCTCCACTCCCCACTCCCCACTCAGTAGTCGCAATGGTCGGAGATGGAATCAACGATGCTCCAGCTTTATCCCAGGCAGATGTAGGAATTGCTTTACACTCCGGGACAGATGTAGCAATGGAAACTGCTGAAATTGTCCTAATGCGCGATCGCTTAAACGATGTCGTTGAATCTATTCAGCTTAGTCGCGCTACTTTCAACAAAATCCGCCAAAATTTATTCTGGGCTTTTGCATATAATACAGTTGGGATACCCTTAGCAGCAGGCGTTTTGTTCCCTAGTCTGGGTTTTGTCCTTAACCCCTCTGGTGCTGCTGCATTAATGGCTTTTAGCTCTGTTAGCGTCGTCACAAACTCAATATTATTACGGCGATTAGCTCATCACCCGTAAAATTTCCCTTCTCTTGTTAAACTGAGTCGCCCCGTCAGCTTTTACGCACGCAGCCCATAAAGCCTCTTAGGATACTTACCAAAGCTATCATAGCTAGTGGAGTAGAACGAATATGTTCTACTCTTTCAAGGTATTATGCAACTTTAAAGCTTATTTAGATCAGCACCACAGACTTATGGTGCCCGAAAATAGCAAGATACGATACTAAACAAATATTGATTAATCACAGTTCCACCAATTTGTCAATGGCAGCAGAAACCAATGAAAACCATCTATTGATTATTGAAGACGATCAAGGTCGCAAAGAATTTTCTCTGGAGCACCCCGTCTACTCTATCGGTAGAGATCGTGAGTGTAATATCCGTTTGATGTCGCAGTTTGTCTCCCGCCGCCATGCCACATTAGTGAGATTGCCACGAGATCATAATAGTCATAGCTACTATTACCGGATTGTAGATGGCGATGCCAAAGGCAAGCCTAGTTCCAACGGTTTGATGATTAATGGACGTAAGATACCAGCTCACGATCTCAGAAATGAAGACGAGATCGTTTTTGGCCCTCAAGTACGTGCTATTTATTACCTTTTAAGAAACACTCAGCGTTTAGGACAAACGGATTCGAGTGAGTACGATATTACACTAATAAACCCCGGTATGGCCGAGGATTTAGAGGATGTAGAAGAGTGAATTATAACTACCAATAACAGCTAGATAATCCCACGACTTCAAGACGTGGGAGTGTCAATTCAATCACCAAAGCTATCCTGCAAGACTTTCAATCAAATGCCAATGGCGGCTACTTTCAATTGACTGTTTGATGACTTCAAACATTTGTCGGCAGTAATTATCTAGTTGGAGTGGTAGTTCTTCATTTTTAATCACAATACTCATCCGGGTTTCTGTTTCAGTAGATTTTGATTTATCAATCAATACTTCTACTGTGATCAATTTAGGAAAAGGAACATGGCCCGGAACCTCACGAGCGATAATATAATCGCCAGTGTAGTATTGAATATCCAACTGACAGTCCTGTAGAAGTTCTACAAGTAACGGCAACAGATGGTCACTAGCAACAGAAACAGTAAATGAACAGGTATAGCGAGCCATAATAGCCCCACGCCTTGCAACACTCTGTCCATCCTATAATACCGAAGCATGTAAACGAACAGTGATTAAAAAATCAAAGTTTTTGAGTTTTGAGATCGGGCATTACCCACAACGAAAGTGCCGTAAGCTGAAAGTTTGATCAAAAACTTTACAATAGAGGTTTGGCTGAGGTAGAACATGAAAGTAGTAATTACTGGAGCAACAGGATTTGTTGGTAGTCTTTTGGTACAACGACTCCACGCAAAAGGTCATCAAATAGTAGTATTAACTCGGAACACCACCTTTGCTCAAAAGGTTTTTCCATCTGAGGCTTTCCCAAATGTAGAAATTGTTGCCTATACACCAAATACATCCGGTTCTTGGCAAAATGTCATTGCTAGTTGTGATGGCGTAGTTAATTTAGCAGGAGAACCCATTGGTGAAGGACGCTGGACACCAGAACGCAAACAAGAAATCCTCAATAGCCGGAAGCTAGGCACACAAAAAATAGTTGAAGCAATAATCAACGCTAATTCCAAACCAACTGTGTTAATAAATGCTTCGGCTATTGGCTACTACGGCACCAGCGAAACGGCAACCTTTGATGAAACAAGCCAATCTGGTAACGATTTTCTCGCCCAAGTCTGTCAAGTCTGGGAAGCAGAAGCCAGCAAGGTAAAAGATGCTGGTGTGCGGCTAGTAATTCTGCGTTTTGGGATTGTTCTGGGTAATGGTGGTGCCTTGGATAAAATGATTACGCCTTTCAAACTCTTTGCTGGTGGGCCCATTGGCAGTGGTAGGCAGTGGTTCTCATGGATTCACGTAGACGATTTAGTTAGCCTGATTCTGGAAGCTTTAACTAAACCCGAAATAGAAGGTGTATATAATGGCACTGCTCCTAACCCAGCCAGAATGGTAGATTTAAGCCAAACCTTGGGAGAAGTGATGAATCGCCCTTCTTGGCTGCCTGTTCCTGGTTTTGCGATCGAAGCTCTTTTAGGAGACGGGGCTATGGTAGTTTTAGAAGGTCAGCAAGTCCTTCCCAAACGCACTCTCGAAACAGGCTTTGAATACAAATATCCTAATTTGCAATCAGCTTTAACGCAAATTCTTACATAGATCAAAAGGGAGTGGGGAGTGGGGAATAGGAGAAATGACGGATCAGGGGAAGATGCGGTTAAACCAAACCAATGCCCTATGCCCCATGCCCTATGCCCTATGCCCAATCTATTGACTTGATAGAAATTTTTTGGAAACCCAACTGATAATACCACTGAGAATGGCACCACCCATAAGGATGCCGATCGCTGGGTTAAATACGGGTTGCCACAGTTTATGCCACAAATCCAAACCCAAGTTTACTCCTACAGAATCACCGATCGCAGCGATCGCTAACCAGATAAAGCCAAACAAAACCAAAAAAACATCGGCGACTAAAATCGTGTTTAGCCAATTTAACAATTTATCTTTCATCTATCGTTTGATCTAAATTGCCCAAGATTTTAGGACTGTAGCATTGCTAATTAAGTAAGTTAGAAGTGAGGATTGCCTACTGGAATTTAACTCCTCACTCCTCACTCCTAACTCTTAACTTCTCATTCTTCAAACAGCCAATTTTTGACTTTTGTCAAACTCTGCCAATCTGGTTTTCTACTGAAACCGTCTTCAATACTGGTTTTTATTTCATCACGCCATTCTTCATTGACAAAAATTAGCTGCTGTGCTATGTCAATATGTTCTCGTAAACCTTTTTGACCTGTTTCCAGCATTGCTAAGGCCAGATTGACTCTAGCCTGTGGGTCTTGTGGATTTAACTTGACTGCTTTCTGTGCAGCTTTGTAAGCCAAATTAGGTTTGTTATCGAGTAGATATAACCAGGCTAAACAAATCCAAGCAGCACTAGTTTTAGGAGCGCGATCGCACACTTCTTTAAATACAGGGATTAAAGAATCTACCGCCTCTCCTGCTTTATAGCGTTCTAAACCTGTATCAAATAGGGATTCAACTGTATTAGTCATTGGTCATTAGTCATTGGTCATTGATTATTAGTCATTTGTCTTTCGTCCAATGACAGAGGACAAATGACAAATGACAATATTACACCCCAAATGACTTGCCGCAACCGCAAGTTTGGTTGGCATTGGGGTTAGTGAATTGAAAACCACCGCCAATCATGGCATCGCTGTAATCGAGCATTAAACCGTAGAGATATAACAGACTCTTGCGATCGCTGACAATTTTGAAGCCATCATAGTCAAAAACTTCATCCTGTGGGGTGATCTTGCTAGTGTCTTCAAAGTCCATCATGTAAGACATCCCTGAACAGCCACCCTGGCGGACTCCTACCCGTAAGCAGAAGTCTGTGCCTTGCTTGTCCCGGAGGGATTTTACCTGGTGCAATGCGGCTTCGCTCAACAGAATTCCGCGTTGTTGAGCCTGAATTGCTTGTGTCATCTGCTTTTTTAACTCCTTAATTAGTTTAAGCTTTACCCGATATCGGCTGGTTAATGCCTTTGGGTTTGCTATTGGTGTTTTTGTATTCATTCTAGCGGCTTAGATGTCGTTAGATGCCAAATTGTAAACACTCCGTTAAAAGCAGCCAAACATTTTTATTCTAGAATTGAGAGACTCAGTGTGTTTAGAGATTCGGTATTTTTGGAATTCAAGTCTGGCAGCAGTCACCAGAAGCAACTATCTTTCAGGTGCAGCCATAAAAACCTAATCCGAGGCTAGCTATCCCCCAAAGTCTACTTCCAAATTGCTTCTTTTGATTAACTTACTCTATGACAAGTTTTAATCGCTCTACCAGTCGTCGGTTGAAGAAATTAACTCAAATTCCTTCTGTATGGGAGGGCGATCGCCGTCCGTTGTCATCACCAAACCAGCATTCAGACTCAGAGGAAAAGGGAGAATGCATTCTTTGGGTAGATTACTCCCAAGGTGTGGTTCGAGGAATGGACGTGGTAGCTTCAGATATCGGACCAGAAGCAATAGTGCGGACTTTAATGCAAGCAATGGAGCATCCCCACAGTCCGGCAAGACCTGCCAGACCTCAAAGAATTGTAGTCAAAGACCGCGAGATCCAATTTTACCTGCGGGGGGTGCTGCAAGATTTGGATATTGCCATTGACTATGCACCAGAACTGCCTTTAATTGACGAACTGTTTCGCGGGTTCGCTGACATTCTCGATAGTCAAACCCCCGACTTACCCCCACAGTATGCACAAATCTTGCGAGAGAAAGCATTTGCAATTTGGCAAGCAGCACCTTGGGAATTTTTGGAAGAACAGCAAATTTTGTCAATCGAGATTAATAAGTGGGATGTTGGCACACTCTACGCCTCAGTCATGGGAATGCTGGGAATGGAGTATGGGATTTTGTTTTATCGCTCAGAAGAGTCTTTAAAACAGTTTCGCGCCGCAGTTTTAACGGGTGAAGAATCAACGGAGCATCTAGAAGAAGCGTTCCTCAAGCAAGATTGCCTATTTCTCACCTTTGAGAGTGCTGACGAAACCGATGAAGATGAGGATGAAGAAAGTGATTTGGCGGATCTGCCATTATCAGAAATTGATCCCACTTTCGGTAATATCCACCCCTTAGAAGGACTGCGTTCTGTTTTGTATGACGAAGAAGCACTGGTAATCTTCGTTGCGATCGAAAGCTTGATCCGCTTTATTCGCGATCACCGTCGCCACCTTCATGAAGACATTTTCCCTACCCTCAGTCGTCGCTATCGCATTTCTCTGCCGCAGTCGGAATCAACTAAATCTCTGCCTGTTACAGTCTCTACCATGCCGCAGTTAGCAGCAGAATTAGAGGAAATGGCAGGCTTTGATGTCGATGACGAGGAGAGCGAAAACCTTGACTCCCCAAATTTCCAATCATTGCAAGATGACTTAATACCAGAAGATTCCTTCCTCAGCTTAGGTGTGTTGTCCTGGGAAATGTTGGAGTACTTGCGAAAGGGAGTCAGCTACCATCCGGCTGGTGAAATCAAACAAGTGGGTGACGGTTTGCCGGTGATTTTAATTCAAACTTCCCGACCCAAGGCTAAGACTGTAATTGAAAGAATTGAAGCAACAGGCGGACTGAGAGCTATTTGCTTTAATCCAGGTGCCGATCCCTTCGATGGCGATCGCTACGACCTGGGTTTATTACAAACTCAAAATGGCGAATTATTCCTATTTGGTGAATTCTTAGATGAAGACCCTATTCATGTAGAAGCCCGAAAAAAATGGAATCAACGCTGTAAAAATACTAAAGGCTACTGTGGCTTAATCATTGCCAAAGGGCTAACTGGAGCTTCCCGGGGCAATCCTCAGTTACGAGATATGATGGCTTTGTTTGAAGCGCGATCGCTTTCACCTAAAGATTTAGGTATTGGCACTCTTCAATTGATGCCCCAACTTAAATTTGAATAGTTGCACGAATTCCCCCAATTCTCAATCTCAAATTGTAGTTATGAGAAATTACAGCAGTTTTCCTTTGTATGAAGTATAAAGCTACGGATTTTGAGGCAGGAGGTACAAACTCTTTATTTATGATGCATGAATCTTGCATTTTGTACCTCACTTCCTTGCAAAGTGCTGTAAGTTGATGGGTATTTGATTTACATATTGACTAAAATTGCATTCGCCAGAAGAAAAAGGGAAAGCTTTCTTTTTTAACGTTGACCATTCTTCTTTTTACAAACTGAGTCCTGAGTAAAGTAAAAAGTACTTAGGATTTTTGCATTTGTATATAACTCAACCTTTGTCGGCGATCTTTTCACGAGAAATAATGCGTCTTTGTTACATACAGCAGCCATAAATTTATGTATGGGGTTCCCCCTGTCCCCTTTCCTCTTTTTAACTCAATACGCTTGGGTTAAGCCAGAAAATAAATTTGCGTAGGTTGGGTTGAGAAACGAAGACCCAAAGGGGCTTCACCCAGGGTAACCGAACATTTTCGGGCATTTATTGGGTTTCACTTCGTACCCCTACGGGGATCTTGCCACAACCCAAGCGTATTGCCTTTTAACTCTTCAAAATTCCGATTCTAAGAAAGCCAAAGATGGAAAAATCCAGAACAGAGAAAATCTCTGCTCTGGATTTTTCTTTAGCCCAGAGTTCTCTCTGAATTCTGCTATATATCAACAGCAGTAGGTGACCAATAGTTAGAAGCTAACTTTACCTCAATTTCATGAAGTAGCTGTATTTTAAAATTTTTCCAGTCATTTTCTATGAATAATTACTAGTATAAATTAGTACAAAGCGCTAAAAAATTCTCCGCAAAGTTCTGTTTAATAAAATCTACGTGATGTACCTAGATGTCAAAATATTTTTTTAGCCATTTTCTGAGTTTTCCATCTTGTTATATGTCAATATAATTAAGCAAAATTTCAGAACATATCTTTTTCTTTGTAATTTTTTTATAAAGCATGAGAATGAGTTTATCTAGTCTATAAATGAAGATTATTTAAAGTGTATAAACCATAGCTATAATGAATACATAATTGAAAAAGAACGGAACATACAATTGTTTTTATGGATATACTTACTAAATAATAAATGTTTGCAAATTCCAGGTATATTAGCAGTAATTTATTTTTTAACTGTGAAAAATTTACTGCCTAATTTAGGCTACAAAAATTTGAAAAAAATAGTTTGTCTAATCTTTCAATAGATACATACTATGAATGGGAAAAAAGCACTGAGTCTAAGAAAAACTATTTCGCTAGAGAGAAGATAAAAAACATCTCAGATTGCATCCTATTTTTACGACGAGTTAGTGTAAAAGCATGAAGCAAAAATAAAATATTGTCATCGGCAACAGTCAACTAACACCATATCTGTTTGGCGAGCATTATCTGTGTAAAATTACAGATAATGCTGTTAAAATTTACCAAATAACTCAGCTATTTACACCCAGAAAACTGAGTATTATACCCTTTTTGGTAGTTACTACTTTGGCGCAAAGAAGCAATCAGCTTGATCCAGATAGCCAAAATTCATAAACGTTCAAGTAGCTCTTAACTTCGTGGTTAAAGTAATGGGTTTATATGGGTGTTTGTTTTAGAATGAACGCTTATTTGCCTACTTTTAAGTGATTATTCACAACCTCTATAGACGATTGTAACCCGCCTATTAGAAAGCATTTCGGCATGATAATGATTCTGAAGCTTTATTTTATGGTGTTATCTGAGATGTTCTCTCCAAGTGGGTTTGGCGAACTTGGTTAAGAGATAAGGTCAAATACTTCCAATGGAGAATAACCTTGGAAATCTTGATTGAGTCAACAGTAGGTGTCTCAAATTCATTTATAAAATTTCATTGTCAGGCTTTACTCATGATGTTAGTAGCGTTATTATCTTCAAAAGCAACTATGTGGTCTTTATCCTGTCACAAGAGTAACAAATAAAGTGTAGTTTTTTAATTTTTTTAGGAAATGATGAATACTTTGACAAAACGAACATTTTTAATATTAATGATATTACTTGTTTCGTGAGACAAATTCTGATAACCTTATCGGTTCCCTCTTTAATTTAGAATCTTTCGACGATCTAAATATCCAGCAGATAGCATGATAATGACAAACAAAAAATGGGCTGTTAAACGTATAACTGTCAATCTCGCAACACAGGAAGCGGAAAAGCTAGAAAAATATTGTCAACAAACAGGTAGACCCGCAACCGATGTGATTCGCGAACTGATTAGAAGTTTGCCTGCCTCCGATGACGACAAAGATGTAAACAAGTAAGAAGTTACTTTTACGGCTAACCAGATAACTGCTTTGTTACCAAAAAATAGCTATGATATTTTTTTGAGTCCGCCGCTATAGACAAGAGTTTGTCTAGCTGATACAGACGCGTTTTTCTCGCGTCTGGTCAATTGCCGGGATTAAAACGAGCAATCAAAAAGATTTTAGTATCGAAATTGCGATGCTTTAATATGCTGGTGGAGTTGACATTAAGTAGCAAATTCCGACACCAACCCAGTTACAATCTGTAAAGAAACTGAAAAGGAACGACGGAATGCGTGTTGCAATCGTAGGTGCGGGACTGGCTGGGCTAGCAACCGCAGTAGATTTAACTGATGCTGGTTGTGAAGTAGAGATTTTTGAGTCTCGTCCGTTTGTAGGTGGTAAAGTTGGTAGTTGGGTTGATGGCGATGGCAACCATCTAGAAATGGGTTTGCATGTATTTTTCGGCTGCTACTACCAACTATTTGACTTGATGAAGAAAGTGGGGGTGTTAGAAAACTTACGCCTCAAAGAACATACCCACACTTTTATCAATAAAGGAGGCCGCACCGGTGCTTTGGATTTTCGGTTCCTGACAGGTGCGCCTTTCAATGGCTTAAAAGCATTTTTCACGACCTCTCAACTATCGTTACAAGATAAACTGCAAAATGCGATCGCTTTGGGTACTAGTCCCATAGTTCGCGGGTTGGTAGACTTTAATGGGGCGATGAAAACCATCCGCAAATTAGATAAAGTTAGCTTTGCCGACTGGTTCCGCAGTCACGGTGGGAGCAATGGCAGCATCAAACGGATGTGGAATCCCATTGCCTACGCATTGGGATTTATTGACTGCGAAAATATGTCTGCCCGTTGTATGTTAACGATATTCCAGTTATTTGCAGTCAGAACTGAAGCTTCTGTTTTGCGGATGCTGGAAGGTTCTCCATCTGAGTATTTGCACAAGCCCATTCTGGAATATTTAGAAGTTAGAGGCACGAAAGTTTACACCCGTCGGCAAGTTCGGGAAATTCAATTTACTGAGTTAGAGGAACAAACCCGCGTCACTGGTATAGTAGTTGCCCAAGGTGATACATTAGAAACTATCACTGCTGATGCTTACGTCTTTGCCTGTGATGTTCCAGGAATTCAACGCATCCTACCCCACGAGTGGCGTAAGTGGTCAGAATTTGACAATATTTACAAACTAGATGCAGTGCCAGTGGCTACAGTACAGTTACGCTTCGATGGTTGGGTAACTGAACTGAACGATGGAGAGCAACGTAAACAGCTAAATCACGCGGCTGGAATTGATAACTTACTTTACACAGCCGATGCTGACTTTTCTTGTTTTGCCGATTTGGCGTTGACTAGCCCTGCTGATTATTATCGCCCAGGACAAGGTTCATTGTTACAGTTAGTACTGACGCCGGGAGATTCGTTTATTGCACAAAGTAATGAAGCGATCGCACAGCATGTCCTCAAGCAAGTGCATGAACTGTTTCCCTCATCGCGGGAGCTAAATATGACTTGGTACAGTGTAGTAAAACTTGCTCAGTCTCTCTACCGAGAAGCGCCAGGAATGGATGCGTACCGTCCCAACCAAAAAACACCAGTAGATAATTTCTTCCTTGCAGGGAGTTATACTCAGCAAGATTACATCGACAGCATGGAAGGTGCTACTATTTCTGGACGGCGGGCGGCAAAAGTGATTTTGGAGAGTTTGAAGAGATAACTAACCGCGTACTCCTTTAAAGAAGCAAGCTACGCAAAGCATCTCAAAGAGAAGGAAGAAGAGAGAATGTCAGATTGGTTAGAGCATACTGTGCAGGTAGAAGTAGACGCCCCCATAGATTTAGTATGGAGCCTCTGGTCTGATTTAGAGCAAATGCCCCGATGGATGAAGTGGATTGATTCGGTGAAAATTCCGCCAGATAATCCAGATATATCTCTTTGGAAATTAAAGACGGGCAGTCTAGAATTTACTTGGAAATCTCGAATTCTCAAAGTTATTCCCAACCAAATTATCCAATGGGAATCGATTGATGGTTTGCCGAATCAGGGAGCAATTCGCTTTTACGATCGCAACAATAGTAGCATTGTTAAAATGACCATTTCCTACGCTATCCCTGGCATTATTGGCAAAATTATGGATAACTTGTTTTTGGGGCGGGTAGTTGAATCGACAATACAAGCTGATTTGGAAAGGTTTAAAGAATATGCGCTGAATGTTAAAGCTAATTGATATAGATAGCAAAAACAGGCAGTAGGAAACAACCTGTAAAACGTTAACGTACTCTACTTCCTGTTGGTTCTGGAAGTGGATAACCTACAGCTTCGCAAGCAATAATTAGAGACTCTAAGGCTTCAATTCCATTTGCCACCGCCAACTCGTAAGTATCCCCGTGAGTCCGCCAGCGTTGTCCGGCAAAATCAGGGAATCCTACTAAGAAACAATCATCTTCATCAGACCACTGAATAAGCATTTGGTATTTAAGCTTACTCATCTTGTCTTTTCTCCTCTATTTCTTCATCTGATTTTCTGAACTTAGAGGGTTAAAAAACTACCAAGTTGGGTCGCTAAACAAATTAATCGTCAATTCCTCGCGTGGTGGTACTGCGGTGATACAAGCACGGATGATTTCTCCATCTTCTAATTCGACGGTGCAAGCGTGACAAGACCCCATGAGACAACCGGTGGGAATAAATACCCCAGCCCGGTCTGCTACATCTAATAGGGCTTCTCCCACTTCGGCATCTACTGTGACATCATCTGGTAAAAAGCGGATACGAACAATCATTAGATAATAATTCGTAATTCGTAGTTCGTAATTCGTAATTCAGACACACTCAAAGTAGTTTTCACTGCTTTACCCTGTTCTGCAAACAATAGATCCTTCAGAGTCTAGCTTAAGACAAAAACGGAGTTAAGTCTAAATGGCTTTCTACTTCAGTGGCTAGAGCGTCCAAAATCTGCTCTCGCTGTTCTCGGTAGTTGGCAACACCTGTGGGCAAAGATTTTAAACCGCGTTGTTGACGGAGGCGATTTAACCAAGCGCGTCGCCAAGGGCCGTTGTCAAAAAGCCCGTGGAGGTAACTACCCCAGACTGATTGACAACTATCCACTAACCCTAAATTAATATCGTCAAATAGGGCATGGTACGATTGAGGGTCTATACCTTGCTGTTCAATGCGCGATCGCCCTTGGTGAATTTCAAAGCCATTTACTGGCAAGCCCTGTTGCGGATAATTTGAGCTAACTTGGCGCTGGCGGGCGATTTTTTGTCCGGTAATTACGGTTCTGATTGGTAAAAGATTTAACCCTTGATACCTACCTGCTTGTCCCTCTATCCCTTCAGGATCAGCGATGATTTGACCGAGCATTTGATACCCACCGCAGATACCTAAAACCGTTCCCCCAGAAGCCGCATAGTGTTGGATAGCTTCTGCCATACCACTTTTTTGCAACAGTAGCAAATCAGTAATTGTGGTCTTTGTTCCTGGGATAATTACTGCATCAGGATGTCCTAAATCTTGCTTAGGACTAAGATATTTTACTGAAACAGTGCTTTCTGATTCTAGTGGATCAAAGTCGGTGAAATTGGCAATTCTAGGTAAGCGGATGACGGCAATGTTGAGGTCAGTTTGGCCTTTATGGGATTCACGTTCTAGCAAATCAAGGGAGTCTTCTGCTGGAAAAACTTGTTGTAAGTAGGGTATAACACCAACAACGGGGATACCTGTGCGTTCTTCTAACCATTTTATCCCTGGTTCTAGGAGCGATCGCTGTCCTCGGAACTTATTAATTACTACACCCTTAATTAAGGCGCGTTCATCTGGTTCTAATAACTCTAAGGTTCCCACGACATGGGCAAAAGCACCACCCCGATCAATATCAACTACTAACATCGTTGGCGCATTTAAATGTTTTGCCACCCGCATATTAGTTAAATCGCGGTGCTTGAGGTTAATCTCTGCTGGACTACCGGCACCTTCACAAACCACCATGTCAAATTCTGTTCCTAAATGCTGTAGCGATTCTTCAATTGTCCGCCACCCCAGTTCAAAATATTGCTCGTAGTAATCTGAGGCACTTACTTTACCGACAGACCTGCCTTTAATAATTACTTGGGAAGTCATATCCCCTTGAGGTTTGAGTAAAATTGGGTTCATTTCTACCCAAGGCACGACTCCCGCCGCCCAAGCTTGCACTGCTTGGGCATAGCCAATTTCTCCACCATTGGCAGTGACATAAGCATTTAAAGCCATATTTTGACCTTTAAAGGGAGCCACTCGCCAGCCACGCCGCGACAGAATGCGACAAATAGCTGTAGTTAAAAGTGATTTCCCTGCATGGGATGTTGTCCCCACCACCATAATTGACTTCATAGTTGCTATTAGTTAGTTTTCAGGATACAGGGTGAATTTTTAGGAGTTAACAATTATATGGCAATCCGTCCATCAGTTAAAAAACAGGGAAGTAGAGTTGCCGTGAGCGTAGCCGAACGGGAGCAGCTAACAGGAGGAGAATTACTGTATAATTTATTGCCCTTGCAAGAGCAGTACACTTCTCCTCTGCCTCATCTCTTTCCCAGTACCATCAGAAATTTCAATTAGATGATTATGGTAAAGACTTCATGAATAGATGTGACGTTTCCGTATATATTGTTCCCTTTGATTCCCTAATCCTAACTTTTTAGTTTTTTATTCTAAAAAGGTATCCGTAACCAACGAATCACAGCATCAGATAAACGATCGCGCCATGAAGGTATCCGCCAATTTTTTCCCTGATATTGTTCCACCAACTGGCGACCCAAGGGAGTGAGGCGAAAACTATCTGTAATTCCCTGACCATCGACTTCGCGGCGTAATACACCCACTTGGATCAGCCAGCCCAAGGCGTTGTCACAGGCTAATTCTGATAAAGGGCGTTTAGTATAGCCCTGCTTGAGGCCATTTTCCAGTGCGATCGCAGTTAATGACACACTCTCGTGTCCCATGACTTCAAATAAAGATAAATTGAAGGGTGAACACACTAGCGATCGCTCGGCTCTCTCTACTGTGCTTTGAGGATAGACAAAAATATTTGGGTTTTGGGAATCAACAGCAGGCATTGTGTATGGGTAGTAATTTTTCTTCTAATAAAAATTAATATAAGAATATATTTTTTCTTGTAGCAACTACCTCATTTAACCAAAAATTGCTTACTTAAAGTATAGTTATGCTATTTTTTAGTAATTATATTAAATGATTATAAATTAATGTAAAATTTCAAGTGCATCAACAATCTGAAACAGGAAAGGTTAATTATGCCTCTAGCAGTTGGTACGGATGCACCTGCATTTACCGCTAAAGATACAAAGGGCAACACAGTTTCGTTATCTGATTTAAGGGGAAAGACGGTCGTTTTGTATTTTTACCCCAAAGATGACACGCCAGGCTGCACCAAACAAGCCTGTAGTTTTCGGGATGCCCAGGCTCAATATCAAGGTAAAGATATTGTCATCTTGGGAGTCAGTGCAGATGATGAAGTCTCTCATCAAGCATTCACCCAAAAATATGATTTGAATTTTCCCCTACTGGCTGACACCGACAAATCGCTAATCAAAGCTTTCGATGTGGATGGGGGCGGTTATGCCAAACGCGTCACCTACGTAATTGACCCCAACGGCAAAATTACCCATGTTGACACTACTGTAAATACCACCACCCATGCTAGCGATGTTTTAGCTGCACTTGGGCTGTAGTTTTTTACCTGATAACTAAGGATTTTTTAAATAGTTTCAGCCCCGAGCCTCTAGAGGCTTGGGGTTCTTTGCTTGAATTCAGTTACCTGATTGTGGTGTAACCGATGGCGGCGTAGCTGATGGTAGTGTAAACGATGGCAAACTGGGGGTTGGTTGCTGTTGTTCACCTCGAATTAGTTTTTGTTGCCTTGCTTTAAAAGCTGCTGCGGCTGAGTCTAATTGTTCGTTCTGTTGGTTAGAATTCCAGTTGAGAGTCCCGAAATTCGCCCGATGAATCAGGTCAAACATGTTGAAGTTGTCTGAGTTTGAACGGGAGAAAGGATCGGTATTTTGGTCTGTTGTACTATTACTGGGAAAAGCATCGGCTGGGCTGCTGACTTGAGCCGAACTTGGTTGAGCCATGAGCAAGGAAGCAAAGCTAATTCCTGCCACGGTAGCCACAAAGAGTCTAGGAATTTGTAAAAATGATTTTTTCATGGGATTTTGACCCTAAAATTGCTCTATTTTATCTCTTTAAGCAAGAGTTCGCCGCAGTTGGGGTTGAATACTCAGTAAGGCAACAACGGCAAAGCCAAACAATACCAGCAACGCTCCCCCGAAGGTAACATCACCCCAAGGAGCTTGCATGACTACGCTACCTAGTTCCCAACTACTGTGGAGATACAGATAGCGAATGGGTTCGATCGCATAGCTGAGAGGATTCAGTGTAGCCACAACCTGCAACCACTGAGGCATGAAGGATAGAGGAGCCAAAGCTGTACTGGCAAACAATAATGGTAGGTTAGTGACGAAAATCACTGCAATCAATTCAATGTGTCCGGGTAGAGCGAAAGCTAAACCAAGGGAGATTGCTGTTACACCCAAAGCTAAGAGGAAGACAATTAGAGCGATCGCACATAAACCCGTTGCATCTGGTAGTCCAGCCCCAATAAACGCTGCTGCTGCAACAATCACGGCTGCTTGCAGCAAACTTTGGCTGATGATAAAGATTGCTGAAGCAAAGACAATGGAAAACCGTGATGCTAACGGTGCTACCAGCAAACGATTCAAAAAACCGAACTCGCGATCAAACATTACGGGCAAACCAGCATTCAGCGCCCCAGCAAAGGCTGTAAACACAATTACTCCAGCAGCCAAAAATTGACCGTAATTTGTCGTACTGCCGAACAATCCCTTGGGGGCATTTTGAAATAAAGCACCAAATAGCACTAACCACATCACTGGCTGAATAATTCCGGCAACCAATGTGGAGGGACGGCGTTGTAACTGAATAAACAAGCGACGAGTTAAAGCCAACGTCTCTTGTACCAATTCACCGAAAAAGTTAGGTGCAGGATTAGCATCAGCTTGTGGCGATGCTAACGGCTGCCAATTGATATCAGATTTAGGAGTAACGCTCATAGCAATTTTGGATTTTGGATTTTGAATTTTAGATTGGGCATTGGGCACTTGTACTGAGCGTTCGCGTAGCGTCTCGTAGAGAAGCCGAAGTATTGGGAATTGGGAATTGGGCATTGGGCATTGGTCAATATTCTTCTTCCCCTGCTTCCTCTGCCTCCCCTGCCCCATTCCCTATCTCATATTCTGCTTTTTCTCAGCTTTAGGATCGCGAGTGGCAACGGCTGCTAATTCTGCATCCATCAGTGTGCGTCCTGTAGCGGCGAGGTAAACATCATCAAGGCTGGGGCGAGATTGGGCTATGCCAAATATGGGCAAGCCAGCAGTATTCAGCGCTTGCTGTATATTAATCAGAACATCATTCTGAGGTGTCACTACCAAGTTGAGGGAATTACCTTGAGCGCTGTTGATAATCGCTTCTTGCACAAATGGCAAAGTTTGCAAGAGGTTTTTGGCAATTTCTGCTTCCTCAATCGGAGAAAATTCGCGGATTCGCAAAGTGATGCGATCGCCCCCTACTTGATCTTTTAATTGTGAAGGTGTGCCAGCCGCAATTACAACGCCGCGATCTATAATTGCCACGCGATCGGCTAAAGCGTCAATCTCTTCTAAGTAATGGCTGGTAATTACTACCGTCGTTCCAGAGGCGCGTAATTTTCTCAGGAAATCCCACACCACAAAACGCGTTTCTATGTCAAGTCCTACAGTTGGCTCATCCAACACCAGAACATCCGGTGAATGGAGTAACCCAGCAGCCAAGTCTAGGCGTTTACGTAAACCCCCGGAATAGGTTCCTGTCTTTTTATTGGCGTATTCTTGTAAACCAAGTAAATCTAATACAGTCTCAATGCGCTGTTTCGCTACTGCGCCTGGGAGGTGATAAAGTGCGGCTTGCAGTTGCAGCAGTTCTCTTCCAGTCAGCACCTTATCTATAGCGACTTCTTGAGCTACGTAGCCTAATCGTTGTCTTGCCACTCTCGGATTATCTAACACAGAGATGCCAGATACTTCGATTTTGCCAGCATCCGGTGTGGTGAGTGTACATAAAGCACGCAAGGTAGTAGTTTTTCCAGCACCGTTGGGGCCAAGTAAACCAAAAATTTCTCCTGGTTCTACTTGAAAGGAAACATCTTGGACGGCAACTACTTTACCGTAACGTTTTTGCAAATTTTGAATGAAAACGGCGGGAGCCATGACAGCTTATCCCCAACTATACAAATCTCAATAAAGTCTATCTTTATTGTAGAAGGTGAAGAGTCTTGGGAGGACAAAAATTAAATTTTCAGCACTTTCAAAGTTTTGAAGCTTGTGTCATTGCAACCGCTAATAAATCCTCCCATCGCCTGAATTTGCTGTAGATAGTCAAGGACGGGTTCGGTAATGACTTCTCCCGGCATTAATACAGGAATTCCTGGGGGATAGGGACAGACGATTTCAGTACAGATGCGCTGATTGGTCTGTATCAAAGGTAGTATTTCACTGACAGCAAAAAAGGCTTCACGGGGAGAAAAATGTAAAGGATGGCACTTTGTAGTGAAAACATCCTGCCAAAGATCGCTTTTAAGAGTTAAGTTGGTTCGGCGATATTCTTTGGCAAGAGTAGTAAAACTTTGTACTAGTTGCTCAATATCGGCTGGGGTGTTGCCCAAACTAATGATAAAGGTGAGATGTTGCAGTGAAGCGAATTCGGCGGTGACAGCAAATTTTTCATCCAGAATTTCATCTGCCTCAAATCCGGTTAAACCTAAATCAGAAACAGTGACAGTTAATCGCGTTTCGTCTAAAGCCACAAAGCCGGAAGATCCCCCCAACCCACCTTCAAAAGGGGGGCTAAAAAGTTGTAAAACAGATAATCCAGGAATTTGACTGATTTTTGTTCTAGCTTCATTAGCTAGTTGTAAAGTGCGAGACATCAGCATTTTTCCGTGAAGTGCCATTTGCTGACGCGCTGCATCTAAAGAAGCTAAAAGTAAATAACTAGGACTGGTAGATTGTACGAGTTGCAAAGCTTTACTGATGCGATCGCAATCTATCCGATTACCTTGGATGTGCAGCATTGATGCCTGTGTCATTGCACCAAGTACTTTGTGGATGGATTGTACAGTTAAATCTGCTCCTGCTACTAAGGCTGGAGTGGGTAATTCTGGATGAAAGGCAAAGTGGGCGCCGTGTGCCTCATCTACAAGTAGAGGAATATTATATTGATGTGTAATGCTGGCGATCGCACTCAAATTTCCACAAACGCCGTAATATGTTGGGTAAACTGTCAACACTGCTTTAGCATCTGGATGTTGTTGGAGTGCAGATTCTACAGCATTAGGCGTGATGCTATGGGCAATATCTAAAACTGGATCGTATTCAGGATTGAGAAAAATGGGTATTGCACCGGAGAGAATTAAACCAGCGATCGCAGATGAATGGACATTGCGAGGCAAAATGATTTTATCCCCCATGCCACAGGTAGCGAGAATTGCCGCTTCAATTCCACAAGTAGAACCATTGACAAGGAACCATGTTTGTGAAGCGCCAAATGCCTCAGATGCTAGTTGTTGTGCTTCTTGAATAACGCCTTGGGGTGCAAAGAGATTATCTAAATCTGCTAATTCTGTTAAATCAGCGCGAAAGACAGCTTTACCAAGTAAGTCAGCCAAGGGTTGAGAAATTCCCTCACCTTGTTTATGTCCTGGGGTGTAAAAAGGCGCATGGAGTCTAGCTGCATTGGCTTTTAAGGCATCTAATAAAGGTGTTTGGTTTTGATTGAGCATTAAAATAATTCGTAATTCGTAATTAAGCTGTTATGTATATAACTAGGACTTACGCATTGACAGAAAAGCCTAAATGACAGATATGATTTTCAAGGCTTTTAGCTAGATTTTTCAATTATCTTTTTGCGATCGCAATTAACAAAGGATGGTTTGTAAAAGCCTGAAACAACGTATTTACGTTAATATACAAGATGATTCATTTGTACAGTGCGTAAGTCCTAATAACTTGCATTATCAGGGCGGGCAGGATGCCCACCCCACAATCATCTTGAAAAAAGATTAGTGCAAATTAAAGGCGCAACAGCTTAAAAAGAACAAATCGTTAATTTGGTTAACAGTTTAAGGTAGATTGGATAGTACCTGATACAGACGGAATCAGGCTGCGGACAATTTGGGAAACTACCGCTAATAATGTTTATCTACGTTTGATTACTGCATTTCTGAAGTTAAATGAAAAAAATTAAACTTTTGGATACTATTGCTACATTAAAGGCTATTCCCGTTGAGAGATTACAACTATTGGAAGATTATACTTTTATCGAAAGCTTACCCAGAGGGCAAGTTGGGACAATTTTAGAAGTGTATGAGCAAGAAGAAGAATATCATTATTTAGTCAAGTTTGCTGATACCTAAGGCTGTGAATATGCAATGGCAATTTTGAGATCAGATGAAATCTTAGTTTTACATTATGATTTGGCAATTGCCTAATGTTCAGCATGAGGTAATAATTACGAATTACGAATTATTCACATGAGACCTTATCATCAAATTCCGGTTTTTGAGTGTGGTGAACCGATAATAGCGATTCCTTTAGAATTGTTTGCGGTGGAATCTCCCCATCCTTATGAAAAATTAGGTGCGCCCTATGGCGATCGCTCCCCCTATTATCTCCGTCAAAGCGTTATTGAAAATTTGATCCAAGCGCAAAATTATCTTGAACTGTTGCATCCAAACTGGCGTATCCAAATTTTTGATGCTTATCGCCCGATCGCAGTCCAGCAGTTTATGGTAGATTACAGCTTCGCCCAAGCAGTGCAGGATAGGGGATTAACTAATGTGGAATTATCCCCAAACCAACGCCAAGAAATTTGGGAAGCTGTTTATGAAATTTGGGCTGTACCAAGTTTTGATGAAAAAACTCCCCCTCCTCACAGTACGGGTGGGGCTGTAGATGTAACGCTAGTAGATGATGCAGGGAAAATAATAAATATGGGTTCGCCCATTGATGAAATGTCAGAGCGATCGCACCCAGATTATTATGCCAATAGCGATCGCCCAGAAGCCCAAAAGTATCATGCTCACCGTCAGCTATTGCAAGATGTAATGTTAAAAGTCGGTTTTCAACGCAATCCTAGAGAATGGTGGCATTTTTCTATTGGCGATCAAATGTGGGCTTGGCTGAATAATCAATCCAATCCAGCCAAGCCTGTCACAGCACGTTATGGGCGGCTTGTATAGATGCGTTATGCATCTTGAGGATTCAACTCTTTTAACTCGTCGGTAGTGTAAGTACCAATAGGAGTCCAAATTAGATACGGAAGGAGTAACAGCGCCGCCATTAGAGAAATCGGCAAAACGCAGATTGCCAGGATAACACCTGAAATTAAACCGATTAGCCCAAGAACTTCCCCAACTTTGAGACTACGGAACCTCAACATTACAGGTATGTAGGCGACGGTGATAATTTCCACCAAGAGGTACAAAGCCATTAGTAGCCAAGTAATTATGCCTCCTGGATTTTTTTCCCAGACAATATAAGCTGAAGCTGCACCGCAAATAAAAATCACAGTCCAGATAACCGGAATTAGCGGCTCGAAAACTAGCCAACGAGGGCGACTTAAATTTGCAAACCATTTAACATCACGCGGTGTGATGAAGAAACTACCAAGGGCGACGAAGAAAGTTACAGCCCCAATTATTATCCAAGATGGAATCATAATGCACTCCTGCTTGTGTATTTTGTCAAGTCATACACTGCAAGTTTGACAATTTAAGCTATATGTTTAATCATTCCCTGGTGCGAATCTTAGGCATCTTGAGGATTGAGACGGATCATCTGCCAAGTAGTATAAGTACCAATGGGACTCCACAGTAAATAAGGAAGTAGTAATAGTGCTGCCCAACCAGAAAAACCTAAAACTGCAAGTATCAATAAAGCAGAAATGATAAAACCTGTGCCACCAAGAATTGTACCGACTTTCAGGCTGCGAAGCTTAAACATTACAGGTGTATAGGCAATGGTTACAATTTCTAAAAGCAAGTATAAACCCATGATTAACCAGGTTGAGGTGCTTCCTGGATCTTTTTCCCAGACAATATAAGCTGACCAAGCACCGCAAATAAATATTACAGTCCAGATAATGGGAATCGCACCCTCAAAAGTTAGCCATCTCGGCCGTTGTAAGCGCTTGAACCATTGGCGATCGCTAGATGTAATCACGTTAGCTGCTAAGGCAACTAAAAAAGCCACACCCCCAATCACCATCCAAGATTTAATCATGGCCGTTATTCCTTTACAAGCGCTATCTATCGCTTAATATCACTCTTTATAGTGTGATTTTGTCAATTTAGTTGCTAATTACTCATCATCCCTGAGTTTGAAACCTTCACATCGTTTGACAGGATTTTAACAAGTTCCGTAGGTTTAAGTCCCCCGGTTCTATAATCGGCAAGTTTTGTGTTGGGGTTAAATCCCCATTACAAAACTTAATTACAAATTACGAATTACGAATTATTTAAATTATGGGCATTGGGAATTGGGCATTAGACATCTTTGAAAAAGAATGTAGAGACGTAGCACTGCTACGTCTTTACAAGGGTTATGGGTAACGCATATTTAATTTCTGGAGATGTCTCTTGGAATGAGTCTTTGATACTCGTGAACAATGATCAGATTTTGAACCCTGCGGGATCTTGCTACAGCATGACATTTTACACACTTCAGCTTTTATGAGCCGACAGTGACGGGGTAAGACAACACAAAGGGCTTGAAACTAGCTCCAGATTTTGCAGTACCGCTTAACTCCAATTCATAAACTCCTACTTTGGGAAATACGATGTCGGCTCCGGGGATGTTTTTATAATGCTTGGTTGATACATTATGTAAACTGGGCTTTAGCAATGGAGTATCAGTTTCATTGTGAGGTTGAGGGTAGACAGCCAACTGACAGTTACATTGTGTCAGGGGGATTAGTCGCCCGCCTTTACGGGTGAGGACAATCCAGGCATGAGCGGTTTTCCCAGCTTGAGGATTGTCAAAAGGTTCAATATGCAGCATCCCGCCCACATCGTTTGAGACCTTTTCGGTATGGGCATTAACTGGTGTGGCCATCAAAACCGAAATTAATAATAGCCATCCCAAATTCTTCTCTAGGGTAAAGTGGAACATAAAGTTTCTAAGAGTAAGCGAAGTAGACTAGGGTGACTGGGGAAAGGCAATTAAAGCAAAATTCAAAAATTTTTTATCCTATTTTCCACCAGATAAGTAAGTCGGTAAGAATAAATCAAAGTAGGTTAAGTAAGGTAAAAAATCTTGAAATTATTTTGTAGAGAGGACTTTAGTCCTCATAAGAGGGCTAGAGACGCTCACTACAAACCTTTAATTATTAACGCCGCTCTACTTATTTAATAACGATAATTTTAAAAGAGTAGTCGCGTCAAAAGACAACCTGTCAAACTTTGCCCGAAAATTTCTTACTAACTACTAAGACTCAATCCCAACCAAAAACTCGTTGAATCCTAAACTTTTACCTAAATATCTAACTTAAAGCTATATCAGCTTATTTCTTATGATACTTACTAAAACTCACTGGGATGAGTGAGAGTAAATATACTTATTAGCTGAGGTTCAAAGCATGGACTCAATAGGTAAGGTTCAAACTATGGACTCGTCCTGGTCTCTTCCACTGCCGTTGAAAGAGTATGCAATGAGCCGAGTAACTGTCTACTTTTATAGCGACAGATGGGTTCCAATTAAATATTGTTCTTTGGGAAAGGCAATTTTGCTTCACCAGAAGGCAAACTTAGAAGGCAAGGAAATTTTATTATTTCCTACTAATCTAGACCCTAATCAACTCTCAAACTCTTTTAACTAAAATGGATTGAGTAGACTATTTTTAAAACATCTTGGCAACAAATCAATTGGCTATAGAGGCGTACTTATATAGGTACGCCTTTATTTTTAAATGAGAGTGAACTAAGTAAGTGGGTCAAATTATAGCAAGGGACTGGGGACTGGGTGAAAAGTCTTTTTGTGTCTAAGTTTTATCATCTGTTGATGTCCTAATCACCAAGGCTTTTGCTATAAATATAAAATTTCACGCTGCCTCCGACTTCTCTATCCTTACTAATTGGCGGTAGCCTGCGGCAAGCCGCTGACGCTACCGCTTCGCTAATGCGTCTACGTTAAAAAATTTGACTTTGATAAAGAGTTTTAGCCTTAACTGAAGCGTATTTACTTATAAACGAACGTAGTCGCAACTCATCGGCAATAGCCAAGAGAACTCTTTTTCAAGAATCGCAAATCTTGTGGTTTAATGCAGTATTATGGCATAATTCGATTTTATGATTTTAAACTTTAAATTGTAAATTACTTATGCATTGTTCTGCCACCCTAAACCAACTGGTTGAAGTTCTTTTGGCCAGTTCTGTAAACTTATCTGAAAATGATTTAAAACAAGTAAGTTACGGTATACAAACAGATAGCCGTACTCTGAAGCCGGGTGAAGTATTTCTAGCTTTACGAGGCGATAAGTTTGATGGACATGAATTTGTGCAAACTGCGATCGCAAAAGGTGCAATAGTGGCAATTGTGGATTTTGAATACGAAAATCCAGGACTTCCTGTACTACAAGTAAAAGACACCCTCAAAGCATATCAGAAAATTGGCAGATGGTGGCGCGATCGCTTTAACATCCCTGTAATCGGTGTAACAGGTTCCGTGGGTAAAACTACAACTAAAGAATTAATTGCGGCAGTTTTAGGAACAAAGGGGCGAGTTCACAAAACTTTTGGAAATTACAATAACGAAATCGGTGTCCCGAAAACTCTCCTAGAACTTGGTGCAGAAAATGACTACGCCGTGATTGAAATGGCGATGCGGGGTAGGGGACAAATTGCCGAACTGACGCAAATAGCACGTCCAACAATTGGAGTGATTACCAATGTGGGGACAGCACATATTGAATTACTAGGTTCGGAAGAAGCGATCGCTGAGGCAAAATGTGAGTTATTAGCCGAAATGTCTGCTGATAGTGTGGCAATTCTCAACCACGACAATCCTTTATTAATGGCCACAGCAGCAAAATTTTGGCACGGAGAAGTTTTAACTTACGGCTTTTCTGGTGGGGATATCCAAGGACAATTAATTGATAACGACCAGGTGGAAGTTGCCGGAATCCAACTACCTCTACCTTTACCTGGCCGTCACAATGCAACTAATTTCTTGGCAGCTTTAGCAGTGGCAAAGGTGTTGGGAATCGATTGGACAAGCCTTAAAGCAGGTGTAATGGTGGATATGCCCACAGGGCGATCGCAGCGATTTACCTTACCGAACGATGTGGTAATCTTAGATGAAACTTATAATGCTGCACCAGAAGCTATGATTGCAGCCTTGCAATTATTGGCAGAGACACCCGGAAAGCGGAAGATAGCCGTATTGGGTGCAATGAAAGAATTGGGAGAGCGATCGCAGCAGTTGCACCAGCGAGTGGGAGAAACAGTGCGAAAGTTGAATTTAGACGGCTTATTGGTTTTGGTAGATGGACAAGATGCCGAAGCGATCGCTATTAGTGCCGAAGGTATCCCATCGGAGTGCTTTGCAACTCATGCTGATTTGGTTGCTAGGTTAAAGACATTTGTACAAGCAGGCGATCGTTTATTGTTCAAAGCCGCCCATTCTGTGGGGCTAGATCGGGTAGTCAATCAGTTACGTGCAGAATTTTCCAGATGATACCACTAGAAACTCAACGTCTCATACTGCAAGACTTTGTAGAATCAGATTGGCAAGCGGTTCATCAATACGCTAGCGATCGTGAGGTTGTGCGTTATTTGACTTTTGGGCCTAATAGCGAAGAAGATACCAAAAATTTTTTGCAAACAGAGATTTCATTGCAAGGGGAAGAACCCCGTCAGCATTTTGCCTTGGCAGTGACTTTAAAAGCCCAAAAGCAATTAATTGGTACTTGTCGAATTTCTACTCTAGATACTGATAACAAAATAGGCTCTATTGGATATTCTTTTACTAAAGAATTTTGGGGATAAGGATATGCAACTAAACCTTTAAAAGCAATTGTATCATTTGGTTTTCAGGAGTTAGAGTTACATCGTATCTTTGCTAATTGTCGCCCAGCAAACATTGCCTCGGCGAGAGTTTTGCAAAAAAAAGGAAGGGACTTCCAGGAAATAAAATTAGTATGTATTCTTTTTTACTTTTGTCTGCGATCGCACCCTATCACTAAAAACAAACCCCGTGCTACTGGAGGGCTACGGAGTCAAATTCGGGATGGCGGGGATTGGGGGCAAGTGGTTAGTCCCGATCAAAATTCCTATCCAAGTGCCGTAACATGCTCTTTAGGGCAGAGATTTTTAAAGTGTTGAAGATATTAAAGAGGTTTGGGAATATCGGAAGTGTTGGGAAGCTTGGGAAGGTTGGTTTAGGGGTTATAAAGATTAGTAAATAATTTTCGTAATTCTGGAGTTTGTATTTAAATTTTTAATTATAGGTTTACATCTACCATTGCGAGAAATTTTATGAAACTTTTAAATTCTGTAGGTTCTAGTTTATTCTTTTTGAGCGCTTTGCTGTTGCCCGGTACAACAGCTACATCTCCTGCACAGGCGCAAAATGCGTTATTATGCTCCAGAGGGACTGTTTGTATCTATCCAGAGGGTGCTAGCATATTATCAGGACCCACTGTTTCATATTACCGCTACGGTACTACCAAACTCTATAATCAGTACAATGAACATTACGTCTACAACAACCAGACCGGAGGTGCTTTGGCCGCGCTATGTAAAAACTCGAATGGAACCAATTGTCCGATTGTTATAGCTGCGGGTAGATCTCTAAAAATCAATTTAACTCCATACAATTCCATCAAACTTATAAAGCCGTAGTTAAGAGGATGTTTGAAAAGTGCTGTTGTTGGTATCAAAAGTTCTAGATCCTCCTAAATCCCCCGATAAATTGGGGGACTTTGATTCCGGTTCCCCTTTTTAAGCGGGTTAGGGGGATCTCAAGTGCCTAAAGTCACAGCGAACACTTTTCAAACAACCTCTAAAGATCAAGAACACTTAAGTAGATCAGTTGTTGCATTATAACTGATCTTCAAGCTTGCGGCAAGCTATGTTCGCTTTTGGTCAAACAGTTATGCAAATCATGTATTGAAACATTGTAGGCTTTGAATCATAGGTTCTACAGCGAGCATGAATGGAGAGGCGTCAATTAGGTAAGGTAGAGCCTAACCTATTTTTGTACCTCAAAGCGATCGCTTTTCCTCATCTCTGGTGATTTATTAGTGGGTTTAACCCGCCAATATAGCAAATTTTTTGAAGTAATTAAACTCGGATGTCTGGTTGCCGTTAGCATCATAAATATAGCTTGTGATCTGATCGGCGATACCGTCGCCGTTGTTGTCACGAATAAAAGATGTCTTGTTGCCATTGGCATCATAAATAGAGCTTTCAAAATAATCAACTATGCCGTCGCCCTTGTAATCAACGCTCCGGGATGTCTGGTTGCCTTTGGCATCATAAGTATAGTTCGTGATAAAATTAGTCTCGCCGTAAAAGCTTTCGGATATCTTGTTGCCTTTAGCATCATAAGTATATTTTGTGACCTCATCATTGATGCCGTCATTGTTGCTGTCACGACTAAAGGATGTCACGTTGCGGTTGGCATCATAAGTATAGGTTCTGACATAATCAATGATGCCATCATTGTTATTGTCATCCCTTTCGGATGTCTTGTTGCCATTAGCATCATAAGAAATGTAGGTATTAGATGTACGATTGTTCTGGGTGACAGTTTTGGATATTAGGTTGCTTTTGGCATCATAAGTATAAATTTCCAATATATCAACTATACCGTCGCTATAAAAGTCTCCACGTCTGGATGTCACCTTGCCGTTGATATCATAAGTAAAGGTGTTGTTCCCAACATCTTCGATGCCGTCGCTCTCAAAGTTTTGAAATGTCTGGTTATAGCTGTATTTAATAACTGAGTTTATTGTTCCATCACTGTTATTATCTATGTTCTCAGATATCACATTGCCATTGGCATCGTAGGTGTAAGTTGTAGTTGAGGTCATTAAACTTCTGTTCCTCTATTAATATCTCTATGAGTACACTTGAATACTATAGAATGGGTAATCGAAACTCATTGCGAGTTGTGAAGTATACTTATACTACATCAATAATCTAAAATATGGCAGGCGATGTCTAACGACAAGGCGAAAAAGCGTCTAAGCACTGCTTTAGCCGATCAGAAGGTGCGAGGTTTGTAATTATTGGCAGACACACGCAAAAAGGGCAAAATTGCCCTATTGGGTGCTATGAAAGAATTGTAAAAAGTGATGTCTAATGACAAGCCGAAGAAGCGTCTATGCACTAGCGAGTTGAAGAAATAGTGCCATCAAGACTATGTGTAGATTTCAAGCGTTGTTGGAAAGACTAGGGTTATTACTGTAGCGTCTTTGAAAAAGAATTGCTGCCAAATTAGTCACTAAACAGGTGATTGCTAGCCACAGCAAGATATAAGTAGGAGCCATCACCACGCCAATTAGGAACCAAGTATATACGTGCAGTATCATTACAGAAGCGAAAAAGCTAGCAATTCCAGCAGATTGCCATACTTGATACGATGGGCGACGTAACGCTACCAGGCTCATCGTTAAAATTGTGACAAGTAAGTTCGCTGGTACGAGAAATGCACAAATACTAACGCAGTTGCCACGAGAGAACTCAACTAAGGTGTTTAAATCGAGCATTAATTTCTTGGGATAGGTGTTAGCGTTTTAATAATTTAATTTATTGTATTTTAAAATAACTAAATTAACATTAATATATGAGTGAGTAATCACATTGCAAATATAACATAAATTAAACTATTGAGTTACGTTTTGATACTCCCAATAGTTAGTTAATTATAAAGATTTTGGATCAGTAGGGTGGAAAATACCCACCCTAGCTGAATTAACCCGGTAAAATCACCGTATCGATAACGTGTACCACACCATTATCAGCTTCGATATCTGCTGCTAAAACTGTGGCATTTTTAACTTCAAAACCATCAGAAGAATTAATTTTAATAGGTGAACCTTCCACAGAATTAACCGTACCGAGTTCTGCCAAATCAGTCTTTAGGAGCTTTCCTGGAACGACATGATACTTTAAAATCCGCGTTAGCTGGGGAATATTCTGTAACAGAGTTTGGATAGTTCCCGCAGGTAATTTGGCAAAAGCATCGTCATTTGGTGCAAAGACTGTGAACGGCCCAGGACTTTTTAATGTTTCTACTAAACCAGCAGCTTGTACAGCTGCCACCAGTGTTTTAAAAGACTCAGCCGTAACTGCAATATCAACAATATCAGCCATATATTTTACCTAGAATCTCTGCAAAAGATTTTAAAGGATAATAAACCTATTTGAAGTTTTATTAAACAAAATAAATTTAAAATCAGGCGTTAAAAAAGAGGCAGGGGAGCAGGGAGCAGGGGAGACAAGGGGAGGATGAGGGAGTGAGGGAGATAAGGAAGCAGGGAGCAAGAAGCAGAGAGCAGGGGGAAATATTCCTCTCCTCTGTACCCTTCCCCCTGCCCCTCTGCCTTTTCCCCATGCCCAATGCCCATTAATTATGATTAACTTTCCAGTTTGCTAAATCAGTTAAAGAGCGATCGCGGTAACGTCCATAACGCTCCTGCTTACTTTTGATTTTCGCACCCAGTTCGGGAAAAATCCCAAAGTTGGGCGGCATTGGTTGGAAATGCTTCGGCGAAGCGGAACTAATGAATTCCAATAACGCACCCATCATTGTTGTTGGTGGTAAAACCAAAGCTTCTTTACCCAAGGCTAGCCGCGCTGCATTAATTCCCGCCAAGCAGCCACCCGCAGCCGCCGCAGTGTAGCCTTCAGTACCTATCAACTGTCCAGCAGCTAACAATGTGGGGCGTTCTTTAAATTGCAGAGTCGGATGCATTAGCTGAGGAGCATTAATAAAAGTGTTGCGGTGCATCACTCCCAAGCGCACAAACTCCGCCTTTTCCAAACTTGGGATTAGCTGAAATATTCGCTTTTGCTCACCCCAACGTAGGTTAGTTTGGAATCCTACCATATTCCACAGTTGACCGGCTTTATCTTCTTGTCGTAACTGCACCACAGCATAAGGACGTTCCCCTGTGCGAGTATCTGACAACCCCACTGGCTTTAGGGGGCCGTAGCGCATGGTATCTTCCCCACGCTGTGCTAATTCTTCAATGGGTAAACAAGCTTCAAAAAATTTCGCTGTTTCCCGTTCAAAACCTTTGAGTTCTGTTTGTTCTGCTTTACAAAGTTCTTCTCGAAACCGCAAGTACTGCTCTTTATTCATTGGGCAGTTGAGATAAGCTGCTTCACCTTTGTCATAACGTGATGCCATAAAAGCAACGTCACGATTAATGGATTCTCCCACAATAATCGGACTAGCGGCATCGAAAAAGCTCAGGTATTCCATCCCGGTAAAGCGGCGCAAATCTTCGGCTAAGTCGGGGCTGGTTAAAGGCCCAGTTGCCAAAACCACAATTCCTTCAGGAATTGCAGACACTTCACCCCGACGAAATTCAATTAAAGGATGGCTGGCTAAAGTTTGAGTCAAATCTTGCCCAAATTGTCCCCTGTCTACCGCTAGCGCTCCACCCGCAGGTACAGCGTGTTCATCAGCTTTAGAAATGACGATAGAACCGAGTTGGCGTAATTCTTCGTGCAATAATCCAGCTGCGCGATCGCTTGCCATTGCCCCAAAGGAATTACTACACACTAATTCTGCCAAATGTTCTGTATTATGAGCAGGGCTGAAGCGTTTTGGACGCATTTCATGGAGAATTACCGGCACTCCAGCTTGGGCTATTTGCCACGCTGCTTCAGTTCCAGCTAGTCCACCTCCAATTACTTGTATCGGTTGTTGTTCCATAGTTAAATTTTTAGTTCCTATATCATAAGTATCCATCAGCATCACAAAAGTAAAATTAAATAAAAAGTCATACTAACTATATAATCAGCGTAAAACATGGTGGAGCAACAACACCAGATAATCTCTACTATGTTTGTATTTCTGTAACCTTCAAAAAAGAAATGATTTGGAGTCAACAATTATAAATTATCTGTATCAATTCCCTTTTCTTTGAGTTTAGCTAACAATTCTTGATAGCGATCGCGCTCTCTTTCTAATTCTTGTAAAGCCGCTTCCTTTGTCTGACATTCCCGTTCTGCACGTTTGCGTTCTTGTTCCCGTAACTGGTCAATTTCTACAGGTGACAAAAACTTTTGTCCAGTGGAAGAAAAAATTTCTAGAGTTTCCGGTGTTAATGTAAAACGGATTTGCAAACGCGGACTTACCCAGCCATTCATCTCTTCGATAACTTCCTCCCGATTACCTAAGCGATGGCGAGCTAAACCCCTTGCGTAGAAAGCAAATTCATCCTCAGAATATATTTCACCTGCACCTGCTGCTTCAATGTGCTTTGCTTCATTAAAATCTACAAATGCACCTTGCTCATCTCCTAAGTCATAACACGCATTACCCCGCACATAGTAAGCAGCCGTTAAATTGGCATCTACATAAAGAGCCTTAGTTAAATGCTCAATGGCTTGAGTATTAATACCCTGAAGATATTGCAGAATTCCCAAATTGTAGTAAGAAATAGCAGAACGTTCTATGCTGGCTATTAGACTGAAGTCTTCTAGCGCACCTTGATAGTTACCAGAGTAAAAACGTGCTGTACCTCGTCCAAAATAGGCTCGTACATATTGTGGATCTAATTGAATTGCACGATGGCAATCTTCAATTGCAGCTTGATTATCTCCTATTGCTGCACGAGCAACACCACGTTCAGCATAAGCCTGAGCATATTGAGGACTCAATCGGATTGTTTCATTAAAGTCTTCAATTGCATTTTGGTAATCCTTTGTCAGTGAACGAGCCACTCCACGGCTAAGATATGATGTCAAATCTTCTGAATTTAGTAAAATTGCCTGACTATAATTTTCAATGGCTCCTTGATAGTCACCAGAATTATAAAGTATATAACCAAGGCTGGAATATCCAAAAGCAAATATTAAATTGAGCATTGGTTTATAAAAGTTTATGACACTGGTATTATTCCCAAATCTAGGAATTAAACATCACAACCTTTGCTCTGCTGTTTTGCAACTGCACACAATTTGCCACAAACTATTATGGAAATTTCCGATCGCGCACTTCTACAGCATAATCTTGCACGGCTTTAGTAATCGTTTCTCGCAAGTTTGTATAAACTTTGGCAAATGGTGGATGCTTTTCGGCAAGTCCGAGGACATCTGAGGTAACTAAAACTTGTCCATCGCAGTGAGTTCCTGCACCAATACCAATTGTCGGAATGCTTAATTTTTGTGTAATCTGCATTGCCAAATCTGCGGGGATATGCTCTAACACTAGAGAAAATACACCAGCTTGTTCCAGAGCGATCGCTTCAAGTAAAATCCTCTCACTCGCTTCTTGGGTTTTCCCTTGTTGTCGCAAACCGAGTTGATGTACTGATTGCGGTGTCAAACCGACATGACCCATTACCGGAATTCCAGCTTGAACTAAACGAGCAATAGTTTCTGCGATCGCTGGATAGCCACCTTCCAATTTTACCGCTTGAGCGCCCGTTTCCTTCAGTACCCGCCCAGCTGAGTGCATTGCTTGCTGGAGACTTTCTTGATACGTCAAAAATGGTAAATCTACAACCACTAATGCGCGTTTAACCCCTCGACGCACAGATTTGGCGTGGTATATCATCTCATCCAAAGTTATCGGCAGTGTTGTTTCATACCCTAAAACTACTGCCATAGAGTCGCCCACAAGGATTAAGTCTACACCAGCCGCATCGATGAGTTGAGCGATCGCATAATCCCAGGCGGTCAACGCCACAATTGAACGTCCCTGTTGTTTCCATTGAATTAATTGCTGGGTAGTGATTGCCATTTTTTTAGTGCTGAGTCCTGAGTCCTGAGTTAGGAGTGATGAATTAGGAGTGATGAGTGAAGAGTTAGGAGTAAATAGTTCAGGGTTTAATTTAATTCATAACTTCTAATTCCTAACTCTTAACTCCTAACTTGTTACTTCACTACGCGACTGAAAGCAATATGGGGTTTTGCACTGTCGGTTTTGGGCATTAACCAAGCTAGACCTTCACTAGTGCCTATCCATAATTTATTGGCGATGTCAGGTGCAAGGGCAAGAACCCGACTAGAAGGAAGTCCAGCAACTTCTGCATCTAACACAGCTCCTGTATTTGGATTTAATCGTAACAAACC
>NZ_JBALBZ010000115.1:0-23483 GCF_036919495.1 Nostoc sp.
GATTTAATTATCCTATCGCTGCGGAAGTAATCAGAATTTTCGTGCAATATTACGTTGCCAAAATTGTTAAGCAATATTTCGCCAACAGTGTCAGCACAGCACGCGCCCCAGGCTGCGATCGCTCTGCCATATCCATCAAATCGGTGTAGGATATCTGCGGTGCAAATGTATCTTGATACCAACGCAGAGAACCACCTGCTGCTAGCGTCACTCCCAGCAGATGATAGCCACCATCCACATGGCAGAACAAATGCACCCGACCTCCGGGATCGGGAATTGGGCGATTGCACGGTGCAAAGATCACTCCTGATGTGCCAATACTCAAACTACCCCGGCTCAGGTTGCTTGATGAAATGCCCAAACCGATAGCTGCTGCGGCATTATCACCTCCACCGGCGATTACAGGTAATCCCACAGGTAATCCCACGCGGGCGGCTATTTCTGGTTTTAGCCGTCCAGCGATCGCGGTAGATTCGATTACCGGAGGGAACAATGCTGGATTAATATCAAGAGTATGGAGAATATCTGTATCCCATTGCCGATTCGCCAGATTCAGACAGCCGACACCAGAGGCATCAGAAGGTTCCGTTACTACTTCGCCCGTTAGCACATATCCCAGATAATCTTTGGGCAAAAGAATCTGCCATAACCGAGTGTAGGCTTGTGGTTCTTCAGTCCGCAACCATAAGAGCTTCGGCAGTTGAAACCCTGTAATTGCCGGATTTCCAGTGCGCTGGATCAACTCCTGCCGGGGAATAGCAGCTTCAATCTCAGCAACAGCTTTACCTGTGCGCTGATCATTCCATAAAATTGTCGGTCTAATCGCTTTGCCATCCGCGTCGAGAGGAACCATACCATGCATTTGTCCAGACAAACCGAGGGCAATTGCCCGATGTCCCTTTAGCTGTTGAGTGACATCAAAGAGAGCATCCAAACTAGCTTCCACCCAATCCGATGAGTTTTGTTCCGTCCAACCGGGTTGTGGAGTTAACAGGGGATAGCTTCTGGTTGACTGAGCGATAATTTGCCCTTGCAGATCAACTGCGATCGCTCTTACTCCTCCTGTACCCAAGTCTAAGCCAACTACGATGTCAGTCAATTGCCCCTCCAAATTATTAAGAATAGAAGGCGGAAGTGAAACTTCCGCCTTGAAAAGTCGCAGCTTTAATATCTCTTTAAGTTTTTTGTCAGAATCGGGTTAGTGGTCTATGTCATTGATTTTGAGGAGGTTGAGAAACGAACCGCAAAGGAAGAAAAATTAATACCAATTTGAAAAAGAATGCGACAAACAGACCATTTGTAGAGACGCGATGAATCGCGTCTTTACCCAAGGATGTGTTGCTCATCCAATTTAGTGGGGTCGAGTACTAATGTTTCTTTCGCTCCAAACTCATACAATCTGACTAAATGCTTCGTAACTGACTCAACAAAATGTGATGACTGCGATAAATCGCCAAAAATCTCAGTTAAATTAAGCAATGGTTTGGCATCGCTGCCACTGGAATGAGCTAGTTGAGTTAGAGTACCTGCTATTGGATCATCAATGGGAATGGTATTACCTTGGTCATCCTGTCCGTTGAGGTAACGGAACCAAGCAGCAACCGTTAGGCTCATGTAATCAATGGCTCCTCCTTGATGCAACGCGTCACGGACTGACCCTAAAACAAATTTTGGCATTTTGGCGGAGCTATTGAGGCAAAGACGCGGCAGTTGATCTCGAATCTTGGGATTGGCAAAGCGTTCAATTAAGGTTTTTTTGTAATTATCTAAATCAATTCCAGGTACAGGTTGGAGTGTGGGCGTAACCTCTGCCATCAAATTATCGATAGCTTGTCGGATCAATGGATCTGCCATGACTTCATGGACGTATGTATAACCTGCCAAGGAGCCAAGATAGCCAATCAACAAGTGACTGGCGTTGAGCAACCGAATTTTCATCATCTCGTAGGGATGAACATCCTTAGTCATCTGAACGCCAACTGATTCCCAATCAGGTCTACCTGCGCTGAAATTGTCTTCGATTACCCACTGAAGAAACGGTTCGGCAACAACTGGAAAGGCATCATCAATGTTAAACTCTTCCGCCACCATTTTGATATCTGCTGGGGTTGTGGCGGGGGTAATGCGATCGACCATGCAGTTAGGAAAGGCTACCTGTTCAGCAACCCAATGCCCCAATTCCGGGTTCTGCATTTGGGCAAATGCGGTTAACATTTTGCGGGCAATGTTACCGTTACCTTGCAGATTGTCGCAGGACAACACGGTAAACGGTGCTATTCCCTGTTGACGGCGGCGATTAAGGGCTGCTGTCAAAAAGCCATATACTCCAATTGGCTCGTCGGGATGCTGCAAATCGTACTGAATTGTTGGGTGATTGGCATCGAATTCACCGCTACCTTCAATATAGTAGTAACCTCCTTCGGTAATGGTGAGGGTAACGATGCGGCATTTGGGATCTGCTAAAGTGTCAATCACAGCTTGGCGGTTATCTGGGGCAAACAGATATTTTGTAATTGCTCCAATTAAACGAGCGCGATCGCCTTCTGTGGATCTTTCAACTAAGGTATACAAACAATCTTGTGATTTCAGTGCATCCCGCATCTGTTTGTCGAATTCTAGTAGCCCAACCCCACAGATTCCCCATTCACTATCAGGATTTTGATGAAAGTAATTATCCAGGTATAACGCTTGATGTGCGCGATGGAACCCACCCACACCGATATGGACAATACCGTTAGTGATTTGATGGCGATCGTAATTGGGTACGCGAACGTTATTGCCTAACTGAGATAGAGATGCTTCATTCAACTTGATTGCTGAGTCTGTGCTGATATTGCTGTTCATGGGATTCATTCTGGGTTAGGTGGTGACGATGAACTTTAGGGATGGCTTCACCGTCGCGATCGAACAAATGGCAAAGCTCACCGTTAATGTAAATCGGAACGTAATCGTGCATAATAGCTGGATTATCTCCGTCTGTTTGCACAACGATGGTTTCGCCACCCGCAATCTTGATGTAGAGAAAGGTTTCTCCGCCTAATCGTTCTACAACTAATACTTCACCATTCACGCTTGGGTTGCTTTGATCGAGCCGCAGATGTTCGGGCTCAGATGGGGTAGCATGACAAAACGAAATAGAGCGATCGCATTTGCGCCATCCATCCGCGCCGCCTCTAACTGGTCGCGATCGAGTGACTGAATTGCAGTCAACAAAATCAGCAACGCAAAGGGCAGCCATTCCCAGGAAACAATAATAATGATGGCAAGTAAGGGAACGCTGGCAAACCAATCGATCGCCCCTAAACCCAAACCTCTAGTAATTTGAGCAAACAGCCCATTCACTGGATGCATCAGCATATTTTTCCAGATCAGGGCGCTAACTGTGGGCATAACAAAAAATGGAGAGATTGCTAGTACCCGCGCCACTCCACGACCATAAAAGTCTTGGTCAAAGAGAATTGCTAGGAGTGTCCCCAGACCAATTGTGATTGCTAAAACAGAAACAACCAAAACTATTGTGATGGCGATTGATATCCATAAAGCTGAGTCACTCAGGATGAACGTAAAATTTTCAATCCCGATGAATTTACGTGCATCTGGATTCAGCAAGTTATAACGCTGAAAGGAAAACCATATAGTCATCACCAGAGGCACAATCATCCACAGCAGTAGGAGAACGACCGAAGGCGCAACCAGAGGTAAGGTTGACACTTGCCGCGTACTGCGTTGCTTGGTGGGTGGCGTTTCGTGTTGAGGTTTTACCGCTAATGAAGAAGACATAATCTATGTGAAAGTTTTGTGGGTAACTACTCTGTGTTCTCTGCGCCTCTGCGGTTAAATAAATTAATTTTTCACCACAGAGACACAGAGAGAAAAATAAAGATTTCACTCGATATAACCCGTGTGTTTCATGAAACGTTCAGTCGATTTCTGCGATCGCTGCAACGCTTGGTCTACCGAAGTTCGATTGGTCAACGCCGCCGCCAAGGTTTGTCCGACAGAAGAACCGATCGCCTGAAATTCTGGAATATCAACGTATTGAACTCCCTTATAAGGAGTTGGTTGTGCAGATGGATGGGTAACATCAGCAGATTGGATTGCTGCCAGCACGATTTCTGCAAAAGGTGCAGCTTTTCGATAGTTAGGATTTTCATAAGTGGAAGTCCGAGTTCCTGGTGGTACAGCAACCCAGCCATTCTCCTTAGCAACCAGTTGAATGTATTCCTTTGATGTTGCCCAAGCAACGAATTTTTGCGCGGCTTCGGGTGATTTTGAGGTTTTTGGAACCGCTAACGCCCAAGCCCAAAGCCAATTTGAGCCGTTGGGATATTTTTCAATTGGCGCACGGGCAAAACCAACTTTGTTATACACTTGGGATTCTTTCGGATTGGATAACAACCCCGCAGCAACGGTTGCATCTACCCACATACCGCATTTACCCGTTGAGAATAATGCCAAATTCTCATTAAATCCATTGGAACTGGCTCCTGGTGGCCCATATTTGTTAAGCAGATCGACATAAAAGGCGATCGCCTCTTTCCAAGCTGGAGTATTGATCGTTGGTTGCCACTTCATATCAAACCACTGTCCACCATAGGTATTAACCAATGTGGAAACAAATGCGACGTTTTCACCCCAACCGGGTTTTCCGCGCAGGCAAACTCCATAAACCCCATGCGCTGGGTCGTGAATTTTGCTTGCCCATTCTCTCATTTGGGGATAAGTTGGCTGTTGAGGAACCGCAATCCCGGCTTTTTCAAACAAGTCTTTGCGGTAGTACAGCATGGAACTTTCCCCATAGAATGGCACAGCATAAAGTTTGCCGTTATTAGAAAGTCCTTCTCGTATGGGCTTTAGCAGGTCATTTACATCATAGTTTGCGCCTAGATCCAAGGGTCTTAACCAATCCCGCCTAGCCCAGATTGGTGTTTCATAGGAACCGATGGTCATGACATCAAACTGCCCACCAAGGCTAGCAACATCTGTAGTTGTGCGTTGGCGTAACACATTTTCTTCCAGCACAACCCACCGGAGTTGAATATCAGGATTAGCTGACTCAAATTTATGAGAAAGCCCTTGCATCACCACCATGTCGCCATTATTAACAGTGGCGATTGTCAGTCTAGTTTTCTCTGCGGCTTGGGAGCGCGGTGAGCAAGCATATACTAATTGCGCCAGCATCACTCCAGCGAGAAATGCAGCTAGCACTTTAGCGAAGCGGCGAATACGCATCGCATAACTCCTTTAAAGTAAAAAACCGAACGAAATAAATTTTTGATTTTATGCTCTAAGTTTGGGCAAAAGCTCAATAATAGAAATCATACCAATCTGATTTCCATCACGGCCATTTGCAATAATTCTTCAATAAGAGGTTGAATCTATGACGGCAAAAGCAACTTATCAGTTTGCAGGTAAGACGATCCTAATTACTGGCGGTGCAGGAGATATTGGCAAGGCAACCGCACACCGTTTTGCGTCTAATGGCGCAGGAATAGCCCTGCTAGATTTGAATGAACCGAAGATGGCAGATGTGGCTGGGGAACTAAAAGGTTACAACGTTCCAGTTGGCACGTTTCGCTGTGATGTTACAGCTAGTCATGATGTTGTCAAAGCTTTTACCGACGCTGTAAAGCAGTTTGGGCGGATTGACTATGTATTTAATAATGCAGGTTATCAAGGAGTGTTTGCCAAAACTGACGAATATCCTGAACACGACTTTCAAAAGGTGATTAACATTAACGTTGTCGGTGTTTTCCAAATTCTCAAGGCGGCTGCACAACAATTACGCGATGCAGGTGGAGGTGCGATCGTTAATATGGCCAGTTATGCAGGGGTGGTTGGGCCACCAAATATGTTGGCTTATGCCGCTTCAAAGTTTGCTGTCATTGGAATTACTCAAACAGCAGCAAAAGACTTAGCACCTTACGGCATTCGCGTGAATGCGCTCTCGCCTGCGTTGATTGGCCCTGGTTTTATGTGGACAAGACAAACCGAATTACAAGCAGCAGTAGGATCGCAATACTTTGATGCCGATCCCAAGGTGGTTGAGCAACAGATGATCGATTCAGTGCCAATGCGGCGTTTAGGAAGCCTGGAAGAGGTGGCAAATGGAGTAGCGTTTTTGATGAGCGAAGAGGCAAGCTACATTACTGGGTTTAACTTGGAGGTTACTGGGGGAGAATAGAATTTTAAAGATAATTGAGCAAAAATTATATCTTTGGGCATATACTCAAAAAAATGCAATCATGCCTTTGATAGCTATATAGTTTTTGCAGGTAGTATATGGGACAACCTTTTTTAGAGCGGCGCGATGCCAGCAAAGCTGGCTTGCCCCTTCGGGCGCGCAAATTAGACTTGGCTGCTCATGCTGCTTGGCTCTATTACATCGCTGGCAATACCCAAGAAGAAATTGCCGCCAAGCTCAATGTGTCCCGGCAAGCTGCACAACGCTTAGTGGCACTGGCGGTCAGTGAAAAATTGATTAAATTTCGACTCGATCATCCCCTGAGTGAATGCATTGCTCTGGCTGAGTCGTTACGCGATCGCTTTGCTCTGTCACTTTGTGAAGTAGTACCAACTGATGCAGGTAGTAGTGATAGATTATACGGAATTGGTGTATGTGCTGCCACCCACCTAGAGGCTTACCTGATGGTTAAAACCCCAAGTATATTGGCGTTTTCCTCAGGTCGCACATTGCGAGCAATGGTGGAGCAAATACCCTCAATGAACCAACCCCAGCATAAAATTGTTTCAATTATTGGGAATATGTCCCACTCTGGGCGTGCAGGTCGTCACGAAGTAGTTATACATTTATCCGATCGCGTCGGTTCCCAAGCTTACCCAGTGCCGACTCCGGTTGTCGCGACTAGTATTGAAGAACGAGAACTTTTGCAGACTCAGCGATCGTTTCTCGCCGTCAAAACTCTTGCAGAGCAAGCCAAAGTAACCTTTGTCGGAATTAGTCACATTGCCTGGAATGCTCCGTTACATCAAGACGGCTTCATCAATGACGATGAGGTGGCTGAATTAATTGAACTGGGAGCAGTCGGAGAAATTGCAGGTTGGGCTTATAGCGATCGCGGAGTATTGCTGCAAGAGGGGACAAACAGTCGGGTTGCTAGTGTAGCTCTCGAACAACCGGCTCATCGACTCATTATTGGTGTGGCGGGCACTGTGAGAAAGTCGGAGGCGATTTTGGCTGCTCTGCATGGCAAGCTAATTACAGGACTAATTACCGATGAAGCTGCTGCCCAAGCGATTCTTTCTAAGATTTAATAAGTTTACTTTTTACTTGTTAAAGGAATACGGATGGTAAACTCTGTTCCGCATCCTGGCGTAGAATCAACTTCAATAATTCCTGCATGTTTGTCTACAACAATTTGATATGCGATCGCCATTCCTAATCCCATTCCTTTGCCCACAGGTTTAGTAGTAAACATATGGTCAAATACCCGTTGCTTGACATCCTCTGACATTCCAATACCATTATCGTAAATCTGAACGATCGCGTAATGACTTGATTTGTCAACTTTAGTTTGGAGCTTAATTTGATTGGGGTTGGTTTTAATATCCTCAAAACTCCGTTTTTGGCTGGCTTCTTCGAGTGCATCAATCGCATTCATTAGAACATTTATAAACACCTGATTTAGTTGCCCTGCGTAGCATTCTACTAGGGGTAAATCACCGTATTTTTTAACGATCTGAATTTCTGGTTGATCGGGCGTGGCTGTCAGACGATGGTTCAGAATCATCAGAGTGTTGTCTAATCCTTCATGAATGTCTACAATTTTCATGTCTGCTTCATCAAGGCGCGAGAAATTACGCAGCGACAGCACAATTTGACGAATGCGCTTGGTTCCTACTTGCATCGATGCCATTAGCTTGGGTAAATCTTCTGCTAGAAAGTCAATATCAAGGTCTTGGACGCGATCGCGAATTTCTGGTGTAGGATTTGGGTAGGTTTGTTCATAAAGCTTTAGCAAATCGAGGATGTTTTGGCTGTAAACACTTGCATGGTTGAGGTTGGCGTGAATAAAATTAGCAGGATTATTGATTTCGTGTGCCACCCCAGCCACCAATTGTCCCAGGCTAGACATTTTTTCAGTGTGGATAAGTTGAGCTTGGGTATTTTGCAATTCTTTTAAGGTTTTGCTGAGTTCCTGCGCCTGCTGACTGAAAACAAAGGCGCGATCGCGGATTTGTTCATATAGTTGCACCTGTCGCCATGCACCAATCAACCCAACCACTAACAATCCTCCCAAAACTGTAGCTAATAGGTTCAACGCCTGCAATGGCGATTCAATATTTTCTTGTGGCACAATCAACGCTACCGACCAATTTGCTTCTCTGAGGGGAGTGTAAGCAACATAGCTCCACCTACCATCCAGTTGAACCAATTCAATGTTTGTGCGTTTAGCTACCATCTTTTGAGCAATTTCTACTAACTGGGGATTGGGTGAATTAAGGAAACTCTGAGCAGCTTTTTCGGGTGTACCAATTAGTTTTATATTGGGATGGGCGATGGGAATTCCTTGAGAATTCAGTGCAAAGGCATAGCTGCCCTTACCTTGGTGTAAATTACCGATCGCCTCAACTACCCGGTTAATCGGAATTCCTCCCATTAATACACCTGCTGGCTTTGTGCCTGTTTCGGCAGGAATCGGCGAACTAATCTGAATCTGTAACTGATTAGTTGTACGTCCAATAATTGGATCGGCAGCTACCGTTTCACCTAGCATACTCCGCTTAAAAAATTCTCGATCTTTAACATTAAGATGATCCCCGTGAGTATTAATTAATGTAGCATCCGGTGTAGCCAAAGCCATAAGTAAAAACGTTTGCAGCCGCTTTACCTCAGATTGCAAGTAAGGTTGAATCGCAGACAAATCCAGCGATCGCACCACAAGAGAATTTGCTAAAGTCTTAATTTCTGTCTTACGAATGGCTAACCAGTTATCAATATTATCCTGACCTTGGGATGTTTTTAACAGTACTTGCTCCTTGAGACTATCGAGCAACAATCCCTTAACAATGTTGTAACTAGTGATAGCCGTGGCGCTAATGCTAATGGACAAAATCACCACAATTGATAACAACAGTAAATTTCGCGATCGCCATTTCGATGAATAGTAATTTTTTTTAATTGGCACATACCGCCGGGGATTGATTTTCAACCAGCATCTGCGTAATTTAAGCATCATCGTCACTTTGCTCCAAATTAAAATTTAACAACAAAGGCAATGTTGCTGGAGGAATAAGCTAAAAAACATCTAATCTGTATAATCAAATTAAACATAACTCTTGTGCCGTAGGCCAAAAAGCCCACCCAATTTATGTAATTTAAAGGTGGAAGAGCTTACTGCTCTTTGTCTCCTACTTTTTTCAAAAGCAACTGCTGTATTCATACTTGATCAACGTTAAATCAGCTATTTCTTTAAAGTAGTCTGCCCAAAAATCAGCTTTTTCTAACCCAGTATTGGCGAAGTCTGCCAAATCATAAGGACAATTCTGAGCTACGAGGTAAAGAGGGTTAACATAAGACTCGTATTTAATTTTTGAAAAAATCAGTACACCCCGAAAAGGCTTCTTCCCTACTCCCGTTCGGCTACGCTAACGGCAAGCCTACTCCTTATTCCCTACTGCCTATCTATCGCGCTTGCGCTTCTCCTGTCGGAGACGCGAACGCGAACGCGAACGTGTACCACGCAAATAATTTCAAAAATCAAAGCGGACTGGTATATTAACCCAAGTTGCTAATTATAGACATTTTCTGTTTTGGATTTTAGATTTAGATATGAGTCACCCAAAAACCCCAAATCATCAACCAGGATTGGTTTTGATGCCTGGACCAGAAGGCTGGTGGGATTCGGAACGAGTTTCTTCGCCACAGGTCTTGTATTGTCCCGATGGAACTTGGAAGATGTGGTATTACGGTCGGGATGCGTCCTTTGATCGGCAAATCAATTTGCCCACTGGTCGCTGTGGTTTAGCGATTTCTGCTGATGGAATTCATTGGCAACGCGTCCAAGGATTATTAACTATGGGGGCTATCTTTGAGCCTCACCAAAATCCTAGTCGGTTTGACTCAGCCCATGTTGGTGTGAGCAATGTCTACTTCTACGATGGTCTTTATTGGATGTGGTATTTCGGTGGAGACCACACAGTTGTTGAGATGGGAGGCTTTAAAGCTAAAGGATTAAATATGCGCCCTGGCTGCGCTATCTCCCGTGATGGCATAAATTGGGTACGGTTGGAAGGTACTTATCAAGGAGCTTTTCTCGATTTAGGTAAGGCAGGGGAGTTTGATGCCCTATTTTGCGCCTGGCCACAAGTCTTGCGTGATGATGATGGAACCTGGAAACTTTACTACCATACCTTAAATCCTGACAAAGGATTCTTGGTCGGTTTAGCTGTGTCTTCCGATGGTTTTCATTGGCAAAAAGTTGGTCATATTTTAGAAGCAGGTGAGTCTGGAAGTTTTGATGAGAGAGGCATTGGTACTCGTAATGTTCTGAAAATAAACGGACAGTACGTAATGTTCTACGAAGGTGTTAATAACAATGGTTATCACTCCATAGGTCTAGCTGTTTCTAGCGACGGGATTCATTGGCAAAAACATTTTGGACAGCAAGTTGGAGGTTCTATCTTTTCCCATGCTCAAAAGGGTTCTGGTCGTTGGGATGCACGGGCTGTAGGCACACCTTGTGTAGTCCCAATGGATGATGGCAGTTTCCGGATGTACTATATTGGCGCAAACGAAGGTGGCCACGATGAACTATCTTCACAGCACCAAATTGGTTTAGCTGTAAGTGCCGGAACAGATTTTCGCCAATGGCATCGTTGGGGTGAATACTAAACCCAATAGCACCCCTGATATCGTGTCCGGTTAAAGACTTATCATTAAGAGCGCAAGAGGGCAGGGGGAGGGTAAAGTCGTAGTGAAGTCCAGAAATTGGATAATTTATTTTTTGGAGTTTCCTAAATACTCGCTCTACTACGTCAGAGCCTTCGCTATCAATCACCTACTGCACATATCTATCTTTAGGTACAAAAAAATTTCATTCAGATTTCATTTTTTTATGGAACACTATGGATAGAGTGAACGATAAGATATTTCAGACATTTATATACCTTCATTTATGACAAGTGATTGTTAAAAATATGTTAGCCCAGGGTAAAATTCTCCGGTTGAGGCTTTGGCATCAGCTGCTTCGACCTAGGCGATTAGCTTTCGTGGAAGCTTGCCTGATTGGTCTTGTTTCTGGGCTAGCGGCAGTTCTGTTAGGACAGGCAGTGGATTGGGCAGGCGCATTGCGAGTACATGTTTCTTACCTTTGGCCTGCCTACTTGGTGCTACCAGGCATTGGACTGATAGGAGGAATCTTAGCTGGTTGGCTAGTCGAGCGCTTTGCACCTGAAGCATCAGGTAGTGGAATGTCTGAAGTCAAAGCCGTATTGGCTCGCGTACCAATGCCGTTAAATCTGCGGATTGCTTTGGTGAAGTTGATCAGCGCTACATTAGTGCTGGGTTCTGGAATGCCTTTAGGGCGGGAAGGGCCAACTGTCCAAATTGGGGCAGCCTTGGCAAATCAACTGAGTAATTGGGCACCGACTTCACCAGAGCATCGTCGCCAACTTATCGCCGCCGGAGCCGGAGCTGGGTTAGCTGCGGCTTTTAATGCACCGATCGCAGGTGTCCTTTTTGTAGTGGAAGAATTACTGCAAGATGTATCAGGTATTACTCTTGGCACTGCGATTTTGGCTTCTTTTATCGCTTCAGTGATCTCCCGGCTCTATGGTAGTCATAACCTGGATCTGAATCATCTGAATTTAGGTTTGCCAGATACAACTTTCTTTGCTCAGGAAATCCCTTTCTACTTGATTTTAGGAGTGCTGGCGGGACTTCTAGGCATTCTGTTTAATAAGGGTATTCTTGAGAGTCTAGCAATTAACCGCCGCCTAGTAAGGTTGAGTTTACCCTGGAGAATTGGAATCGCTGGGTTAGTCAGTGGTTTGGCGATCGCTTTATTACCTGCTACCTTTAGGGATCATGCTGGGCTGAGAGAAATTTTGCTTGGGGGTAATACTAACTGGTCATTTGCCGCGATCGCTCTTTTAGTTCAGTTTATCCTAATTATTTTTACTTACGGCTCTGGAGCGCCAGGAGGTTTACTAGTTCCAACCTTGGTCTTGGGAGCTGCCCTTGGTTACTTAGTGGGTGCTGTCGAACACAGTTTACTGGGAATGAGTGCTGCAACAGTCTATGCTCATGTGGGCATGGCTGCTTTTTTTAGCGCCGTCTCTAAGGTACCAATTACAGCAGTCGTCATTGTGTTTGAGATGACAACTGATTTCAATCTGGTGCTACCGTTAATGATTGCGTCTGTGGTTGCTTATTTAGTGGCGGAAAAAATTGACCGGCGATCGCTCTACGACCTTTTACTAGAGTGGAAAGGGATTCATATTACCAAAGAGCCAAGCACAGAGGGGCTTTTAGCACAACTGAGTGCCGCAGATGTGATGCAACGGCGTGTCGAAACTCTCTCTAGTCAAATGAGTACTGATGAAGCAGTACAAGCATTTTCCCACTCTCACCATCGCAATTTTCCAGTTTTAGAGAATGGTAAAGTTGTTGGCATTGTCACTCAAAAAGATTTAGTTAATATTGCTTCGCAACAGTTAGCTAAAGATACAACGGTCGGCCAGATTATGACACCAGAGCCAGTGACAGTAAACCCCACGGCTACACTAGCTCATGTACTGCATATACTCAATCGTTATCATCTAAGCTGTTTACCTGTTACAGAAAATCGGAAGTTAATCGGAATTATTACTCGTAGTGATATTATTCGTGTAGAAGCAGAGCGACTCAGTGGTAATAGCCAACAAATAGAACCGAAATCAGCGCCTTCTTATGTGGTTTACCAAACGCGCGCTCCGGCTACAGGCAAAGGACGTTTGCTAGTACCACTTTCACATCCGCAGACAGCCGAGACTTTACTGGCAATGGCAGTTGCGATCGCCAAAGATCGCAATTACGAAATAGAATGCCTACAAGTGATTATCGTTCCTTCTAGCCGCATCCCATCAGAAACACCAGTGCAAATCAGCAAAAGTCTTCAACTTTTGCAACAGGCAATATTATTAGGAGAGAAATGGCGGATTCCCGTTCACACCCAAATCAGAGTTACACATAATGTTGCTGGGGCAATTTTGGAGACTGTCAAAGATCGACATATTGATTTGGTACTGATGGGTTGGAAAGGCAGTACATCAACTCCTGGTAGAGTTTTCAGCCGAGTGGTTGATACGGTAATTCGACAGGCTCCTTGTGATATTATTTTGGCTAAATTGGATGATAAAAGAGCTTTTGACCGTTGGTTGTTGCCAATGGCAGGCGGCCCTAACTCCAGCCAAGCAATTAAGTTATTACCTGCTCTTGCTTCTTTAAGTACATCACCTCAAATCAAGCTATGTCAGGTTTTTCAGCCTAGTAACTCCATTCCTGACACAACATTACTAGATAAATCTGTTCACTTTCTGCAACGCCGAGTTAGTGGTAAAGTTATGGCAACTCCAGTTTGTGCCAATTCTGTTTCTGATGCTGTCCTTAAGTGTGCAAAACTTGACAACAGTGATGTGATTGTTCTAGGAGCTAGCCGTGAAAGTTTACTGCAACAGGCGATTCAAGGAAATATTGCCGAGAATATTTCTCGCAAGAGTAATTGTACAGTTATCATGGTCAAAACTTAATTACAAATTATGAAAATCTCTACTTCGCTGTTCTGACAAAACAGAAACTGATGTTAGAGTTTTTCGCCAGCGTTTCACTGCTGTTTGTAATTCCTCCGACAACCAGCTATCAAATTGCGGATAAACTGGCGATCGCGCCACCAATTCCCACCCAGCAGGTTGTAAAATTTCTCTTAATGCCTGTTCTTGAACATGAGGATAATCGGGATTCACTTCATCTTTTGGGCCAATTCCACCTAAATCTCGCGCACCAGCTTCGATACAAGCGAGTAACCAGCAGTTATCTTTAACTAAATTGGGCGGAATTTGAATAGTAATATCTGGCGGTAAAATTTTACGCGCTTTCGCAATTACTTCTGGTAATTCATGGGGATCAAAAGGTGGTGCATCAAAAGTTTGCTGATGTCCAGGACTATGAGGTTGTAGGATGACTTCTTGAATGTGATGGTAACGTTGATGCAAGCTAGAAATAGCTTCCAAAGTTTCCCACCAATCATTTACAGTTTCTCCAATTCCTAACAGTAACCCAGTTGTAAAAGGAATCTGCAACTCTCCCGCCCATTGTAATTGTTGTAGCCGTATCTCTGGTAATTTACTTGGTGCGTGCCGATGTACAGTATTTAACAATGTTGGTGTTAACTGTTCTAACATCAGCCCCATTGAAACATTCACATGTTTCAGCTTTTGCATTTCCTCAAAACTCAGGGGGCCTGCATTGCTATGCGGTAAAAACCCCATTGAAAGCGCTAATTCACACAAATCATAAATCCGCCCAAACCACGCCTGACGCCTTGGCGAATGGGGATGCACTTCACCACTGAGGATAAGGATTTCACAGACTTTTTCACTTTGAAGCGATTTTAAAATACTTTTTGCATCTGAAATACTCATCCAGGGACTTTTACCCGGTTCGCTGCGAAAGTTGCAGTAACTACAACGATTAAAGCACTCGTAAGTAGGAACGATTGTATAAGCAGGGCTATAGGTGACAAGACGAGAATTATTAATTAGCATAAGTAGGATAATCTAAAAGAATACTTTGCTCAAACTATATAGATTATCGTGTGATTCTTGTTGCTATTATATTAGATAAACAATAACTATTTTGGTTTGTAAATTTCTGGTAACTGCCACCAAGAAATATGGGGATATTCGTGATGTTCTTCGTGGTAGCCGAAATGATAGCATGTAATAAATGACCACCAAATTGGACGGCTAATCGTTTGGGCACAATGAGGCTGTACATAACCTCCCATTGGTTCACTATGAGGTAAAAAAGTCCCGAAATAGAATAATTGTAATGAACTTAAAAGCGAGGGTAACACCCAAAAGTAAGTTAGATTCTCACTTGGTATATGGAGTATGTATTTAGCAAAGTTATAAATAATAGTCAACGCAATTATTTGTCCCCAACTCCAGTAACCTTTCATAAAATGAAAATACCAAGCAAACAAATTTTGGTGTTTACCATTATGAAAATCTGGGTCTATTTTACTTGCGGGATTATGGTGGTGTAACCAATGTTTTTTCAGGAGTTTTTGATATGGTAAAAGACCATAAACAGATAAGGTCAATGTTCCAATAAAATGATTAATCTTGGGATTCTGGGGAAATACTACCCCATGCATGGCATCATGAGATGTAATAAATAATCCCGTATATAAAAATGTCTGCCATAGTATAACAGGCAATAACATCCAAAATTTCAGCTTGGAGATGTCAAGTGAAAGTAATATACTCAGGCTAATAACCCATGTGCTAACAATGACAATAGCAATGAAAAGCCCTTTAAACTGAGATTTCCTTTTCACTACTGGAGTCTGTTTTGTTTGATGACTGGGTGGTTCTTCTAACTGGGTCACGCTTTTACTCCGCCTAGCATTCAGGTGAAAATTTCAAAAATATAGTTACGACAAAAGCAATTAACAGGGAAAATCTGTTAGTGGCCAATGTTTTACACTGGACAATGCCAATGCTCAAAATATATATGTATAAATATTAAGATACTTTAAATAGTATTACACAAATAGATGCTATTCTAAAAACTGTTTTCGGTTCAAAGATTGGGGAATATGAGTAAAGACACTGGCAACTATTAGTCTTTATTATAACCAGTGCCTTCTGTTTGATACTTTAGATATAATCTAAGCCTGCAACAAAGATGGTCAATAATTAGCGGCGAGTTTAGGAAACGAGGTGAAGTACGTCTCGCAACACACTATAACCCTTGAGATCCCAAAGTAGGTAAGCTAGAAAACCGATCATAGCCAAGCGACCGTTCCAAAGTTCAGACTGAGGAGTTATCCCAAGATCACCAGCATTGCGGTCTTTACCATTGTATGCAGTTTCAGTTTTATCACTAGGATAAAGTGCCATTGTTAAATTCCTTTAAGAAGCTAATTACTTTGTTCATATTACTTAACTTACCTATTTGGCGCTATCTGTCTGGAGTTTCAAAGTAGAAGCAACTCTAAAGAATGAGATTTTAAGGAGTTTAAGAAATATTTATCTAACAAAAGTTCAATAATAGCTTTTACAAGCCTATAGAGCAGAGGTATTTTTACCAAACAACTGCAAATAAGAACTTGTAATTTGACTAAAAAACTATTTTTGATATGATGATAAAAAATCTAACGAAAGTTAGAAGGTTTATAGAGTGTTATTACCCAGACTAATAAATAGTAAATAGGTTTTTGAAACTTAAAGTATAACTCCTACGGTACTGATTACAGGTGCGATGCTTGGTTTGGCGAATTTCTCGCAAGCTTTGTATCTCTTGTTTCCTAGTTTGGTAAAGTGGGTTTCGCGGCTAGGGTTGAAGAATCAGGATAATTGATTTTTGCTAGCAGCATATTCTGCTATTGTGACTCACATTCTCGTTTCGTTACATAATGGCGATAGCGAAACATCGCTTCTAGTTGCACTTGCACTAACCAACCACTTACAAATTCAACTGTTCCTCCACCAGGCATAGAGAAGGAAATAGCGTCAGTCAGCCTAGTTTTGCCAGCTTCCGGTTCAAATTCATGTTGATGTACCCAAGATTCAAAAGGGCCAGATATCTGTTCGTCGGTAAACAGGCGATATTTTTCACATTCAGTATGACGCGCTAACCAAGTTAAGGGTAATGGGCCGAGAAACAGGCGAAATTCAGTGATAGCGCCCACATTCAGCCCCCCCTCACGACGAACGATTTGGACTGGCTGCCAAGGTGGATTTAGCAGTTGCAAAATATCTGCCCTTTCGTGAAATTTCCAAACTACTTCTGGTGGGGCATTAATTACTGAGGAATGTTTAAAGTGCAGCATGGAAAGAAAAACCTAAAATTCAACTTTCGGATTCTGTATCAATCTCGATATCTAGGGTATCTTCATCAACCCGAACATACAAAATATTTGGGTTACAGCAAACTTGACAATCTTCAACATAAGATTGCTGTCCTCCAGCACTCAAATCAATAAAAGTTAAGTTCGGTTCGCCGCAATAGGCGCAGTAATACTCGGCTGTGTTTTGCATCAAGTTTTCAGCTAGGAACTCAATGGCTGTAGTTCCTTGGGGGATGGGTTGATATAACTCTTTGCATCAGCCAAATGCTTTAGTAGTGTAGACTGTGGCAGAGGCCCTTGCAAGTGGCTCCAGGGTAATACTTGTTCTGTTGACCATTCGGCGTGGACGTAGTAATCTAAATCGGGGATTTGTCCTTTGAGTTGTTTGAAAGCACGTTTGTAGCTACCCAAGGAATCGCCAAAGTCACGAGTCAGTTGCAGGAGTTGGGATACTCTGCGATCGCCTCTCGATAACAAAGCCTGTATAATTGACCAATTATAGCTTTCTGGGCGAAATTCTATCCCCTGTGGTTTTAGTTGTTTTTGCAAAAACTGCAACCGCTTTTCTGCTTGGCGATTCACCCCAAACCATTGAAACGGTGTGTGTGCTTTGGGTACAAAGGTGCTGCATCCGTATGTTAACCGCAATCCCGGCGCAGCTTTTTTGATATTACGCATCATCGCCACAGTTTGTTCTAAATCTTCTGCTTCTTCACCGGGAATTCCTGCCATTCCGTAGAGTTTCAAGCTTTTTAATCCGCCAGCTTTGGCATTTACCGCCGCTTGGATAATTTCGTCGTTATGCAGCTTTTTGTTGATAATTTGCCGGATTTTCTCAGAACCACTCTCTACTGCAATGGTAAGCGATCGCGTGTCTCGTTTCGCCAAAGTTTCTGCTAACTGCACTGTTACGGTATTGGTTCGTACCGAGGCAATACTGAGACGAACATCATCGTACTTTGGTTGACTAATATAATCTAGCAAAGTCTCAAATTCTGGATGCTGAGTTACAGAAGCGCCCAATAATCCTAGCCGATTTGTGACTTCTAAACCTCTTTCAATGGCTGGAATTAATGAACCTTCAAGACTGGCTGTTCTAAAAGGCAGTGTGAGATAACTCGCTAAACAAAAGCGGCACATTTCTGGACAACTTCTCACCACTTCCACCATGTAAATATTTTCCCATGCGGCTTTTTCGGTGACTACAGTTGATGCCGATAGCGTATTTCCTCGATAAGTCTGCTTTTGCACCACTGCGGGAATTTCGGGAGAAATTGGTTTAATTGACTTTACTGCACCATCTATGCTTTCATATTCGACTTCATACAAACTAGGGATATAAATTCCTGGTATTTGTGCAAGTCTTTTTAGTCGAGTTTGTCTTGAGGCATTTCTTACTTCTTTGTACGCCTCAATGAAATTTCCCAGGAGGTTTTCGCCATCCCCCAGTAAAATTACATCAAAAAAATCTGCAAAAGGTTCGGGATTCGCTGTGAGAACTGGCCCACCACCAAAAATTATCGGATGAGAATCATCACGAGAAGTTGCCAGAATGGGAATTTCTAAAGATTCCAGCAAATTTAAAATATTCACATAATCCAGTTCCCAGGAAATCGAAAATCCCACAATTTCCGGGCTTCTGGGGAGTTGTTCGTGAGTATCTGTAAACAGGCGACTCACCTGCACATCATCACGCATAGCCAAAGTTGCCCAAACTACCTGATAGCCGAGGCTAGTGATGCCTACGCTGTACTCATTGGGAAAGGCGAAAATGATGGGGATAGCGTTGGTATCTGGGTTAGCGGGGGTGAAAAGGAGGTGTTCAGAGGTAAATACAGATGATGTCACAGATGTTGTTAGGGGTGTTTAAATAATGGAGTCTCATAGAATTCGCGCCTACACAGGCAAAAACCACTTTTCCTTCTCTTTTCTACAAGATGGGACGCGAACTGGGTTTGATTTTAATCCGCGCAGGCTGACAAGAATTTGTCTAGCCGCGATTTATAGTCGCCAGGGCTTCTTTATCTATATTTAATTTTAAGCCATAAAATTATCAAGTTAAAAAACAATGTCATACTATTAGCAAGAATAATTGGCAAGGCTTGTAAATAGATTCCGTAGATTAACCACAAAAAAACACCAATTATGAATGTAACTAGTGTCACCATAGATACATCTTTTGCTGATTTTGTTCGCCACGTTTTAAACATCTGTGGCAAAAAAGAGATTGTGGTTATTGTGGCAGCCGCTAATCCTAAAATTGTCAGAAAATCCATTGCGATGCAAACCTACAAAATAAAGTTTTCATTGGTTAAACAACTTATAAATTGATTTTTATAATACTGTATTAATGTCTTCGATTTTACATTGTAACGTGAGGTAGAAAGTGGAAAAAATAAAAAGGGAAAAGAGTTTAATTCTTTTCCCTAATCAGTAAAGGATATGTGATTGATACTAGGAAAACCTATCAATTAATTCTTCACGGGATAACTGCAACAGTAAAGGCGTAAACTCTTCTGGTGGTAACGTCAATAAAGGTTCAATAATTGCTTGAAGCTCATTATCTATTTCAGCAAAGCGAACTTTGAGCAAGTTTTCCACCACCAAGCGTTCTCCCTGCTGAATTCCTGTTTGGAGTCCTGTTTCGAGTCCTGTTTCGAGTCCCCGTTGTTCACCTTCTTGTATCGCCTGTTCTCGGTCTTGTTGGTAAAGTGGTGCTAATCGCATAAGTAATTCCCTATCTTCCTCGTCTTGATTTTGAGTGACTTGTAAGTTTTGTTGCAAGTTGTACAGCAATTCTAACGCTGCTTTTCGGAAAGGATTATCAGGAGTAAGCGCTTCTAGTTCGTCAATTGCTTGCTTTTGAACGTTCCCTCTACCTATGATTCTCAGCCATAAGGTTTCTGAGATAGATGGCAACTGATGAATTGCTACTATCGCGGTACGCAAATATTCTGGCATGAAGTAGATTCCAGGAAGGTAGCCAACTTTTGGATTAGCACCAAATCCTGATAAGAGTTGCGCTGATGCTGTGGGGGTAAGAATCCATAATTTTGGTAAATCAGATTCTAAAATGCGTGTTTTATTTCGATTGGACTGTCGTTGTAAATCGCCACGTACCTCTAATAATTTTAAGAGACAATCGCAAATTTCTGTAGCTGACGCTGCGTTACGAAATGGTTCAAGTAGAGAAGGGGTAGTGACAAGTTCACCTAATAATCCGAGTGTTTGTGGTATGTTACTTGGTTGTGGTTTGGGGATGAAATAAACGTCAATTTGTCTAACTTCTCCTGCGACTCAAACACCCACCGTGCTTATTTGCGGTGCTTACTGCTGTTTATGTCGCCTGAAATACGTCTCACTAATCTGGGCTAACAGAAAATCAGGAATTAAAATCTTAGCAAGAGGCACAATAGTAGCTGGAGCGATTTTCAAAACAAATCGTAAAAAATCCCGTTGCCTGAAAGCTAGAGAATGTCGAAATCCAAAAAAATTATATGAATGCTGAAGAATTATTAAACCAAGGATTAAACCACAATTTGCAAGGGGATTATCAAGGAGCAATCGCAGCTTACACCCAAGCAATCAAGCTCAATCCTAACTATGCCGAAGCTTACCATAATCGAGGGATTATTCTAAGTGGTAAACTCAAAAATTATCGTGGTGCGATCGCAGATTTTAATCGCGCTATAAAAATCAATCCCGATTTTGCCACAGCCTATTATCACCGAGGTAATGCACGTTACTTTTTAGCTGATTACAAAGGAGCGATCGCAGATTATAACCAAGCATTACAAATCGATCCCAATCTCGCCCAATCTTACCACAGCCGGGGTAATGCTTACTTTGCCTTAGAAAAATACGACAAAGCGATCGCTGATTATATCCAAACAATTGTAACCAGTACCCAGTTAGCTGATAATATCAATATTGATATTGCCAATGCTTATCATAATCGGGGTGTAGCTTGTTTTGAAAGCGGCGATCGTCAAGGCGCAATCGCTGATTTTCAACAAGCTTTACAGTGGCATCCCAATTTTGCCGCAGCTTACAGCAATCGCGGTAATATTCACCATATCTTAGGAAATTTTCACGAAGCGATCGCTGACCACAACCGAGCATTACAATTAGATCCAAACTTGGCAGAGGCTTATCATAACCGAGGTAATGCCTACTACTCTTTAGCAGAGTATCAAAGTGCGATCGCTAATTTCAACCGCGCCCTAGAAATCAATCCCAAGTTTGCCGGAGCATATTACAATCGGGGTCTGGTTCTTGCTCATCTCAAAGAATATCATCAAGCAATTGAGGATTTTAACCAAGCATTAAAGTTCAATCCTGATGATGTGCAAGCCTATTCTGAACGGGGTCTGATTCGTAGTACTCTTGGGGATTATGAGGGTGCGATCGCAGATTATGACCAAGCGTTACAAGAAAATCCGACTCTAGCTTTAGTATACGGCTTTCGGGCGAATGCTCGTCGCCGACTGGGAAATTATCAAGGTGCAATTGAAGATAGTAATCGCTTATTACAACTCAATCCTAATTTAGCTGAAGGATATTGCGATCGCGCGGCGGCTCGTCGTTCTTTAGGAGATCATAAAGGAGCAATTAAAGATTACGATCGGGCATTGCAATTAAATGATAACTTAGCCGCAGCTTATTACGGTCGGGGGATTGCCCGTGAAGCCTTGCAAGATTTACAGGGAGCAATTGATGATAACACCCAAGCAATAGAGTTGGTTCCTGAATTTTCGCAAGCTTACTGCAATCGAGGAAATGCTCGTCGTCTTTTGGGAGATGAACAAGGAGCGATCGCAGATTATAATCAAGCATTAGAAATTAATCCCGATTTAGTTGAAGCATATTACAACCGAGGTTCTACCCATTATGCTTTAGAAGAATATGAAAATGCGATCGCAGATTACACCCAAGCATTACAAATAAATCCCCAATCTGCTGCATTTTACAGCGATCGCGCTAATGCTCACTATGCCCTAGAAGATTATCAAGGGGCAATGGAAGATTATAGTCGAGCGATCGCGATCGACCCTAGCTTTGCTGAAGACTGGTACAATCGGGGTCGTAGCCGTTCTCTGCTGGGAGACTTACAAGGGGCCCTTGCAGACTTAAACCAAGCCTTGCTGCGTCAGCCTAATTGGGCTTCAGCTTACATTCTTAGGGCAGATGTCTACCGCAATCTGGAAGACTATCAACGAGCAATTACAGATTTCCAGAAATCAGCAGACTTGTATTATCAAGAAGGAAATATCCAGTACTATCAACAAATTATTGAGCTAATTGAACAACTTCGTAATTCGTAATTTTTCGGTTAAATCCCCTTCTATAAGAGATGCTGTGTATAGCTTGCTTTCCTATTCTGTATGAAGAAGATACGCTTATGGTGCAAGAAATAAAGAACGAACCGCCCTTCGAGTGACGCTCCAACTCTTAGAGACGCTACGCGAACGTCGCTCTAAGCGAAGCCATGCCGTTGGCGCAGCCTCTCGTAGAGAAGGCTTTACGCCGCGCTAACACCAGTCGCTTACGGTGGGAAACCCGCCTACAGCGCTGGTTCACCAAGAGCGCCAAGTACGCCTTCGCGTTGGCGAAGCCTCTCGTAGAGAAGCGTCTCGAAGAGAAGAAATAAGAAATTAAGAGATTTGGCGCAGCTTCACAAAAAACAGCATTGATGACCTACGAACAAGCAAATGCTGCTACTCAACAAGCAAATGCTGCTACTTAACAAGCAAATGCTGCTACTCAACAAGCAAATGCTGCTACTCAACAAGCAAATGCTGTTGCTCAACAAGCAAATGCTGTTGCTCAACAAGCAAATGCTGCCGCTCAACAAGCAAATGCTGTCGCTCAACCTGACTTTTCACGGGATGTAGAAAAGGGGATAGACTTTTGCAAGAGGTCTAATACAGTTAAGTTAAAGCCAGACTCCGAAAAAACAACATAATTTGTTAACACCCTTGCCTCTAGATATAACGAAGGTGGTACACTACATCCATGCTAGGGGTGCCTACATAACCAGGCTGAGATCACACCCTTAACACCTGAGTCTGGGTAATACCAGCGGAGGGAAGCTGTTTATTGAGGAATTACAATATGCGGACAGAATGGGTTGCTAAACGACGTGGGCAGAGTAATGTATCTCAAATGCACTACGCCCGCCAAGGTGTTATCACCGAAGAAATGCACTATGTCGCCCAACGCGAAAATCTCCCTGCTGATCTCATTCGCGACGAAGTGGCGCGGGGACGAATGATTATCCCGGCTAATATTAATCACACGAATCTAGAGCCGATGGCTATTGGCATCGCCTCCAAATGTAAGGTAAATGCTAATATCGGCGCTTCCCCCAACTCTTCTAATCTTCAGGAAGAAGTTGATAAGCTG
>NZ_JBALBZ010000116.1:0-26472 GCF_036919495.1 Nostoc sp.
ACGATATCAACATATAAGCATAAATACAGAGGGCAAGACACTGTGATTAGAGTTGCAATCAACGGTTTCGGGCGGATTGGACGTAACTTTGCACGATGCTGGGTGGGTAGAGAGAATAGTCAAATCGACCTTGTGGCTATTAATGACACATCAGACCCTAGAACCAATGCTCATCTGCTGAAGTATGACTCGATGCTAGGGAAGATCAAGGGTGCTGAGATTAGTGCCGATGATAACTCTATTATCGTTAACGGTAAGACCATTAAGTGCGTATCCGATCGCAACCCAGAAAAGTTGCCCTGGAAAGATTGGGGAATTGACCTAATTATCGAAGCAACCGGAGTATTTACTAGCAAAGAAGGAGCGCTCAAGCATGTAAATGCTGGAGCCAAAAAAGTTCTGATTACCGCTCCTGGTAAAAACGAGGATGGCACTTTTGTGGTTGGTGTGAATCATCACGACTATGACCACAACAAACACCACATTATCAGTAACGCTAGCTGTACTACCAACTGCTTGGCACCGATCGCCAAGGTGTTGAACGATAAGTTTGGTATCATTAAAGGCACGATGACCACCACCCATAGCTATACAGGTGACCAACGCTTGCTAGACGCTTCTCACCGGGATTTGCGACGGGCGAGGGCAGCAGCGATAAACATTGTACCCACCTCTACTGGTGCAGCAAAAGCAGTGGCGCTGGTTATCCCAGACCTCAGAGGCAAGCTAAATGGTGTTGCCTTGCGCGTACCTACCCCGAACGTCTCAATGGTAGATTTCGTAGTTCAGGTTGAGAAGCGTACTATTACTGAAGAAGTTAACCAAGCTCTCAAAGATGCTGCTGAAGGCCCACTCAAAGGTATTTTGGCCTACAGCGAACTAGAACTGGTATCGTCTGATTATCAAGGTCATGATGCTTCTTCGATTGTTGATGCAAGCTTGACTTTGGTCTTGGGTAATGACCTTGTGAAAGTTATGGCGTGGTATGACAACGAGTGGGGTTACAGCCAACGAGTTTTGGATTTGGCAGAATTAGTAGCCGAGAAGTGGCAATAATTTGTCATTGGTCATTGGTCATTGGTCATTAAAAAAATGACATAAAAGCGCTGGCGGCTACTTTACGAAAACGCCAAAGGCAAACGTGTAGGGTAGGACTATTGACCAAAATGTTGAAATCCCTGGCTAAGACTCAGAACTTGGTCAGGGAATTTTTTTTGTTGGTCGTGCAATAGTACTGTTGATCCAGATGTAATGCTGCCTACGATCACAGCACCTTGACCAAGATGTTCTACTAAGGCTGATGCTGACTCTTGTGGCAAGCACAGCACTAATTCAAAGTCTTCGCCACCGTATAGAGCATATTCCAGCGCTTGCTCTTGTGTCAGCCAAGGGTTAAAAGTTTTTGGTACAGGAATTTCTCTTCGTTCTAATACAGCGCCAATACCACTGGCGCGGCAAATTTGAATAATCGCATCTGCTAAACCATCGCTGCTATCCATACCAGCAATAGGTAGTTGGGAATTAGGAGTTAGGAGTTGGGAGTTAGGAGTTAAGATTTTCCAGAGGATTGGTAAGACATCTAATCGTGGCTGTGGGCGTTGGTGGGCGCGGATTAAAGCCACCTTTTCCACGTCGTTGAGGTCTTGTCCTAATTCGGGATGCAAGAGCAGTTCTAAGCCCGCTTTTGAGGCTCCATGAACGCCTGTAACAACGATCGCATCTCCAACAACAGCAGTAGAACGGCGGATAATTCGATGAGGGGAAACTTGACCAAAAGCAGTAATTGCCAGAGTCGTCACAGGCGATCGCACGACATCACCCCCAACAATTGAGGTATTGTATTTTTGCAGGCATTCTGTCATTCCCTGGTACAATCGCTCAACCCAACTTACCCTAACTTCGCCCGGGAGTCCCAACCCGACAGTAATTCCCAATGGGGAAGCGCCCATAGCTGCTAAATCTGATAAATTGGCAGCAGCAGCCCGCCAACCAGCATCTTCTGGGGAAGTGGTAACATTGCTAAAATGCACGCCATCAACCAGTATATCTGTAGTCACTACCAAAGATTGCTCTGGTGCAGTCACCAGAACTGCTCCATCATCGCCGATAATTTCTGGAGGACAGAAGCGCTGCAATCTTTCTAAAAGACCTTGTTCACCGATATCTTGTACTTGTTGAGAAGATAACTCACTGTTCACAATCGGTTTTCCGTGTTACAAAATTACGAAGAAAACTGATGATTTGTTTTACTGTTTAAGATAAGGGTATCGTCTAGGAGTCAGTTGGGATGGTAACAACACCAGTAACCAGCATCATATTTGAGGAGTACTTAATCTATGATGATGGTAACGGTTCTCATTATGAATTGGTGGATGGCAAGCTAGAGCTAATGAACCCACCAACTATTGAACATTTTCTGATTGTCGATTTTTTGGATACTGCCTTGAAAGCAGAAATCAAACGTTGTAACTCTACTTGGCTGTGTTTTCGGGAAAGTGGGGTGAGAACGGGTAGAAATAAATCTAGGTTGACTGATTTGTGTGTAGTGACACTGGAACAAGCCAGAGAATTGTTGAATGCCTCAGCAGTATTTCAGTCACCGCCGTTACTAATTGTCGAGGAGGTCAGTCCAGAATCGGTGAAACGGGACTATCGCCATAAGCGATCTGAATATGCGGCCTTAGAGGTTCCTGAATATTGGATTGTAGATCCGTTAGAAGGGAAGATTTCGGTGTTATTACTGGAAGATGGATTTTACGAAGAAACAGTTTTTACTGCTAATCAGCAAATTGTATCACGGACTTTTCCAGAATTAGCGATTACTGTTGATCAAGTGTTCACCGTTGGGAATCTGAATCAGGGGAGACGCGATTAACCGCGTCTGTACAGGAATTATTCTCCCCCTACTCTCTTCTTATGCAGTTTGTGGCTCAACCAGATTTTCTATTCCCTGAACAACTTTTGCCGATTCAATTTTGTCACCCGCCTTCAGTTTATCCAAAACTTCTTTGCCTTCGGTGAGATAGCCAAAAACGGCATAGCGACCATCTAATAGGTTGCGTCCGGCGGGGGTGAGTTCTGGTTCAAAGAGGAAGAAGAAGAATTGAGAAGATCCACCATTAACTTCACTTTCGGGACGAGCCATTACCACTGCACCAAAAGCAGAGAAAGGTAAAACTGGCATATCAACGTAACGGCCAGCTTCTTCTAGTGTAATGCCATAAGTAGGTGCTTTATCACCCTGAACTAAGACTTCTAAGGGTATAGCGCGATATTTACCCGTGTTTGGATCAATGAAACCCACGTCTTTACCTTCTGGATCTCCAGTTTGCAAAAAGTAAGATTCTTCAGAACGGGTAAATTCTAAGCCATTATAAAAACCCCTCTGTACCAAATCTACAAAATTACCAGCAGTGACAGGGGCACTATAACCATCTACTACCAGGGTTAAATCACCTTTGTTGGTTTTTATTTCTACAGTGGCACGACCTTTAAGTTGTGGCAGTTTACTGTACTCAGTAGGGACTTCAAAGGGGAATTGTTTCACCATTGACTCTTCTAACTGAGTAACGAGATTCAGAAGTTTGCCTCTCTCTTCCAGAATTTGTTCTTTATCTTTACTCTTCGCCAATTCTTCTAATTTACCCACCCCAGATTTCAACTCCTTAATCCAAGCTTCGCCTTGGGGTTGGCGTTCTGCGGGAACGCTTGTTAAGATTTGGGAGGGTTTATCGAGAATGCGGGATGCTTTGCTGATGTCCTTGGAAATAGCACCCCACCGCCGATTAGCCCGGAGTTGGGCAGAGATGTCCTCTAAACTGGCTTGTAGTTGCCGTACAGGTTTGTTATCTATCGGGAGTGCATACCGCAACAAAGCCTTACCGTCGGTAATTGCATTGCCAGATGGCAGTGCGGCGCTACTGGAGGGAGTCCACCCAGATGTAGTTATGCCTAAAAATATTGTTACCAGCAGTATTGCCATTAGGCTGTTCTTCAGCCAGGATTTTAATAAGTTAAGCATGGGATAACTCAAATGCAGCATTAGATTGTTGACTGGACGTAACCCATCAATAATCTTCCCACGTTAAGGGCGGAGGATAAATGACTAATGACTAATGACAAATAACTAATGACTAATGACAAATGCCCAATGACGACCCTAGAAGGGTACAATAAATGCCGATTGTCTTCCAAAATTTGAAAGTTTCATGATCTCCAGTAACGACTTTCGACCCGGTGTTTCAATTGTATTAGATGGGTCTGTATGGCGAGTGCTAGAATTCCTGCACGTCAAGCCAGGTAAAGGTTCCGCTTTTGTCCGAACTAAGTTAAAAAATGTCCAGAGTGGCAGCGTGATGGAAAAAACGTTCCGAGCCGGGGAAACAGTTCCGCAAGCCACGCTAGAAAAAAGCACGATGCAGCATACCTATAAAGAAGGCGATGAGTTCGTCTTTATGGATATGGAAACCTACGAAGAAGGTAGATTGACCCGCGCACAAATTGGCGATCGCGTCAAATACCTCAAAGAAGGTATGGAAGCCGAAGTTATTAAGTGGGGCGACCAGGTGCTGGGAGTAGAATTGCCTAAGTCTGTCGTTCTGGAAATTATCCAGACAGATCCAGGTTTAAAAGGTGACACTGCTACCGGTGGGTCAAAACCAGCAACTCTAGAAACTGGTGCAGTTGTGATGGTTCCTTTGTTTATTTCTCAAGGAGAACGCATCAAAGTTGATACCCAAGAAGATAAATATATCAGCAGGGAATAATTTTCATCTCTACGGAGATGCTTGTTCCCGATGGAAATCCCTACATAGGGATTTAATCCCTGCCACACTTAAGATGCTCATTTACGGATTAGGTCGAGGTAATAAAAACTGTGCCATTGGACTTTAATGAAATCCGCCAGCTACTGGCAACTATCGCCCAAACAGATATTGCAGAAGTGACGCTCAAAAGCGATGATTTTGAACTAACAGTCCGTAAGGCTGTGAGCGTTAGCAATCAGATGTTGTCGGTAGGTCAAGCGACCTTCGGCGGTGTGGTGGGTTCTGGCTCGACATCGGGTTCATCTGGGGGAAACCAGGTGAACACGAGTCAGGTAACGGAGGTGTCCACATCTCGTGTGTTTGAGAATACTGGTACTAGCACACAAATGCAGTTGTCAGTAAATCCCCCCTCAACCCTTGACCAAAGATTAGTAGAAGTGCCTTCCCCAATGGTGGGAACGTTTTATCGCGCTCCGGCACCTGGGGAAGTGGCATTTGTGGAAGTGGGCGATCGCATCCGCAAGGGTCAAACTGTCTGTATCATTGAGGCTATGAAGCTGATGAATGAAATCGAAGCCGAAGTCTCTGGACAAGTAATGGAAATTCTTCTCCAAAATGGCGACGCTGTAGAATATGGTCAACCTTTGATGCGAATTAACCCCGATTAAGTATTAATCTATATATGAAATGAATCATCCTAAATGAGTCATCGTTAAAACTTCAGTCCTTGCGGGTTAATCCTGATGAAACAAACGTTGCCTTTACCGCCAGAAGTGGTGCAACAAGTAGCTGAATACTTCAGTCTGTTAAGTGAGCCGATGCGCTTGCGGCTGCTCCACTTATTACGGGATGAAGAAAAATGCGTGCAAGAGTTGGTAGAGGCAACACAGACTTCTCAGGCAAATGTGTCAAAACACCTAAAGGTAATGTGGCAAGCAGGTATCCTTAGCCGCCGCAGTGAAGGAACTTGCGCCTATTACCGGGTGGAAGATGAAATGATTTTTGATTTGTGTAATCGGGTTTGCGATCGCCTTGCCACAAGGTTAGAACAGCAAGCCCGTAACTTTCGTGTGTTAAATAGCAAACGTTAGGTCATTTGTCCTTTGCCAATGACCAATGACTAAAGCTGATAATTTTTCTGAAAGCTTTCACGAGTTAGTGGCTGTTGTAACTCTAGACCCTCACCGCCTAAAACATCCAAAGGTTTGCCGTTCACGTCAATGTACACCTTGGCTTTGGGATTTAAAGTTGTAGCAGTGTAAACAACTTGTCCCACGCGACCCATCATTGATGTGCTTCCACCACCACTGGTAAAATCTTCAGATAAATTAACGTGAACTTCGTCATTTTCCGCCTTTAGCCCCAAAAGTTTAGTTCCTTTGGGGATAGTTGTAGAATTTGTCCCTTCTGCTTCTGCTGGTGGGCCTGCCAATAAACTTTGGAAAGCTGCTTCTAATGGCTGGTTGGGTCGTATAGAAGCGACTCTAACAGGCTGGGGGACTAAAGTAACATTTTTGTCCGTTGGTCTGAGCCAATAAACGTTAGGGGTTTGCTCATTGGCTGGCTGCTTAGTTGATGGCTGTGCTGGTTGAGCGATACGCTCAGAGGGGTTTGACGGTGTGGGAGTATTGCTGGAGTGTGTAGTAAACCAAGCCACACCGCCACCCACTGCTACAACCACTGCTGACACGGCTGCAATTGCGCCTGAAGAAATACGATTAGATCCTTGTTGGTCTTTCATGTTCAAAACCTTCCTGACTGAGGGCTGATATGGTAATTATGTGAGGAGCAGCCTGGTTAAGGACGATACTTATAAGTGGAGAGTTTCCCGCAACCTGGAGGAGGCGATTATGTTTAATTCTGCAAGTCCCTGATTTAATTTTAGAATTTCTATTTCTTATTCGTCACCTGCCAAATTATGTAAATCTCTTTCTTTTTGGAGATGATTAAATTTACAACGCAGAGGAACGCTAAGGAAAGTATTTATTCCTCTGCGTAAAATTGGTGTTTAATTTTTTACCTGAATGGCGGCGGTAATCCACTTATGAAGTGTATTTGTAACTTCTTCAATGACTATTTCTTGAGAGTTACGGGTTGCTCTTTCTACAACTTCGACTTTGCCATTAGCGATCGCACGTCCGGTTACAATTCGATAAGGTATGCCTATCAAGTCAGCATCTTTAAATTTCACTCCAGCCCGTTCGTCGCGATCATCTAGTAGGGTTTCAATTCCCCTGGAATTGAGTTCTGTGTAAAGTTTTTGGGCGATTTCGATTTGTTGAGCATCCTTTACGTTGGGAATTGTGACGATCGCGTGGTAGGGTGCGATCGCAACTGGCCAAATAATCCCATCTTTATCGTAAGATTGCTCTACGGCAGCTTGTGCTAATCGTGACACACCTACGCCAAAACAACCCATCAATAGCGGCTTTTCTTCACCCTGTTCATTGGTATAAGTTGCTCCCATCGCTTGGGAATATTTAGTACCTAATTGGAAGATGTGACCTGCTTCAATTCCACGGGCGCTGAAGAGAGTTTGTTCTGGGTTATGGATGGCGCGATCGCCTGGTCTTGCCTTCCGTATATCTACTATTAGCCTTGGTATTGCAAATTGCTCAACCCAATTAGCACCGACTACGTGATAGCCAGCTTCGTTCGCACCTGTAACAAAATTTTTTAAATCAACTGCTGTTTGATCCACTAAGCGCAAAAACTTGGGATGGATCTGTTTATTGGCGTTAATATACTCATCTGCGATATCTGGCGCAATGTAGCCTAAAGGTAGAGATTTAGCTGTCCATGCTTGTTGGGCTTCTACATTTGGTACATTCAAAGTAATAATAGTTTTAGCGCCATACTCAGAAGCTAATTTAGTCAATTCATTTTGCAACTTGACCTCATTAACTTCTTGATCCCCTCGGATGCTCACCAAAACTAACACCGTTATACCATTATCATAAACTGTCTGATAAAGGACATTTTTTACTAATTGAGTGGGAGAACAGTTGAGAAGTTGACAGACCTTTTCAATCGTCTCTGTTCCAGGTGTATCGCGTTTCTCGTAGGTTGTAAACCGTGAAATTTCGGCATCAATTGGTAAAGAAACAGCTTTTTCTACGTTAGCGGCGTATTTACCATCCTCAGTGTAGAGAACTTCGTCTTCACCAGCTTCTGCCAAAACCATAAATTCTGTGGAACCAGAACCACCAATTGCACCAGAATCAGCTTCCACTGCCCGAAAAGCTAAACCAGAACGTTGCAGGATATTGCTATAGGCTTTATACATATCCTGGTAAGTTTCTTTGAGGCTGGCTTCATCGGCATGGAAGGAATAGGCGTCCTTCATGATAAACTCCCGTCCGCGCATCAAACCAAAGCGGGGACGAATTTCATCACGGAATTTGGTTTGAATTTGGTAGAGATTTTGTGGTAGCTGGCGATAAGAGCGAATCATATCACGAGCGATCGCTGTGATGACTTCTTCATGAGTTGGGCCTAATCCTAATTGTTGCTCACGGCGGTCAATTAGGGAAAACATAATCCCCTCAGCTTTGGTATAAGTGTCCCAGCGTCCTGATTCCTTCCATAAATCAGCAGGTTGTAATTGTGGTAAGAGGCATTCTTGTGCGCCTGTAGCGTTCATTTCTTCTCGCACAATTTGGGAAACTTTTTGTAATACCCGCCACATTAAAGGCAAATAAGCATAAAGACCACTACCGATGCGACGAATGTAGCCTGCACGGAGTAATAATTTATGACTAGGAATCTCAGCATCAGCCGGATCATCCCGGAGTGTAACGAATAACATTTGTGACAGTCGCATCGTTTATAGCCTTTCTTTGATCACTAATTTCTATGTCAACTAAAGTATGAAGTATTAAGGATGAAGTACAAAGTACACAGCGTTATTTATTTTTCATTTTTACTTATAGCCTTCCGCCTTTTTAATCGCGATTTTAGGAGAAAACTACTTTGGCAGATGTAATTTATCAAGCACAGCCACCTTTAGAATTTATTCCTCCGGCGTTTAACCCCTTAGTTTTACGGGTTGTCCATCTGTTGCTACCCAGTTGGATAAACTGGCAAACACCTATTACCCAAATTGAAGCAGACAACGTAGAGGTGCTTGTGGATCTCTATCGCCAGTTTCAGGAGGGTAAGATCCGTTTTATGCTGGCATTTCGCCATCCTAAAACAGACGATCCGTTTTGTTTGACCTACTTGCTGTCTCAACTCGTGCCAAAGGTAGCACGATCGCAAGGTACAGCGCTACAACTTCCCATTCACGCTCATTTTATCTACGATCGCGGCATTCCTCTATGGGCAGGTTCCTACGTCGGCTGGATTGCTTCTCGTTTAGGTGGGACTCCGATTCAGCGAGGTAAGGCTGACTGGACAGGGTTACGTTCGGCGCGGGATTTGTTCGCCAATGGGAAATTTCCGATGGCGGCTGCGCCAGAGGGTGCAACCAACGGTTTATCAGAAAATATTAGCCCCCTAGAACCTGGTATTGCCCAATTAGGCTTTTGGTGTGCTGAAGATTTGCACAAAGCTGGACGCGACCAACAGGTTCTAATTGTACCAGTTGGGATTAAATATAGTTACGTTGATGCTCCTTGGGGTGCGATCACTAATCTTTTAAGTGAAATGGAAGCGGCTAGTGGTTTACCTGTGAATGCACCAGTAAATGCTTCTATAGAGTCGCTTTATCCTCGGTTATTAATTTTGGCAGAACATTTACTTTCGTTAATGGAAAAATTTTACACGCGCTTTTATCATCTCAAGCTGCCAGATATGAAAACAGTAGTAGGAGAAATTGAAGATAGAAATGAAGCGTTAGCAGTTCGTTTGCAAGCTTTATTGAATGCGGCGCTACTAATATCAGAACAGCATTTTGATTTGCAGTCAAAAGGTACTTTGAGTGACCGATGTCGGCGGGTAGAACAAGCTGGGTGGAATTATATATTTAGAGAAGATTTTAAGGATGTAAAAGGAGTATCTGCTGTTGAAAGAGCTTTAGGCGATCGTGTTGCTGAAGAAGCGAATGCGCGGATGTGGCACATGCGGTTAGTAGAAAGTTTTGTGGCTGTTTCTGGTAATTATATTCGTGAAAATCCCACAGTAGAAAGGTTTGCTGAGACGACTTTAATTTTATGGCAAATGATTGCTAAAATAAAAGGCAATAAAGGTGTACAGCGTCCACAATTGGGTCAGCAAAAAGTAAAAATTACTGTGGGTGAACCTATATCTATTTCTGAACATTATCCGGCGTATAAGGAAAATCGTTTGGGTGCTAGACAAGCTGTTGCTGATGTGACAAATGATTTACAGCACGCTTTGGAAGGATTGATCTGATTAGGATGGGGAGGATCTTTCTCTCCCTCAGCATTGCAGTATATAAAATATCTTTAATTGTTAATTGCCATGTGACTAGGTAGTTCTTTATAATCTATCAATCTGAAACATTGCTACTAAAAGTTTATACAACTTAATTGACTACCATTGGATCTTATAAGGTAAAAGTCCGAATTAAATCGGCAGTCGAGGCAATTGCTATGCTTTCTTCAGCTAAAAAAAATGATATGCCTACTAATTGGTCTTTTAACTGGTTGAATTTGTGGCAAAATACCGATTTTGAATGTCAAAATATCGTCAAACTTGTTTATAAGGGTAAAGTCTGGGGATTAGTGCGATATGGTCTTTATCCCTATCCTGGCTCTCCAAAGTTTTTAGAGATAGAACACATAGAAGCTCACCCTACAAGTCGAGGAGAGGGGGCTGAACGCTTCATGGAACCAATAGGCAAATGGTTAATTTGGTATGCAAGCAAGGTTGGATTGGAGTTGTGTCAAACCGAAATAGATGAACCGCTAGTTGTCCTGGTTGCTCTAGATACTGCTGTGTCCTATTATAGTAATAAGGTGCAGATGGAGTATCTAGGGGCTGTCACAATCGCTCCGGGAGAAGATGGATATGCTTTTAGATTCTTGCGGAAAGCAGCCGCATCCTTCTGTGATCAACAAGAAAGCTTAAGAGGAGCGCCAAAGCTATATGGCCAGTAATACAATAAAAGCCGGGTCAAAAGTTGTTATGACTCACGCCCAAAGGCAAGCTTTCCTGAAAACGTCTCCTTTGGGACAACTATTCGGAGTAACACATTTACTACCTGAAGTCGAAGATTCAAAAAGCCACAACCATGCTTTAAGTAATCAAGCAAAATTGGTAGATATATTACCCTCTAGCGAACAGAAGTTTCAGTATAAGATGTTAGAGCCTTGCACAAAAGGTCGTGGTAAATGGTTCAGAACTGTATCTTGGATGCATCTCTATCACTCAAACCTTGAAAAAAGGTTATCTCAAAGAAAAACAATGGTAATAGTATAAGTAGTAGTAAGTAAAACACTTGAGATAAATCTAGAAACAAATAATGTAAAGATTAAAGACGCGATTAATCGCGTCTTTAATTACTTTGACCAGAACAATCACTCAAGCGTAAATTAATTAAAATTTTGCAGTTGCAGAGGTTAGTTATGGAAACTACAACTAAAAGACAAGAATTGTTAAAAGCAATCAATCAAAGACTAGAACAAGCTTATGAAGATACTTTAGAAGATATTCTAGAATTGTTAGATATTAGAAAAGCAGAGGATCAAGAGGATATTAAAGCCTTTGAGGAAGCTGAAAATGAACCTACTATTACTTGGGAACAGTACAAAAAAGAATTAGAATCGTGACTTATCAAATAGAACTTTCTAACAAGGCTGCGAAACAATTAAAAAAATTATCTGCTGATATTCGAGATAAAATTAACGAGAAAATTTTAGAACTGGCTGACAACATTAAAGTTATGCGATGAAGGATGGTGAGGTGTCTGGGTCTTCTTTTTTATCGGCTTCTGTAACTGTTTCTATACTTACACCCTTCCAAGGAAAATCAAAATATTGTTCTTGAACCGTTTTTAATTCCTTTATTGACTCTTGGAAAAATAATTTAATAGCAGATAACTGGTCTTTTTCAGATAAAACCTCTTGTAGGCTTTTGCGATAAAAAATACCTGACCATGCTGGCAAAACTTTTAAATTAATAGGAGTCCATATATTGGGTTTATCGTTAATTATTTTTTGCATAGATTCAATAATTTTTGAGCGTTGTCCAAACTTAGGAGAAACCTGCAAAAATATACCTAAATACGGATAATCAGTTAAATTACTTGGATTTAAACCGAAGTAGCCAAGACCACACCATAAGTCCCATGTCGAGGGAGAAAAGTGGGTGTAGATAATATATCTCTCGTCCCATTTCCATTGAGTCCTACTTGCTGCACCTCTGATAATACCCCCAAAAGCTAGCTTGAATTTTTGCTGTACTTCTTCATTGAGAGTTGATTCCATGAGATTAAGAGTTTTGTTAAAATTCACCATTGCCAATAAGTCAACTGATGAAAATTGATTATTCTGAGACATTCTGTTATTCCTCATGAAAATTAATATTTCTTGGGCTAAGATATCAAATGCGCGTTCTTTTAAAAAGCTATAAAACTGATACCACCTGAGTTGAAAAAAATTTACCTTGGGTAAGAAATCAAGGCAGTATTTTTTTATTTCATCTTTTGGGTCATAATCACGGGTAATGTAAATTAAAATTCGATGTCTGACATTTGGTAAATTACTCAAAATATCAGCATATTTTTTTAAAGCATTATTTCCATCCTTTGCACCAATTTTTGATTCAATAAATATTACATCTGTGCTTAAACCTGTTGAAAGTTCAACCACAATATCAAGTCTACTATCCTCAGTATGGTTTGCCAGTGCTTGATGTTCTTGTTGGGTTGAAATCTTGATGCTGGAATAATTATCATCACTAATGATTGAGTGATGTTTTAGCCAACCAAGTAAAATATCATTATTCAAGGATAAAAAATAAGCAACAATCTCAGTAAAAAAATCTTCACGCGGTTTGCTCGGCGAATGCAGATTGAGTAGATTTGTGAACAAAGACATTTATTTTTAAGTATTTAAGATAATTCCAGAAAAGTTATACACAATAACTAAGGTTGTAGTCCTGCTTGAACAAAGCTACTGAAAATTTTTATAAATTCTGTTTGTATTCGGTATTACTAACGTTGCAGCAGTTATAACTTAGCCGATCGCAGTTTGACAAGGGTGTTATACAAATGATACTTACAACAAATAGGGGTAAAATTTTTACCCCTAAAAAGTTGCGTATTTTTTTAAAAATAGCTAGAGAAGTTTATTGCTCTGAAGTTAAGTGACTTTCTAGCAAAGATGCGATCGCTTCAGGGTGAATATTCTTGTATTTCTTTTTACCAAGCTGCAAAACACAGTTGGGGGCGCTGCTACAGCATTTTTGGCAACTAGTATGTTCAATGGTAACTTTGTCTAACAAACCGCGATCGCACAAAGTTTTTTCTAATTCTGATAATAGCCCTTTACCACCACGTTTGAGGCAACCGCCCTTTTGACATACCATAATCCTCGCTTTCATTTGAGGTGGTAAATCTTGCTTTGGACATGCATCAATTGGTGTCACTCGATAGGCTTTAATTTTTATTTTACTTGTGCGTGAGTCTACCTCACTATGACCACAAACACGAACTTTCTGTCCAGGAACTAAGGATGAACTTAGTAAACGGCGTAACTCTTTAGGTAGTTTAATTTCCACATTTCCAGATGGAACTGCCAATTGCAAATATTTATATTTTCCTGGTTCACCACCAATAAAACCTAGTAACTGTCCTTCAAGGTTCAATTCTGATAACGTCAAATATTTGTCACCCATGATTGATAAAAAGTTAGTGATTAGTGGTTAGTCATTAGTTAAGAGTTATAAGTCAAGTAGTTAAAACTTATAGTTTCTAACTAAGAAATTCCTACTCATTAAATCTTGCACCTGCTCCATCTCCCGCCAATAAATTTATTTCTTGGCTAATAGCTTAACTCCACTAAAGTGGACTAAAAACCTTACTTAGTCTTCAATAGATAGACTTTAGCTATTAGCCTTAGAATTCATTCTGAGGCAATTGTGGGAACTGGTGCAATATCTGAGAAACCTACTCCCCGTTTTTTTAAGCGAGTCGTTTAGCTTCTACTGTTTGAGGTAAATTTGCTGTATCTGGCAAATCACGAAATTCCAATTCCCAACCATTTGCTAGGGTGAGAACTTTACCATCATTTCCATCGGTTTGTTTGACGACTTCTTCTTCAAGGTCTTTTTTAGCAACGTAAACTACTAAAGTACCGGCGTCATTCATGCGTAGCATTACTTTCATGAGATCCCTCAACAGATTCTAGTTCTTTTTTCATACAGCCGACGACGAATCCTGTTTCCAAGAAATGCACAGCATAGATATAGGAAGTCTGCAAATATGTCCCTATACTGGCTATGTAGCCGATATCTCCTTTGTTCACTAAAACTTGCCCGACTTCTTTACCAGGAAAAGTACCATCGTTCTTGAGCAGTTTCCGAACTCTGACTTTTTCACCAATTTCAAAAGCAGGCGGCAAGTTTAGCTCTAATTCATCACGTTGCATGAGAGTACCTCTGTTCTCTGACCAAATTCAATAGTTCTTCTGTCGTCAAACTGCGTTTTTTCTGTACCGATTGATGGCGCACTGCGTCTAAAACAGATTGGGTTTCTTGGGAGTTCAAGAAAATTCCATGCTGTTCTAGCAAGTTAGCAACCAAATGCCGTCCAGAATGTTTACCTACTACTAAACGCCGTTCCCAACCCACTTCTTCGGGAGCAAATGGTTCGTAGGTAATGGGGTTTTGCATTACTCCGTGGGCATGGATGCCAGATTCGTGAGCAAAGGTATTTTCGCCAACGATCGCTTTCCAGGGTGGTACATTTGCACCTGATGCAGCTGCAACTAGTTGAGACAGTTCCAGCAAGTTGGGAGTGTCGATGCCCAAATCAACACCGTAGATGCGTTTGATCGCCATGACAACTTCTTCTAAAGCTGCATTTCCTGCCCTTTCACCCAATCCATTGACTGTGGTATTCACCGATAAGGCTCCGGCTTTGATACCCGCAAGGGCGTTGGCTGTTGCCAAACCAAAATCATTGTGGGTGTGGATTTCTAGGGGAATCATCAAAGCTGAAACTAGTCGTTTGACCTTGGTGTAGGTGCTGAAAGGGTCAAGAACTCCTACGGTGTCGCAGAAGCGAAACCGGGATGCACCCCATTCTTGAGCATAAAGTGCTACATCTAAAAGGAAGTTTTCATCAGCCCTGGAAGAATCTTCTCCGCCGACTGCTACCCAAAGACCTTGATCGACAGCGAAGCTGATACAGTCTTTGAGTTTTTGCAAACTGACTCGCCATTGACCGTGGAATTTGGCGGCGATTTGGATACCAGAGACGGGAATGGCAATATGCACCCGGTTCAGACCGCAAGCGATAGAAGCCTTAATATCTGAGATGACGGCGCGGTTCCAGCCTAGGAGTTTTGCTTGTAAACCCAAGTTAGAAATTGCGGCGATCGCTCGTGTTTCTTCGTCACCCATTGCCGGTATACCCACTTCTAATTCGGGAATACCAATGGCATCGAGAAACTTAGCGATCGCAACTTTTTCTTCTAGGGTGAAAGCAACACCTGCTGCTTGTTCGCCATCACGTAATGTTGTGTCATTAATTATGATTTGATTCATTGCAAATATCCCTCTCTTGGAAGTATTCTTAATAACCTTTCTCTCTACAATTCCCAGCGATGGCAAATGCTAAAAATATCACAATTCATAATGTAGGATACATGATCCTTAATTATTGACCGATTATCAGCATCACATCTGTATGGCAGGGAACTAAAAGCATGTATAATTTACTATTCATTTTTACCGATGTCAGTTGTAATTTCTTCGATTAGCAATGAACTGATATAGCTATTAGCAAATCCTGAACAAAGTAAAACACATAATCCAGCAATTAAGGATGTAATCATCTTAGTAACCTCAGATTTTTTAGCGCATTGGTGTGTAATTTCAGCAGGTAATGGGAAGGAAAAGCTAAAGGGTTCAAATGAGCTAACTTTGTTCTGCTAGCCAGTCAAAAATCTTTCCTAGCTGCTCTAAATCAACTAAACCATACTGCCAGAGGAGCATCGGTAGTGGCCCATTTTCTAATTCACGGTGTCGCAGAGCTACAGCAATATCAGCATTTGAAAGTTCAAGTTCGTTGTGCAAAAAATTCAGAAGTTTTATATCTCTGTTACGAGTCGCCATAAGTGATTGAACTTTCAATTTATTAATTTGGAAAAGAATTAAAAATCAGAAATTTACAGTCTATTTTGCTAATTTCACCTTTGTAATTGTCGCTAGATGTCAGGAAAATTTCAGATTTAGGAGACTGGACAAAATCTAAAACTCGGTTAATCTCCCTCAGTCTGCAACAAATTTTGTTAGCGTACAGTAGCTTCAACTTCTAAAGCTATTCGAGCTTTGTGCATCTATGAACAAAAAGGATGAAGTGCAGTACTTGCGTCATGAATTCAAGATTAACCGTGTCTGAATTAGGTATTTTAGAAATACTCATGACTCATCACTGTAATGCCAGCAACGCTCTAGCCACTCTAATAATTCGTGACGAGAAGCTAGAAATTGCATAACTGTACTGCGAATTAAAATCGCTTCAAGCAAATTGTTCACTTGCACTCGTAAAGAACCATCGGGGGGACAGGAACTCTGAATTTTTAACTCTTGCAAACGGTGGTAGATTGGCCAGCGATCGCTCAACGGAATTTGCAAAACTTGATCGCCTAAAGTGTGATTTGTCATTTGTCCCTTGTCCTTTATCAGTTGTCTTTTGTCATTTATCCTTTACTAATGACCAATGACTAATGACTCTTGACTTTTAAAGTTTGCAGTTGTTTTTCGAGTTGCTCAATGCGTGAGAGCAAAGAACGAATCACAGTTGCTTCCACATCGGGTAGCTTTCCATGTTCTAAAGGAGAAAGGCTGGCGCTTTCGTTCCGAGAAATAATTCGACCGGGAACTCCCACGACTGTGCGATCGCTGGGGACATTCTGCAAGACAATGGAACCTGCGCCAATACGGACGCGATCGCCAATTTGCAGATTACCCAAAATTTTCGCACCCGCACCGATAACTGCATTTTTACCAACTGTAGGATGACGCTTACCAGTTTCTTTACCAGTTCCGCCAAGGGTGACGTCCTGATAAATCAGTGTGTAGTCGCCTACGATCGCAGTTTCGCCAATGACAACGCCCATTCCGTGGTCGATAAACACGCCCTGACCAATTTCTGCACCTGGGTGAATTTCAATTCCTGTTAAAAATCGCCCCAAATGAGAAATTAAGCGGGGGATAAAACCCACACCTCGACAATGTAACCAGTGAGCAAGACGATGCAAACAGAGTGCGTGCAATCCTGGATAGCAAAACACCACTTCTAGCCAATTACGTGCTGCTGGGTCGCGCTCAAAAATAATGCGAAAATCACTCAATAATGGCTCAAGAAAAACGCCAGAGAGAAAATTTTTCAGCATGGATGTATGGGCAGAATCCTGCGTTTTGGTAGTCTGGCTATCGCTAACACTGTCTAAAGACTGTTGCATCGGTAATGTCAATCTGGTAAAAGAGCTATCTGCTATTTTTATGCTTATATCAGGTGACTTCCAACTCGATACAAAACTCAATGCTGATTGGATTTATTGGATTGATTAAGGTTGTACTCAAACGCCAAAACTCGTACCCCAAGATAAATTTTAAGTTTATCTTGGGGTACGGGTGCTAGTGTTTAACGATGGGGGTACTAGTATTTTTGGGGCAGGGGTTAAGAATTTCTATGCTTGCTACAATAAACTTTACCTGTAAGCCTTTACTAAGATTTAGTCAAGATATTTTGCAATATATTAAGCTGTACTCAGATGCACTCAAATATGAGTTTGATGAGGCTATAAATGAATTTTCTGTATATGCTACTACTATTAGTATCCTATTATTTCCTTAGGCGAAAGACAGATTTCTTTATTTTCTTTTAGGATTTCCTGTCTGTATGTATATATACGTTTCAAAATATAGTTATCGCTCATAGTGAATATCTTATTATATAGATGTGTTGAAGGAAAGCATTTTACTTTTGCAAAGATAGGAATCCGATTTGATTGCTGAATCATTCGAGTAAAACAAGAGGGGTTTTGCTTGGGCAGTAAATTATAGAATGGACAAAAGCACCTATCAAATTGGCAAAGTGTGCCAAATCTTTACTGAAGCCAACCTGGAAGTGAGGGGTAAGAACTAACTTTGACTACTTTTAGTATTTTTTCAATTGTTCTAAATAAACAGCAACCTCCATCATAATGCTGTTACATCTTTGTTAAGAATAGTTACAGCTTCTTAACACAAGGAAATATTTATTATGGCAGTCTCACTGGAGAAGAATGCATCACATCAGGTTGTTATCGTTGGTGGTGGTTTTGGTGGACTGTATGCAGCAAAGGGTCTGAATGCAGCGAATGTAAATGTTACTCTCATTGATAAACGTAACTTTCACCTATTTCAGCCGCTTTTATATCAAGTTGCGACAGGTACGCTATCACCTTCTGATATTTCTGCACCATTGCGATCTGTATTTAGCAAAAGCAAGAATACAAAAGTGTTGTTGGGAGAAGTAAATGAGATTGATCCAAAAGCACAACAAGTTATTTTGGGTGATGAAGTAGTACCGTATGATACATTAATTGTTGCTACAGGTGCTAACCATTCCTATTTTGGTAAAGATCACTGGGAAAAAGTTGCTCCTGGCTTGAAAACTGTGGAAGATGCGATAGAAATGCGTCGCCGGATATTTGGTGCATTTGAAGCAGCAGAAAAAGAAACTGATCCTGAAAAACGGCGGGCTTGGTTGAGTTTTGTCATTGTAGGGGGTGGCCCGACTGGTGTAGAATTAGCAGGTGCGATGGCAGAATTGGCATACAAAACTCTCAAAGAAGATTTCCGCAGCATCGACACCTCAGAAACGAAAATTTTGCTATTACAAGGGGGCCCTCGCATCCTCCCACACATGGTGCCAGAGTTATCGGCATCAGCAGCAGTATCTTTGCAAACGTTGGGTGTAGAACTCTACACTCACACCAGGGTGACAAATATTGAAGGTGATACTGTTACTTTCAAGCAAGGCAATGAATTTACAGAAATTGCCTCAAAAACTATCTTGTGGGCAGCAGGTGTCCAAGGTTCGCCAATGGGGAAAGTCTTAGCAGAAACTACAGGTGTAGAGCGCGATTACTCTGGGCGTGTAATTGTAGAACCTGACTTGTCTATCGAGGGTTATGACAATATTTTCGTAATTGGAGATTTAGCCAACTTCTCCCATCAAGATGCTAAACCTTTACCTGGTGTCGCACCTGTAGCTAAACAACAAGGAGAGTATGTAGGTAAACTAATTCGACGACGGCTTCAAGGTAAGACTTTGCCACAATTTCATTACAACGATGTGGGTAGTTTGGCGATGATTGGGCAAAATTTAGCTGTTGTAGATTTAAGCTTAATCAAACTCACAGGTTTCATTGCTTGGGCATTTTGGCTATTAGTTCACATCTACTTCTTAATCGAGTTTGACACTAAATTACTAGTAGTATTTCAGTGGGCATGGAATTATATCACTCGTAATCGTCGCTCTAGATTGATTACAGGCCGAGAAGCTTTTGTAGAACCAAAAACTGTTAACGATAGGGTGCAAGAGCCTTCTGTGACACCTCTGTAAGGGACTTCCAAATAAAAAAACACTCAACCACCTAACAAAAAAAATCTCTCAAACTCTCATTTCTCTGTGTCCTCTGTGTCTCTGTGGTAGCCTGCGGCAAGCCGAAACGTCTACGTTTATTTGGATATTTATTTCTTGGAATTCAGGTATCACAGCATTAGTCAACGATGAAGGGGCTATTGGAGTAATGAGTGCCATGTGGTGGGAAATCTTGGGCGGAGATTAGCTATTCCAGGAAAAGAATATGGGGATAAGATACCGCCCTGAGCAATTTTGGCAATTTGGCATTTCATGACTTCGAGTTGCAGTTTAAATGGAGATATCAACACAACGGGACAGTAAAGAAGTTGTACGAGGGATAAGGTAAAACTTTCCGCTTCTGGTGTCCCAGCTATGCCAGTTGTCAAGTGAGTGCTGTAGAAATGCTCTACATAAATGATACAGCGCTCACCAGAGTTCAGTTCCCGCTCTGCAACTGGCTAGAAATCAACAAAACCAAATATAGCCCAATACGGTTCAGTTAAGCATTTTTTCCTTCTTAGGACTTACGCACGGGTAACACAAAACGAACCACAGAGGGCGCAGAGGTCACAGAGGAATGAGAGTTTGAGAGGGTTTTTGCGTAAGTCCTACTTCTCTTTGCGTCCTTGGCGTCCTTCTCTGCGAGACGCTACGCGAACGCGCAGCATTCCGTTGGCGCAGCCTCTCGAAGAGAAGGAAAGGCGGTTCGTTAAAAAAATTGACTTTGAAAAACGGTTTTAGCCTTAATTGAACCGTATTGAAATATAGCCTAGATGGCAAAGCTCTCGTCAGCACTATTAACTCTGATTATTCTTCTCTTGCTGGATTCTTTGAGCGATCGCTTCTGCAATTATCCGATTATTCTCTTCTATAGGTTTACCATCTTCAGTAAACATCGACGGATATATAATTGCTTCTGAGTCGGGAGTGCGGCGACTAAATAGGATGTTTTTTTATTTGGAAGTCTCTTAAGCAAGCTAGCAAGAGCGTCTCTTCCTGGGAAAAGCAACTGGTGCGCGAATGACTGCTGAACATTTTGATTTTCGAGACTCATTAATGGAGTTCAAAGACTCGTTAACGGAGATAAAAGGTGGATTCATCCAGTTCAAAGACTCGTTAACGGAGATAAAAGGTGGATTCATCCAGTTCAAAGACTCGTTAACGGAGATAAAAGGTGGATTCATCCAGTTCAAAGACTCATTAACGGAGTTCAAAGGTGGATAAACAGAATAGGGGCGTACATTTGTACACCCCTACAGTTTGCCAATGAGTATTAAATTATCAAGAGACGGGAGTTTTTGCAGATTTGCCTCTACCAATAGCTTTAAAACGTTCGCCCAACTGTTCAGCGACAGTTTTTAAGCCTGGAGTCTTTTTTGATGCAGTCTTCACGTAGTCATAAACAGTCAAACTGCTAGTCATCGCTTCACTACCGACAGCCATTAGGGTATCATCTACCTGTTCGGTGAGTTGCTGCATTGAGATTAAAAGTTCGGTAAGCGCAGTGGCTAATTGATAATCCCGGACAAGTTCTTCAACGTCAAAAGTGGCTGGAAGAATTTCGCGGTTAGACTGAGCAGCAGTGACGCTATTGTTTACAAAGGCTAGGCTTTTATCGCCCATTTTTACTAACTTGCGCCGTTCTTCAGTGCTGAGAGTAATCAGAAAGGGCATCTTTTTTTGGACTGTCTGTAGCGCGGCTTTAATTTCTTGGATATCTTGTGGCGAAAGGGTGGCTGCAATATTTTGATAAGCCATTATATATTTACCTTGGGAGTTCTAATGGTGAAGTAGCAATAGTTGCCAAGTATATGATTCCCATTGGTAGATGCGATCGCACATCATAACCTATTTATTTATCTGTTTTAGCGCCGACGCTGAGGGATACTGACCAGATGCAATCAAAGCTTGTCGTTCTATAATCCTTTCATCACCGTTAAAATCTAGGATACGTGCTGTAACTTCACCAATATCTGTTTGATGCACAATTACAGCCTCATCAAGTCGAAAATGCTCACCCCAAAAGTCTCTGCGTGGGTTAAAAAATCGCACAAGTTCGCCAGTTTGCCAATTAATTGACCCTAAATCCGTTCCTTTTTGCAGGTTACAGAAAATACAGGCATAGCAGAGATTATCTGCTGTTGTAGCACCGCCGTGTTTGACACTGATTATATGGTCAACTTGAAAACCTAAGCCGTCTCCTTCTGGATATAAACAATACTCGCATAGATGGGCGGCGCGATCGGCAACTAAACGCCGCAGTTCTACTTTAATATATGGATGAGACATATTGAATACTTACTTAGGGTTAATATACTGATAAGCTTTTGCTTTTGCCAACCTCATAATATGCTCTAGCGTGAGGAAACGATCTAACTCTTGCTGGTCACTTCCAGTAAGACCCTCAGTTTTTGCGCGGTAAACCAGATCCTCTAAACGGTCTTTGGCTGCATCCGAGAGTTTGAAATCGATAACACTTTGAGGAGTGGTTCCAGCAGCAATAAACTCTATAATTTCATCGTAGACTTTGGTTGTATTTACAGATGTAGTCATGAGATTACCTATTTTTATTTAATTTTACTGATTTACAACGTTACTTTTAATGACTTTCCTAATGTTTTTGGCTCTGGTAGAGGTTCGCCGTTTGCCAAAGATGACTCAATCAGCATCTCTAAAACTTCTTGAGGATTTTTAAGAGCATCTTCATAAGTCTCTCCGTGAGTGCAAGGCTGCATTATATGCGTAAACTCAGGTAGCGAAACCACATAACATTGGTTTTCTTCTGACCATTGAATCATAATTGTATATTTCATATTTATTCATAAGCTTCTCGCCGATGAGCAATAGTAGTTACCATAACTTGATTTGTTGCATCATCAACTTGATAAATTACTCGATAGTTACCAATGCGATAGCGATAATAACCTGCAAAGTTACCTTTGAGAGGTTTAACATTAGGATGAAACCGAGGATTTTGTTCTAGTTGCTCAAAGCACCTGGCAACCTTTTTGGCTAAAGCTTGGTCTGCTGTAGCATAAATCTCCTCGGCTTTAGCGGATAACACAACGTTATACATCAGACCGAATTGTTCTCCAGCTTTTTACCCGACCTTCAGCAATATCTTTTTTACCTTCTTCAAATGATTCAATAAATCCAGGGATATCAAGTAACTCTTGGGTAGCATCTTCACTCTCCTTATCTGCTAGATATGCTAAAAAATCAGCAACCAGTTGTAAGCGTTCTGAAGATAATACATCTAAATATTGGTTGATTTGCTGACGAACTTCTGTGTTACTCATATTTTTGCAACTCTTCTACTTCTCTAATTGTGCCAACTTTTTCTGAGCAAATTCTCGCACTTGCTCATCTGGGTCATTTTGTGCGCGATCGCGCAACAGTGGTAAAGTCTGGGGATGCTGAGGAAATTGCTTGATAATTATCTCTAGTGCAATGCGCCGAGGATTGGTGTTATGGGGGGGATCATGGCTATCCTTAAAGGGGTCATTAACAGCGCATTGGTAGTAGATGTCAAACAAATCAGAGTCATCTTTGAAGTTCCTTGCTAATTCTTGGACTGCTGAACGTCGCACAAAGTAGCGTTCATCCTGGATAGCGCATTCTTTGAGGAAGGATTTAGTGTCAGAGTCATCTTTGAAGTTTCTCGCTAATTCTTGAACTGCTGCACGTTGCACAATATAGCTCTTATCATGGATAGCGCGTTCTTTGAGCCAGGATTTGGTGTCAGAGTCATCTTTGAAATTCTTCGCTAATTCTTCAACTGCTGCACGTCGCACATCTTCGTTATCATCCTGGGTAGCGCGTTCTTTGAGCCAGGTTTTGGTGTCAGAGTCATCTTTGAAGTTCTTCGCTAATCCTTGAATTGCTACACGTCGCACATCCCAGTTATTATCATGCTGGATAGCGCATTCTTTGAGGAAGGATTTAGTGTCAGAGTCATCTTTGAAGTTTCTCGCTAATTCTTGAACTGCTGCACGTTGCACAATATAGCTCTTATCATGGATAGCGCGTTCTTTGAGCCAGGATTTGGTGTCAGAGTCATCTTTGAAATTCTTCGCTAATTCTTCAACTGCTGCACGTCGCACATCTTCGTTATCATCCTGGGTAGCGCGTTCTTTGAGCCAGATTTTGGTATCGGGGTCATTTTTGAAGTTCTTCGCTAATCCTTGAATTGCTACACGTCGCACATCCCAGTTATTATCATGCTGGATAGCGCGTTCTTTGAGAAAGGATTTGGTGTCAGAGTCATCTTTGAAGTTTCTCGCTAATTCTTGAACTGCTGCACGTTGCACAATATAGCTCTTATCATGGATAGCGCGTTCTTTGAGCCAGGATTTGGTGTCAGAGTCATCTTTGAAATTCTTCGCTAATTCTTCAACTGCTGCACGTCGCACATCTTCGTTATCATCCTGGGTAGCGCGTTCTTTGAGCCAGATTTTGGTATCGGGGTCATTTTTGAAGGTCTTCGCTAATTCTTGAATTGCTGCACGTCGCACATCCCAGCTATCATCCTGGGTACCACATTCTTTGAGCCAGGATTTGGTGTCGGGGTCATTTTTGAAGTTCTTAGCTAATTCTTGAATTGCTGCACGTCGCACATCCCAGCTATCATCCTGGGTACCACATTCTTTGAGGAAGGTTTTGGTATCGGGAGATTCTTGCCATGTCGTTGCAATTGTAGTGACTGTTTGAGTATGAATTTCCTGAACTAGCTTAGTTTCTTCTTTATCGTGATAAAGGAAATAATAGTACCAGAGGTCATATTTAGTTAAGTCTTTTAGCTTGTCAAGTAATTTATTAGCCGTTGACGCGATCGCAGAGCGGTTTCTCACCTCTACAAGACACTTAGCCGCTAAAAATAGATTAACAAACTTTTCCTCTTCGCCATCTTGCGCCATTAAATAATCAATAATCTCCCCAACAAATCTTGGCTCAATCATTCCCGCAATTAGCAGCAAGACTTCATGCCAACGGTTGATAAAATCCTGAATTTGTTCAGAGTCTAAATCTTGTAAGATAAAGTGGCGAAACTCAGCATTAAGCAATCGTTGCGGTTTATAGCCAATAATCCGAGAAGTGACAATTACCTGCACTTCAGGATAGTCATTAGTAAAGCGATGAATATCAGTAATTACATCCTCTCGCTTACCAGGGTCAAATACCTCATCCAAACCATCAAACATCACTAAGGCATTACCAGCTTTTAATTTTTTATCTAGTTCAAGCTGATTGAGATGATGAACAGCACCACTACATTGATGAAAGAATTCTAGAAAATTATTGCACTCTTTATCTTCCCGTCGCCGCATATAAGTGCGTAACTCAATTAGCAAGGGAATTGGTAATGAGATAGCATTATCCAGTGGAGACTCAGCCCAATTCAAAGCCAGAAATTGCAACAAAGTAGATTTACCTGAACCAGGATCGCCCAAAATCACAAGATATTTATAATCTTGTTTTTTATTGACAACATCTAAAACTGAACAGATCGGCTGTTCAAAATAAACCCGTTTGTGACGTTCTAATTCTTCTAATTCCACTTCTGCTTCTACTTGATCACTTTCTCGCAGCCGCCTAAGATGTTCTTTAGGCAGTTCATGAACTTGTGGTAAAACTTGATGAGTTTTACGGACATTTTGAGCAGTAAAAATTTTCCATAATTTAAGTTCGTTATAGGCATAGCCGCTAGTATCTAAGCTATCTAACTTGAGGTTGCCATAGCGATCGCGGATTCCTTCTTGATATTTAGCTAAATTAAAATCTACAATAACACCAGCAATTTCTTTTGTATTCGTTTCAATATCAGATAACTTTTGTAATTCTAGGATATGGTGTAATTCTTTTGAATCTAAAAGAAGTTCTTGGACTTGTGTTAAATACTGTTCTGCAAAGAATTGCCAATTAAACTTAGATGTTAGAGGTTTTAATTGCAGCCTATTCCAACTATCTTCTAGGGTTTTAGCGTCTAGAGATTCACAATTAATATCAAAAGCCTTACCCAGAATTTCTGCAACCGACTTATCACTGATAAATTTCTGGATGTCTTTGGTGTACTCTTTAATCTCAGCTTCAGCAAGTTTGCAACGAACCTTTAACTGCTGCTGCATGAGTTGCAAAAATTCCTTTAACGCTTTACCAGCAGCAATTTCTATGTCTTCCTTCTTAAGTTTCTTTAAAATCTTGCCAGGGATGCCTTTTAATAAATCCTTAGCCCAATCTTTAGCAGCATCCTTGGCTAAGTCTTCCAGAATGGGTTTAAAAATCAACCCGGCGGCCTGAGTTACACCCCAAATAGCTAACCAGTCCAGCATAATACTCGCTTCTGTTGAGATTTTGATTACGAGTATATACACTACCTGGAGTAATGTTTACAGATTTCGGGGTTATTGCAGAAATATATTGTGCGATCGCGCTTAACCCCACATCTCACCAGAGAATAAGTTCTCTGGCTAATAGCTCAACTTTAGTTCAGCCTTCTTTAGAAGACTTTAGCTATGAGACTGGGAATTCATTCCCAGGCGGTTGTTGGGACTCGCGCTCAATTGCCAACCGCGATGTCTACGATGGGCTACGCCTATGCAATTTTCATACTGCACGTTCACTTTTGCTACAACATGAGCCGCTGCTAATTCTACCAAGGGATATGTGCAATCAATCACCACAGGAATTTTACCAGCTTCAATTCATTCTTTGAAAAAACCAACGCTGAAGACTTGGTTTTTTCAAACACAAATTTGGCTTTGTGACCTAGAAGTAACGCTGTTAAAACTCTTTGTATATGGTTTTAGGCGAAGATAGGGTGGTGATAATTCCGTTAAGTGTGAGGAATTTTGGTTCTTCCGCTAGTTTTATGGAGAATCAATACTAAAATGCCAGTTTAATAAACTGCGTAATCTAAAATTGCTAAAGTTACGAAAGCCA
>NZ_JBALBZ010000117.1:0-16581 GCF_036919495.1 Nostoc sp.
TAATGCAAGGAACGATGTTTTGGGCTTTGTTTGTAGTCGGACATGACTGCGGACACCAATCTTTTTCTAAGCATAAATGGCTCAATGATTTGATTGGACATCTTTCTCACACACCAATACTTGTTCCTTATCATGGTTGGCGGATTAGTCACAGAACTCATCACAAAAATACTGGCAATATTGATAATGATGAAAGCTGGTATCCTGTAAGCGAATCACAATATAAGGAGATGCCTTTAGCCCAAAAGATAGGCAGATATTATGTTTTTCTCTTGGCTTATCCTGTGTATTTGTTTAAGCGTTCTCCTAATAAAGAAGGCTCCCACTTTTTACCCAGCAGTTCGCTTTTCAAACCATCGGAAAAATGGGATGTCATCACTAGTACTGTACTTTTGATTGGTATGGTAGGTTTGCTAGGTTTCCTCACCTACCAATGGGGTTGGATGTGGTTGCTGAAATATTATGCAGTGCCTTACCTTGTGTTCATAGTTTGGCTAGATTTGGTAACATTCTTGCACCACACTGAGGCAGAGCTTCCCTGGTATCGTGGAGAAGATTGGACTTTCCTCAAAGGCGCAATTTCTAGTATTGACCGTGATTATGGTTTGGTTAATCATATCCATCACGATATCGGTACTCATGTTGCTCACCATATATTCCTTAACATCCCTCATTACAATTTGCTGAGGGCAACTGAGGCAATAAAACCAGTGATGGGTGAATATTTCCACAAATCGGAAGAACCAATTTGGAAGTCAGTATGGAATTCATGTATCAACTGCCATTTTGTCCCTGATACTGGTAGTAAGGTTTACTACACATCCAACAATAAGTTAGCTAAAGATTAAGATTCAGACTCCCGGCTTCTTTAAAGAAGTCGGGAATATTGTATTTTCGTCAATGCTTTCTGACCATTGAGCATTTAGCACTGCCTGATTTGAATAAATTTTTAGTAAAGTATTAAAGATTACTTAAATACTTTACTAAAACTTACCTTTTGAGGGGCGTTGGCGTAGCCCGCCGCAGGCATCGCATATTACATTATTAGTTATTCTAACTCTGGCAGTATTTGACTATCCTTAGCCTGCGGTAAATTTCAACTTCCTAGCTGTAAAATAAAATATAGATAAATGATGCTCGCCGATTCTAGGGCAGATCGCAACCTTTGTGCTAGACGCTCTCTCTTGCTTGTGCAGCAGACACCAGTTAAGTTTATCTAGATGTAGTGACTTAAGATCATTACCTGCTAAGGTTATAAATCAGCACAGACTAGACTATATATAGTATAGACAATTTACCCAAAACTCTTTCCAACTTTAAAATCAGAGGTATCAATGATTATAACTAATTTTAGCAAACAAAGAAATGAATTTAAGGAACCTAAAGTACTCAAAGCTAAACCACATTGGCAAGGGCAAAATTTGAGCGATACTCCTGTTAAAAGTAAAGATACCAAGACGGAAGATACAGCACCTGATAGTTCGATTTTAAATAACTTGAATCGTGGTCGAGTTGCTATTTTTATTGATGGCTTAAGCCTATTTCATACAGCTTTACAACTCGGTATAGAAATTGACTACGTTAAATTGCTTTGTCATTTAACTAACGGTTCAAGACTATTACGTGCGTTCTTTTATACTGGGGTTGATATCACTAATGAAAAGCAACAGGGCTTTTTATTGTGGATGCGTCGTAATGGTTATCGTGTAGTAGCTAAAGATATCGCGCAACCAGCCGAAAATTTCAAAAAATCAAATCTGAACGTAGAAATTGCTGTAGACATGATAACTTTAGCTCCTTATTATGATACTGCGGTTTTAGTTAGTGGCGATGGGGATCTAGCCTATGCTGTGAACGCCGTCAGCAGAATGGGGGTTCGGGTAGAAGTGGTGAGTCTACAAAATACCACTAGTGAAAGCTTGATTGATGTTGCTGATTGCTTCATTGACCTTGATAGTATTAAGGCATACATTCAAAAAGATTCTAATGTTGGCTATAGTTATCGCACGCCGTCAAATTCAAACATTTAAAACTGTATTGCAAATCTATCGAAATTTATACTGAGTTATTAGAAGTCTGTAGAAGTTTTAAAGGTAGGTAAACTTCTGCCACAGTATACTAGTACAATGTTTAAGCTAATTTTGCTGGCTTGTAGTAAGCACAAAGCTTGCTTAGAGGATAAGGAAGGACTAAAGTACTACGAACTTACTTAAACATCAATTAAGCTTGACAGATTACTAGTGTTCTGTCCGATTAATTTTGATGGGTTCGTAGTAAGCACTTCAGTGCTTCAAAATCTAAGACTAAAGTCCTTACTACGAACTGTTTCATATCTCATAACTAATGCGATAAACCACTAGTTTCCAGTTCTATTTACGTATTTTGCTTGGCCCTAATTGAAATGGATATTTTAATAGTTGAAGATGAACCAGAAATTGCTCATTTAATCGAACTCTCTTTAGAAAAAGAAGGATTTTTTTGTCGCACTAGCCGCGATGGCATGAATGCTTTGCGGATGTTTCAGGAGCAACCACCTGATTTAATCATTCTAGATTTAATGATTCCTGGTTTAGATGGGTTGGAAATTTGTGCTAGAATTCGCCAAAAACCAGGTGCAAAAGATCCTTACATTTTAATGCTCACGGCTAAGGGTGAGGAAATCGATCGCGTCATTGGTCTATCTACTGGTGCTGACGATTACATGGTCAAACCCTTTAGCCCCAGAGAGTTAGTAGCTAGGGTGCGGGCACTACTGCGGCGTAGCCTCCGCCAAGGGGGACAGCATCAAGTCAATCGTACCCAACACTTTATTGTCGATGTAGACCAGCGCACTGCTAGTCGTCAGATGGATTCTCAGGAAGTTGAAGTTTTAGACTTAACTACCCTAGAATTTAACTTGCTAACTACCTTTGTCAGCAATCCTGGTCGAGTTTGGAATCGCACTCAACTAATTGATAAACTTTGGGGAGATAACTTTTTTGGCGATGAACGAGTTGTGGATACTCATGTAGCTCGGTTGCGAAAAAAGATTGAGCCTGATTCGGCAAATCCTACTTTTATTAAAACTGTTGTTGGGGTGGGCTATAAATTTGAAGATCCTCTGGTAGGGTAAATCTTATGAAAATAGGGCTGAGAACGCGCCTATTTCTCTCCCACTTAGTAGTAATGCTTGTGGGGGTAGCTAGTCTAGTGAGCATCAGCAAAATCTCTTCCCCCCGCTTGTTTGTACTACATTTGGAACGATTAGAAAATCAGGGGTTTGACTTAATCGATGTTCGGACTGAATTGGTTACAGGATTTGAACTTGCTTGGCAGCGAAGTACTATTTGGTCAGTCTTAGTCGGCACCACCGCCGCCGGAGGATTAAGTTACTGGGTATCCAGACGGATTATGCAGAGGTTGACCGAGATGGAACAAATCACCCAAAAATTTGCTGCTGGTCAGATGGATGCACGACTACCGATGTCTGACATTCCAGAACTTAATGGATTGGGTGCTAGTTTTAACCGGATGGCAGCCAGTTTAGAAGGGGTAGAAGCGCGGCGGCGAGAAGTGATTGGAGACATGACCCATGAACTACGGACTCCGTTAACAGTGGTACGCGGTTACTTGGAAGAACTGGCTGATGGGGAAATTGAAGCGTCTCCTGAAATTTATCGGCGTTTAGCTAAAGAAACTAGGCGCTTAGAGCGGTTGGTGAACGATTTACAAGAACTATCTAAGGCAGAAGCGGGTTATTTGCCAATTAATATCCAACGGGTAAATCTGCGTCCGTTGTTAGAGTCATTAGTGGATAAATTTACTGACCAGCTGTTGGAGGATGGGCCAGTTCTGGTATTGCAATGTCCATCTGTGCTGCCTCCTGTATTGGCAGATATTGACCGCACAGAACAGGTGTTGGTTAATTTGCTAGGTAATGCAGTGCGTTACACAAATGAAGGTTCAATTACCATTCGGGTTGGGACTGAAGGATCTCAACTCTGGGTTGCGGTTACAGATACAGGTATTGGTATCGCTCCAGAAAATTTGCTCCATGTGTTTGAGCGCTTTTGGCGAGCTGACCAATCGCGCGATCGCCATTCGGGAGGTACTGGTATTGGTTTAACTATTTCCCGTCGCTTGCTTGAACTACAAGGCGGTCAGATTCAGGTAAAAAGCGAGTTGGGAGTTGGCAGTACGTTTCGGTTTTTTCTACCTTTGGCTTAAGTTAAGGGGGCAGGAGATACAAGAGATTGACATAAGGTAGTCACGGCTGTGTCATACGCAATTGCTAATTTTAAAGTATTCAAAGTCTTTGTCTTTTGATAAATGCCAAGATTTTGGAAGTGCATAGAGTATAGTATTATGTCTACTTTTATTTTGGCTGCTTTTTTGATTAGTTTACTCAGTGCTTCGGGTTACGCTGCGATCGCCTACTTGTTCCCTCAAAATCGTTCCCAAGACTGACCAAATAACAATCTCTTGCTATTCAAGCTTAAAGAGCGATTGCCAAAATTTAGCAATAAATTCACGGTTTTTGGTTTAATGTCTTATTGGTCAGCAGTGACGATCGCGATCGCAAAGCCATCGTATCCTTTGCTGCCCACGGTCTGGATTGCCGTAGCTCTGACGCGTGGCTCAGAGGCGAGTAGTTCGTTGAAGCGACGCACCCCTTGGACGCTAGGATCGCTGCTGGTAGCATCAATCACCGCTCCGTTACGCACAACATTATCGGCAATGATTAGGCTACCGCTACGGGAAAGCTTAAGCGCCCATGTGAAGTAATCTGGATTGTTTGGCTTGTCGGCGTCAATGAAGATTAGGTCAAATGTATGACCCTCGCCGGCAATCTGTGGCAGTGTAGAGAGTGCCTGTCCGAGGCGTAGGTCAACGATATCGGACAGACCCGCGTGGGCGATGTTTGTGTGGGCGACTTTTGCGTGCTTTGGGTCAGCCTCCAGCGTAATCAAACGGCCGTTGCTGGGTAACGCCCGCGCCAGCCAAATAGTACTGTAGCCGCCCAGCGTGCCAATCTCCAGAATGGTTCGCGCCCCTTGAATTTGTGCCAACAGCAGCAGCAGCTTGCCCTGGTTTGGCGAAACGTTGTGTGGTGGCAGTCCGGCTGCCGCGCTGGTCTGGAGCGCCGCATCCAGCGCGGGGTCGGGCGGCACAAGCAAATCGGTAAAGTAATGATCGACCGCAGTCCATTGCTCTTGAGACATAGATTCTCGCTTTTTACTCTATCTATAAAATAATTACTCAAGATTAGGTGTCAGATATTGCTTCATTGGAGAGGATTGTAATGATTTCATCCAATGGACGAGCGCGATCGCATTCTTCTGGTGTTTCTTTACCCAAGGAGGTTTCTTTTACCAAGCGGTAAACGTCGGCTGCGCCGTAAAAAATGCTCTCAGTCAGACCTAACTCTTTAAAAGTTTCTGCAATCTCTTCCATTTCTCCTATCCAACGATGTGCTTTCGGTGTCATCGATGGAATTGAACGGGTTAATATGCTAGCAAGTTCCTGTTGGCTACTAGACACTTCATCCCATAGTTGCTTATCCAAGCCTAAACGATGGGCTGCTATTAGTAATTCTGTGCCGATTGCTGTAAGTCCTTTTGTCAGGGCTGCATAGGTCATTTTCAAACCGGAAGCCTGACCAATTTCATCACCAATCACCCGCACATCCAAGCCATGATCCCGCAGTTGTAGGAGTTGACTGGCCTGTTTTCCCGAAGCATAAATGCGGGTGCGATTAGGAACTCGTGGTGGTGGGCCAATAATTGATGCATCTACAAATGTTCCCCCAACTGATTCAATAAGTTGGCTGATACTGATGACTTTTTGGGGTGCGATCGCATTACAGTCAACATAGAGAATGGGTTTACTAATATTGCTAATCACCTCAGCTACAAGATTCGCTGCTTCGGGGACTAGAACTGACAAGACTACATCAGATTCAATTACTAGTTGCGTGAGGGAACCCACATCTTGAATATTGGCTACGGCTGCTAATTGCCGAGTTCGTTCACTGCGATTGTCTAGAGCAGCAATAGTTTTCAATCCATTTTGATTGAGAACAGCTGCGATCGCTTGTCCCATATCACCTGGACTTAAAATACCAATAGTTTGGATAGGCATGGAAAGTTTTATATTTACTTTGTGGCTGACAAGTTAATTCAGGTAATTGATCTGCCAACAAGATACGATAAATCGATACAAATACCGTATTTAAATCAAACCACGGATAAGCTTAACAAGCAAGCTATCTGCTGAGAGATAGGAAGGAGGCAGGAGTAAAACAGTCTTCATGAACCTATTTGTTTCAATTCCTAATAAGGATTTTAATAAATTGCAATCTTAGTCCTGATTCCCTTCTAGCTATTTTGTGAGCATGTTTCAATCCCTAATAGGGATTTTAATAAATTGCAATCTGCACCACTGGGAGTGTCCGTGCCGTAAAAGTAAGGGTTTCAATCCCTAATAGGGATTTTAATAAATTGCAATTGGATCGTCGCTACGGCATTCGTTAAACTGTTGAAGTTTCAATCCCTAATAGGGATTTTAATAAATTGCAATGCGGTAAATGAAGCTGCACCATCGGCACAATAGCAGCAAGCCCTGTTTCAATCCCTAATAGGGATTTTAATAAATTGCAATTCAGTAATATAGCCTGGTGTTCTTCCTTACGATAAGTTTCAATCCCTAATAGGGATTTTAATAAATTGCAATGCATTTGCGTGAGTCGGCTCCTAGTGGGGGTTTGTTTCAATCCCTAATAGGGATTTTAATAAATTGCAATTGAGGGTTTAAGTTATCTGATAGAGTTGATAAAGTTTCAATCCCTAATAGGGATTTTAATAAATTGCAATGGATCAATGTCAACAATAGAAATGAGCCGTGAAGTTTCAATCCCTAATAGGGATTTTAATAAATTGCAATGTGTTGGTAAAACTATAGCTTCTCTATCCGTTCAGTTTCAATCCCTAATAGGGATTTTAATAAATTGCAATTTTTGAATTAGTTGGGCGCTTACTTGGTTTGAGTTGTTTCAATCCCTAATAGGGATTTTAATAAATTGCAATTTCGTAAGCATCTACTTGCTCCATAAAGTATCTGTGAGTTTCAATCCCTAATAGGGATTTTAATAAATTGCAATGGTTTATCACCCCTGGAAGCTTTTAGATGCTTCTTGTTTCAATCCCTAATAGGGATTTTAATAAATTGCAATCTTTGGTAGTTAAAAGTTTCAAGCTATTTAGTCAGTTTCAATCCCTAATAGGGATTTTAATAAATTGCAATAATTTGTGCCAATGCCTGAGATTGAAAACTGCTCAGTTTCAATCCCTAATAGGGATTTTAATAAATTGCAATACGGGAAATGAAATATCAACATTAGGATATTCAACAGAAGTAGGTTTCAATCCCTAATAGGGATTTTAATAAATTGCAATTCTGGCGGTTCTGTTCCGGGTTCTAAAATGGTGTGTCCTTGTTTCAATCCCTAATAGGGATTTTAATAAATTGCAATAGCGGGAGCCGGAAACCCAAGCTATATTTAGTTTTCAAGGTGCGGTTGCGCGATTTAAAAACGATCATAGCATTAGAGAATTCCTTTGGAAAGAGTATTAGGAAAGTTTAAAGGCTGAAATTGTGTATTGATAAGCATTTCAGAGGTTGCGCGGATGAGGATTAGGCAACTAATGGTTTGAAAGCCTTACTGGAGTAGGGATAGAAGCACTTTTTGGGAGCTGAGGAATTTGTACACCTACCCTTCCGCGCATTGTTTAGATTGAGAATAACAACACCGGATGCAATACTGCATAGATTTTGCCTAGAGTTAAAATTTCTGCCCTGTAGTAACTTCAAATCTAACTTCTCCTTGGTCGCTAATTCCTAAGTCGCCTCGAATCAGCCCAAAGGATGACTTGAATCGCAATCCTAAGCCGTAACCAAAGCCACTTCCAGGTTTGTTTCGCAGCACTCCTGGTTCTCCTAATACGGTTTCGCTAGACCCGAAATCTGAGGCGAGATCAGTAAAGAGAACTCCTCCGATTGAATGTAAAATTGGAAAACGATATTCAACCGAAGCTAAACCATAACTGCGACCACTGGCAACTTTACCATAACCGTAACCTCTGACAGAATTTAGCCCACCAATATTAAAGGCATCAGCTGGTGGAAAGTCTCCAATAGTCGTACCAATTTGTAAATTAATCGCCAACATTTCTGGATTGTCGGTTAGTTTACCATTCCCTATCCAACTGACTGGTAAATACTGAATATAGTTACCCTGTAGGCGGTTGCTGGAAATATTGCCTAATCCAATGGGAATCGCTTGTTCTGTGCTGAGGGTGAGGATTGATCCTTGAGTCGGATTGTCTCGGCGATCGCGTTGATCTCTGGATACAGCAAATGATACTGTAAATAGATCATCAATGCCAGTACCGCTCACAGATAGGGGACTTCCTAATCTATCGACTTGTACAACGTTATATTCTTGATCGCGTAGGCTAATCCTGGTATAGTTGAGAGCGACTGATGTATCCCATTCATCAAAAGCTCGTAAAAGTGCCACAGAACCGCCAAATCTTCCCTCTCGCACTTTGTTGCCGTTGGACAATCTGATATCTTCGTTGAAGGTTCCCGATATATTTCGACTACGAAAACCTCTAATGCTATAGCCTAAGCGGTTTGGTTCTCCAGGACGATAAGGATTAGTGAATTGACTATTAAACTGGACATCTTTACTGCTGAACTGCACAGTTGTATCTAATTTATCGTTAAGACCGCTAATATTTGCATCTTTGTAACCCACCCGTCCGTATAGGCCAACATCATCGTTACTTCCGCCTCCTAAGATTAGAGAAGGGAAGTCACGCTCTTTGATTTTATAGATGATATTAACGCTAGAAGCATCTTCTTCTCGCTCAACATTTACTTGATTAAATGACTCTAATCTCCTCAATCGTTGCAAGTCTGCTTGAAGTAAATCTTCACGGAATACCTGACCAGGTTTGAGTCTCAGCAAACCAATGATAAAATCTGTTTGAGTTCGCCCTTTGATTGGCTGACCTTTATCATCAAGCAACTCGCCTTTACCATTAACAAAACGAATTTGGATGTTTTTGACAACTTTTTGGGAAAATTCAAGGGTTTGGTTATCTCCTGAAGTTGCTCCTATATAATTACCATATTTGGCATACTCTCTTATATAGATCGTAGCTTCCGGCGTCACAATACCACTAGATTCTTCCTGAGTAGAAGATTGCGAGTCTGCAAGAGCCTCTGGATTTTTCCCACCCACTAACATTACTGCGATCGCAATTACAGTTATTTGAACTCGCATATTGAAAATCCGCTAGTGTTATTAAGTTTACTACCTATAGCGGATCTATTGTGCGTAAGTTCTATATGAACCTTGCTATTGTGTATCCCAACCGGTTGTTTGCGCCAGTATTTAGTATAAACTGTCAGACTGTTTTCAGATTGCGATCGCCTCCGGCGGGCGGTTACGCCATCGCTATTAATAAAGCCCTCAAAGGTTTAGAGGTTGCGCTAAAGTGCTTACTACAAACGATTCAAAAGTTCGTAGTGTTCGCGTAGCGTCTCGTAGAGAAGACTTTAGTCCTCTCTTATTCTGTAATTACGAATTTAAGCACTGAAGTGCTTACTACAAACTTCTTTATAGAAGCTTTCTAAACCTTCGACACAAGCTTTATCATCAAAAAGACGATCGTGATTTTGGCTCATTCTTTCTGCAATAGTGCGTCGCCAAGCCAAATCTAGTCCTAATTTGACAGCAATTTCAATATATTCAGTTTCGTTTTCAGCAATAGTATCTGTCACCCCTAGCATTTTTAAAAAGCTGTCTGAGTGACGACCACGCATAAATTCCCCTGGACAGGTGACAATGGGGAGATTACAAGCGATCGCTTCTAGAGTAGTATTACCACCAGACCAAGTAAATGTATCTAAATAAACGTCTGAAAGTAAGTTAATCATTAGATAGTCTAGCCGCTCTGGAATATTGAGCAATACACAATAATCCTCACTGTTAAGTCCAACAGCAGCAAAAGCACGCTTTAAACGTGGCTCAAGTAAAGTACCACGCAAAAACACAAATTTAGCTTCAGGAAGGCGACAAGCAATTTCCGCAAAAATAAAATCATATTGCGGTAGGTATTTAGAAGGAGCTTGACAGCATAAGTAGATGACTGCATCATCTTCTAATCCAAAATCTGAACGGGTTTTGACAACTGGAGGAATATATGGCTTCGGGTAAGAAACCCCAATGTTGGGTAAGCGAATTAATTTTTCTGAGTAATGTTCTTGGGCATTTTCGGCTTCCATTAACTCGCTAGATAAAAAGTAATCAATTGTGGGTAAGCCAGTTGTTACTGGATGTCCCCAAGCCACACATTGCAAAGGTGCAAGCCGCAGACCGGCCATTTGCATGGTTTGCGCGTCCATACCTATTTCAGGAAAGACTAAAATATGCAATTTATCAGCAATTATCTGTTCACAAACTGCTGATAAGTTATAAGGAATATGATGAAAAATATCGCTGTAATTTTGGAACTGTTGGGTAACGGGATCTGGCTCATTTCCTGTGTAGTAACAGTAAATTTCAAAGTTTTGGCGATCGCAGTAACGTAACCAGCCAGTTAACCACAGTGTGCCACTATAAGAATGCAGGTAATGTGAAGCGTAACCAATACGAATTTTTTGATTAGGCTGAAGCTTAGGCATAGATAAAGAAACTACCCATTGTGGATAGTTAGCTGCCATAATTTCATGTACTAATTTTGCATACTGGCGTTGCAAATCTATATCATTTTGTGCCTGATATGATAAGTAAAAATTTGTGAGGCGACCTATACCTGCTAAAGCACTTTGTTGCTCTTCTTTAGTTTTCAGATATGTTTGCTGAATTAAATTTTGCAGTCCTTGAATAAAGCGCTGGCGATAGAAGTTAATTTCCTCTTGATTTTCGTATATTGATGGAACTGTTAAATATTTGAGAATTTTAAAAGTGTAATCATTCGGTAAGCATTTAGCCGCATTCTCTGCATTTAATATTGCTTCTTGAATACGTCCATTACGCCGCAAGTCGATGATTAATGAAAAATGTAACTTTCCTTCTTGAGGGTAAAGTTTAATTGCTTGCTGGAGAGCCTGAAAATATTCATCTAGAAGGTTTAACTGTCTATAGCAATAACTTAAATTATAATAAATATCTGCATCACCCAATTGAATTTCTAAAAGTTTTTGATATTGAGCGATCGCTTCTGTCCATCTACCCTCACAGAATAATTTATTACTCAAGGAAAAAAAAACTTTTCAGCTTGTGCTTCGCTAAAAAATTCTATATCGTAAGATGTGATAGTTTCTGCTTTTACTTGAATCACCGCGTTTGTATCTTCATATTCCAAAATAATTCTTGCCTGGATACGAGATAGTAAAGCTTCCCATTGAATATCAGCCAAGTTTGCGACTAGAGAAATTTCTAAGCCTTCAGTAATATCTAAATCTTCTTCCACCAAAAGATTCATAACCACACTAGATAAAAACAGTTCAGCATCCTCAACAGCAATATTAGCGGTATTAATAAGTAGGGTAGTTTTTTTACTATCAATATGAGTTGCTACCGCCTTTATTACTGCTTGTAATTCTAAACCAATTAGCTCTTCTGGTTGCGACCAATCTGGGAAAATAATGAAATTGACTTCCTTAAGCTTTAAAGATAAGAGAGTAGCATCAATCAATGCAGAACTTACGGTTTGCGCCATTTTTGTCCATGAGAACTTTTTCGCTTGTGCCAAACCCGCAGTAATTAAAGATTGACGGATACCAGGCTTTTGCACCTCACAAAGCGCATTTGCCAGATCATCCACATCATTATCATTGACATATATTGCTGCATCTCCTGCTACTTCGGGGATTGAAGAATTAGGGCAAGTAATAACAGGACAGCCACAAGCCATAGCTTCTAATATAGGCATTCCAAAACCTTCATATTTAGAAGGATAAACTAACGCCACAGCACCAGAATAAGCTAAGGCTAATTCTTCATCACTTAGTTGGATAAGATGTATAGTGCTACCTAATGTATATGCTCTTAATTCTGTTGCTAACACTCCGCCAATACCTGTACAAATAATATCAAACCCAGAGCTACTAGCTAGTTTTGAAAAGGCTTGGAAGAACAAAATACCATTTTTGTAACCAGTTCCACTACCAACTAACAAAAAGTATGATTTATCAATACCATATTTATATTTAAAATCTTTAATTTCATCTACAGAAGCTGAAGAGAATAGAGAATCTACTCCACAATGAGCCACCGTAATTGATTCTAAGGGTATCTCAGGGAAACAATTATTTAAGTCTTTAGCTGTATTTTCAGAAATTGTAATAAAAGCAGAGGCGTGTTTAATGCCGTTGTGTTTTTCTTGCCACATAGGTTCATTTAAGTTTCCTCCTAATACTTCAGGAATCATGTCATAAGCCATAAATACAGAAAGGGTATTAATGGGGGTAGTGTAGTAAGAAGATATAAATAATTCCGCTTCTTCCTCATCACAAATTTCTTGAAGCATCTGTTTATCAGCTTCGGTATTGTTATAGTCATAGGCGGGAATTGTGCGATAACGAATCCCATTAACTTTAGGTGCAGTATTGGCTCTATCTAAGACTAGGATATGATTAGCAAAATCACTGTTTGACCATTGTTCTAACAGACTTCGCCAAACTCTAGCAATTCCTGTTTTATAGAGTTGGAAAAAGACACCATCAATTAAAATGTTACGACGAGGTAAAGTTTTTGCTTTTTCTTTAGCTAACTCGTAAATTTTGATAGTTTCTTCAATATATTTATCCCAACTAAATTTTTGAGCCTGTTGAACAGATTTGTTAGCTAAAATTTCTCGATATTCGGGTTCACAATATAGCTTAAATATGGCATTACAAAGCCCTATTGCATCATTAGGATCAAGCATAATTCCGGCATCTCCAACAACTTCAGGTAAGGAAGAAGTATTAGACGTTATGACTGGAGTTCCACATTGCATGGCTTCTAATGGTGGTAAGCCAAAACCTTCATATAAAGATACATAAATAAAAGCTAATGCCCCTGAATACAAAGGAGCTAAATCATTATCGGGAAGATAACCAGTAATAATAATTCTGTTTTCTAATTCTTTAACTTTATCTATTTCTGCAAAAATTTCTTCATACTGCCATCCTTTTGTACCTATCAATACCAGATTAAGATCATCAATCTGTTGGTTTTTAATTAATGTCAAAAAAGAACGGATAACATGAGCTATATTTTTTCTTGGCTCTAGGGTTGATAGAGTTAAGATATAAGGTTGCTCTGGTATTTTATATTTTTGTTTCGTTTTGATAATTAATTCTTGATTATCGCAAGGATAAAATTTTTCTTTATCAGCAGCTAACTGTGTAACAAATACTTGCTTTTCATTAAGATTTTGTTGATATTTACAAATATCTCGTTTTGTTGATTCGGAAATACAGCACACAAAATCATTCTTATCTATTTGATCTATACTATTTTTAACCATATGCTCTGAATTATGATTAAAATATTCTGGAAAAAGAATAGGAATTAAATCATAAGCTGTGATAACCCTTGTAGCAAAGTAAATATTATTTGGCAAAGGATAATAAGTAGAGTGATAAATATCTATATTTTGATATTTTAGTTCTGACGAATGAAATAAAGTAAGATTTTCGTATTCAAAGTTTTGATTTATATAAATTTGACAAGCATCAAATAAATCAGGAATACTTGTACATAAATAAACATGACAGTTAGGAGATATTATTAGTCCTTTTAAAAGATACTCTGTTACTCTATAAACTCCTGTTTTAGCAGTTTCAAATATACTTCCTAAACCTAATACAGCAATGTCTAAGGCTAGTTCTATTTGCCCTATATTATTTAAAGCTGACAAATAATCTTGTTTATTTAAAGATTCATATATTGTTTCAGTATGAGGCGTAATTGCTCTTCCAAATTGTGTATTTATCTTATCTTGACTATTTACTTGTATTATTTTCTCTGCTCTTTGTTTTTCGAGCAACCTGTAATTTATATAATTATCTAAAACATTAATAGGAAAAGAGAAAAATTTGGCTAAACCGACTGACTCTTCAGATATATAATAATCATTAATTCCATCAAAGAAAACTTGTTGATAACCTTTTTTGATTAAAAAAACAGGAATATTATTTTCACAGCGAACGTTCGTACCTGGTAAAGTAGTTTCTATTACTAATATTGTTGGTCTAAATTTCTCCCAATTACCACCTAAAAGAACTTCCTCTTCTACTCCTTCAACATCAATTTTAATAAAATCAATTTTCTGATCGACATATTTTTTGCAGATTTCCGCTAAAGTATTAACATAAACAGTATATCGAGAAAGCTCTAAACCTTTCTCTTGGGCAATTCTCTCAGCTATTTCTTTATTTAAAGTAGAGTTTCCGGGTTGTCCTACTACTTGAAAAAACTCTAGCTCACCTTCTGAATTATTTATAGCAATATTCAGATTAATATCTCTTGGACGCTCTTGCTCGAATAATTTATAACATTCTTTGATAGGTTCTATATTTATTCCTGACCATCCAATATCATAAAAAGCTTTGGTTACTGAATCAACAGTTGGATGTAAGGCTCCTATATCAATATAAAACCCCTTTATTTTATCTTTAAATACTCGATTTAGTAAAACATCTTCAAAATTCTGGGCGTATGAAATAAATGTCATTTTTACTAACTTCGCTCCTATGAGTGTTAACAATTTAATCTAGTGAGGATAATTTGGGCTAGTTCGTCTAATTCAACATACCAAGTAAGTTTTTTTGGGTTATTTGTTTAGTGATCGCCCCTGCCCTCTTGCTTCTTAATCTGCTCTAATACAACTTTGTAATCTTGCCGATCGGGGTGCAACTTCACCAGTTTCTCCAAAAGTGTCATCGCACCCTTACCATCCTTCAAGTGCAACCGCACTATAGACAGTTTCTCTAAAGCAAGTTGGTTTTCTGGTTCCCGTTGTAAAATCATCTCGTAGCCCCGTGCCTGTTGCTGTAATTCTGACTCAACAGAAGGAGACGCAGTTACTGGCTTAGGTTGACTAGCCTGTTGTATTGCCGGAATTACTGCAAACACCGTGGAACCAAGAAACGACACTAATGACACTATAGTGACGATTTTTTGTCGCCGCTCAATCTGCTTTTTGCGGGAAATTAAGTATTCATCCCCCGAATCAGTCATGCTTCACACACTTGCTGCGGTAAATACTTAGGTATTAGCAAGCCTCCCGTTATGAGGTTACCCATCTCCCCAAGGAAACTAACATCTTCCCTAGAAATTTTTTACATAAAATTCAAATGCTGACTCTGAAGACAAGGGAACTTTATGGTGAGCTTATGCTGTACCGGCAATTTTGCCATGCGATCGCTCTCCAAGTCTTATTCACTGGGCGGAAAATTAAGATTATATAAAGATTTGCGATTATTCAGCCTAAAGTTAGATGTTTGCGATATCGTAAATAACGTTTAAATAAACATAAACGGTAGATATTTCTACTCAATTGCAAATTTACCTGTCAGTCAAAAACTTTCAAACTAGCCCGTGTCCTATAGTTCTTCAACAAGCACACATATTTTTCGTGATTCAACAAAATAAAATTTTCCAGTTGTCCTCAGTCACACTACATAGTGCAACTTCCCAGGCGACTAATTATTTTGCTCGGCGTCCACAATAGATATCTTACAAAAGGTACTGTTGTACTCTAGTGGTAAAAGGTTACAAGGAAAAAGAAGACGACCAAAGGGACAAGGGGAAACAAAAGTATCCTTATCCTTATCTCCTAAACCTCTGCCCAGATTCCGCAAAAAGTTTAAGGACTGCTTGGTGAATTTAGAGTTTTGTGGTGGTAATTACCGTACAAAAACGAATTTACCAGTAATTTAGTAGAGTTTGTTATGGTATAGTTAAAAAGTTAAGACTAGCTTTACCAAAATTACACCACTCTACGATCCGGCAACAATTGCAGAATGGAAAGCAGTTTTAATTAAGTATTTACCAACAAAATCTGAATTCAATCGAGGTTATGACTCAGCAAGTGATTCACCCAATGGTGAAATTGCAGCGCAATGTGCAATCACTCATAGAATCGAACATTATCAAGCCAAGCGATAGCATCTGGAAAATCGCTTTGCTCTACGGTAATGAATGGCAGCACTGGAAACAGGAACTGCTTGACTTTGGCTTTAGTATGCAAGATCCGGTTAGTGAATTGCTAGCTGTAGAGACTTGGGATGAGGAATAGGGAATAGGGGGAATGAGGGAGATGAGGAGGATGAGGAAGCAGGACAAGAATTCTAATTTCTAACTCCTAATTCCTAACTCCTAACTCCTAACTAGCTAATCCCCACTCTCTAAACTTGGCAACCAGCTAAGGCCGCAGCTAATTCCTTTGCAGTTTGATAGCGATCGCGTGGCAATGGTTCTGTAACGCGATCAATCACATCTCTTAATTGGGAACTAATGGTGGGAACTTTTGCCACATC
>NZ_JBALBZ010000118.1:0-24230 GCF_036919495.1 Nostoc sp.
GCATCGTATTTATTTTCGTAGTACTCAAGTTTAATATCGTACTTCTGTCCTGCAACCAGTGCGATCGCACCACTGTATTCTGTAGCAGATTGATTGACAAACTTATTGATGATTTGCTGACCATTCACCCACAGTCGCGCACCATCATCACTAGTGGTGTAGAAGTTGTAAGTCTCGCTGTACTTGGCTTCTACCTGACCCGTCCAACGCGCTGAGAAGGTATCTACACCGATGGATGGATCTGGAGACCCCTCACCCCAGTTAAAGTTGACTGTCGGATCTGTGCGAGTTTGCTTTAAGTTGGTGAAGTCGATGTTGTCGTAGTACTCTGCTTTGAGTCCATTCCCTTGAGATAATACGCGATCAATGCTTTGTAGAGATGATTGAGGACTTATTGGACTTAAAGATGTTGACAACAGTTGATTTTGTGAATCAGTCATTGAGATATATGCCTCACAATAGTACTAAAAGTAATTCCATAACCAATGTTCCAGAATCAGCTTTACATTGAATATTTTCAAAAAAATATGTACCTTTTTTAGGTATTAGTTTATTAGCAAAAAACAACAATTAGCTGATTAGTATTCTTTCTAATATCAATACTGTTTCGTTGAATTACTGATATATTGTTTTTGCCTATCTAGTGTTTTACTAATTTGCTTTACTAGTATCTATAGTGTTTATTTGTATCAACCTTAAAATAAAGCAGTAGGAAGTTATATACCTTGCTTTATCTTCTTTAAAAGCAGATATATATAAAAACGTGTATGACAAAAAATACCAAAGATTATTTCAAGGGTATATTAGTCCTTATAAATCTTTGTTTTATTTCGACCATTTTCTAACTTTTGATCGATATAAATATAAGTTTGATGAATTTCATCAAAAGTTATAAATCACCTCTATTGAGAGCTTCTAATTTCACTGATATGCAGGTGCATGAAGTTGAGGTAAAGCTACCCCAATCGGGGCAGATACATATCTAAGTAGCTAAAATAATATCTTTACATATTATTAGTTAAGTATTTTTATGTGGTCAATTAATTCACCATTTGACAATAGTTTAGGGGTTATGTCTATCTTCTTTATAGAACCTTATTTAAAGATTCATATTGATTTATCTTTTTTAAAGGAATATAAAAGTTTTGATGATTTTTAAATAAAAACTACTGATCTTCCGGATGAAGTTTTTGTTTTATATTTACATAGTTATTAATTACATAAAATTTGGATAAAGAAGGCATTTAATATTTAAAGATTTGAAAAAGTATTATTTATCTATGCTTCATCTTGAGTGTTAATTCATATCTTTATTACAAGATCCAGCAGAGAATAAGCTAATCAGCATTCAAATTGCATAATTAAGACAGGCAAGATGCTCACCCACAATATATTGATAAAATTTTGATATGCAAATTAGATGTGTTTTAGCTTAGTAATAAAGGCCTAGCAGAGAATAGTACTAAGCTGTTGCGCCTTTAATTTGCACTAATATTTTTTCAAGATGATTGTGGGGTGGGCATCCTGCCCGCCCTGATAATGTAAGTTGTATACGTAACAGCTTAATAGCGAGTGAAGCAAAAAGTTTTGCAAAAGCCTCACTAATCATGTATTTAAGCTAGAGAACACAATCTGCTGGAACTAAAAGATTATCGTATTTATTCGAGTAAACCTGTTGTCGGTGGAGTATCCAGGGAATAGTTACGCGCCAACTTCTCTACATTCGCGCAGCGTGTCGCAGACAGACGCTTTGCGTAGCACGATCCCCTATCGGGGTGCACTGAACGTAAGGAATAATCAGCGTTTGAAACCCTGATTAGGGACTTCCAAATAAAAAAATGTTCCAAAACTGAGGCAAAAACTCTCTCTATTTCTTCTCTCTGCGTTCTCTGCGCGGCAGTCGCTCATGGGGGAAACCCCCAAGACCGCGCTGCCTTGTCTCTGTGGTTCGTTTCTTGGAATAATTTATTTCTTGGAAGTCCCTTATTTACTTCTTTACAAAAGGTTTCAATTTATTTAAAGTCAGAAAATCACAAGTTTAACCCTGCACATTCTCACTTTCCTCTAGACTAAGGGCAGCAACCTTGTTCAAACTGGCTGAGGAAAGTGGACTTTGATCTTGGATGCCCAAAGGCGTTTAACGGGGATTGTATCGTTGCGGGAGTTGGTGACTTCTCAGCCTGAGCAAATTATTGGCGAAATTATGACCCGTGATGTGGTGTTTTTCCACACTGATACAGACCAAGAAGAAGTTGCCAGATTAATCCAAAGATATGACTTTCTGGCTGTGCCTGTGGTAAATCGAGAACAGCGTCTAGTAAATATTGTCACCGTCGATGATGTGATTGATATTCTGCAACGCGAAACCACCGAAGATATCTATGCCTTGGGTGGTGGTGTGCAGTCAGGGGGCGACAACTATTTTCAGATGAATTTACTGGAAATTGCTCGGAAGCGGGTTGTATGGTTGTTGGTTTTACTTATAACTAATACCATTACAGGAACGATTATTAAGTCGCAAGAAGACCTTTTAGCAAAAGTGGTGGCACTAACAGCATTTATGCTTTTGCTGCCTGGTACTGGTGGTAACGTGAGTACCCAGTCTTCCACAGTGGTGATTCGCGGGATGAATACCGATGAAATCCGATCGCTTGGTGTAGTGCAGGTAATTGGTCGGGAGGCGATGTCTGACGACAAGCCGCTTTGCATCTACGCAGGAGCATTATTAGGAGGAATGTTAGGTACGCGATCGCTACTGTCTGGGCTTATTTTCTGCAAGGACAATTAGAGGTTGCGATCGCTGTCGGCAGTAGTCTGGTAGCTATTTCTCTTTTAGCTTCTATCTCCGGTTCAGCACTGCCATTTCTATTTCGCTACCTCCGTTTAGATCCGGCATTAATGTCAGCACCATTTATTACCACAGCAGTTGATGTGGTGGGCGTTTTGATTTACTTCAATTTGGCACGGGTAATTTTAAAGTTATGAAAATAGTCATTAGTCATTAGTCATTGGTGAAGAATAAAATACAAATGACTAACTTTTACAATTCTGTTTCTGTATCTGGAGCAACAATTTCGCCAGTACCCAATTGCAATATCAAGTCCTGCTCAGTAATCAATCCACTGAGTTCTTTTACTTGTAAATTCATGTCTTCACAAGCTTGTCTAAGTTCTTTGGCAAATTTGTTGAGGTCTTGACCATAGCCACATTGATAAGCAGCAGTTTCAATTCCTTGCTGGGCATTTGCTCTAGCACAATCGACCAGTTCTGTGCCATTCAGTGGTGTAGGAGATGCCATAGACGTACTTATTATTTCTCAATTGTTTGCTGCTAGATAGACTATCAATATTTCCACATTTACTCATCCCTCCAATGGAAGACCATCAGGGTAGAGTTAGAATCTGAGAGTTAGGAGTTAAGAGTTATAAATTAAGAATATATCGGTTATAACTCCTAACTCCTGTACAGACACGATTAATCGCGTCTCTACTCTTAATTATTTCACTTAACCATTAACAACATCTCCACCATTGACATGTAACACTTGTCCAGAGACATAAGAAGCATCATCAGAGGCTAAATATACGTAGCTAGGAGCAACTTCTTCTGGTTGTCCGGCTCGTTGCATTGGTACTTGTTTACCAAAATTTTCAACTTTCTCTTCAGGAAAAGTTGAGGGAATTAAAGGTGTCCAAATTGGCCCTGGCGCGACAGCATTAACGCGAATTCCTTTAGATACTAAATTTTTTGATAAGGAACGAGTAAAAGCAACGATCGCACCTTTTGTAGAGGAATAATCTAGTAACTGTGGGCTACCTTTATAAGCTGTTACCGATGTGGTATTGACGATAGCACTGCCTGCTTGCAAATGCTTGAGTGCAGCCTTAGTCATGAAAAACATCGAGAATATATTAGTACGAAAAGTTCGCTCTAGTTGCTCTTCGGTGATTTCCTCTATACTTTCTTTCGGATGTTGTTCGGCGGCGTTGTTGATGAGAATATCGAGTTTGCCAAACTCACCAACTGTTTGTTGGATAGCTTGCTGACAAAAAGTTTCATTGCCAATATCACCTGCAATGGTTACTGCACGACGCCCTTGTTTTTCTACCAATTGTTTTGTTTCTTTGGCATCGTCGTGTTCGTTGAGGTAAAGAATCGCCACATCTGCACCTTCTTTAGCAAATGCGATCGCTACAGCACGACCTATACCACTATCTGCACCTGTAATCAATGCCACTTTATCTTGTAACTTGCCACTACCCCGATACTGGGCATCATCTGATTTGGGTTTTGGCGTCATTTCTGATTCAACACCTGGTGTTTCTTGCTGCTGTGGCGGTTGTAATTGTTGCTCTTTTTTCTCTTTTGATTTAGCCATAGGTTTTGTCTCGCTAATTTAATCTTGAATGTAATTGGATATTGGGAAAAGCCGTTTCCAATCATCGACTCACCATTTCAAAAGTAAACCTTGGATCGAAACTTCAACCCAAGGTTTAATTTTTGCTTTGGCTCCCACTAGTCATGTGCAACTTTAGGCGTTTATACCCACGATGTTTACCAAACGTACTTATGAATGGCAATTGTGCGCGGCTGACATTATTTATCCTCACCCTGACACACACTATTCACCGACCACGAAAAACAAGTACATAACTCTCATGCAATGAAAAATTTCTACTTCTCATGTGCTTTTAAGTTAACTATTATGTCGCTGTACTTTATCACTCCATAGAGATAAAACAAGCTGAAATTTGCTCAACCTTAAGACATAAAATAAATTAAATAAATTAGAGTTACTGAATTAATCTATAATTAACAATCATTTATTGTGCCTCAATAATTAAGCCATTTTTGCTAAATAAAAATCAATATTTATACTTTCTTACTTCTTGGCTGCAAAAATACTTACTTCAATACCATCAATGTTTGTTAATGTTAATATTTATTTAGACTGATATCTGTATAGTTGCCTTCTTGCAGACTAAAAGGTATCTGACGACTAGTTTGCATAATAGCCCAAAAGCCTGCATGGTGCGCTACATTGAGATTATTAGAGGGTAGGGGTTATGGCAATACTAAATATTTCTGAGTCAGAGCAGGTTGAAAAGTTTCACCACTTACAATTAACCTTGAGCGATCGCTGGAAAACGAGCGAGTCATTTGACAATAATGAAGCGGATATTTTAATTATTCCCTCCCTGAGTATCGACCAGCGCGAACTCCAAAAGATCGAAGGCTGCGAGCATTATGAAGAAAGATTACTATTTTCCTTAATTAGGTTGCAGAATCCCCGGACTCGGCTAGTTTATGTAACATCAGTACCTCTGCATCCTAGTATCATTGATTATTACTTGCAACTGTTGCCAGGAATTCCCTTTTCTCATGCTCGCAACCGTTTGCTGCTACTTTCTACTTACGATTCTTCCCTTAAGCCTCTAAGTCAAAAAATTTTAGAACGCCCCCGTCTGCTAAAGCGGATTCATCAAGCTTTGAGGCTAGATAAATCATTTATGATTTGCTACAACTCTTCGCAATGGGAAGGCGAATTGTCTGTAAAATTGGGTGTACCTCTGTATGCTGCTGCACCAGATTTACAGATTTGGGGGACAAAAAGTGGTAGTCGGCAAATCTTCAAGGAAAGCGGAGTACCGCATCCAGATGGTAGCGAACAAATTTGGAACCACACAGATTTAGCAGAAGCTACCAGTGATTTGTGGGAACGACAACCGACATTAAAACGGGTAGTAGTAAAACTCAACGAAGGCATTTCGGGAGAGGGAAATGCATTGCTCGATCTTAGACCAATTGAGAATCTAGCACCGGGTAAAGGGACTCATGTCGAAAGAGTAGCAGCAATTAGCGATCGCTTTTCAACAATGCGCTTTCAAGCAAAGCTTGAGACTTGGGATAATTTTTCGGGAAGAATCCCTGAGTTGGGGGCAATTAGCGAAGCATTTGTGGAAGGTAAAATTAAGCGCTCGCCCAGCGTCCAAGGAAGGATAACACCCACAGGCGAAGTAGAAATCCTTTCAACCCACGACCAAATTCTTGGAGGCCCAGACGGCCAGATTTATCTGGGTTGTAGCTTTCCGGCTGATGAAAGATATCGATTGCAATTACAGCAATTGGGGTTACAAGTTGGCAGAAAGTTAGCAGAAAAAGGCACTTTGGAGCGATTTGGTGTAGATTTTATCGCCGTTGACAAAGGTAATGAAGAGTGGGATATTCAGGCGATCGAAATTAACCTGCGTAAAGGCGGTACAACTCATCCATTCATGACCTTGAAATTATTAACGAACGGTCGCTATGACCTTTCCACGGGATTATTTTATAGTCAGCAAGGTCGTCCAAAATACTACATTGCCACTGATAATCTGCAAAAAGAGCGCTATCAAGGATTATTACCTAATGATTTGATGGATATTATTGCTCATCACAGACTGCACTTTGACAGTGGTACAGAAACGGGTACAGTGTTTCATCTGATGGGTTGCCTTTCGCAGTTTGGCAAGGTGGGATTAACCAGTATCGGAGATTCCCCACAACAAGCACAAGATATTTATAACAAAGTCGTGAAAGTTCTGGATGAAGAAACCCGCAGCGAAAATCGTGATTTATCGGCGATTTCAGATTATTCCTTTCCCGTAGCTTGGGATGAATATAGTTAAAGAATATCGTTTGCAATATTCTTTTATATCATGTCCGGGTAATTAGTTATGATTTCCATAGTCATTGCACCCCACCCCGCCAAAGCTATGCTTTGTCTCCCCTAAGAGCAGGCAATAAGGGAGCAAAGCAATACGGTTCGGATAAGCAGGGGAGGCAAGAGGGTATATGTTCAGCCATTCTTCTCTCAAGAACAGCTTCTCTTCTCCCCCTGCTCCCCCTACCTGCCTCAAGCAAGAAATTCCTTATTTCTTAGGCATTGGTTTTCACGGTTTACCAGTTCAAGCTTACTATAACCTCAGCGATCGCCCGATCTTCTAGAGAGCTAGTCCACTAAAAGTAGTTCACGTAAAACACAGAATTTTTAATGCTCTGTTTTAATGCGTAGGCGTAGCCCGCACAACGGCCGCGCTCAGTCACCATCGTAGACATCGCTAAAAACCAGACCTAAATATTTCGACTACAATAGGCGTTTTGCCCTCACTACACATAGTTGCATTTCTGTCAATTATCAAAAAAAGCTAAAATATACATCCATCTGATAACAGTTAGACTAAATTCGACCTGGGGCATTCAAAGTAATCAGAAGCATCCAAAAATGGCAAAGAATAATCAGACTGTTCTGCTACTAACCTTACTAATCACAGCAAGTCTTATCGGTATATTTACTGTTTTGGGCTGGATTGGATATTCATTAACACGGTCTAAGTCTGAGATCAAAAGCCCAAAAAACACTGATTTAGCTAACACAACCACTAATTCTAGCTCATTGAAGCAAGTAGAAATTACTACAGCCCGCAATGTCGATTATAGTCAGTTGCAGAAATATTTACAAAGCAAAGATTGGCAAGCATCTGACCGAGAAACTTACTTGAGAATGCTAGATGTTGCAGGGACTAAGGCACAAGCCGAGGGTGCGATTGGAAAAGATGAAATGAATGCACTTTCGTGTGTTGATTTGAAAACCATTGACAAGCTTTGGAGTACAGCCAGTGATGGTAAATTAGGCTTTAGCGCTCAAGAAAAGATTTTGAGGGAACAAAAAAACGACTATCGCAAGATGTATGACGCGGTTGGATGGCAAACCTTAACAGGTGAGTGGCTGATTCAGTGGAACTATAATCAGCAAACTAAAAGATATGAGTATAAACCTGGCAAGGAACCAAACTTTAAAACCTTCCCCCCAGGACATCTGCCAACTGTGGAAAGAGGATATAACTTTGATGTTTCTCTTGATGTAGCACTCACGAAGTGCGGTATTTAATTTAGCACAACTTGAAGCGTATCTTGCGTATCTAACTGCAACTTTGAGTGAGCATTGCCGCTATTAATGGCAATTTCTACCCAACCGTGACTGCCAACTAAAGCTATTATCTCTCCTACCTTGACATCACTGTAAGTTTCACAGCCTGGTATACTCAACCCAGCAGCTTGCACAGACCAAGTTTTGCCTTGTACGTAACTTCCTGCAATGTTGCTCACTAAGTTGCCAAAGTGGTCAATATATTGAATGCAACCCACTACACCAGTGGCTATTTGCTTGCACTCGCCTATATCCAGTTTTACCAAACTTGCTGGATCAATTTCTTGTCCTAGCTCTTTAAGGGAGACACCACTGGCAAGACTAGCGCCCACTGGTGCAAAAATATCTCTACCGTGAAAAGTCTTGCTTAGTTGAGGAGTTCGCCAATAGTTAAGATTTGTAAGTTCAACGGCTGCGATCGCCTGACTTTGACTAAGTACCCCGCTAAAGATACCATTATCTGGGCCTACTAGAAACCCTTGAGCAAATTCTACTGCGATCGCTCGTCGCTTGCTTCCTACACCTGGGTCTACTACTGCCACATGCACTGTCCCAACAGGGAAATAGGGATAAGCATTCATCAAAGAAAATCTGGCTGCTGTGATGTCTTGCGGCGGAATTTGGTGCGTTAGGTCTACCACCGTCAGTTTGGGGTTGATTTGGGCTATAACACCTTTCATTATGCCTACATAAACATCGCGATCGCTAAAATCGCTCAGTAAAGTTACAAGTGGTTGTTGCCCTATCTGCTTCTTAGGCATATTTTTGCTAAAATATATATTAAGTTAGAAATTTCTGTAGCAACAGCTACAAAATATATGTTATGTTAAGAATGCAAGACATAAAGCAAAAAATTAAAGAAGGTAATCACTATGAATCAAAATAGACTACAAAGTGGCAGAAAAGCACAAGAAGCTCACAGAGAGAATATTCAAAAAAGCCTAGAGCATCGCTTGCAAGTAGCCAAAGCAAAGGGTGACGAAGAACTGATTCGTCAACTAGAAGCTGAGATGAGGTACTCCAGCTAAATCAAGTTTTCAATGTTCTTAGTTTGTTGTGTAACCCGCTACGGCGGGTTTTTTTTGTTTTTAGGGTGTTTCCTGGCAATTTCGGTCTTAGAGGGTTTTTCAATTAGACATCTCCAGAAATTAGTTATGCGTTACTTGAAACCAAACATACTAGAATCAGCAGGTGAATAGAAAATGTGATAAAGTTTTTCATTCTTCCTGTTTTCCTAGATATACTTCAATAACACGAGAGTCATTTTGGACTTCCTCAAAATTCCCTTCGCACAGCACCGAACCTTCATGTAACACTGTTACTTTCTTGGCAATTTGACGTACAAATTCCATATCATGTTCAATTACTAAAATTGAATGACTTTGGGCTAATGCTAACAGTAATTCACCAATTTTATAGGTTTCTTCATCTGTTAAACCTGCAACAGGTTCATCAACAAGTAATAAATCAGGTGACTGTGCTACTAACATCCCAATTTCTAAACGTTGCTTTTCTCCGTGAGAAAGTAAAGCTGCTCTGATGTCGGCTTTAGGAGTTAAACCGATAGTTTCTAATAATCCTTTTATGTTATTATTTTCAACAGCATTAGAACGTTCAAATAAAGTAGAAAAGACATTTTTATTTTTGTTACTGGTAATTTCTAGATTTTCACGAGGCGTTAAATTTAAGTAAATTCGAGGTGTTTGGAACTTACGGCCAATTCCCAATCGGGCAATTTTATGTTCAGGTAAAGAACGCAAGTTTCTTCCTTTGAACATAACTCGCCCAAAAGTTGGTTGCACTTTCCCCATAATCACATCCAGAAATGTTGTCTTTCCTGCACCATTGGGGCCAATTACTACCCGTAATTCACCCACATCCATACTAAAGTTAAGCTTATTTAGCGCCCTAAATCCGTCAAAACTAACAGTTACGTTTTCAGTTTCCAATATTTTCGCGTTCATGTTGCACTTCGGGGTCTTCTTCCAAGGTGGGATATGTAGCAATTTGTTGACGGCGGTGGAAAAGAAAAATATTCTGACTACGCAACCATCCCACTATGCCGTCAGGAAGCACTGTAACGACTATCAAAAATAGTGCGCCTTGAAAAAATAGCCAGATTTCTGCAAATTGTTCGCTTAAAAAAGTGCGGGCATAATTTACTAACAAAGTTCCGACAATCGCGCCAATTAAAGTAGCGCGTCCTCCTACAGCCACCCAAATTACCATTTCAATTGAAAAGGCAATGTCCATTGCTCTGGGTGAGACAGAACCACTCTGGATGGTGTAAAATGCTCCTGCTATGCCTGCGATCGCACCTGAAACTGCAAACACTAAGACCTTAAAATCTGTAGGGTCGTAGCCAGAAAATCTTACCCGACTTTCATCATCACGAATAGCTATCAATAATCTGCCAAAGCGTCCAGTTGTCAACCAGCGACAAATCCCGTAAGTGGCTGCGAGAAACACTACCGTCAGCGTGTAGAAAACAAATTGCGTTTTTGTATCGCTGACCGTTGCCCCAAACAAAGTTGTAAAATCTATCAGTCCATTTGTACCGTTGAAAAGCTGTTGTTGACCGTTAAAGAAATTGAAAAATACAATAGTTCCGGCTTGAGTCAAAATAGAAAAATAAACTCCCTTGAGGCGATTTCGGAAAACCAAATATCCCAACAATCCCGCCAATAACCCTGGAATTAGTACCACCAAAGCTATTGTCAAAGGAAAAGAATAAAAAGGTTGCCAAAACGAAGGAAGTTCTGTAACCCCATAAAGTCCCATGAAATCAGGCAATTCTCCAGTAGGAACTTGGAGTTTCAGGTACATTGCGATCGCATATCCACCCAAACCGAAGAAAATACCATGTCCCAAACTTAGTAAACCAGTATAACCCCAAATCAAATCAATACCCAAAGCCACAATCGCCAGCGACAAAAATCGCCCCAACAAATTTAGACGAAACTCTGTCAGCAACAGTGGCATAATAATAATGAGGAAAAGTGCGATCGCAACCACCACCCCCACCTCAATTAATAACCCTCCTCCCCTCTTCCTCATTCTCTGCATCCTCTGCATCTCTGCGGTTTAAACATCAACAGTACGTCCCTTCTGCGGAAAAATTCCCCCAGGCTTCCACTGTAAAAACACAATAATCAGCGCAAATACCATCACCTTAGCCATACTCGTAGTCGCAAAAAAAGTAAACAAATCAGCCAAAGGCTTAATAGGACTCAGTAGCAAAGCTAAAGTCCCAGAACCAATTAAAAAATTAGCCGTACCAATACCCAACGCCGCCACAATCGTCCCGGCTAAATTCCCCACACCCCCAACCACAACCACCATAAAAGTATCAATAATATAATTTTGTCCCGTATTTGGCCCCACAGAACCGAGTAAACTAATCGCACATCCAGCCACACCAGCTAAACCAGAACCCAGTGCAAAAGTAATCGCATCAACCTTTTGAGTTGGAATTCCCAAACAAGCACTCATACTCCGATTTTGTGTCACAGCCCGAATTTTTAAACCCCAGCTAGAACGTTGTAAGAATAGATAAATTCCCGCCACACAGATTATTGTTAAACCAATAATAAATAACCTAGCAAAGGGTAATTGCACACCACCTAAAGACATCCCTCCCTGCAACCAAGTTGGTGCAGTTACATCCACATTTTGAGCGCCAAACCAAGCTTGAGTAAGTGCTAACTGATAAGTTTGACTCAATAAATTACCTATTGCTATTGTCACTCCCAGCGATAATAAAAATATTACTGCCACAATCCAGTTACGAACTCTTCCCAAATCAGTGCGAGAATTTAAAATCCATAAACCTCCAAAAAACAATAGAGAAAATAAGCCTATGCCAATAACGAATACCCAATTTACACTGCGAACAAACTGTTGAAAAATCAAACTTACTCCCCAAGTTGCCAAGAGAGTTTCTAGAGGTCGTCCATAGAGATAACGAATCACGCCTCTTTCTAGAATTAATCCGACAACAGCTGTGAAAATAAAAGCGATAATCAAAGCCAAAAATATATAGACTTCAAACCACACCCCACCCAATTGCTTACAGACATTTTGCACAACAAATGTTGTATAAGCGCCGAACATCATCAATTCACCATGTGCCATATTGATAACGCCCATCAATCCAAATATAATCGCCAATCCCAAGGCAGCAATTAATAATACAGCGCCAATACTAATACCATTAAATACAGCTTCTAAAAATCCTGCTAACACTTTTTTCCTCACATACTAATTCGTAATTATGTTTAAGGTGTGTTCCAGCACAAGTAACTAAACATAGCTACAATAAATATTTTTACCGTAACGCACCAATATAAATAGTGTGTCGTACTTCGCTATAACCCCCTACAAAATTAAGATTGACTAATTCGTAATTGGTAATTAATTACGAATTACGAATTACGAATTATTTATACTTTCTTATACTTACCACCCTTAGCCGGGTCACTCCAATCACACGCAAATCCCTTAGTCTCTTTTACAAATTGATTCCAAGGAACTGGCTCAACTGCTGTCGGAGTGGCATAGACAATATCAAACAAACCATCTTGTCTAACTTGACCAATCCGCACAACTTTGGATATGTGATGATTGGTATCCATTGTCACTTTACCTTCAGGTGCATCTATAGTTTGACCATAGGCCGCAGCACTGACTTTCGCTATGTCTGTAGTACCAGCTTTTTCTACTGCTTGCTTCCACAGATAAACGGCGATATATGCTGCCTCCATTGGGTCATTTGTTACCCGATTTTCACCATATTCTTTCTTGAAAGCCGCTACAAACTTTTTGTTAGCAGGTGTGTCTACTGTTTGGAAGTAATTCCAAGCTGCATAGTGACCTTTGAGATACTCTACACCAATTGCTTTAACTTCTTCTTCGGCAATACTCACAGACATAGAAGGATATCTTTCTGGTGTCAATCCAGCACCTTTCAATTGTTTGAAGAAAGCAACGTTGCTATCACCATTCAGAGTATTGTAAATTACACCTCCATTAGGCAAAGCTTGCTTAATTTTAGTGATAATTGGTGTAACTTCTGTATTGCCAAGAGGTAAATAATCTTCACCAACTGTTTTGCCGCCCAAAGCTTCTAATTGAGCTTTAATAATTGTATTAGCAGTGCGGGGAAAAACGTAGTCAGAGCCAACTAAGAAAAATTCTTTTCCTTTATTTTTTAACAGCCAATCAACAGATGGTTCAATTTGTTGATTTGGAGCAGCACCAGTGTAGAAAATATTTTTAGAACACTCTTGACCTTCATATTGCACAGGATACCAGAGCATGTGATTTTTGCTCTCGAATACTGGCTTTACATTCTTGCGGCTAGCAGATGTCCAACAACCAAAAACTACAGCGACTTTATCTTGATCGATTAGCTTAGTTGCCTTTTCTCTAAAAGTATCCCAGTTAGAAGCACCATCTTCGGTAACTGCTTCAATTTGTTTACCTAAAATACCACCAGCAGCGTTAATTTCTTTGATTGCTAATTTCTCAGCATCGACAACGCTTTTTTCACTAATAGCCATTGTGCCACTAAGGGAGTGCAAAATACCTACCTTGATTGTGCCACCAGCAGTAGCAGCAGCTGGTGAAGCAGCAGAAGGTGCGACTGGACTCTTTGTAGCAGTTGGGGAATTATTCGCGCAAGCTTTCAGAAAAAAGCTGCTTCCAAAAGTTAAAGAACCATAGATTAAAAACTTGCGTCTGTTAAATTGTCTTCTCATCTTTTTATGAATTTTCCTCTTGATCAATCAATCAACTTAATAGAAAGCTGACAATATTAAACTTTAAAGTGTGATGATAGTGCGATAGTTTACTAGTAAAAAGTTACTTCTTATACAAAATATATGATTTTTGTAATAAAAAAATAAATTTACAATATTAATCTTTGTTAAGGCTAGGATTGTGAAACTATTGTTAGCGATGAAGAGATAGCTGGATAATAATCTCATCTTTCTTGCCAGATGCAAAATTAGCAAAGCGCTTTGCCAAAGGTGGTATAATCACCAAAGGATTGCTAAAACCAGAAAATAAATGAATGCTTTCAAATTCTGGGATAGTACCAATCAAGGGTAGGCGATCGCTACTAAATCCCACTAAACAATGATGCCAAGTTCCTGGTAAATTCTCCAAAGCTGGTAAAACCTCACCGACACTTTTTCGCAACCATTTTTCACTCGCCTCTGAGTTTACCTTGGCATAAGAATCTGTGAGAACGCGGCTAATTTGACCAATGCGAAAGCTACCATCTTGAAACTGAATCGCACCCGCATCTAAAATTGGCGGTACTGGCTCATTACCTGGTTGATTCCACAATTCATCAACTTGAGTAGATTCAGCTTCTAATTGAAATCGTTGCAGATTAGCTGGCATAACTAAAGTGCGTAACTGCACATCCACAGGTGGGGTTTCAATAATTTCTGCATGGGTAAAATACAGCTTGACGGGAATACCAGCAGATTTTAGTAACTGGCGGCTGAGTCCACCCGCACAAATGGCAACGTTCGCACTGTGGTAAGTTGCAGTAGTTGTTTTTACACCATCTTGCAATACTTGCAATACTTGGGTAATCTGCATTTCACCCCCAGCACGCTCAAAAGCTTGGATATAAGCTTGTGCTGTTTTTTCTGGGTGGATATGACCGTGTTTGACAGTTAAAGCACCAGATATCGCCTCTTGATTTAGCAGTGGTTCCAACTCACAAGCTTCTTGGACACTCAATAAACGGGGTGGAATGGCAAAATGATTATATGATTCAGCCGTTGCTTCTGGGTCATTAGCGGCTGAAATAGTAAGTAATAAATCTAATTCCCGAAACTGGATATCAGTGTCTAATTCTTGAGATAGGATATGGTAAAGTGCAATCGCTTCTTCGCACAATAGACGACTTAGTGGTGTATTACCCGACCAATAAGCAAGCCCACCATAACTATAACGAGTTGCATTCTCTGGTGTGCCGTATTGCTCCAACAAAAGTACACAAAAGCCAGTTTTTACTAATTCGTATGCTAGTGCAGCACCGGCAATTCCACCACCAACCACAATCCAGTCGTAGCTTTTCATATTAAATGTCTTTCTTAATTACGAATTACCATAAGTTGCTTGTAAACGACTTAAAAGATATTCTCCCGCCAGAATAGGCGGATAGATAGACGATTGTTCTTTCTGGCAACTTTCCAGACAAGCTATTTCTGTATCATCATTAGGATGACAGAAAAAAGCGATAGAATAACGAGACTGCTTCACCTTGTTATCACTGGGAATCATTACTCGATGCTTGGTTGAGCAAAACATATCATTTGTCCACCGTTGCATTAAATCGCCAGTATTAACTACCACACTATTAGGAATCGCAGGTGCAGCAATCCACTCTCCAGAAGCTGTCTGTACTTCCAACCCGCCAACGTCATCTTGGAAAAGTAAGGTAATACTGCCATAATCGGAATGCTCACCAGCACGCACCTGTCCGGGTTTAGGTGGTGTCTGCAATGGGGGATAATGGAGCGATCGCAAGGTATGATTTTGTTGATTGTGTCTTGTGATAAAAAAATCTTCTGGCAATTCCAGCGCCAAAGCATAAGCTTGTAACACTGTGTTAGCAAGTTCTGTGCAACTATCATAAAAGGCGAGAATAGAAGCATCTATCTCCATAGCCGCTTGTTTGTTTACATTAAAGGCCTCTTTTAAGTCGCCTGGTTTGTTGGGGTCAAGACGTTCTCTCTCAAGACCAACGTATCCCGTATTATTAAACTCATCACTCCAAGCTTGCTTTTGCTTAACTTCTAAGGATAAATTGAAGAAAGATTTACTGTAACTGAATACTTGCTTTATTAAGTCTTTTGATATTCCTGAATTCTGCAAGTACATGAAGCCAATTTCATGGCAAGCTTGATAAATTTGTTTGATAATCTTTTGCTGAGTTATTATGTCGCCATTGCTAAAGGCAGTTAGATCTATTATTGGAATTGTAACCATTTATATATATATAAATAGAAAGTTTGTGTTTGTGTTTTGTTAACAGTAGTATACTTAATACTTAGGTACGAAATTTTATAATGACTCTTGCTCCTTGGCGAAGCGCGATCGCTCATGCACTCCATCGCAACCGCAGCCTTGTTTATGCCCGTTACCTCCAACTCGCAACAGTGCAGGCAAACGGTCGCCCCGCTAATCGTACCCTAGTCTTTCGCGGTTTTTTGGAAGATACAAACCAGCTAAAATTTATTACTGATACTCGTAGCGCTAAAGCTGACCAGATACAGCAACAACCTTGGGCAGAAGTTTGCTGGTACTTCCCCAACACACGCGAACAATTCAGAATCACTGGCTGTTTGACTCTGGTAAGCGGTGATGATTCTGATCGGGATTTACAGCTAGCCCGCATTTCCATTTGGCAAGAATTAAGTGATGCGGCGCGTTTACAGTTTGCTTGGCCCTATCCCGGTAAACCCAGAATCCAAGAATTAGGAGCTTTTGAGCCACCAGCGCCCGATTCTGTTGAGCCAGTAGCTAATTTTTGTCTACTGCTACTCGATCCGATACAAGTAGACCATTTAGAATTACGCGGCGAACCACAAAATCGATGGCTTTACTGTCGTAATGACCAGCAAGAGTGGTCTAGCGAAGCGATTAATCCGTGATTTGTCAAGAGTCAAAAGATAGACCCTTAACCCTTGACGTTTAATTAAATGCCAGCACCATCTAGAAATTGCTGGATAGTCTTATCTTTGAGGTTGCACCAGCGAGTATCGTGGGTTAGCTCATCCTCATTGGTGGCTAAACAACCCACTAAAACAGGATTTTTTTCTGAATAATTGCTGCGCTGAAGAGTTTGTATTTGTTCTTCCAACGCCTCAATCCTATCAACTAAAGCACGAATTACTTGGGCTTCTGAATCTGGTAAGTTATTGTGTTCAAGAGGTGCAACCCGAACTCCAGAACGATACATAATGCGCCCAGGCACGCCTACCACAGTACAGTCTGAAGGGACATCCCTTAGAACAACAGATCCAGCGCCAATACGCACATTATTACCAATTTGGATATTGCCCAGTACCTTAGCTCCAGCCCCAACTACGACATTTTCACCTACAGTTGGATGGCGTTTACCACATTCTTTACCAGTACCCCCAAGGGTGACACCTTGATAAATTAGGGCATAATCTCCCACGATCGCAGTTTCACCAATTACTACACCCATCCCGTGGTCAATAAACACACTTTTTCCAATTGCTGCACCAGGGTGGATTTCAATTCCAGTCAAAAACCGAGCCAAGTGAGAAATCAGGCGGGGAAAAAAGGGAAGACCAACAGTGTACAACCAGTGAGCCAGCCTATGGAATAGCAGGGCTTGCAAACCAGGGTAACAAAATAAAACTTCCAACCAGTTACGAGCAGCTGGGTCACGTTCAAATATGATACGAAAGTCAGCACGCAGTATAGATAGCACGAGATAGCACCCTCGGAAAGCACAACAAGCTACTCTCCCATATTATCCTCTCAGGCGTTATACCTCAAAATTGGGAGTGGGGCATTGAGCATAAATTCTTCCCAATACCTAACTCCTAACTCCCCACTTCACTGCTGCTCCACTTTCAAAGTGTAATCGCGCTTGACCCCAGGATTAAATGTACCTACCCAAATCCGATACGTCCCCCTTTTCCAATTGCGATCGCTAACGCTAGCATCTTTACTTTTACCAGTGTCATCGCCGCAACGAATCGTAGTTTGGTCTGGCCCTTCGATCAGTAAAGTGGTATCATTACCGTTGCTATCAACTTGTATTGTCATCTGGGGAAAGTCCTTTTCCAAAACCATAATATGATCTGGATTAGGATCGGCAAAACCAATACATGCTTTTTGATCGCGATCGCGGTTACTTATGGCAGACAATGAGTAAGAACCACCTGTAAACCCCTGCACTGTTCCTTGTGCTGGATTAAAATTTGTTGACAGGGTGAAAGTACCAAAATTCGCTGTCTCTGCTATTACAGGCGTAGCTGTGATGGCGGCAACTAAAGCCAACAACCAGCCACCGCTAAACTTAAGTCGGGGGCGACAGTATTTCATAGTAGCCCTCCAACAGGCTGTTAAATTAGTAATGATATATACATATTCTAATGAAAAAATTACAGGGAAATTTCAGTTGATTGTGCCACATAAAAATGTGCCACAATAGAGGGTTTTGAAAGCAAGCAATTACCTGCTTGTTTGTTTCTTTATCTAAACAGCATACAATTCCCCAGCTAGCCAATAGCTATCCAAAGATTACAAATCCGAATAGCAAATAGTATAGAAAGCCTACGTAAAAATAATGAGATAAAAAAATGCAGAAGGTAAAATAATTTTTAACCTTCTGCACTTAAGCTTTTATGAAAATCTCACGAGTTATTGAGTTGGAAGAAAACGCCACCTTTGAGCGCTCCTGTGTCAGTTCCATAACTACTGACTGTTAGTGATCGCAGATTATCAAAAAACGGTTTACCTAAAACTTCCACTAGTTTGAGAATTGGTACTTGACGCTCTAACAAATTCTGGCTCTTTGTCCAATCAAGATATATATAGCCTTGATTTGGTAAGGGAATCGCAGCAATACTATCTTTGAAATTCGGATTGTCAATTAAGGATTTATCCTTAGTTGTAAGAATTTCATCCATCGTTTCTAAGTCAGAGGTGAAAATTTCGTAATTTCCTAAAGTTGTATGCAATCCTCGCACTTTTGTTTCAATACTGAAGGATGTTCCCTCTTTAACATCACTTTTTTTTGTAGCCGTAGTTAACTCTGTCCAAGCGGAGATTTTTTGCTTGTCTATAATCAGGGTATTGATGCTGAGTCCATTGGATGAAGCGATCGCATCTAATCGAGCAACACCTTTATCTACACTCTCGGATTTTTCCACCGCAAAAATCCAATGAGGGATTGCTTGCTCTTTCCCAGGTAACAATGCTATGGCATATTCTCCTTGTACCCAGCTAAAAATATCCTCTGCTAAGTTTATACCCCAGCCTTTTTGAACATCCACCAAAGGTTTTGCTAACCGAGAAACTACATCTTCCTCAGAACCATATATAGTTGCTGTTGCTTGTCTCCAGAGTTTAGCTAAATCACTGTTACCCAAATTACTTAAATTTGAGCCAGAAATTGCTAAACCTGCCGACGCTGGAACATACTGCAATGCTCTCACAGGTTTAGATAGTGGTGAAGATGGGGAAACAATTTCTGATGAAGTTAAAAAGCTGGTTTCTGCTAGCAAACCTTTGGAGTTCAACGCCAAGGAAATAATTTCGCTATTGTAGGTTTGTTCTGGCAATTCTAAACCTTGCCATTTTGCCACGATAGGAAGATTCAAGAAAGCTAAAGCTAAACCCCCTTTAGGAAATTGTTTTGTTGCTTTTTGGTATTCAGTGGAGCTAGTCAAATTCAGATCGGGTGCTTGGACGTTATTGATGGCGTCTCGCAACACTTTCGGATCGTTGGCAAACAACACAAAGCCTTCACCAACAACAGCACCTGCAAGCAAATCCTGCTCTGGTTGAGAATTATCAGAAATCAGCTTCACACCTTTGTATTGTTCAACAGCTAAGTTTGCCCCACCTAACGCCCGTTTGGAAAACAACAACTCGACAAACTCGCGGCTTTTCTCCGGTTGCTTGGTTGCTAGTGCCAATAAATACCCTGGCTGCTGTCCGTTTTCTCGATCGCGATCGATATCTAAAGTGGTAATAGCTAAGGTAATTTCGTCCCCTAACCAGGGTTGAACGTCTTCTTTGTAATCTATGCCACTTTTGGCGAATAAACTGGTTTTGAGTTTAGATAGTTCTCCTTCACCCTCCAACGCCTGCAACCGATTGGGATTCGTCAGCAATGAAACCATTACAGGTGAAAGTTTCGACACAAATATGGCTGCATTAGGCTGTCCGGTAGAAGCAGTGAGGTTAGCCGGATTTTTGGCGGAAAACCAGTAAAAGCCAGCGATCGCAATTACTAGCAGTGCGATCGCACCAGCTACGATAAAACCAATAAATGAGCGTTGCCTATTCACATTAAACCTTTAAAAAGACGGTTTACAGCCATTTAAGCAGAAAGCTTACCAGAATCTATCAGCCTTCTTGAGAATGGATACTCATGCAAAGGCAGAGATTTTCTGTCACCATAAATAGGATTACGACTGTTTATAGGGAATTCTTTTAGTCAACCCATGAACCAGATTAGTGTACAAGAACTGGCACAACGTCTTTCTTCTGGTGATACAAGTATTCAGCTAGTAGATGTACGCGAACCACAAGAATTGGAGATTGCTAGCATTGAAGGCTTTGTCAACCTACCCTTAAGTCAATTTCCTGAATGGGGAGATCAAGTCCCTACCCTCTTCAATCCCCAAGCTGAAACCCTTGTACTATGCCACCACGGCATCCGCTCTGCCCAGATGTGCCAGTGGTTAATTGCTCAAGGTTTTACAAATGTGCAAAATATTTCGGGTGGTATTAATGCTTATTCCGTCTTAGTAGACCATTCAATTCCCCAGTATTAGCTTATGTATACATGCATTACTTAGATGGAAGAATAAATAACTTCCATCTAGCTTTTGCTATGCTAAAAATAGCAGTAAATAAACTTAAGGGCTTGCCAGGAAAGCTTGTAACTTTCTCCACTGGCTAAATATTTACGAAACTTTTCGACCCCAATCTTAGCTGCGATCGCCGCAAAAATACGTATACAGTAATACTTTTATAAGTGTATAATTATGCAAAAATAAGCCAGAAAAGGATGTTGTAAATTCAAATTATCAGCTTTTGCTGCAAAGATTCGTTAAAAGAATGGTGTACGTGAACCTTAAGATTAATCATCACAATTTAATTGTATAATTTGTTATCTTAATAAATTATTAATATTCTTTGTTTTCAATCAAACCAAGAAATTTTTCGATTAAACTTTGCCTCTAGCAAAAGATACCCTATGGAAGTCCAGTTAACAAATCGACAACAGCATATACTTTGGGCAACGGTACGTCACTACATTGCTACAGCAGAGCCTGTTGGTTCAAAAGCTTTGGTCGAGGAGTACAACCTGGGTGTAAGTTCAGCCACAATTCGCAATGTGATGGGCGTTTTAGAAAAATCCGGCTTACTCTACCAACCACACGCCTCTGCTGGACGTGTCCCTTCAGATTCAGGTTATCGCATTTATGTTGACCAGCTAATTACACCGTCTCTGCGAGACGCTGCGCGAACGGAAAGTTTAGGACGAGAAGTAGAAGTAGCATTACAAAAGCGCCTCCAGTGGGAAGAGTGGAGTTTAGAAACCCTACTGCAAGGAGCCGCACAAATTTTAGCAACCTTAAGTGGTTGCATTAGCTTGATTACTATGCCGCAAACTACCAGAGCATTATTGCGACATCTGCAATTAGTGCAAATTGAAGCGGGGCGGATCATGTTAATTGTTGTTACTGATAGTTATGAGACACATTCCAAGTTGATGGATTTGCCACCAATATCAGAAGAAACACAACGAGATTCAGAGGTAATTGATCGCGAATTGCAAATAGTTTCTAACTTTTTGAATACCCACTTGCGGGGGCGAAGTCTGTTAGAATTAGCCAACCTCAACTGGAGCGAACTAGATCAGGAATTCCAACGCTACGGGGAATTCTTGAAAAATTCAGTTGCCGAATTGACTCGTCGCACTCATGCGCCGACTGCAACCCAAATTATGGTTCGGGGTGTGTCAGAAGTTTTGCGCCAGCCCGAGTTTTCCCAGTTACAGCAGGTACAAACAATTATCCACCTGCTGGAAGAAGAACAAGACCAACTATGGCGATTAATATTTGAGGAACCAGAGCTTGAGGATGTGGGTAAGTCAAAGGTAACGGTTCGCATTGGCGCAGAAAATCTTCTAGAACCGATACGCACCTGCACCTTGATTTCTTCCACCTATCGCCGAGGTTCAATACCAGTAGGAAGTGTGGGAGTTTTAGGGCCAACGCGTCTAGATTATGAAAGTGCGATCGCAGTAGTAGCATCTGCTGCTGATTACCTCTCAGAAGCTTTCAGTTATTTCAATCCTTAATAGAGACAACCTGCTACGGGTTTAGACAAAAAAACAATACCATAGCAGGTAGATAAGCCGAATTTATAGTGGCAAAATCAATAATTAATACTTTTTAACTCTTTCATGGTTAGAAAAATTGCCTTTGGCTTGCTGTGGCTGGGATTCACTACCTATGCTTTTTTCCTTGCTCCTCCTGAGCAACCTGGTACATTCGAGTTAATTAAAAATCTTTCTACTGGCCAGTGGCAAGGCGTTAACCCGTTAGTCGTAGCACTATTCAACCTCATGGGCATCTGGCCTCTCATCTACAGTGCAGTAGTATTTATTGATGGTAGAGGACAAAAAATACCTGCTTGGCTATTTGCTACTGCCTCTTTCGGAGTCGGGATATTTGCCTTGTTACCCTATTTAGCCCTTAGAGAACCAAATAATAAGTTTGTTGGTAAAAAGAATGCCTTACTGAAGCTGCTAGATTCTCGTGTGACTGGGGTTGTCTTGACGGTAGTCACGGTTCTTCTTGTTGCCTATGGTTTAACAGGAGGAGATTGGGGTAATTTTGTGCAGCAGTGGCAAAGTAACCGCTTCATCAATGTAATGAGTTTAGATTTCTGTCTCCTTTGCCTATTATTTCCAGCTTTGCTACGGGATGATATGGCGCGTCGTGGTTGGAAAAATCCACAGATGTTCTGGTTAATAGCGTTGATACCGCTATTTGGGCCATTGATTTATTTGTGTGTGCGTCCACCTCTACCAGAAGTAGGTGTAGAGGCGATACCCAGTCAGCAGCCAGCTGCAAATTAAAGCAATTTTTAATTCGTAATTTTAAGACAGTTTCAGTTGGGGTCTAAATCCTCAATTGAAACAAAAATCACGTATAGATTTATCACTATTTTTAAGCAAACTCAGGGCTGCGTTCTACAAAAAGGGGGATTTAGAGGCAAAAAATACCAATTATAAATTAGTAATTATGTTAAATGCACACCATCTAAAGATAATGAATATAAAAGTTGCATTGTGGTTACTATGGCTTGGATTTATAGCCTATATTTTACTGTTAGCACCGCCCCTGCATTTACAAGAAACCTTAACCCTGTTGAAAAATATATTTACTCTTCAGTGGCTTGCCATAAATCCAATTATCTTTTCCTTATTTTCTCTAGTGGGTATCTGGCTACTAATTTACAGTGCTTTATTGTTCATTGATGGCAGAATGCAACGGATTCCTTTTTGGCCTTTTGCCTTAGCTTCAGTAGCATCAGGAGTGCTTGGTCTGTTACCATATTTGGCTTTGCGTGAACCAAATCAAGACTTTTCTGGGCAAAAGGATGCTTTTTTACGGCTGCTAGATTCACGTTTTTTTGGGATTGTTTTGAGTTTAAGCACTGTTGGCTTACTCGCCTATGCCTTTGTCTTAGGTGACTGGGGAGATTTTGTGCAGCAGTTCCAAAGCGATCGCTTTATTAATGGCATGAGTTTGGCATTTTGCCTTTTTTGCCTTTTATTCCCCACAATCCTTGGCGATGATATCGCTCGTCGCCACTGGAATAATCCCCAGGTGTTTTGGACAGTAGCCTTAGTCCCGCTACTGGGCCCACTTGTTTATCTTTGCTTGCGCCCGCCCCTACCATCAACTATTCGTGAAGAATCGTTGATACCTAATCGGTAATAGATTTTTTTATCACCAAGGTTCAATGCCAAGAGGAAGTATGAGAGTTTTGGGGGCAATGCACCTAGATGAGAAAACTGCGTAGGGTAGCCGTCGTAGATATTGCTCTCATTGCTACTGTTGATTACGTAGAACCTCCCTTTTTTCAGTGAATTGGGGATTTTCCACTTTGGGTGCGTAAATCCCAAGAAAAAATTTTTCTCAAAGTACTTTACAAAACGCAATAAATTCTTTAAGATGTGTAACAGGTAGTGAAAAGTACCTAATTCATTCACAAATAATCGCATTTATAAAACAATGACAACAACCTTACAACGTCGCGAAAGCGCCAACGTATGGGATCGGTTTTGCGAGTGGATCACCAGCACCAACAACCGTATTTACATCGGTTGGTTCGGCGTAGTAATGATCCCCACTCTGCTAGCCGCAACCGCTTGCTTCGTAATCGCCTTCATCGCCGCACCTCCAGTAGACATCGATGGCATCCGTGAACCAGTCGCAGGTTCCTTAAT
>NZ_JBALBZ010000119.1:0-15856 GCF_036919495.1 Nostoc sp.
ATTCCACTATTTTAACATATTTAGTCGAGGATGTAAATCTAGTAAATCAAAGCCGTTCTAGAAGCACGGGGTTTTAAACCCATTTTTTTGATAAATTGTTCCGGCTGGCTTCGACGGAGAGAAAAACTGATCAGTGCGATCGCAACTCCCAAAGCTACGACCAAAAATACTAATAATAGTGAAGCTTTGAGCGCCTGGGTTCCAAATTGGACAAGCTCAATCGGATGCGTCAAATCGGGTAATCCGGGAATACCTTGAGCAACAGATGACATTGGTTGATTTTTGCAGAATTTGGAGAACCAGACCGATAAAATCTCTTAAAAGTTTCTGGAAAGAGGTATAAATTATTCTCCAATCTGGTCGTGGTTATCAATCCCCCACCGAATTATCTTAATCCTCAATTTAACTTTGTTTTTTCAAAATTTTTTTTAATTTATTCTCATAGAAAAATTCCTTTTCTCCCATCGCTGGAACTAAATCAGTTAACCAGGTTGCTTTCTCGTCATAATGTGCAAAGAAAGGACGTTTACACCAATTGGGATCGCGTCCTTGCAAAAAAGAAAGTACAAATACTTTCTCGCCATAAATCTCAGTTACGCCATCCACTGCAACTTTACCTGGTAGTGCTGACATGACTGGGCCACGAGCCGTGCGAGCTAACCCAGACACTTTTTGTATTGCTGCTTGATAAATTTCCCAAGCTCGAATAATTGGCACTTCAAAGTAATGTTTTGCTCCAGTATCTCGTTCCATAAACATATAGTAGGGAACGCAACCAAGGCGAACTTGTTCTTTCCACATCTGTATCCATACTTCCGAAGAATCATTAATTCCCCGCATGAGTGGCCCTTGGGTGCGAATCTGTGCGCCTGTATTACGAATGCGTTGAAGCGCTGCTTGAGCAATTTCAGTTTTAATTTCTGTCGGATGATCGTAGTGTGCCATAATCGACAGATGTTTGCCTGAGCTAGTCACTTTCTCAAACAAACGCAAGATATCATCAGCATCTTCATCTGTAACAAAGCGATAAGGCCAGTAAGCTACCGATTTAGTACCAATTCTAATTGTCTGGATATGTTCAAAACCCGAATTTAGCAGTGGTTCAATATATAAAGCCAAATGTTTAGCTTTCATTGTCATTGGATCTCCGCCAGTAATTAAAACATCTGTGACTTCCTGATGTTGGCGGAGATACTCTTGAAAAAGTCCTGATTCACGGGTAGCAAATTTCATTCCGTCCATCTTCACAAATTGCGGCCAACGGAAACAAAATGTGCAATAAGCATGACAAGTTTGACCTGCTGTCGGAAAAATCAAGACTGTTTCAGGATATTTATGTTGAATTCCTGGTACTTCTTTTCCATCTAAAGTGGGAATATTATGTGCCTGTCCGCCTGGATGGGGATTAAGTTGCGATCGCATTGTATTTACTACTTGACGCAGGTCTTCTGGCGTGGAATTTTGCAGATGCCAAATAACCTTGTCTAGAGATTCAGGAGCCAACATTTCTTTTTGAGGAAAGGTAAGGCGAAAGATGGGATCATCAGGAATTTTTTCCCAGTCAATCAGTTCTTCTACTACGTAATTATTGACACGGAACGGCAATACTTGGGCAACTGCTTTCATTGCTAAACGCTCTGCTGTTGAAAGTTTTTGCAGTTGAGGAAGCCGATCTATATCTTTAATTTCATATAACTGAAGTTTTTTAGGGTTAAGTTGCGACATTTAATTAATATTATTAATTTATATAAAAAATAGAAGAAAAGGCGAGCGCCTTTCCTCTATTTTCTTACTTAAGTCCAGACTGTTCTTTACTCTTGAGCCTGTAATTCTCGTCGAAAGTAGCAGTAATTTTTGAACCATCAGGATTCGCCCAAACAAAAGTTACCATAGTTGCAGAACGACTAACCTCAATTCCTTGACTTAAGATTGAGCGTACCTCTGTTAAGGACATTTCTGGTTTTAACTGTTCATACTCTACACGGCTGAAAGGATTAAGTTTATTTGTAGCAGATTGTTCATGCTGCTTAGAATCGAAAACCGCTTTACAAAAGCCGTATCCTAAACCAGAACCTAAAGCTATTCCTAGTGACAAGACCATAGCTAGTGGACGGATAGAAGGACTGAACAGACCGATATAATTTGGCATAATGGCAATCCTCACAAAAAAGTAATGAGACTCAACAATAAGCAACTAATACACATTTTCAAGAGTGCAATTTAAGAGCATTATTATTATTTTTAATTAACTAATTAATCTTCAATAGCACCCAATTCTTTAAGTGTATTTTTTTGTTCTTCCCCTAGACCAGATAGCCCCTTGATATTCATTCCTTCATAAGGTCTTTTTGACATAAGTGTTTTGATACACTCTCCAGTTGTGACATTCCATTGCTTAATAGCTCCATCCTGGGAACCGCTAAACAAAGTTCCATCCGAACTAAAGGTAACAGAACGAACCCAATTATTATGTCCTTGCAAAATAATTAGACGTTGACCTGTGTGAACATCCCAAATTTCTACAGTGTGATTAACACAAGCACAGCCAAGAATCTTACCATCAGGACTAAAAGCAACAGAACGTATCCAATCATCATTGACTAAAATTTTGCAACATTCGCCAGTCTGAAGATCCCATAGCCGTACTGTCTTGTCATCACCGCCACTAGCTAATAACCCTCCAAATTGGCCTTGTGAAGGGAGGAGCGGGCTAAAAGCAACAGACCATATTCGCATAGTATGCCCTTCCAAAACCCGAATACATTCCCCTGTATAAACATTCCACAGGCGCAGTGTTTGATCGTCACTTCCACTGGCAAGGATTTCACCATCAGGGCTAAAACTGACAGACTGTACCCAATTTGTATGTCCCTGTAATGTTTCAAAGCATTGGCCAGTCCGAACATTCCATAACTTGATGTTGCAGTCAACACTACCACTAGCTAGAATTTGGCCATCATGACTAAAAGCAATAGAGCGGATGCGATCGCTATTTTGCAAAACTTTCACGCACTGTCCACTTAGAGTATCCCAAAAGCGGATGGTTTGGTCATCACCGCCGCTAGCTAATAGTCCCCCAGGGAGCGGACTAAAAGCAACAGACCAAAGGCGGCCAGCATGTCCTTCTAAAGTGCTGATACATTGGTCAGTCTCAACATCCCACAGCCTAACGGTTTTATCATCATTGCTACTAGCAATTATCTTCCCATCTGGACTCAGGGCTAGGTCGTGTACCCAATTGGTGTACCCCTGCAAGATTTGGATACATTGATAAGTCTCGATGTCCCAAAATCGAACGGTTTTGTCATAGCCACCACTGGCGAGTGTTTTTCCGTCAGGACTAAATGCAACAGACAGAATAGAATTACTGTGTCCTTCTAAAGTTTTTAATAATTTTCCTGTTTGAACATCCCAGAGTTTCACGGTTTTGTCATCGCTACAACTGGCGATGATCTCTCCTCCTTGTGAAGAGGGGATCGGACTCAAGGCTATAGAATGGATTAAATTGGTGTGTCCTTTTAAAGTATTTAATAACTTCCCCGTTTGAACATCCCAGAGTTTCACGGTTTTGTCGTCACTACAACTAGCAAGTATTTCACCATCAGAACTAAAAACTATGGACTGGACTAATTTAGTATGTCCCTCAAGAGTTTTCAAACATTTACCTGTTTTTATATCCCACAACTTCACAGTTTGGTCAGCACTACCACTGGCAAGTATTTTTCCATCAGGACTAAAGGCAACAGAACGAACGAAGTTGTTATGTCCCTTGAAAATTTTCCAGCATTGTTGAGTACCTAAATCCCAGAGTCTAATGGTTTTATCGCTACTAGCACTGGCGACAATTTTGCCATCAGGACTGAAGGCAACAGACCTGACCCAGCTAGTATGTTCTTCAAGAGTCATGAGGTGTTTTTGGCTATCAACATCCCAGAGTTTTACAGTATGGTCATCACTACAACTAACTAAAGTTTTACCATCGGGACTAAAGGCAACAGTTCTTACCCAGTTAGAGTGTGCCTTCCAATGAAAAAGTTGCTCGCCATAGGTAGCTTGCCAAAAGCTAATCCGACCATCAGCATCACCTGTAGCAACAATTTCTCCATTTACAGGATTAAATGCCACTGACAAAATACTATCGAAGATTCCTGTAAATAGAGACTTAGATAAATCAGAGTTAGCAAAGTTAACATTATGCAAGTTCACACTTGTTAGGTAGGCTTGCCATATCTTGAAATTGGAAAAATCACACCCAGTTAAATCAATTTCCAGATTACAAAGAAGGTTAATAATATTCCCACCAGCATAGCCCGATGTCAGAGGGATGTTTACTCGGAGCAATTCTATTATTTTTAATAAATGTTCTTTAATCCGATCTTTATTGCCAAAATTATTAATTAACTTTTCAATGACAGGTTCTAAAATTAAACGAATTTGGGCATTTCTCACCTTTCCTTCTGTTTGCGCTTTGAATAAGGCATGGCTCTTTAACAAGGAAATATTTTCTAGATTAATCTCAGAAATAATTTCTTCACTAACCTGGTTAACAAATTTGCTAATAATATATTCCATAACTACAGCTTGGAGCATAAATTTAGCCAAACCCTTCTCGTTAAAAATTAGCGATCGCCGTCGCAATGATTCTAAAGCTTCAATTAATTGTGGTTGTGATGTCGTTGAAATAACATCTGCTTGTAATTCTATAAATGAAGTAGGCTTGCAATTAATTCCTAACCAGTATAAAATTTCCTTTTCTAAATTTGATAATCGATTAAATTGCTGTTCTAATAGATTCCGGATATCCCCAAATAGCACGGAAATATCACAACTAATGAATTCTGATATATTGCTACCAAAAACTTCTTGAATCGTATTGCAAACGATTTTTAAGGCTAAAGGATTACCTGCATACTGATTAATTAATTTGTTCCAGTCTTTCTCTGAACCCAAAAAATCACCTTTGCCCACAAATATGCTTTTTGCAGCGATGTTTTCTAGCCCACTTAGCTGCAAGGATTTAACTTTAAGATTGCTTCCTTCTAAAGCGATAATTTCTTTGGGACTTTCACGACTGGTTAAGACTAAACAGCTTTGATGAGGCACTTCCCCAACTTGTCGGAAAAATTCTCCATATTCTTCATATCCTTCTCGATATTGACCAACATAATCACCTCCAAGCAGGACTGACTCTACATTATCTAATACCAATAAACAGCGATGTTTCCGCAAATAAGCAATCAATTGCGAAATTCCTACTTCTTTCGGTTCATTCTTTTTAGAGAAGAACTCAATCAGGTCTGCAAAAATCTCCTTAACAGAGGGTGCATGACGTAGCGATCGCCAGATAACATACTCAAACTGTCCCTGAATTTTTTGTGCCAGCTTGATAGATAACGCTGTTTTGCCAATTCCCCCCATACCGAATATTGCCACAAGCCGACAACGGTCTTTGTTTACCCATTGCTCTAGAATGTTTAACTCTGACTCACGCCCAAAGAAAACGGGGACATCAGGCGCTTCGCCAAAATCGTGACATGATAAGGCATTAACAACTGTTGATAACTGATATCTTTCCTGAAGAATACTCCTAATCACCTCTAATTTCCCAGGAGTACTTCCAGCAATGTCAAACTTTTGGTAAACCGAACCAAGCCGCTTCCGCACTGCTGCTGCACTAATTTCGAGAGTGGTTGCAATAGACTCTGCCGTTTGACCAGCTAACGCTAGAAGTAAGGCACTTACCTCAGCCTCAGATACATTGTGTTCGACTGTAACGGTTCTCAAGAAACTTTCAGGAATTTCCGTCATGAAGTAAATTTCTCCAGCCACAACTATTTATCGATATGTGAGGTCAATGTGAGATATATTTCCACTTATTTATAAAGTCTTCTCTGGGCATAGCACGGGGGAGGATGAAATCAGTCCTGAATCCCGTGCATTGCCTAACGTTTTACAGAAAAGCGTATGACAAGACACTACTAACTATACTCTAAATTATCAACTTGTCAATTTAGGTTATCAATATGATTGACAAAGTTAATAAGGTAAATGTAGAATCGATAACAAATTAGGTGTGAATCGCGAGGATAGCTGAAGTAACTAGCACTGAGGTACCCCACAATATGCCAACACCTGACGTTTCAAATTCTGCCCAAGAATTATTTGAGTTGCTTGAGAAAGATATTCTTGCTTGTCACACTTGCAAGGATGGAATGATTGAAGTGACTATCCGCAAGATCGGAACCGAAGAGTTTGAGTTGCGTGTCATCTCTTTTCGAGGTTCTTTTCGTTGCGTTCATGCGGATCTAAATAGGTATTTAGAGGAATTACCAATAGATACAACAGATACGCAAAGTCAGGTATCTATTTATCGCGATCGCTTTCGAGTCGGGTTGAGGAGATTGTTAAAAAAGGGGTTTGGACTACTCAGACTAGACTTTTCTCGATGCAAGAAGGGAAATACCGCGCCGATATTTGGCTGGATGGTATCTGAATTGTTGGATAAGGACTGAGTTTGGTTGTTTTTGTCTATCACTATAACCAATTACTAACTATTAACCATCAACAGCCACTAATTTCATCTCAAGGTTTAGAGAAACAGTAAAAAATTGTTTTCGTTCTTGAGGTTAACAAGTGAATAATTTTCCAGCCCAAGAGAGTCTAGAAAAAGATTACAACAGGGTTGACATGGTGCTAAAAAGTGCCCTGTCAACCCTGTTATTTTTTATTTATCAGGAGGAAAAAATGACTACGAATCGTCACAGTTTTTTATTTCGTTTGACTTCCCAGTTTCTTAAATATTTTGCTTGGTTCATATTTGGTCTAGCGATCGCTTACGTTTTGTCAGCTATTTTCGGAAGCTCACATATTGCGATGACTCTACTACCTTTTGTTTTTTATTGGATCATTTTACGATGTGGGTTGATTCTCCTTTGCTTAATATTGACGACAGTAATTTTTGAATCTGTTCGTTAATATCTCACAAACAATATTCGACTTTCACATTTTGCATCATTCTCAACTAGTATCCTCGCTCACTCTAAATGAACAATATTGCTGCTAGTGTGAAAGTCTGAATTTCTTTACAAAGCTTTTTAGAGCCGTGAAAAATTTCGTCTCTAAGTATCCCTGACTGTATTTAGGATGTGTTAGAAGATTTTTTCAATCTAACACATTACCTTATTTGTCAAACATCAGCCAAAAAATGATTAATTGGAGACGGAAGGAAAAATGACAAAAAAACATAGCAATTTTTCTGGACAAGAACAGTTTCATCCTATATTAGTTATCTTAGTAGCAGGTTCGCTCTCTTTAGCAATTGTTGATCGCAGCAATCGCCCTGCATACTTTGATATTGTGAAAATTGCAGTCGTTTATTTTTTTGGTACAACTAAGTCTCAAGGAAATATTAATAAGTCTAACAACCTAGATGATTCAGAAATCCCAAATAATTCAAATAGCGTGAAATGTAATGATAGTCATGACAAGCCTAAATGAAAAACTGATATCGTGTCCGGTTAAAGACTTATCATTAAGAGCGCAAGGGGGCAGAGGGAAAAAGAGTTTTCAAGTTATTGCACAGATGCAGGAATTATAACTAATCTGCCGGACATGATATGAACTAGTTAAAGAAACGGGAAATAAAAGTAAAATCAAAAGCCCGGTCATGAAGACTGGGCTTTTGAGCGTAAACAATGGGGCTATATTCCCCGAAGGTTAGTTATAGAGGTTCAGTATAATATCGATGCTCTAATAAGTGATACTACTTTGCTGTTCTCGATTCCGGAAAATTCGCTAAAAATTTTTGAGTAGCCTTTTTGTCCCAAAATACAGCAAGCGGCTGGTAGCTTCAGCGTGTAGGATTTAAAAATATTAATTTTCCGGCTTTTGCTGATGAATAATGAATTTGGTAGCTGGCAAGAATGGCTGACAGTATTCACCTATCTAGGTTTTACGGCCTTTATTATCTGGCGCGTGTTTTCTACTCAGAAGGATTAAAAAAGCTACATATAATTTCACAGACGCGATTAATGAGCCAGCGCGTTGCGGTGAATCCAGGGCTGTAGGAGGGTTTACCGCCGTAGGCGACTGGTGTTAGCGTAGCGGTAGCGTTCGCGTAGCGTCTCGTAGAGAGGAACGAGCGTCCGTAGGAGCGTCACCCGAAGGGGGGTTCCCCCGTTGTAGCGACTGGCGTCGCGTCTCTACTTTTCAGATCCCTTTAAATCCCATACCTTGTTCTACTTGAGCTGCAACTTTACGAGAAATCTGAAAGCGAACACCAACTTGGCTAAGGAATATGCCAACTAAAATCAAGCTACCACCGATATATTGAGCAAAGTTAGGGACTTCACCCAATACCAAATAAGCTGCCAAAATTCCCACAATTGGAGTAAAAGAGCCAGCTAAGGAAGCCGTTGACACGGTAGAAGCTCTTAAGCCCTTAAGCCAAAATGATTGACCTAAAACCACAATTACAGCAGCATAAACAAGCATCCACTGCCATAGGAAAGGTGAAAATACATCCATAAAGTGGTCGCTGCCATAGAGAATTAAAGCAGTAAAGAAAAATATTACAGTTCCTAGAGCAGTACGAAAGACACTAAAAATTCCCACTGGGATATCAGAAAGCCATTCTTTAACAATAATTGTTGAAACTACTGAAGCTACAGCTGCGATCGCTGCCAATAATTCCCCAATACCCAATCTGAAAGCACCCATGTTGATCGTAGCTGTCTGTGAGGGTTGCAGGAAAATAGTTAGGGCAACGCCGACAAATGCAGCGATCGCTCCTACAACTTCCCAACGATTTACCCGTTCCCTCAGTAACCAGACTGATAAAGCTATAGCCAGAGGTGGCTCCAAGCGTCCAATCAAAATAATATTGTTCACCCCTGTTAATGCTAATGCCTGGAAAATTAAGCCAGGGACAAGCGCTCCTGATAAAATAGCGATCGCTATCAGCGCCAACCAATCTGTCTTTGACAATTGCTGCAAAGCCTTTTTGTTCCACTGTCGCCTATAAATAGGTAACATAACTATTAAGGCACATAGATTTCCTACGAATAAAACATTACATAGAGAAATCGGATTTCGACCATCCATGAAATGTTGAGCGCCAATTTGTGTCAGCTTGCGGGTAACTGCGCTCGAAGCTCCAAAAATCAAAATTGCTAGCCAGAGATAGGTTTGACCGGGAATTTTATAAATAAAAGGATGCCATCTTCTCGGTCTGCTCATAATAATACTGCTGCAAAAAATACTTTTTACTATACTCCCCTAACTTGAGTAAATTAAGGTGAGATAAATCTGAGAAAACACTTAAAGCAAGCTGAGATTGAAAATTTCACAATTTCCTGAGAATATGCTGAGTCTCAACTAAATTTTTCTAAGGGATAAATTCAGACAATTACTAGATTGATTTCACTTGAGCTTCAGTAGCAGATGAGATGCTTTAGTTCATCGGGAAACTTCAACACAAAGAAAAACAAATGAAAATTGCTTCTTCTCTGCTTACAGGTGTTGCTCTTGTTGGTATGTTAACAGTCTGGGATGTTCCACTTAAAATTGTCAGTCCTTCACTGGTGCAAGCATCAGCCGCAGAAAAGAAAGATGCTACAGGTTTGACTACTCAACAAAAGATTGATTTGGTCACCAAGCATAAGGGTCAGTTTGGTGGTGGTGATGAACTACGTCGTTTCTTTTTTGGCGATCTTGAACCGCTAGGTATTCAACCCGGTGGTGCAGGTATGGTGGTTAATCTTTACAATAAAGCCAATAATGTGACCTTTTCTTACTGTTCTACTTTTGATGTAGTAGTTGCGGTTAAAAAAGGTAAAGTAACAAAATTTGAGGCTGATGAGGTTAAATAATCCTCATTTCTAAATATGTAGGGCTATTTCATTCTCATCTAGCCCACCTCAGAATAAATTCTGAGGCTAATAGCATTCATTCGTCTAAAGACGACTAAAAGGCTTTATTAGTCGTCTTTAGACGACTTGGGCTATGAGCCGAGGAATTTTAGTTTTGGGCGGTTTATATCTAGAACTAAATAGCCCTGATAAATAGATAAATAATTTAAGAAGAATTCAGGAACGTCTTTGGCTTTGCTCCTGACTTCTAAATTCTGTTCGATAACAACTAATTTGTAATTTTTGATCAAAGGTCAGATATGGAATTTAGAGATGCTATCTTGTTGTTACATCCAGCGATCGCTGTACTCGTAGTATTTCCTTTAATTGGCGTCATTGTCAACCGCGCTTTAGAAGTCCGTCAACGCCGATTGCAAACTTTAGCCATAGGTAAGAGTAAAATTCCCGCCACTGTAGGACAAGAGCATACCCAGTTGGGTCGCTGGCTAACAGCAGCAGTTGTAGGTATTGTTTTAATAGCGTTTGCCTACGATATTTTTGGTAATATTTTAGATAATCAACTTTGGATTAAAGCACCATTTAAGGTAGTATTTCTCGGATTATTGTTTGTGGCTGCGATCGCTTCTCTGTATTTACTCTATCAGGCAAAGCAGAAAAACTGGCGTGCCATATTTGCAACCCTTACAGGAATGGGATTAGTAGTGCTTGGATGTCAAGATGGTATTTACCGCAAAACTGACCAATGGTATACCTCTCACTATTATTATGGGCTAACCTCTGCTCTGCTGATGATTATTTCACTCTCCATTTTGCCAGAAATTTATAAAGATAAGACCAATCGCTGGCGTAAGGTTCATATTACTATTAGTTCCCTTGCTCTATTACTATTTATCGGACAGGGTATAACAGGAACACGAGCATTGTTAGAAGTTCCCCTCAGTTGGCAAGAACGCTATATTAATATGCTTTATGAGCAAAAATGTGATACTAAATCTTGTATAGTCCAGCCACAATCTCTACCTAAAAATCAATAATGAATATAACGAACAATATTATCAATACTCTAGACAAAACTAAAAGTGAAGCAACCCACAAATATTTGGATAAATCTTGACCCTTTTTCATTGCAATTACGTCTAACCATTGGTATTGCTACATTTTCAACTTTAATATTAGGTAGTTTTGCTGCATGGACTAGTTGGAAAATGCAGCAAATTTTGATTGATAGTCGTAAGCATAATATAGAAGAAATCACTGAGCGATTGCCGCGTGATGTGCAACTTTACAGTGAAATGATGCAACCGGAAACTGGAGTGCAAAAAGCTATTAATAACTTAGCAAGTACTAACCTATTTTTATGGTTAAAAAGTCCTGATAATAAAATTTTGATAAAATCAGCTACTTTGGATTTGTTATCTAACTCTACGGTGACTGAGTTAATGTCCCTTAGTAAGATGCAGATTAAACCACAAATTTACAAAGTTAATCAAAAGTACTTTGTTATCAGTAGTAGTTTTTTGCAAGTGCAGGGTAAGTATCTGGGTAAGCTATTTGTAGTACATGACATTACTCGTGAACAAACAATGTTTATGGCAATGCTGCAAAGTTTGAATATTAGCTGTATTTTTGCAATTATTGTAATAATAACTATAAGTGCATTTTATATTAGACGTTCTCTACAACCACTGCGCCAGCTAAGTCAGATGACTTCTGTCATTTCTATAGAAGATTTAGGAAAAGCACAATTATATGTTGACAATGCACCCACTGAAGTCAAAGAATTAGCTCAAACTTTAAGCATGTTGTTATCGCGCCTCTCGCAATCTTGGGAGCAAGAGCGAGAATTTGTGAGTAATGTTTCTCACGAATTACGCACACCATTAACTATTGTACATGGTTACTTACAAAGCGTCTTGCGACGGCAGAATAACTTAACCGAAATTCAACAAGAAGCTTTAGAAACTGCTGCCTCAGAAGCCGAACGTACCATTCGATTATTACAAGATTTACTTGATTTAGCACGAGCAGATAGTGGCTATTTGAATTTTCAGATAAAATCTTATGTGTTGAATGACTTAGTTGAAGAAGTGGTAGTGATGGCACAAAAATATAGCGATCGCTTAATTACAATCGAGTCAACAACTTATCCTATTGGTGTGAAAGTAGACTACAGCCGTTTTAAACAAATATTGCTTAATTTAATTAATAATGCTATCAGTTATTCTGAAGCTAATACACCTATAATTTTAAAGTTAAATCAAGCTCATAACAAAGCAATTATTCAAGTTTGCGACAAAGGTTATGGTATTCCTTTACAACACCAAACACGTATTTTCGAGCGATTTTACCGCGTGGATGAATCTCGCTCTCATGCTACTGGCGGTTGTGGTTTGGGTTTATCCATTGTTAAGACTCTTGTAGAGGGTATGGGTGGTAATGTATCTGTGCAATCAAAATTAGGAGAAGGGAGTGTGTTTACGATCGCTCTACTTACATAGCTAGTCAAAGTCAGGTTAAAGTAGCACTTTGATTGTCACCCTATCCGCTTTAATATTACAAATATGGCAGCAAATATCCTCTTAGTTGAAGATGAAGTTAAACTGGCGCGATTTGTTGAATTAGAACTAAGTAGCGAAGGTTACAATATAAACGTGGCACATGATGGCATCGCTGGTTTAACATTAGCACGGGAGTTATCACCAGATTTAGTTATTCTTGATTGGATGCTTCCAGGGCTGTCAGGCTTGGAAATCTGTCGTCGGTTGCGGGCAACTGGTATTTCCGTACCAGTAATTTTATTGACAGCAAAAGATGAAGTTAACGATCGCGTCGCAGGTTTGGATGCAGGAGCTGATGATTATGTAGTCAAACCATTTAGTATAGAAGAACTCCTAGCTAGAATCCGCGCTCATCTACGCCGCACTCAAGAAACAGATCAGGATATTTTTCAGTTTGAAGACTTGAGTTTAAATCACCGGACTCGCCAAGTTTACCGGGGTAAGCGGGCAATTGAGTTAACCGCTAAAGAGTTCGACTTGTTGGAATATATACTCTCGCATCCCCGTCAGGTATTTACCAAAGACCAAATTTTACAAAAAGTTTGGGGTTACGACTTTATGGGTAATTCCAATATTATTGAAGTATACATCCGCTACTTGCGCCTAAAACTAGAAGAAAATAATGAAAAACGCTTGATTCATACCGTGCGTGGAGTAGGGTATGTACTGCGAGAATAGTCAGCCCCAACCCTTGCGGACGCTACGCGATCGGGGAAGTCAAAGTCAAAACATTTTATTTTTATTCATATCCTTGGGTTAATATCTTTCCTCTTGCAGGAATGATATTAACCTAAGGATTTATTTGACGAAATCGATTTCTACATCAAAATACCAATTTGTAATACTTTACGTAATTGAGAAAGTTAGATTATATCTGGCTGGGTTTCCACCATTTGTATCTGTAGTCTTATTAGTCTTATTTTGGAGAATTGATATAAGATATGTGCAACAATTAGTCAGTCTTAAGGACAATAAAATTGCGAATAAAAACAAATTTCGAGCAATCTTGGATTGTACGCTGTTTTATAGCAGTACTGCTTTTTGGTCAAGTGTGGCTACATTTCCTCCAAGGAAAAACGTACTATCGCAAGATTCTGCAACATCTAGTGACTGCTGGGCCAGGTTCTATCTCTCCAGTTCTCCTTGTCAGTGGTTTTGCAGGAATGATTTTTACTCTTCAGATGGCAAGAGAATTAATCCGATTTGGGGCTATCAATGCTGTGGGAGGTGCTTTTGCCTTAGCTTTTTGTAAAGAATTGGCTCCAATTTTGACTGCTAGTATTATGGCGGCACAAGTAGGTTCTGCTTTTGCAGCAGAAATCGGTGCAATGCAAGTCACAGAACAAATTGATGCACTTTATATGCTTAAAACCGATCCAATTGATTATCTAGTAGTTCCTAGAGTAATTGCTTGTAGTTTAATGGTGCCTTTGATGACTATTTTAGCTTTAGTTACGGGCATCTTTGGGGGAGCTTTTGCAGCATCATATTTTTACAAAATTATTCCCGAAACATTTTTAGAATCAGTCAGAGATTTTTTAGAACCGTCAGATTTGTTTATTATTTTGCTAAAAGGGTTTATTTTTGGTGTGCTGGTTGCTGTCATTGGCTGTAGTTGGGGATTAACCACTAAGGGAGGAGCAAAAGAAGTAGGAGAATCGGCAACAAAAGCAGTAGTTACTAGTTGGATATCAATTTTTGTAATGGACTTTTTACTTTCTGTACTGCTGTTTGAACAACCTGCATTTTGAAGTATTAAATCAGTGAACAGTCAACAGTTATCATTTATCACGGTTACAAGGCGGAAATTTAATCGTAACTTATGGAGAATTTAGAAAAAGTAAATTTAGAGTCTAAAAGACTGATTTTGCAAACGATTTCGTTGGAACATACAGAAGATGTATTTCAAGAATTTACAAGCGAAATTACCACCTTTATGTATCCGAAACCAGCCCAGAGTCTCAGTGAAACCGAAAAGATAATCAGAGATATGATTCTACAACGAGAAAATCACACTAATTTAGTGTTGGTAATTCTTAAGAAGGAGCATTTAAAGTTTTTAGGAATTTGCGAGGTTGGGGCTATTGATACTCAGGGACTTCCAAGAAATAAATTATTCCAAGAAACGAACCACAGAGACAAGGCAGCGCGGTCTTGGGGGTTTCCCCCATGAGCGACTGCCGCGCAGAGAACGCAGAGAGAAGAAATAGAGAGAGTTTTTGCCTCAGTTTTGGAACATTTTTTTATTTGGAAGTCCCTCATACACCGGAGTTAGGAATTTGGCTCAAGAAATCCGCTCATGGTCATGGTTTTGGTAGAGAGGCAATTCATGTACTAAAAGACTGGGTGGATAAAAATTTGGAATACAATTATCTTTCCTACCCTGTTGATAAAAGAAATATCCCCAGTCGGAAAATTGCAGAAAGTCTTAGGGGTAAAATCTTTCGGGAGTTTCAACAGATTAACAAGAGTGGTTATCTTCTTGATGAGGTTGAATACAGGATTTATAAATAAACGGCGGTGTAGCGATCGCTAAAAAATAGTAGTTTACCATACCGTTTTTGGAGAGATGGAACAAAAGCTGATGACTTAAGGAAATTAGCGAAATTCACAAATATATTAACCTGTAGATTAGCGCACCCAAGGCCAAACCGGTCAATGAAAAGGTAGATGCAGTCCAAAAGGCTAGCCCTTCCCTAAGACCTGCTGCTTGAAAATCTATCTTGACTAATATAGTTGCCGAAACGATCAGCAAAGTATCAAGAAATACTCGAAACCAAGCAATCATAATAAAGAACAAGAAAGCTGCTAAAACGGCAACGGCGAAAGACCTCGTATTTGATTTAAGCAAAATACTGAAGTAATATGTCATCTTCGTCCAAGGAATGGTCAACGTTACTATTAAAAGCAAGATAGCAACGACAGTCGCCACCCACACAGACATAGAAGCGCGTGTTTCAGATATTACCCAGCCCAAAGTACTGTAACTAAGCAGTACTAACGCTAGGGACACCCAAGGAACTCTTTGCAAAATTGACATGGGCTAATACTCCTAGTACAACAGGGTCAACGAGAGGAAAAGGGGCAGGGAGCGGGGAGCAGGGGGGAAATGCTCATACATATATCCTCATACATATAATGTAGGGCTGCTGAAAGTTTGGACGTATTATTTCTGGTGTTACACATCTCGAAACAAATATCTTTACTTTTGGGTATAAATATATTTAGGGCTGCTGAAACCCTTGTGGCAGGTGAATTACAGTATCTTTACCCCCTGCTCCCTTGCTCCTGCTCCCCTGCCTCTTAGGTCAAGGTCTTATTCCATATATTGAATTTTATCAAAAAAATGGGTTTAAAACCCCGTGCTTCTAGAACGGCTTTGATTTACTAGATTTACATCCTCGACTAAATATGTTAAAATAGTGGAAT
>NZ_JBALBZ010000120.1:0-690 GCF_036919495.1 Nostoc sp.
CCAGGGTTAGCGCGTCTCAAACCCTATTGACAAGCGAACTTGCCCGATCAGCAATCAAGTTGGAAACAAAGTGGCACTATCCGAGCTAGGGTAATATTTAATCCATTTAGTTGCAAGCTCAAAGTAATGTCAACAGGATTTGAGAACAAGAAAAGCAAAACCAAAGCATCTTTTGCACCCTGCATAGATAGCAAAGACATTACCACTAAGTTTCAGGAATACTTCACACAAATAAAAGACCCCAGAGTGGAAAGGACAAGATATCATTTACTCACAGATATCATCACCATAGCGCCGTACCAGTGTCACAACTTCCTGCACTTCATGAACAAGATTTGTGGACAGGACTGACAACAGTTGTGATGGTAGTGCGTTCGATTCAGCATTGGAATAAAACTACCCAGGAGGTGCAATTTTACATTACTAGTCTCGCCAGCGATGCAAACAAAATTGGTAGTGCAATTCGACAGCATTGGGGAATAGAAAATTCTGTTCATTGGACATTAGATGTCACTTTCAATGAGGATGAATGTCGAATTCGTTCTCTGCACAGTCCACAGAATTTTGCTTTGCTACGTCGCATTGCTCTGAATGCCTTAGAGCGAGAATCATCTTTTCGTCGCAGTATTCGACAAAAGTCACGGCGAGCTGCGATGAATGATCAGTATATGGTTTCTATTTTGGCTGCGG
>NZ_JBALBZ010000121.1:0-4393 GCF_036919495.1 Nostoc sp.
AATGCTTGAGTATTTTACATCTTTGAACGACCACAATTTACCCTATCCAGATACGATTCATCCCATCCTTGTCCACTTCGTAATTGCGATGGTATTGTTTTCTTTTTTCTGCGATGTAGTTGGCTATTTTACTGGTAAAGCCAGTCTTTTTGAGGTGAGTTGGTGGAATATGTTAGTTGCCACGATCGCTATCTTCGCCGCGATCATTTTTGGTCAGTTTGAAGCGGGTTTAGCACAGCCTTACACCCTAGCTAAATCGGCGCTGAATTTACATACGCTGATTGGTTGGTCGCTTTCGGGAATCATCACCGCAATTACAGCTTGGCGTTATGTAATTCGTACCCGCAACCCGCAGAAAATACCAATTTATTATTTGGGAGCCGGACTAGTTTTAATCCTGATAGTTGGCTTGCAGGTATATCTCGGAGATCAACTTGTTTGGGTATATGGATTGCATACAGTGCCAGTTGTAGAAGCACTAAAGGATGGTGTGTTGCGATGAACTCAGAATTAATTGACCAATTGACCGGCTCTTTAGGCGCAAACGGATTACCTTACACAATTCCCATTCATCCCAACTTAGTCCATCTCACCTTGGGTTTATTCATCATTGGGATTACCTTCGATATCGTTGGTGTTCTGTTCCCCTTTGAAAAATGGGTCTTCAAATTTTTGGCAATTACTGTCGAACGTGACAAATTATTTGATGTTGGGTGGTACAACATGCTAGCTGCCAGCATCATTACATTTTTCACCGTGGCAGCAGGCTTTTATGAAATGCTGTTGGCAACACCACCAGCTGATATGAAGAGTGCCTGGGGATTACAGGCAATGCAAACCATGATTTGGCATGGTGTAGGTGGTGTGTTGTTATTAGCGCTGATTGTTGGCATGACCATCTGGAGAGGATGGCAGCGCTTCGTTTGGGGCAAACAAGAATATAAACAGTCAGATAGAGAAGTGCAGTGGATATATCTGTTCGCAGGCATAGCAATCATGTTGATTATGTTCGTCCACGGGACACTAGGAGCGCAACTAGCCACCGAATTTGGCGTACACAATACAGCAGATAATTTGCTGCGATTAGGCCAAGACTTCAACACTCAAATAAGTCATTAGTCATTTGCCCAATGCCCCATGCCCAATGCCCTATGCCCAATAACCAATGACCATGAAAATCCAGAAGATTTTAAATATTTTAACCGTGCTTACAGGCGCGATCGCAGTGACTATTACCAGTCTCTGGATTGGCAAACAGGCTTACTTTTGGCTTCCTCCCCAAGCAGCAGCCGAATCCCAACTAATTGATGATTTGATTAGCTTCTTAGTAACCCTCGGTGCCTTCATCTTTTTCGGAGTAACAAGTACTTTAATGTATTCTGTGATCTTCCATCGAGCAGTCAAAGATGACTTCACCGACGGTCCGGCAATTCATGGCAATGTCACCTTAGAAGTTGTCTGGACAGCAATCCCAATTCTTTTGGTGTTTTGGATTGCGGGTTACAGCTACCAAGTTTATGAACAAATGGGGATTCAAGGCCCAGCCGAATTAGTTCACCTGCATAATCCGCTAGCAATGGAATCAGTACCAGCTAAGGCTTTAGCAGAACCCGTTGAGAAAATCGACGTATTAGCTAAACAGTGGGCGTGGGTTTTTCATTACCCAGAAAGAGATGTCACTAGTACCGAATTGCATTTACCGAGCGATCGCCGGATACGTTTAGCACTAAAATCACAGGATGTTTTGCACGGCTTCTATATACCTGCATTTCGCCTCAAGCAGGATATTATTCCTAACCAGAGCATCGACTTTGAATTTACTCCGATCCGCCCCGGACAATACCGATTGACCGATTCCCAATACAGTGGCACATACTTCGCAACGATGCAAGCGAATGTAGTCGTAGAATCTCCTGAAGATTATCAGCAGTGGCTGGCACAAGCTGCAACTCAAAAGCCATCTCCAGCAAAGAATCAGGCAGCTTCTGAGTATGCCCAAACATCCAAACAATCAATCAAAACAGGTTGGGTTACAGTTCCACCTGCTGCACCGACTCTAGTCAATTCTCCTGGTTAAAAGGAAAGTAAGCGATGACTAATATTCCAATTGAAGGCATTCTTCTCCCTAACGAGAAGCCTAACCACGAATCTCCAAGTAACTGGAAAGAATACTTTAGCTTTAGTACAGACCACAAAGTTATTGGTATCCAGTATCTCGTTACCTCATTCTTCTTCTTTCTCGTCGGCGGAATCTTTGCGATGGTGATGCGGGGAGAACTGCTAACACCCGAATCAGATTTAGTCGATCGCACCGTCTATAACGGGATGTTCACCATGCACGGCACTGTGATGCTGTTTTTGTGGACATTTCCCTCACTGGTTGGTTTTGCTAACTATCTAGTGCCACTGATGATTGGGGCGCGAGATATGGCATTTCCCCGCCTCAACGCCGTTGCCTTTTGGATGGTGCCAGTAGTTGGGATTTTGATGATGGGTAGCTTCTTCGTCCCTGGTGGCCCAGCCCAAGCCGGTTGGTGGTCTTACCCGCCAGTCAGTCTCCAGAATCCCACAGGTAACTTAATAAATGGTCAAGTTATCTGGCTGTTAGCGGTGGCAATATCCGGCGTATCCTCAATTATGGGGGCAGTCAACTTTGTTACCACAATCGTGAAGATGCGGGCACCAGGAATGGGCTTCTTCAGAATGCCCTTGTTTGTCTGGGCAGTATTTAGCGCCCAGATTATCCAACTATTCGGATTACCTGCATTGACAGCTGGCGCGGTGATGTTGCTACTTGACCTGACAGTTGGCACCGCCTTTTTTGACCCAGCCAAGGGCGGGAATCCAGTTATGTTCCAGCATTACTTCTGGTTCTACTCCCACCCCGCCGTTTACGTGATTATTTTGCCCATCTTCGGCATCTTCTCGGAAATCTTCCCAGTATATTCACGTAAACCTCTATTTGGTTACAAAGTAGTTGCCGTTTCATCGATCTTGATTGCCCTAGTCAGTGGCATTGTTTGGGTACACCATATGTACGTCAGTGGTACATCAGGCTGGATGCGGTTGGTTTTCATGATGACAACGATGTGTGTATCTGTACCCACGGGAATTAAAGTATTTGCTTGGGTAGCGACTATTTGGGGCGGGAAACTGCGGTTAAATACCCCCATGCTGTTTGCCTTGGGCGGATTAGTCATGTTTGTGTTCGCCGGCATCACAGGCATCATGCTTTCTTCTGTGCCGGTCGATGTCCACGTTAACAATACCTATTTTGTGGTGGGACACTTCCACTACGTCCTTTACGGCACCGTGACGATGGGCTTATTTGCTGCCATCTATCACTGGTTCCCCAAAATGACCGGGCGGATGTACTCCGAAAGCTGGGGTAAAATCCATTTCTGGTTAGCCTTCATCGGCACCAACCTCAACTTTTTGCCCATGCACCCATTAGGATTGCAAGGAATGTTACGCCGAGTTGCTTCTTACGCCCCAGAGTATCAATTTTGGAATGTGATCGCTAGCCTGGGCGGATTTCTCTTAGGAATGTCCACCTTGCCCTTTATCTTCAACATGGTAATTTCTTGGATGCAAGGCGAGAAAGCACCTGCTAATCCTTGGCGGGCAATTGGATTAGAGTGGTTAGTTTCTTCACCCCCTCCAGTAGAAAACTTTGAAGAAATTCCGATCATCATCTCCAAACCCTACGGCTACGGCAAATCAGAACCCTTAACAGCCAACCTAAGAGAATAACCCAAAGGGAAGCCACAGAAACCCTCCGCGCCCCTCTGCGCTTCCCTCCGCTACCTAGTGCGTTTCAAATTCCCCCTCAAACTAACAGCAAAATGGACACTTATATCAATCCCCATGAATTGCACCACACAGCCGCAGAACATACCCACGACGAAGAAGGCAACAAAATGTTTGGCTTCATTGTCTTCCTACTGTCCGAAAGCGTTATCTTTTTAAGTTTTTTCGCCGGATATATCATCTACAAAACAACAACTCCTAACTGGCTACCAGCTGGTGTTTCCGGATTAGAAGTAAAAGATCCGGCAATCAACACAGTCATTCTAGTTTCCAGTAGTTTTGTGATTTATTTAGCAGAACGCGCCCTTCAACGCCATGACTTGAAAGGGTTTCGCCTGTATCTCTTCGCTACGATCGCAATGGGAACTTACTTTTTAGTCGGGCAAGCGATTGAATGGAGTCACCTGGAGTTTGGTTTCACCTCCGGGACATTCGGTGGCACATTTTACTTGTTAACGGGCTTCCACGGTTTGCATGTTCTCACTGGCATTTTGTTGCAGTTGATTGTTTTGGGTCGTTCTTTCATACCTGGTAACTACGAAACAGGTCACTTTGGCGTCAATGCCACTTCGTTGTTTTGGCA
>NZ_JBALBZ010000122.1:0-1602 GCF_036919495.1 Nostoc sp.
CAGGGCAAACGCATCTTATTTACTAATAAAAACTAAGGGAGATTCCAAAATGACATCGATAATTGTAAAAGATGATTGAATGATAAATAAAATAAATCAAATATTTCTCAAAATCTAAATTAGCTTATCTTCAGCTAAATAACTAATCATCAATACTAAAATAATTTAATTATGAGCTACATAAGAATATATTTACTTAGAGAATAAATAAAACTTTTATGTAAAACATTCAACTCAAGTTTTAATGTACTATTTTAAGCTAACGCTAAAATACTTAGTAAATATTTGTTATCCATCGCCGCAAGAAACTGTTTATTTTTGATTCCGCGTTTGACACGCTTCTCTTTAGTTAAAAGATTGACTGCAATATGTCTAAGAATTGCAAAATTCTGTGGAGCATTATCTTTCCTAATCCTACAGTCATCTTCCTTCAAGGCGACATCCAATACCCAATGTAATGAATTCTCAACTCCCCAATGACTACGAATAGAATTAGCAAACTGTTCAGCATTATCTTCAAGGCTACTAATAAAATAACGAGTTTCAACTGTTGTTTTACCGTCTACTAAACGGACAGATTCTACCATACCAACACTATTAAAGTTTGACCAAACTGAATCTGGGTTAAGCAGAGACTGAATCTGAGATAACATCACATAGTGGCGGATTTCATGACGACCATGCCCAATTTCATCTGTTTTATATGTGCTATGCTCAATCCCCTCAAAATCTGTACTTATCCCTAACTGGAATAGTTTTTCAACTTCATCGTGAAGATTCCCTTGATTCTTTTTTAACGTAATTACATAATCTGCATCTTGCTCTGTAATTAATCTTACAATCTCTTTTTGACAACCGATTGCGTCAATTGTGACAATACATCCAGACAGCTCCAAGACTTTTAATAATTCTGGAATTGCTGTAATTTCATTTGATTTTTCGTCAACTTTAACTTGTCCCAATACTAATTTACTTGTAGTCGCCCAAGCACTTACTATTTGGATTGCACTTTGCTCACTACTTCTATCGTAAGAACCGCGTAAGGTTTTACCATCAATTGCAACAACTTCACCATTAGTCATCTGATGTATTGATTTCATCCAATTAACAAAACATGACTCGAATTGTTGAGGATTTATTTGTGAAAAAACTCGTGTAAATGTATCGTGGGACGGAATGCCATTTGGTAATTCTAAAAATGTTTTTAACCACTCATATTTCGCACATCCATAGGTCTCAACTGCCACCCAGCCATCGGCACCACAAATTACTGCTATTATTGCAATCGTCATGATATCGATTAAATTATGACGCTTTGTGCGATCTATTCGTGGGTCTTCTATTCCCAAAAAATGGTCAGCAATTGTGATTTTTGGCTTTAGCTTCATAGAGAGGCGAATAAGAATGAAATTCTTCTTTGGAGTTTCTGCAAGAATACCATATTCCTTGACAGGCAGCCGTTAGCTGCCTCTAACTCCCCTACACAATGATTATCATTACCATTTAGGTGAATATTTAATTTCCTGAAAGCCTTGTTTGATTGGGGTTTTGCTAAATTCTACTCTGATTCAGGCTCGTCAATATTTAGATGCGTTTGCCCTG
>NZ_JBALBZ010000123.1:0-102532 GCF_036919495.1 Nostoc sp.
TCAGGATGCTTTAAGGCTGACTTGAGAATATTTTTAACCTCTAATTCCTTTTGATTTGCGTTCTCTCTTATCGCTTTTAGTCTAAACTCCAGTAAGGTGTTTAATAAAGTTATTACCGAAAGTCTAGTAGAAGCAAAAACATGAAAGGTTTCAAGAAGTTATCTTCAATAGCGCTATTGCTATGTGCCTTTGTGTATCCGCCCTCATTAGCTCAAGCAAAGGATATTTCTCTAAGTAATGCTCGCAATGAACAAAGCGCTGCACCAGAGGCTAACTTAGTTGGAGATAAAACTGGAGAGCTTTTAATTGCTCAACGGCGACCAGGGCGATACCAAAATATTCGACGACGGCAGATCATCCGACGTCGGCAGCCCTTTGGACGCTACCAAAATATTCGACGACGCCAGCCTTTCGGACGATACCAAAATATTCGACGCCGACAGGAGTTTCAACAACGGCAGATAATCCAACGCCGACAGCCCGGACGATACCAGATTATCCGCCGTCGTTATTGATGATGGCTATGGTTAGTGGTTGAACCACTAACCACTAACCACTAACTATCGTTACGTTCTAATGAGCTGCTACTACCTCTCCTTCAAGGCGAACTAGTCGGTCTGCTAAAAGTTTCTCAAGGTCTTCTAATGCCTTGGTGAAACCTTTGATACCCTCATCTAGTTTGTCGGTTGCCATGCGGTCTGCGGCGTGCATCTTGTCATAAGTAGCTTTGTCAATGGATATCTTTTCGATTTCCAAGTTTGCTGCCTTGGCGGGGTCGAGTTTGCGTGGCAGTTCTCCAACAGTTGCATGTAATTCACCCAAAAGTGATGGCGAAATAGTTAGCAAATCACTACCTGCAAGTTCAGTTATTTCACCAAGGTTACGGAAGCTAGCTCCCATAACTTCGGTTTTATAGCCGAATTTCTTGTAGTAGTTGTAGATTTTGGTGACGGACAAAACTCCTGGATCTTCGGTTGCTGGGTAGCTATCGCGTCCGGTATCTTTTTTGTACCAGTCGAGAATCCGGCCAACAAAGGGAGAAATTAGGGTAATGCCAGCTTCTGCACAGGCGATCGCTTGGTGAAGACCAAACAACAAGGTAAGGTTACAGTGAATACCTTCTTTTTCGAGAATTTCCGCAGCGCGAATACCTTCCCAAGTGCTGGCGATTTTAATCAAAACGCGATCGCGGCCAATTCCAGCGGCTTTATACTGAGCAATTAAGTCCCGTGCCTTAGTCAGGGTAGCTTCGGTATCGTAAGACAAGCGAGCATCAACTTCCGTAGACACGCGACCGGGAATGATTTGCAAAATCTTTAATCCAAAAGCAACTGCCAAACGGTCAAAAGCTAGAGAAACTATTTGTGCTTGGGTGGCTCCGGCTCCAGCATCTTTCTTCGCTTGGAGTAAAGTTTGATCGACAATTCCCTGATATTCTGGCATCTGCGCCGCAGCAGTAATCAGCGAAGGATTGGTGGTGGCGTCTTGGGGTTTGAACTTTTCAATTGCCTGGATATCCCCTGTATCTGCGACTACAACAGTCACTTTTCGCAATTGTTCCAGTAAATTCTTAGACATAAAATACTCCGTAATGTTTGTTTAGGATTTACTTATTCCCCAGTTCTTTACACTCTTTACTCTTCCTTCAATTCTGATTCTGGCAATTTTTCTTAATCATTGCCCAATTTTGCTTACTATCTTCAGCCACAGCCCTATTCTAAGTGCCTTATGCCGAAATTGGCTGTCCAATGGAATGCACTTTGATTAAGCTAGTTGTTCCTGATTTACCAATTGGAACACCAGAGGTAATAACTACTTTATCGCCCTTATTCGCTAAACCCATATCTACAACTGTGTTCACCACATTGGTAAACATCTCTTCGGCATTGTGGACTGGTGGAATCAGCAAAGCTTCTACACCCCAAGAAAGCGCTAGTTGGCGATAAGCAGTGATGTCAGAGGTAAGGGCAATAATAGGAGAAGTAGGCCGATATTTCGATACCATTCTCGCTGTATTTCCTGATGAAGTGTTACAAAGAATTGCTCGTGAGCCTGTTTCATAAGCGATGCGACACACGGATTCTGCTACAGATTCGGTAACGCTAAGACTGCCTGCTTCATGACACCAGGCATGTTTGCTACCCTCATCTAGAGCTTGTTCTGTCCGCACGGCGATGTTGTGCATCATCTCGACGGCGGCGATGGGATATTGTCCGACAGCTGTTTCACCAGAAAGCATTACCGCATCTGTTCCATCTAAGATGGAGTTGGCGACATCGGTTGCTTCGGCGCGGGTGGGATCGGGGGCGCTAATCATCGACTCTAGCATTTGGGTGGCTGTAATCACCGGCTTGCCAGCACGATTGCAACGACGAATAATATCTTTTTGAATTAAGGGTACTTCGTGAATTGGCACTTCTACCCCTAAATCACCACGAGCAATCATAATTGCGTCCGCAACTTTCAGAATGGAGTCAAAACTCTCTACTGCCTCTGCTCTTTCGATTTTGGCAATTAAGCGGATGGAAGCACCAGCAGCTTCAATCATTCGCTTGGCGGGTTCTAAGTCTTGTGGCGATCGCACAAAGGACACCGCTACCCAGTCTACACCCAACTGAATCCCAAAGCGCAGATCCAGCAAGTCTTTTTCGGTAATCGAACTAACAGGTAAAGGAGTTTGTGGTAGGTTTACTCCTTTATGTGTAGAAATTAACCCGCCAATTTTTACTTGGGCGCGAATGCGATCGGCATCGCGATCGGTAACAATCAACTTGACGCGACCATCATTAATCAAAATCGGTTCGCCTGGTCGCACCATTGCGAACAAAGTCGGCAATGGTAGGGGTAGTTCGTCGATACTCTCACCTTTTTCTTGCAAAACAAAGGTGACTTCACTACCAGCTTCTAAATTTAACCCTTCCGGTGGTAAAGTTCCCAAGCGAATCTTCGGGCCACACAGGTCTTGCATAATTGCGATCGGCTTTTGCTGCTCAGTACTAATTTGTCTGAGATAGTGAGCAGTTTGGGCGTGGAATTCATAAGCCCCGTGGGAAAAATTCAGCCGTGCCACATTCATTCCAGCTTCTACTAAAGCTTGCAGCTTTTCGGGTGCAGATGTAGCCGGCCCAACAGTACAAATGATTTTGGTTCGACGCATAGGGATTAGGGGTTGAGGAGTAACCTGCAAATTTGGATGGTTTATACCAATTCGTAATTCGTCATTAAGAGACTTCGCATCCAAATTCACATGTGCTTCATATAACTGGGTTTCTAAGGAAATATACTAAATGGCGTTTTGTTTTCGCGGTATTTACCATTTGACCCAAATCCCAAAAGTCAAGGGTCAAAAGTCAAAAGCTAATGACCAATGACCAATGACTAATAACCAATCAAACCACAGCAGCTGTCGGTGCGAGTTTTTCCTTCTGTGACATAGACAACATCAGGTCAATCACGCGATTCGAGTAGCCCCACTCGTTGTCATACCAGGCAATTACCTTGAAGAAGTTGGAGTTCAACTCAATCCCAGCACCTGCGTCGAAGATACTAGAATGGGTATCGCCTTGAAAATCTGTAGAAACTACTTCTTCATCTGTGTAACCCAAAATACCTGCTAGAGAACCTGCGGCAGCTTCCTTCATGGCAGCACAGATTTCTTTATAACTAGTAGCTTTGGCAGTTTTGAAAGTTAAATCAACTACAGAGACATCAGGAGTTGGAACTCGCAAAGCCATACCAGTCAGCCTGCCCTTCAATTCTGGTAAAACCAACGCTACAGCTTTAGCTGCGCCTGTAGAGGAGGGAATAATATTCTGGCTTGCACCTCGACCACCCCGCCAGTCTTTCTTACTGGGGCCGTCTACAGTTGGCTGAGTAGCAGTCATCGCATGGACTGTGGTCATTAACCCTTCAGTCAACCCAAAGTTGTCATTGATGACCTTAGCTATAGGAGCTAGACAGTTTGTAGTGCAGCTAGCATTAGAGACAATGATATCCTTGCTGGGATCAAATAAGTGATGATTTACACCCATTAGTAGGGTAGTAACTCGATCTGGATCTTTAGTGGGAGCGGAAATTACCACTCGCTTTGCACCTGCTTTCAGGTGGTTTGCGGCTCCTTCGTGGTCAGTGAAAAGTCCGGTAGCTTCCACCACATAATCTGCACCTAATTTTCCCCAAGGTAACTCTGCTGGGTTCCTCACCGACACGCAAGGAATGAAGTGCCCGTCAATCAGGATACCATCTTCCTTAGCTTCAACCTTGTGCTTTAATCTGCCGTGGGTTGAGTCGTACTTTAATAGGTAAGCGAGGTTATCTGGTGGTACTAGGTCGTTAATGCCTATAAACTCAATGTTGGGGTTATCGATGCCAGCGCGAAGCACAAGTCGCCCGATTCGACCGAAGCCATTGATACCAACCTTCAATTTAGTCAAGATTAAACCTACCCTTGTGGAAAGTTGAACAAAAGGAGAAAGTTAAAAGTCAAAATAGATTGCCTTTTACTCTTTACTCTATGATCCTGACAGTCTCAGTCAGCTAAGGCATATTTACTTGGCATATTTTAAGGATTGGGGCATTGGGCATTGCGAATGGTGAGTTAAGAAGAATCGTAGGTTGGGTTAAACGAAGTGAAACCCAACAAAGCTTTGATAATGTTGGGTTTCGTTCCTCAACCCAACCTACACCTAACTCAGCACGGGCTAAACGCCCCGCTATCGCTAACAGCACTCAGCACTCAACTCATGAAAGGTAATCCACGATTTGTTAGGAGATAAACAGCAAAAGTACCTACCCAGTGACTAGCTGCATAATGTTCGCTGACAATATCTGCTAATCCATGATGACGATGGTGAAGGGCAGCAGAGCGAAGTGTTTCTCGGCGGCGATCGCTATTTGCCAATCTAGAAATGATCCCCTCAAGCATCCAAGCGCGACTGAGATTAAGACCGTAGAAGTGGGATTGCATATAATCTTGAGGATTATCTACTCCAGGTGCTTGTAACCAATTTGCTGAATTATCAATGGGTATTTGTGGAAGAAAATCGGTGAGCCAGTCAGTGAAAGCTGTTGTTGGCAGGACTCGCCGCATCAGGTCTGCTTCAGCAAGTCCAGGAGAGAGAAAATCGTAACCAAGCGGCTCGAATTGCAGCGAGTAGTTGCGATCGCTAAAATAAAATTGCCGTGCTTTGTTCTCCACTAACTGAATGAAGTCAGCATTTTCGGTAATCCGTGCCCAATCTAGCATCAAACCAAGTGCAAAAGCTGTTTGGCTATGCATCCCTGTGCGATTTGGGAGTTTCAGTCCGTTAATCCAGCGATGTAAGTTACCTGCTATTAACTTTTCTAGCGGTTCCAATATAACCCGCCATTGCTTCGCTTGAGGATGATTCCACTCGTGAAGTTCCGCAGCCAGTTGCAGAAGCCATGCCACACCATAAGGAAATTCAAAAAAGGGTAGCCGTTGGAAATGAGCAATTTCTCCTTGAATCTTCTCAGGTGTTAGGCTTTGCTCAAGTGCTTGCTTTGACGCTGCATTAAAAGGGGCTTCAGGAAAGTGACGCATCAGACGTACCAGCAACCAGTGACCATGTACGGCTGAATGCCAATCTAAGCAGCCATAAAATGCAGGAGTCAATTCACGCGGTGGTTTTATATCCTCGTCGCTATCAGCCCAATACAGACCACTGTGGGGATACTCCCGCTCGATACAATCCAGCACTAATTGAGCAAATTGTGCTGCGATCGCTTCATTAATCTCCAAGTTATCGGGTGGCATGGTCAGCCCCTTTAGGGAAGTCAAAAGTCAATAATTTTGAACCCCATAAATAAATTTAGGGGCTTTCTCGGCGCGGATAGCTCGGTAAAAGCGTAGCGCTTTTAATGCAGACGAACGCATTAACATTGCATCGGGATGCATTGGCATTGCAGGGCGACGCATTAACATTGCATTGGGATGCATTGGCATTGCAGGGCGACGCATTAACATTGCATCGGGATGCATTGGCATTGCAGGGGAACGCATTAACATTGCATCGGGATACATTAGCATTGCGTGGTATTGCCAAATTTAATTCGCTACGAATTAACCATCACTTTTACTTCTGATTTTACCCTAGCTTCTGCTTCCAGAAATTCAGCGACTTGAGCCTCAATTTCATCCCGAACAATTTGGCGATACTCCAAGAAATGCTCAATTTGGGCACAAACAGCTAAGTAGCTACTCACCCCACCCGGATTATGCTGATACATGCTCCACAAGTTACGCCAGAATTGCCAGCGCGTCTGACGACGTACACCTTGCCGCCAACAAATAATCAGAAACGCTCGGAGTACTTTCCAATTCAATGGTTTCTTAGCAGCTTTGCCCTTTTTCGGGTAGGTTGCTTCGCCCAAAAGCCGGAAGTGTTTGTATGTACGTTCCAAAAACCGCTCTGGCTCATACAAATCACAGAACGCCTGCACATATTCGCGAGCGATGTCTTCTAACGGTCGAGTTGGGACAAAGTTCATCAACGTGGTTTGGTTGATGTTGGCTGATTTATTGCGGAGTCGTCCTTCCTTTTCTAATCTATGCCAAAGGGCTGTATCTGGAAGTGCTTGCAGCATACTGAATAAGGCGGTGGGTATTGCTGTTTGCTCGACAAACTTGACAATTCGTGCGCCGGCTCCGATTTTCTCGCCATCAAACCCAATGATAAAACCTGCCATAACTCGCAACCCTGAGCGGGTAATCCTATTCACCGCTTCACTAAGCGAGTCTCTGGTATTCTGGTATTTCTGAGTAAAAGTGAGACTTTCTTCGTCTGGGGTTTCAATTCCCAGAAAAACAGCACCAAAATTACACGCTACCATCAAATCCATCAGTTCTTGATCTTGGGCTAAATCAACTGAAGCCTCTGTGGCAAAGGAAAATGGATAATTATGTTCTACCATCCAGGGCAGAAGGGACTTCAAAAATAATTTGACATTCCGCTTATTCCCGATGAAGTTGTCATCCACCATAAAAATACTGCGTCGCCAACCCAGTTTGTAGAGATAATCTAGTTCTGCTAATAATTGCTCTGGGCTTTTAGTACGGGGTTTGCGACCATATAGCACAATAATGTCGCAGAATTCACACTGAAAGGGGCATCCACGCGAAAATTGCACCGACATCTCCGCATAGGCTTCAAACTCTAGCAAGTCAAAGCGAGGAGTTGGAGTGTTAGTTACATCGGGTTTTTCACCGCCAGAGCGAAAAATACCTGTGCGATCGCCCCGTGCGATCGCTGCTACAAATAAGGGTAGGGTAATTTCCCCTTCGTCCAATATCAAGTAATCTGCTCCGGCGGATGTCATTTCATCTGGTAGCGCTGTCGGGAAAGGGCCACCCACAGCTACCCGTTTACCTCTGCGTTTTGCTTCTAATATCTGAGAGAGTAAATCCTCTTTTTGCACAATCATCGCCGACATAATAACCAAATCTGCCCAAGCCCACTCTGCTTCCGTACAGACGCGAACATTTCGGTCTACTAACTTATACTCCCATTCTTGAGGTAATATCGCAGCTACAGTTACCAAGCCTAAAGGCGGTAGCATTGCTTTACGGTCTAACAAAGCCAGTGTTTTTTCAAAAGACCAAAAACTTTTTGGAAAACGGGGGTATAGAAGTAATACATTCATATTTGACCCTTATAAACCTTCATCTTAGCTGCTGGTTGAATTTACATACAACTTAACCACTCTGACAACACATTAGAGGAGCTTTTGTATCCAGTAGCTGTAACCTCTACTATGACTGATTTAGACAAAGCAATATTGTTGAAGGGTAATTATTAGTGCTTTTAGACTAGAGATAAATCAAAATTGCTAAAATTATTTACGGATAGCTTCAAAAAAATAGAAGAAAATACGGTATCCTTATAACAACCTCTTAAATCTATTTATGAGGATTGTAATGCGTAAATCTTGAATTCTGAGCGTATAGCTTCTCTTAAGGAAGTTATACACAGCGTCTCCTACAGAAGCAGCGCGACCTAATTACTTACCATTTGGTTAATTATTTAAGAGATTTTCAAAAAATAAACTATCTAATTTTTTAGAGTAGGCATGTTAATTGTCCGCAAGCAAAGGTGGGCTTTTTGGGTCAGCCCACAATAACTAGTTGGATATTTTTCTTGAGAAGTTTCTAACAAAATAATTAATGTTTTCTAACTTTAAGATTACGCAAATAGCAAGTAATCTGCATTTAACTGATTAATAGTTTTTAGACTGAGGCTCAACTTACGTATTGGTGAGAAATTCAGGAGAGATAATATGGCTATTACTTTCGGCACTACAAGTCCTAATAAGATAAATGGGACTTTGGGAGATGACACAATAGTTGGTTGGGCTAGTGGTGGTAATGTCACTAGTCCGTCGGGTAACGATACCTTAAATGGTTTGGCTGGTAACGATTCTCTCGCAGGTGGGACGCTAAACGACAGTCTAATCGGTGGCAGTGGCAATGACACACTTGATGGCGGCACAGGTAGCGACATCTTGGATGGGGGAACAGGCGACGACACTTACATTATTGACAGTTCTAGTGACACGATTCGGGAAGCTATTAATTCAGGCACAGATAGCGTTCGGTCTTCTATCACCTACACACTGGGCGCAAATCTGGAGAACTTAACACTGCGATTCACAAGTAACGCCATCAACGGTACAGGTAACAGTCTTAACAACTTTATCAACGGTAATGATTTTAACAATACGCTGAATGGAAGAGCGGGCGATGACACACTAGATGGTAATTTAGCCGATGATATCCTCAATGGTGAGGACGGCAATGATAGCCTACAAGGCGGGCCCGGCAATGACGTACTCAATGGGGGGGCTGGAAATGATATCCTCATCGGTGTTTATCCTGGTAGTCTGCTTCCACCTGGAGTAGGAGAAACTGATATCTTAACTGGTGGAACTGGTGCAGATACATTTGTCTTAGGGGACGCTGCAAATATTTTCTACGACGATAACAACTCTACGAATACTGGTTTTGCTGACTTCGCTACTATTAGTGACTTCGACTCTAGCCAAGATAAAATTCAACTCAAAGGAACTCCACAAGACTACCGTCTGCAAGTTGCTGGAAGCAACACACGAATATTCTCACAGCAACCGGGACAGGTAAATGAACTCATAGGTATTGTGGAGGGAAAAAACAATCTCAGACTTAGTAGCGATGACTTCCTTTACTATGAACGGGAAAATACTGGACAAGCTACAAACAACACACTAGGGAACGCTGAAGATTTAGGTTCTTTATCATCAGGCTCAAAAGTTAATATTTCAGGCGAGTTAGTAACAGTTGAATCGAGCAGTAATCCCGATGTTGACTTTTTTACATTTTATTTACCAAATCCAGGAACCGTCACTATCAACATAGCGACATCGGGAAAGGCAAATATCGGACTGTTTAACTATGGGACTTTAGTGACCAGTCAAAATTCGTCATCAATCACTGGTTTAGTGAGTGCAGGTGCGTACTCAATTTCAGTGAGTAAAGATTCTTTCTTGCCTCAAAATAATGGAGCTTTCTTTGGTACCAACTCTGAACCTGATTTTTCCTATACGCTAGGAGTCGGTTTTACAAAATAAGAACTTTATCAACTTAAGGGGTACTGACATTAAAAGGCAGATTGAAGGAGACTACTTTTTCTGCTGATTAGGGGGACACGTCACTGTGTCTCCCCTTACCATAAGAGGTTGTTTTAAAAGTATTAGACAAATAGAATCCGCTTCTTATTCAGGCTCGTCAATATATTATTTATATATTTAATATATTTAGATCCCTTGTCCTGATAGAGTCCAATGTCAGTGTGGGTAGTTCACGTTATTACTCCGGAAAGCGGGTGCAGTATTGTTAAATGAAAGCTATGCTTAGTTTCAGCTTTCAGATACCGTTCTTGTAAGGGCTGCCACTTCTGCCACGACTGGTAGCGATTTTCAGTTAACAAAGCAGCAAGGGTAGGGAGTTCAGTCTGGATTTCTGACTTGAAGACATCTGTAAGCCAGTCAGTTAAGACAGCACTATCTTGCATCGTACCCAAAATTTCTTGGATATTTTTCACTTCTGTAAGATAAGCTTCGTAAGATTCGCCATATAAGTCAGTAAATAACTCCATCTGGTAGCGTAGACGTTTTGCTTCTTTTCGCAAACTGTGAATAATTTCACCTTCTGTTGTCAATTGTTTTTCTATCTTTTCTGGTTTCCAGTTTTTCTGGATTATCACTTCTGATTCTACAAATTCAGTACCAACTAGCCAAGCCGGATGCAGTAAAAAACTACTCACTTCTGGTAAAAGTAAATCTGGTAGTACCTGCTGAATGGTAAAAGATGCTAAAGGTTGATAACTAGGTTTCTCTAACCACTTATCTAATGCATCTTTTAGAGACTTATAAGCTTCATCTTTTAACGTTTTCTGTACGCTTGATTGTACATCTTCACGTTGTTTAGCTAAAGCTTTGAAAGCTGTTTGTAGAGATTCTTGCTCTTTGGAAGGTAAGTTTGGTTTGTAATTGTTTTCCAAACTTTCTTTAAGTACGTCTAAATCTCTCAGGCTACCAAGACGACGGGCTATTTTACCAATATTTTTATCGTTGACTGGTTTCGGCAAATCCACCGCTAGTCCAAAGCTAGTTACAGATGTTCGTAAGCGACGCATTCCCACTCGCATTTGGTGCAACGCTTCTGGATCTTCATCTTTCTTTACTAATTTTTCCCACTTCAAGGTTTTCTTAAAGTGTTTTTCAATCGCTTGGTAGGCGTAGCCCCCTAGAGTTTTTACCGTGGTTTGTGTGGCTAGTTTCATAATTGATCTTAAATGACATTACCTCATGAGGCTATTGAATAATAACATTAGTTAAAAATTTGTATCTAGTTTTTATCTTTTTCTTGAGTGAGTATTATCAAGTATGCTACTAAGGAGCATTAATACTTGCATCCTCTTTAAGAAATATCCAAATATCTATCAAAGGTCTAAAGAGCAGATTTATCATAACGATTTCATATATACAATAGCTTTTACAAATCAAATATTTAGTATGATAATCATTTATTATAACATAATTAATCTTTCTTTCTGAAATCAAAAAATGTCAAACTCAAATTTGCTCAATCAAGTTTTCTTAACTTTTGTAGATAACTTTAAAGAACATAGAGAAGACTTATCAGCGCTGCTTTTAACACAAGATAAATATTTATGGTTGGGGTCAGATGAAACTTCAACTATTGAACGTCTCTCTTTGGTTGATACTGATAAGTTTACAGATCATCAACAATTTAGGGTAGCAGAATTTATCAATTTACCTGCGCCAGAAGACCAAGAAATTGATATAGAGGGACTTGCTTACACAGATTATTACTTGTGGTTTGTTGGTTCTCATAGTTACAAACGCAAAAAACCGAAACCTGATAAAACCGATGCACAAAACTTTAAAAGGCTGACCAAAATTGAATCAGAACCCAACCGTTACCTTTTAGGAAGGATTCCTTTGATAGACGGTAAGTTATTCTCATCTTGCCCACATCCCCAAAACCCAGATGTGCAATTGAATGCCGCTAAACTAGAGGTGACAAACCAGGGGAATTTGCTTCTTACTGCTTTAGCAGATGACGCCCATTTAGGCTTATTTATCAAGGCTGGAACTGCGGGAAAAGATAACGGCTTTGATATTGAAGGAATAGGCATTTATCAAAACCGGATTTTTTTGGGTTTGCGTGGGCCTGTATTGCGGGGTTGGGCTGTTATTCTGGAAATTGAGTTAGAAGATTCTAGCCCTGGAATTCTGAAACTACGGCAAATTGGAGAAGCGAAGGAGTCATATAAAAAGCATTTTATCTGGTTGAATGGTTTGGGAATTCGGGATTTGTGTGTAGATGGAAAAGATTTGTTGATTTTAGCTGGGCCAACGATGGATTTAGATGGGCCCGTGCAAGTTTATCGCTGGATAAATGGCGTTAACTTGCGAGAAAATGTTTTCAGCAATCCAGATTTTGTACAAGATATTCCCTATGGAAATCGGGAAGATCATGCTGAGGGAATGACGCTGTTTCAGGATATTGCTGGCATACCTTCGCTATTGGTAGTTTATGACTCTCCAGCAAAAACTAGACTGGTGGGTGATGGTGGTGTAATAGCGGATGTGTTTAAGCTGGTATAATATGAATTTTGGATTTTAGATTTTAAATTTTGAATTGTTAAAGGTTAGTGGAGATTGCTTGTACAGGACAGGTGGGGATACACTGTTCGCAGACGATACAACGCGATCGCGTGAATGTGAGTTTGTATGTCTCTGGGTGGAGAGTGAGAGCTTCGGTAGGACAAACCCCAGTACACAAGCCACAGTGGACACACACATCCTCGTCGATCGCAATTTCGCCTAAGGTATGAGAAACATTAACATGGCGCGATCGCATCCACTCAATCGCTGCATCTAATTGATCGATATCTCCCGATAGTTCTACTACCAGTTTGCCAATTTGATTTGGGGCAACTTGGGCACGGATAATATTAGCGGCAACGTTGAATTCTTTGGCCAGTACGTAAGTGACTGGCATTTGTACAGCGCGTTTAGGGAAGGTAAGAGTTACTCGTTTTTTCACAGGTTTAGCAGAAGGTTTTTTCTGTTGTAGCGTATTGGAAATTTTATGGCTTGAAAGATCGTTACTCAGTTAGAGGATGTAACGAGTAGGGAATGGTGTGGTTTAATTACTTGAAAAGCACTGTAATTGATTTTGCAAATCAGTAAATGTCATACAGCCTCTGGCCGACAAAGCGGGAGTAACGCTATCCATTTTTGCCTTATCCGGTCAAGTATTGGCAGATTGCGATCGCATTGTCCAAACTTTGACCAATCTACTGAGTAATACCATTAAGTTTTCGTCTCCTGGATCTACAGTTTGGTTGGGGCGCAACAACAAGGGAATGAAGTTTTGTTGATAGTCAAAGATACCGGACGCGGTATCCCATCTAGACAAACTAACGATCAGTGCGATCGCGAAACCATTTAATCCTCTAGAATTAGCTGCTGAAGTAGCCGTAGCGCTGGGCTGGAGTCTAGAAAAGTAGGGGCGCAAATGGTACAATAATAGTGAGTACTCATAACGTACATAAAGTTTAAACTTTCCATAGAGGCAAAGTTACAAAATAGCAAAATCTGCTAATACACAAGATGGGAAGTTAAAAATGATACTGAAATAAATCAGATTTAACTGAGAAGAATGCAATGCCGCAATATTAGCTGAAGATGCTGGCAATCAATCATTAACATTTAAAAATAGTTAACTTGATTTGTAAGTAGTTCCGAAACTGTATGTTGCAATAATGTCAAATTGAAGAATTCTTATTTGATGTGTGTAAGCTCCTATGGTCAAGCGATCGCTCCAGGGATCACTCGCCGGGATTCAACAAGCTAAAAAAGCGTTCGCTCATAAGGGCTGGACACAAGAAAATCTGGCTTTTGAAGTCAACTTAAAGACTCGCCAACCAATTTGGCGGTTTTTTACTGGGCGTCCCATTGAGCGTCATATATTTATAGAAATTTGTTCTCTGTTGTCGTTGAATTGGCGGGAGATTGCGGCTAATCCTCCAGAAGAATTCCCTGAATCAAAAGAACTTGATGCTGCTGAATTTTTGGATATTGATGCTCTAATACAACAAGTGCGATCGCAACGCTTCGACAAAATTCAAGACCAGTGCGGCACTTTGCAGTTATTAGATGTTACTCGGCCCGTTAGAATCGACGACATTTACATCGATCTCAACATTTTGGAGGAGATTGCCAGCCTTCAGTGGTTAGAGTTTGCTGATTTGCAAAACTTTACATCAAAAGAATTTGATTGCTTTGGTTTAGGTGAAGTATCTCAAACACAAATGGCGGGGATCACGGCAGTTCAAACTTACTCAAAGCTGCGGGTGTTGGGTAAACCGGGAGCAGGTAAAACCACTTTTTTACAACATCTGGCGATTCAATGCAACCGAGGGAGATTTGCAGCAAATCGGGTTCCTATTTTTGTCAACTTAAGAGATTTTGCCAACGAAACGAGAGTTGTAGGAGAGTTCCATTTACTTAACTATATTTGCGAAGACTTCCTCACCTGTGGAATTTCAGATCCTCCATCTGTGCTGGAAACTTTGTTGTTGGAAGGCAGAGTATTGCTGTTGCTGGATGGATTAGATGAAGTACTCTATCAACAGAGTAAGGGTGTCGTCAATGAGATTCGCAGACTATCTGAAAAGTATCAAAAGAATATGTTTGTCGTCACCTGCCGCACAGCAGCTAAAGCTTTAAACCTCAAACGCTTTACAGATGTTGAAATTGCCCCTTTTACTCAAGAGCAAATTGTTGCTTTTGCTCAGAAGTGGTTTACAGCAGTTACGAAACCAAACATCCAAGATAAACAAGAACAGGCAGTTGAGTTTATTAAGAAACTAGATTTACCCGAAAATTTACAATTTCGGAGACTTGCTATCACTCCTTTGTTTTTGCATCTCGCCTGCTGGGTTTTTCATCATCAGAACAAATTTCCAACTCAAAAAACTGCGTTTTATAAGCAGTGTTTAGACCTGCTCTTGGGCAAATGGGACGAAACTAAAGCAATTGAGCGGGATGAAGTATACCAAGGTTTTTTATTACCACAAAAACTTAAGTTGCTGAGTCAGGTTGCTAGCGCGACATTTGAGCAGGGTAATTACTTTTTTGAACAACGCATTGTTGAGCAATACATTAGCGATTATATCGGTGATTTGCCGAATTCTTCCACAGAACCAGAGGAATTGGAATTAGATAGTAAAGGGGTACTTCAGGCGATAGAGTTGCAACATGGATTACTAGCAGAACGAGTGCGGGGGATTTTCTCTTTCTCTTATTTGACGTTTCAAGAATACCTGACTGCTCGAAAAATCGTTGCCAGTTATAATTTACAGGCGTTAGAACAACCGTTAGAACGTCTGGTGACTCATATTACTGAACCCAGGTGGCGTGAAATCTTTTTGTTAACGGTTGCTATGCTGCGGAGTGCAGATTTTTTGGTACTGTTGATGAAGCAAGAAGTTGAGGCGCTAGCGGCTCAAGATCCATATTTGCAAAAATTTTTAACTTGGACAAGTCAAAAGTCTCTCGCTGCTCCTGATTCTGCTGCTATTCGGGCGTTTTATCTTGCCCTGGCTAGGACTCCTCACCTTACCCCGTACTTTGCCCTTGTCTGCATCTTCGATCAAGATATTTTTTTGGATGCGGCATTAGATAACCTAGTAATGGAATGCAAATCTAATTTTGCCGATGTCTATGGGTGCAACGATGCTCTGAGTAGTGCTTTAGCAATTGTTCAAGATGCTGGCTTACATCAAGCTTTACAAGAACTTAAAGACCTACTGCCCGATCCAGAACAAAGTAGAGAAAGCATTCAAACATGGTGGCAAACAAGTTATCCTGCTTGGATGGAACAGTTAAAAACTGCGATCGCCAAGCATCGAAACATTCAGCATCACTGGGACTTCAGCCCACAGCAACAACAAGTATTGCAAGAATATTACAATGCCAATCAGTTGCTTATCGATTGCCTTAATAGCAACTGTGAGATCACAGACATTGTGCGCCAGGAGATTGAAGCCAGTTTGTTGTTGCCGATAAAAGAACTCTCCAAGCCAGAATGACAGGGAGTAGGGGAGCAGGGGGAGGGAAAGTAGTCACTGAGCGATGCCGAAGTGTCGTTTTGAAAGAGTGAAATTGGATAATCTATTTTTTGGAGTTCCCTAAAACGCTTTTATTCACTAAGAAAAAAATCTATGCTTGGACACAACATTATTGTTATTGGCACTTCCGCAGGCGGACTCAAAGCACTGGGCGCAATCTTAGGCGCTCTGCCTGCTGAGATTGATGCTGTCTTCTTTATTGTTCAGCACCTCGCAGCAGATAAGCCCAGCATTCTCCCCCAAATTCTTACAGATGTAGGCTCTCTCCCAGCATCTCACCCGGCAGATGGAGAGTCAATTCAAACCGGGCGAATCTATGTCGCACCGCCCGATTATCACCTGTTGGTCAATCAAGGCTCGATGCGTGTCGTGCGCGGGCCTCAAGAAAACCGCTTTCGCCCCGCGATCGATGCGTTATTTCGTTCAGCCGCCCGCGCTTATGGTACAAGGGTGGTAGGTGTGGTACTCACTGGCTATCTTGATGATGGCACGGTGGGGTTGCAGGCAATCAAGAAACGGGGCGGAGTAGCGATCGTTCAAGACCCGAACGAAGCAGAATACCCCAGCATGGCCAAGAGCGCCCTGCGGTATGTGAATGTCGATTACTGCCTGCCGCTTGCAGAAATCCCAGACCTACTAGTGGAGTTATCAAAGGAACGCGCCGCCCAAGAGGAGGCATATCCCGTGACCGAAGAGATCGAAATTGAATCCAAGATTGCTGAACAGCAGATGAATACCCAGGAGTTTTTAAAGAATGTAGAAGCGATCGGGACTAGAACGACTTACACCTGCCCTGAATGCAACGGCAGCATTTGGCAAATTGGCAAAGAACAGCCGCTACGGTTTCGCTGTCACATAGGGCATTCCTTTACAGCTAATGTGTTCCTAGCAGAGCAAACTCAGAATCTTGAAAATGCGCTGTGGTCGGCTGTGCGGGTAATGGAAGAAAAGGTTACATTCTCCCGTCAAATGGCAGAACAGATGAGAAACTACAATTTAACTATTGCCGCAACAAAATATGAGAATCATGCAATGAATTTGGATAAAGAGGTGTCCTTAGTTCGAGGCATAATTCTCAACGGCTTTGCCACGAAACGAACTATTGCTGCAATAGAGGAAGATCGTGCTGAGTAAAAATCCAGTTAATTCAAGGTTTTTAGCAACCAATACTGTCCTAACCTATGTGACTACGGCTATAGTAAGTCTTTTCCCTCTGCCCCTTTACTCCTCTGCCTCTTGTACCCAATGCCCTTTCATTTCACTGCAATGACTCTAGCTACAGAGATTTCTGGTTGTTCAGTGGAAACTTGTCCGGGTATAGATGAGCCTTTCAACCACAACAGCACTGCGGGAGTGACACCCAGTAATAAGCCTAGCAACACGGGTACAAAGAATCCAGCTGTTAAGCTCATGACTGTAGCGAAACCAAAGTTACTTAAATAAACTGCTAAAGGTATATTAAGTTGCGTTGGCAAAGCCCACCGCAGGTTTCGCTCCCAGTTAATTGGATTATTTCTCCACAACAGTGCAGTCACAGTCATAAATACTGAGCTAGTACCCAGCCACCCTGCAAAGTTTTGGTAAGGCATTCCAAAGAAGGGGCCTGGTTGTTGCCAATACCAAAAGGGCAGGGAAGTTTGACTCATTGCGGGATCGAGAACAAAATCCCAGGAGGTTAGTAACAAAGCACCCAAAGCGATCGCACTTATATGACGCCACAAGTTGGGTTTTTTGTCCACTTCTAAACCTGCACGTGCTAGTAGGTAAGAAACAAATCCCAAATAAAACCACGACAAGGGAATTGTAAATGGGACTAAACCTGCAATCTTATAACCTAAACCGCTTAGGTAACTATAATGGCCAAATGGAAAACCAGTACTGGTTCCTAGTAATTCACTTCCTAGAGAAATAAATACAGATGGCAACAGAAATGCCAAAGCGCGACCTAAACCCAAAGTCCGCATGGCATACAAGAAAACACCTACCGCGCCTAAAATCATATAAACTACACCGCCTCCTGCCATACTCCATTGCATGGCAGTTTGTCCAACCTCGGATAAGTTCAAAATTACTTGGGCATTAGGTACAACCAGTAATATCCCTACCAATCCAAATACCATTGACACGATATGACCAATAAGGCTTATGCGTTCAGCAATAACAAGTTGTCTCATGATAATTCCTTAACAAAATATGACACGCGCCTACTCGGCTGCGAAAAGTTCCAAATCTTTAAGAAGATATTTAGAAAGTCATCAAATACAATCGAGCCTCAGTTGAGATTTGCAGGAGGCATTACCACTTTTTTGGCTAACCCCAGTGTCTTCAATGTTTGAATTGCCCACCACGTCACATCTACCTGCCACCACTGCCAGCCAGCTTTTGCCACTTTGGGGTAAGCATGATGATTATTGTGCCAGCCTTCCCCAAAGGTTAAGAGTGCTGCCCACCAGAGATTACGAGATCCATCTTCAGTCTCAAATGTTCGATTCCCAATCAAATGTGTCGCTGAGTTAATTAACCAAGTCGTGTGCCAGAGGAAAACTATTCTGACAAATATCCCATAAACTACAAACGACCAGCCACCTAGTACATACAGTAGAACTCCTAACGGCAGTTGCAGCAGTAAGAAATAGCGATCGAGCCACGAGTAAAACGCATCGCGTCTAATCGGCAAAAACGAGCATCAATGGTATTGAAGTCTTGTTCTAATTCTTCATCCAAATCAGATTTTTGGAGGACTTCATTCAAGGAGGAGCTATCAGTTTTGAAGTCTTTGAATGGCATCATTCAGAACTAAGTCATTTGAGGTTGTAAAGTGCCTCGAACCTCTTAAGGGTAAGCTCGCCCTCACTAGCAATGCGTGTAAGATGTAAATCTGCCTCGGTAAGGAGTATCATCGTTTCTGCACCAACTCTGCCAAAGTCAGGTTTTAACCCTAATGCCATCTCAATAAGATACGTCCATGTACCAGATTCAGGTGTGTAGCTGCGTACAATCCCTTCTCCGCCAATAAAGCTCACCCATTGAGTAGCACGAAACTTAGGCACTTTCATGAAGGTTGCAGTCATGCGTAAAACTCCTCAATTCATAGTTGATACCTTCTGTTTTAATAGAATAAATTAAATATGTTTTGTATCTTTTTAAGTAAAAATGTCAAACATAGTCTATAACTTTTGAATGTTTTAGATGCAAATTAAACAATTTATACGTAATTCAAACATTTATTCAAACATAATATATAGCAGTCCTGAATAATATCATGTCCGCCAAATTACCATAAAAGAACCCCACCCCAACCCCTCCCCGCTTGCAGGGCTACGGTGTACACACAGCCTGAAATACTTTACTCACCTGGTTTTTCGCGTCAGTTTTACCCCACCCTAACCCTCCCCTTGTAAAGGGGGGATTAAGGCAATACGGTTCGGATAAGACTCGATCCCCCCAACCCCCCTTTTTAAGGGGGGCTAAAAATGGCTCTATTTCCCCCTTTTTAAGGGGGACTAAGGGGGATCTTTAAGACCTATGCACCTTAACTGAACCGTATTGGGGATTATAGGGGGGTAATTTGACTTGTGACAAGTACTTTTGTCCAGAACACAAGTCTTTTCGTTCAGAACACAAGTCTTTTCGTCCAGAACACAAGGCTTTTCGTCCAGAACACAAGGCTTTTCGTTCAAAACACAAGGCTTTTCGTCCAGAACACAAGTACTTTCGTTCAGAACACAAGGCTTTTCGTCCAGAACACAAGTACTTTCGTCCAGAACACAAGTACTTTCGTTCAGAACACAAGTTTTTTTAGCATTTTTTTATTTCGGAAGTCCCTAATTATGCGGACATCATATAATTTATAAAAAATTAGATCCCCGACTTCTCAAAGAAGTCGGGGATTTGGACACCGCGCATTTTCACAAATTAAATACAGTACTTTCAATTACGAATTACGTTAGCCTAGCGGGGCGTAGCCCATTACGAATTACGAATTACCTATGACTCGTCCACTCAACTTTGCAATCATCAATACTAATTCAGTAAGCTGAATCGGTTTAGCTAGATGCATTTGAAAACCAGCATCAATCGCCCTTTGCCGCTCTTGCTCGGTGACATAAGCAGTCATTGCTGCTGCTGGAATTTGTCCCCCAGCTTCAGCCTCAAGCTCTCTAACCTGACGAATCAGGGAGTAACCATCCTCATCTGGCATCCCAATATCTGCTAGAAGCAGATCGTATCTGCCAGGAGATTCAGTTAGAGCAGCGATCGCTTCCCTTGCCGATGTCACAACCACTACTTCAGCCCCGAAGTCTTGTAACATCCACTTGATTAAGTCGCGGCTATCCGCTTGATCGTCTACAGCCAAGATGCATAACCCTTCAAGGCTCAAGGATGGATTTTTACCATTTAATGTATGCCGAGTCTCTGACAAAACGATCGGCTCTAAATAAGTTGGCGGTGTAATTTCCGGCGGCATTGAGCGCAGAGGCAGCCTGATGACGATCGTGGTTCCTCGTCCCTTGCCTGGACTTTGCGCTTGAACTGTTCCACCGTGAAGTTCGACAATATGACGGACGATTGACAAGCCCAATCCAAGTCCCTGACTTGTTTTACTACTACCGGAATCTCCTTGGCGGAAGCGCTCAAACACATACGGCAGCAAGTCTGCTGGGATGCCAATTCCTGTGTCGCTGACTCGAATCTCGGCGTGACTATATACAGCTTCGAGGATAATTCCCACTCGCCCATCGGCTGGAGTGAACTTAATCGCGTTAGAAAGTAAATTCCACAGAACTTGCTGTAAACGGTCAAAATCTCCGACAACTGTCGCCGAGTTCAACTGTGAAATAAGTTGAATGCCTTTCGCTTCTGCGGAAAATTCGATAGACTCAATGGCGGCATCCACTACTGAAACTAGATCGATTAGACGAGTGTTTAAATGAAGCTTTCCACTCGTAATCCGTGAGACATCTAGCATATCATCGATTAACTGAGCTTGCACATTAGCACTCCGCTCCACTACTTCCCAGGCATGAGTGACTCCTGAAGAATCTAAATTGCGGGTGCGGAAAAGTTGCGCCCAGCCTAGTATAATATTAAGCGGGTTACGAAGTTCATGGGAGAGGTTCGACAAGAATTCATTTTTGGCTCGGTTGGCATTTTCCGCCTCTTGACGGGCTGACTGCTCCTGTGCTAAAAGTTGCGATCGCTCTAACTCAAACTGCTTGCGATCGCTAATATCTTCAATCGCTAGCAAAATCCTTGGGGCTTCTCCCTGTTGAATAATTTTCCAACCATTGAGCAGCATGGTTTTCTGCCCAATCTGCTCAAAACGATGCTCTACCTCTAAGTTTTGAATAGTGATATCGTTGGCGAGAATGTCTTCTAGGATCTGTTGTAGTCCAGGTAGGTTCCACTGAGCATTCCCTAGTTCAAAAATCAGAGATTGCGCTGTCTCTGATGGTGAAACCTGAAATGTTTCATAAAACGAGCGATTGGCTTTGTTCACCCGGAAATCAGAATCAAGCACGATTAACGGCACTTGTACCGTCTCCACAATTGCTTCAGCGTAATTCCGGGCTTGTTCTAAGGTTGCGGCACTGCGTTTGAGAACATCAATATCTATTAACACCAACACTACACCGTCAATCTGGTTTTCTGTGGTGCGATAAGGACGGATGCGGAGGTTGTACCAATGTCCCCCTAGAGTTTGGACTTCTAATTCTTTGATGCTGAGTGTATCAAGTACCTCTAAAATTAGAGTTTCTAAGTTAGGAAGATCGAGATTGGCTCTGATATCGCTCAAAGGTCGTCCAGCATCGGCGGGAATTAAATTGAAAAGCCGTTGCGCCATTGGCGTAAAACGTCGAACCCGTAAGTCTGAAGTCAATATCAAAATAGGAATATTGATACTGCCAAGCAAATTTGTCAGATCGTTGTTAAGTTGGTTTAATTCCAGATTTCGAAAGCGAAGTTCTTCATTCGTTGTGTTAAGTTCTTCGTTGGTTGCCTGAATCTCTTCTTTGGCAGTTTCTAGCTCTTCATTGGTGCTTTGCAACTCTTCATTGCTGGAGAGGATTTCTTCATTAGCAACTTTCAGGTCTTGATTGATGTGTTCCTGCTCTTGGATCACCGCTTGCAGATATTCTTGAGTTGCAGCCCTCTCTTGATTGGCGTTTGCTATTTCTTGCCTTAGCCGAACAATCTCTCGCTCTAAGTCTGGCTGCTCTTGGCTTTCAGGATTTACCGGGCTGAGATTGTTAACCGTGGGTGGGGTTTCTTCAAATAAAACCAAAAAGTAGAATTCTTCGTCGGTCGAAGGCTGGAATGGAATCACCTCAAGATTGATGATTCTTGAAAGATTGCCGGATTGAATTCGTAACCCTTCCTTTCTAACTAGAATTTTTTGCCGTTGTGCCTGATAAACTGTAGCGCGTACCTCTCCGAGCAAGCCTTGGCGCACCATTTTAAATAAGTTAAGACTCGGTTTTCCAGGTGTAAGTTTTAGGTAGAGATCGATTTCTCCCCGAAGTTGCAGCACCTCCATCTTGTTGTTGATTACTACACCCACTGGGGCATAGTGATTCAAGATCAGTTGGTCAGTTTTTCTCTCTAAATCAAACTCATCTGATGAATTCTCATTAGTCAGCTTGGGTTGCTCCACTTTTGTTAGCGGATAATTGCTGGTAACGAACGATAGAATTGGACGATTTGCAGTTAGCTTCTTGGCATAAATTTTATACTTTTTGTCAATGGGAGTAAACAACTCCGAATATTTACCTGTGCTTTCTGAAGTTCCTAGCAGTAAAAAGCCAGTCGGGTTGAGACTGTAATGGAAGATGGGCAGTATCCGTTTTTGCAACGCTTCGTCCAAGTAAATTAGTACATTCCGGCAGCTAATTAAATCTAAGTTGGAAAAAGGGGGGTCGCTACCCAAGTTTTGTCGGGCAAACACACACAGTTCGCGGACAGCTTTGCTAATTTGATACCCACCGCCTTCAAGGGCATTAAAGAATCTGCGGCGGCGCTCTGGTGAGACTTCCACCATTTGATTCTCTACATAAATGCCCGATCTGGCTTTGTCAATCGCTATCTCACTGATGTCTGTGGCAAAAATCTGGATCGGCGGCGGGGTGAGTTTATTCGACAAAAACTCCAGTAAGGAGATGGCGATCGAATAGACTTCTTCGCCCGTGGAACACCCAGCTACCCAAATCCGAAATGGCAATGCTGATTTGTTTTGGATGATAGTGGGAAAAACTCGCTCTTTCAAGAGTTGAAATGCTTCGGGGTCGCGGAAAAAATAGGTAACGTGGATCAAAATTTCTTCATAGAGGGCTTTGACTTCACCCGGATTCTCTTGTAGATACTGGGCATAATCCTCCAAGCGTTCTAGTTTATACAACAGCATTCGGCGCTGGATTCGGCGATCGAGGGTGTTGGGCTTGTAGTGGCTAAAGTCAACGCCAGTTTGCGATCGCAACAACACAAATATAGTCGCCAGCGCATCCCCAAGTTCTGGCAACTTCTCAATTGCGATCGGTGGCTGTGAGTTAGAAATAAAAGGATTGCGACTGAGGTTTGCTAGTTCCTCGGCAATTTTTTGAGGCGGCAGCACAAAATCAACATTCCCTGTGGCAACAGCAGTATTGGGCATACTATCGAATTTTGCCGTGTCTTCACACTGAGCAAAAGTCACGCCTCCGGCTGCCTTGATTGCCTTTAACCCCAGTGAACCGTCTCCATCGGTTCCAGATAAAACCACTGCGATCGCTTTGTGCCCTCGATCTGCTGCCAATGAAGTAAAGAACGCATCACCAGGCATATATTTCCCCTGAACTTTCTCTCGGGGCGTGAGTTGCAACACTCCATTAGATAAGATCATCTTAGCGTTAGGCGGAATAACATAGACCTTGTTAGGTTCTATAGTCACGCCGTCTTGCACTTCAGTGACGGGCATTTGAGTTTTTCTTGCCAGAATATCGCTCAACAGACTCTTGTGATTAGGGTCTAAGTGTTGAATCAGCACAAATGCCATCCCTGTATCGGTAAGCAAATATTTGAGCAACTGCGTAAACGCCTCTAATCCTCCCGCAGAGGCGGCAATGCCAACGACGGGAAATAAAGCATCTGCAATGTCTTGCTGCTCTACGTTGAACGCTTCATTAGCGGTAGATTCAGATACAGGTTGCTCAAAAGGTTGATCGGATGTCATAGGATGAAGTTTTGCACTGCAATGATTTGGCAGATTAGGTTTATGTTTTAGGTCAGTTTACTTACTTGCCTTGTATTTAATAATAGTTTAAATATAACTTAAATAAACAACTTAAGTTTTCTAAATCCAAGTCATTGCCAATAAATAAGAAACTAGAATAAATGCAATACCAATAATTCCACTACCCAAAAGCAAAGTTAATTGAGTTAAAATATACATTTGATAACTCCTGAGATTAATTTTATCGTCTATCAAATTTATTAGTAGCCTTCTAATAAAAAATATTTCCAACAATAAATGATTTATATCATTACTTCTAAAGAGTTAGACTACTATATCTAAGACATTAATTAAAGCTAGTTAGCATGAGGATGAGGATTATTAGCAATTGCTAAAATGCCAAGCACTGCAACAAAATCATCAATAACAACGGGTTTAGCAAAGCATAGACTAAACCCAGCTAAAAGTGCATGTTGATACATATCTTCTGTTACAGTGTTTGTCAGAGCGATCGCTGGTACTACTTTGCCTCGTTCTCCCGCAAGTGTTCTTACTTGGTGAATCAGAGCATAGGCATCCTCATTTGGCGAGGAAATATCACTCAAGAGGACATCAGGTTGCCATCGCACAAATATTTCCAAAGCTTGCTCTCCTAAAAATGCCGCTTGCACCTTCACACCATAGGATTGCAACATCGGGGTTAACGAATTGCAGAAATTGACATCATTATCTACAAGGAGTACTCGTAGCCCTTGTATACATGAAAAGTTAGTAGAAAATTTATTATTTATATGCATCACAGTTCCAAAATTAAGATTTTATTGAGCTTTGGAGAACCCTTAAACAGTGCATTTATGTGTGTTAATTTGAAGTTAAGTAAACGTCTCTCAGTAGAATAAAAAGGGTGAGATGGCGAACTATTTTCTTGGAGAGTATCTACTCCTTTAGCAGCTTTTATTGCAGCAAATAGTCTGCTAAACGTACTAGCTTTCATAGCAGCATCACCAATATTAACTATTTATTTGAACATTACAACACAAATATTACTTAATAATTTTGACTATAACATCCTGTTGTTATAATTCGTGTTTAAAAAAATGTTTTAATAACGTATAACTTGTATGATTTGTATAAATTGTATAATATAAAAATTTTTAAAGTATTACGATGAGCGGTAACTACTGCTATCAATATTATGCCTAAAGAAGAAGAACTTTTCTATCGCTCAGTAGTATTTAATACCAATTCGCAATTCGTAATGGGCAACTCTTGGAGACGCTAACGCAATGACGCTCCTACGGACGCTCGTTCCTCTCTACGAGACGCTACGCGAACGCTAACCTGCAAAAGTCCCTAACACCCCACCCCCAACCCCTCCCCGCTTTTCGGGAGGGGAGACAAAGCGTAGCTTTGGCGGGGTGGGGTTCTTTTTTTTTGATTTATGCAAGAGTGCCAAGCTGAATAAAAGCACACTAATCACTGATACAGATGTAAGCAACACAACAAAATGCTGTTGAATACTGCTCGGTTAAGAATATTTGTAGGTTGGGTTGAACGAAGTGAAACCCAACAAAGCCCCAGAAATGTTGGGTTTCGTTCCTCAACCCAACCTACGAATTTTAAGCTTTTTCCGCTTAACCGAGCAGTATTGCTGCTCCGGGAACCAAACAAGACGTTAAAAAAGAACAACGCTGGGAGTTTAATAGCACCAGATAATGCCTGCGCCCAACTGTTGGATGCACCAATAATTGCGCCATATATTGCAAAGAAAATGGAACTAGATACAAACAGAGAACTAATTTTATTTTGTAATCGGACTCCCTGACGAATTTCTTCTAAAAACGCTTGGCGATGTCTGACGACAAGCCGCTACGCGTCTACGCGCAATAAATTAACCAACACACCAAATTGTTGAATTCCGAACTTTTCCTTGTTCCGCATATTTTTATATTTGTGATATTTTATGGAATTACTAATGACTGATTAACGGATTCCTAAGAGATAGCTAATAGCTTGAATCACACTCAAGTAGAAATTACCTTCTCTTTCGCGGAATAGTTGAAAAGCAGAATCAGGCGTGCCAAAAAATGGTCTGAGAGTCCATCCTAACTGACTACCGACGAAAGCGTAAAGAAATAGCCAAAATTGTAAAATCTTCTGGCGTGTCTTACTACCTTCATTATCTTGTTCTAAAACTAAACTTGTAGCCTGATATAAAGACGAAACACCAATAAATCCAGTTAATGCAAATATGAATACATTTAACAGAATTAAAAATTGGTAATTATTAGTGGTAATTAAGAAAAACAGTGTGATTGGTGCAAAGCTGAATAAAAGTACACTCGTAACTGAAACAGCAGTCAAGACTAACGCTAAATGCTGTCCAAATGTGCGCTTTGAACCAAAAATGACGTTAGCAAAGTACAACGTTGGAATACAAATTAGAAGCGTAATTAAATAAAGGGCTGGAAGTTTAATAGCGGAAGACAAAGCTTGCATCCAACTATGGTATGCACCAATGATTCCGCCATAAGCGGCGAGAAATAAGGAACTGCAAACTAGTAGAGAAATAATTTTATTTGGTAATCTCGTACCTTGGCGAACTTCTTCTAAAAATCCTTGGCGATCGCGCAGGAATCCAATCAGCACCGCAAAGTATTTGATTCCTAAAGATTTACGTTCAATCATGTTATCCTCACATAGCTAAAATTCTAAGTTTCATCTGAGTAATCATCGCCAGAACCATATTTCCAAGCATCAATCAAACGATGCCAATAATATTGTTGTTCTTTTGGTTGATTCTTAATCCATGTTTCTAACATTGGACTCAACCAAAACAAGGCAGTATATACACCTAAATTGCCATAATGCACCATCCAATCTAACAAACTTGCCAAACCTACTTGCGGAATTATCTTGGCAACTAATACCGGATGATCTAAACCAGTTTTTAACAGTGTTTTTGTTAGTGCCGAAAACTGCACTATATCCTGTAAAAATGGTTTTAGCACTGGTGTACCCAACTGTTGCATTTCCTCAAATACCGCCGAGAGTAGTTGATTAATTTGATCTGGGGCAATTTTCTGATTTACACCAACACTCATCGCCCTTTGAAATAACCAGGTAACAGTCAAACTTGGTTGATAGGGTTGCAGTAGTGCTAAGGCTTTTGCTGATAATTGTTCTGTTTCTAGCGCATCGTAAATGCCATAAGTTAAACGCTTCAGGTGACGCACCATTGCCCCAAAACCACCAAAACTCAAGGGAGATTGACTACCACTGCTATCTCCGGCTGGTAGAATGCGACTCCAAGGGGTTTTGATAGGGCTTTGGCGATAGGTGGGAAAGAAACCAAATAGCGATCGCTGAAATTTCAGTTCGCTCAACTCCACTCCCTGATATTCTGGTAAAAGACGCAGATATTCCTCAAATAGAGCTTCTAAACTTAAACGTTGGGGATCTGCATCCATATAAGTAAACAAGTAAGTTGTTCTGCCATCCCTGGCTGGAAAAGCTTCCCAGAAGTACTGACATTGATTTTGCAAAGGTGTGAATGATAATAACAAGTCACCTGAGTTATTTTCCGCAAAACCTTGGGCGCAACTTCCTACAACTAAGCACAGTGCGTCTGGTTTTTTGCCTTGACGTGCTTGTTGGCTGATGGGTGAAAGATGTCCCATTGCATCGATTAATAACCGAGTTTTAAATTGGTTATTTACCATCACCCCATCTGGATGAACTACCGCTTCAGTAAAGGGTGTGTTTTCTAACAACTTTCCACCTGCGGCGAGAAATCGCGTTTTCAAAGTAGCTAGTAGATAAACTGGATCTACACCAATATTCAAAACATCCTCTACCCAAACTTCTGTACCGCCAGCAAAACTAACTCGCGCTGGGTTATATTGAGTTGCGATCGCACTCTCTAATTCTTCCTCAGTCAGCAAGTTTAATTCCACAAACACATCTAATTCTTTGCGAGAAATATTCCACTCTTGCTCCCTCCCCCGCAAAATACCCCGTTCCATCAACGCCACCCGCAGTCCCTTCACCGCTAAGGCGCAACCAATTAAAATACCTAAAGTACCACCGCAGATAAGCAAATCGTTGTCTACAACGCCTAAAAGCTGTTGATTTTCTTTAACTAACGTTGGTACTGGTGCGGAGTTTTCGCGCAGAGATGTTAAGATGCGATCGCTTTGGCGCAATCCTGCTAAAACATCGCCGGGTAATTGAGAAAGAATTTCTTCGGTTAAAGACATTTTGGAAAACTCAACTCTACATTCCAAAATTACCTGAGAATGAAGAAACTAGCTGAATAAAAAGACCTCTCCCTGGTTTTACTACCTAAAAACGTCCGTCTCCGAGTCGGCTACGCAGCGTACAGACAAGTCTGAAATAGCTGATTAACCAGCGTTTTACCCCACCCTAACCCTCCCCTTGTAAAGGGGAGGGAACTAGATTTTCCCCCCTTTACAAGGGGGGATTAAGGGGGGTAATTCGACTTTTGAGTCAAGGGAAAGAATTGAGCTTTAAGTCAAGGGAAAGAATTGAGCTTTAATTTAAGCTAGGAGAGGTTTGTCTAACTCACGTTAAATTATCCCAAACCGAATAATTTAGAAATGGCAGGCAATAATTTATTACCGGCTTCAACCAGGTAAGCCTGTAAATATCCCTTTCAACATAGTGATTACTGTAGGTTCTGTTGGGCTAGATGTTTTTGTCTCATTAGTTTATTAATTATTCTCCTTTCCTCAAGTTCCCTTTCCCCAACCACAGAATCCAGATACCCTCTTGTTTTTTATCCTCATCTATGCAAACCTCATAGTATATTACGGTAAATCGATAGATTTGTCGTAGAATTTAAAAATAAAGTTTTAGTGCTTACTACAAAGGTTCTAGAAAACTATGTCTGAACCACGCTATGGGATTTGGATTCCTGTTTACGGCAACTGCGGTGTGATGAACCATCCTCTAGAACCTCGTGATGCTAGTTACTCACGAGCCAAGAATTTAATTCAGTTGGCCGAAAGGTGCGGGTTTACCACAACTTTAATAGCGCAACATATCATCAATCCCAGGAACCAAGAACTTGACCAACTAGAAACCTGGACAGCAGCAGCAGCGCTGGCAGAAGCAACAAACTCTATCGAAATTATTGCAGCTGTTAAGCCATTATTGTTTCATCCCACCGTCTTAGCAAAGATGGCCTTAGGCATTGATGCAATTAGTGGTGGACGTTTTGCGATTAACTTAGTAAGTGCCTGGTTCAAGCCAGAAATGGAAAAATCAGGGATAAATTTCCTTACCCACGATGAGCGTTATCGCTATTCAGATGAATGGATTAGGGTCGTAAGAGCTTTGTGGAGTGGAGAAAAAGTCAACTTCAACGGTGAATATTTTCAGATCGATGATTTGAAGCTCAATCCTCCACCTATAGCCAAACCACACCCGCGTGTATATGTAGGAGGAGAGTCAGAACCAGCCCAAGAACTAGCCGCAAAAGAAGCCCATACATTTTTCCTAAATGGTCGTCCGATTGAAGTCATCCGCGAAACCATTGTGGCTGTTACTCAAAAAACTAAGTTTCGTTCTCAACCTCTGGGCTTTGCTATGTCAGCTTTTGTAATTACTCGACCAACAGACGCAGAGGCACAAGCAGAATATCAAAACCTTAGAGCAATGGTACTAGCACAAGACGATCGCTCAGAATTACTCAAAGGAGTAGATTCTGAAGTAGTTATGTTCAAAAACATGGCTAAGTACCCTGGTGTGGGGAGCAATGGCGGTACAGCAGCAGGATTGGTTGGTAGCTATGAAACTGTAGCCCATCAGATTGCTGAATTTACCAAAGTAGGAATTGGTACTTTCATGCTGCAATTCCAGCCTTTTGCCACAGAAATGGAGCGTTTTGCTGCCGAAATCATACCAAGAGTGCGAGCGTTAACAGTAGATAGTGAAGGGATGTCTGCGACGGGCTGCGCCTACACTAACTTGAAAATAGGGGCTAGAGGCTAAGAATTTTAGATTTTGGACTTTCCTACAGAACGCTACGCTCAGTCGAACGATTTTAGATTTTGGATAAAATTGTTCTCCACTACCCAAAGGAAACTTTATGACAGCAATACTTACTCGTCCAGCTTGGATTACTGATTTAGAACTGGAAATTTTTGACAAACTACTTGATAACGTATGCCCCTCACATTCCGAAAAAGCGATGCCTGCGGCGGGCTACGCCTACGCAAGAATCTAGACCACCAGAAACTGATGAGGAAAGAGAAAATTTTTACCGAACCGCCGAGAACATCCTCTCTGCAAGATGCTTCCGCCAACGCGAAGCGTCTCGAAGAGAAGGACGCAGAGAAAAGAAATAAATGCTTAACTGAACCGTATTGCATTGTATTGGGGAATAAGAATTGGGAATAAAATCAAAATTAAATCTGATCTTCTCAATTACATAATTTTCTTTCTAACCTTTATTAAAAATTACTAACTATTATGTTTTATCCAAAGTTTGAGCAATGCTATTGTATCCTAACAATAGGGTTAGCGATCGCATCTATTTTTTCGCCAGTTGTACACCAAAACAAAATTAATCTACGGGTCAATTAGTCAGTCAATAAACTAGTACAATCAAAAGTAAACGATCCCAATATCCAAAGACTAAATCAATTGGTTGTCAATCCCAAATTGAAGGCTTATATCAATAATTACTTAAAGAGGACGATCGCACCTGTATTTTAAATCTTGATACGGAGGACTAATGAGTAAATCGAAGCAATTAAAACTAGGTGCGTTTATGCGCCCAGTAAGCATACATACAGGCGCTTGGCGCTATCCTGGGGCTTTGCCTGACGCTAATTTTAACTTTCCAGCACTGAAACGATTCATCCAGAAACTAGAGCAAGGCAAGTTTGACGCATTCTTCATGGCTGACCACCTAGCGGTGCTGAATATGCCAGTTAACGCTCTGAAACGCAGCCATACTGTCACCTCTTTCGAGCCTTTTACCCTGCTTTCTGCCCTCGCCAGCGTCACCGAACACATTGGGCTGGTAGCCACCGCTTCCACGACCTATGACCAGCCTTACCACATCGCTCGCCGCTTCGCGTCTCTTGACCATATTAGTGACGGTCGCGCTGGCTGGAACATCGTCACCACAGCCAATCCAGACGCAGCACTCAACTTTGGATTAGAAGAAGAAATAGAGCATGATGAACGCTATCGGCGGGCTAGAGAATTTTATGATGTCGTCACGGGTCTTTGGGATTCTTTTGCTGACGATGCCTTCATTCGAGACGTGGAAGCAGGAATTTATTTCGACCCTGCAAAGCTTCACGTTCTGAATCATCAGGGAAAATATCTCTCGGTGCGAGGGCCATTGAACATCGCCAGACCTGTTCAAGGCTGGCCGGTAATCGTTCAGGCAGGCGCATCCGAAGCCGGACGGCAATTAGCTGCCGAAACCGCCGAGGCTGTGTTTGCACCTGCTAGTAATCTGGAAGCTGGCAAAGCTTTATTTGCAGACATTAAGGCACGGGCGCAGGCGATTGGACGTGACCCAGACAGCATAAAAATCCTTCCAGGTGCTTTAGTCATCGTGGGGGAAACCGTCGCCGAGGCACATGCCAAGCGTCTTCATTTGGACAGCCTAGTACATTATGACAGTGGTATTGCCAGCCTCAATAGTGCGCTTGGCTACGATGTTTCGGCTTTTGACCCAGATGGCCCCTTGCCAGAAATCCCACCGAATAACGCTGGTCATTCTTCACGAGAAAGAGTAATAGCCTTAGCGCAACGTGAGAACTTGACTATTCGACAACTAGCACAACGCATTGGCAGTTACGGCGGACTGGCCTTTGTCGGCACGCCCCAAAGCATCGCCGATGAGATGGAGCAATGGCTGCTTGAGGAAGGCTCTGACGGTTTCAACATCATGTTCCCTTTTCTTCCTGAAGGATTGAATGATTTTGTCGATAAAGTTGTGCCAGAACTCCAACGGCGTGGGATTTTCCGCAAAGAGTATGAAGGTAAGACGCTGCGCGAAAATCTCGGACTGGCACGCCCTGCAAATCGCTTCTTCCAGACTAGTTTGGTGTAAGCTGCGATCTCAGTATGCTATGAGCCTCCTTTGCGTGAGCAGGAAGTCCCTAATAAAATAAGTGAGATTGAGCAAACAGGTTTGTTTGGTGAAGTGGTCTATCGCTCTTATCGATGGGATGCAACATATAACAGTGCAAGTTATCTCAACCTCATTAAATTTGGAAACATTCTTCAACTTTGTAGTGCTAAAGTCGCATCACCCAGAAATAGCAATTGCCTCACCACTCACCAAGATAGATTTTCCACAGTATATTCGGAGATAGAAACTAATGATTAAGAGTCCAGAGAAACTTGCAGATACAACAATTCAGTTTTCGGCTCCTGTAAGAGCAAACTCGCCGGAACTCCAGCAGCTTTTTGATTTTATTGCTCTGGGGGCAAGTGAGCGCGATCGCGATCGCATCCTTCCTTATAATGTGGTTGAATTGATCCGGCATTCTCGGTTGGGTGCATTGCGAATCCCTGTTGCCGAAGGTGGTGGTGGTAGCACCGCGCGCGAACTATTCGAGGTCGTGATTCGGCTGGGGAATGCTGATCCAAACGTGGCTCACATTGTGCGGAATCATTTCTCTGTTACAGAGCGAATTTTGCGTTCTGAGCGCACCCAAAGGAATCGTCGCTGGCTCAAAGCCGTCGTCGATGGCGCGATTATTGGACTCGCTTCGACTGAACTAGAAGCCAAGCGTTCAGGTGGTCGCCAAGTCGTGAATACAAAATTAACACCTGATGGCGACGGCTATCGTTTGAATGGAACGAAATATTACAGCACTGGCAGCCTTTACGCAGACTTGATTTTTGTGCGTGTGTTAGCACCAGATGGCTCTACAGCGTTTATACTCATTCCTACTAACCGCGAGGGCCTTGAACTGGTGGACGACTGGGACGGCTTTGGACAAAGACTGACAGGTACGGGAACGACCACCTTCACGAATCTCCGTGTAGAGGCTGAAGAAGTAATTTTTGAGACAGATACAGACAAAAACGACTTGCCGTACAACATCGTCCCGCAATTATTCCTGACTGCCATCAACGCCGGTATTATTCGCAGCGTTCTACATGATGCTACAGCCCTCATCCGTAACAGACCCCGGACTTTCTACCATGCCGTATCCGAGCAAGCCTCAGAAGACCCAATCTTGCAGCAGACTGTCGGGCAGATTGCCGCCAATGCCTTTGCGGCCGAAGCGATCGTCTTGGCGGCAGCTGATGGTCTCGATCGCCTCCCTACTGGCCAAGCTCAGGGTGAAGAGGCAGAGACGGCTGCGGCACTAGCAACTTCTCTAAGTGCATCCAAAGCCAAATTGATTGTTGATGATTTGGCTCTACGTTCGGCTACCTTGTTGTTTGAAGTTGGTGGGGCTTCTACAACAAAGAAAAGCTCCAACTTTGATCGTCATTGGCGCAATGCCCGTACCTTATCCTCACACAACCCAAATCACTTTAAGGCTCGTGCGATCGGCGACTACGAGATCAATGGTACACCATTACCGCAGAGAGGATTCTTTTAATTCTGTTCAAATCCCTGACTTCTAGTGGTCTGGCAACTCAACAATCCTTGGTGAATCAACTTTTCGATTTCTCTTCTTTCCTTCTTCCTTCTCTACGAGACGCGAAGACGCAAACGTGTACTTTGCGTACTTTGCGGTTCGTTCCTTTTCCTGTGAAAGTTAGGTTGCTAGACTACTAACTTGGAGAGATAACTTGTTGTATCTATGGTTTTTTTGCAGTTTATTTTCTCACTACTTGAGTGTAGCTTCACATAGAAATACCTGCGCTAAATTCTCATAGTCAAAGATAAAGAAATATTGATTATATTTGAACAGCCCATCAAAAGGTGGTATCTTTTCTCTGAATACTACTGCAAATCGATCGAATTACTGTATTTACTTCGTTATCATCATAGATATAGCTGCTTAAACTCCTAAAAGTTGATATCAAGGATTCAATTGTGGTGAATTATTTAAAAGAACACCGCTTTCAATATAAACAAAAATGTTCTGATAGTAAGAACATTGCGATCGCAATGTCTTTTATTGCTTTTATAGCTTCTGGTTGCAGTCAACAAACAGCTATCAATGCCACAGCTAACTCAGATTCCTCCTCAAACACTGTCACTACCAAAACTACAGAGAAAAACAATGTGATTCGTTTGGGCTACCAAAAAGGGGGGATTATTCCCATTGCACGTCAACGAGGTGAGTTAGAGCGTAAGTTAGCGACGCAAAATATTAAAGTTGAATGGAGTGGACCATTTGACCGTTGCGCTACGCTTTTAAGTTCTCTCAATGGTAATCGGGCAGATATTGGTGGATGTGGTGATATTCCTTCCATTTCTGGAATTGCTGCGGGACAACCTCTTTGTATTGGCTCTGTACAGCGTCCTAGTCCAGATTCTTTGAGTAATGCCATCTTAGTTCGTGGTGATTCTCCCATTCGTAAACCGGCTGATTTAGTAGGTAAAAAAGTTGCTGTTAATCAAGGTGGTGCAGGGGAATATCTATTATTAAAAGTTTTAGAAAAAGAAAATATTCCTTCATATAAAGTCCAGCGAGTTTATCTATCACCGAATGACGCTGCACCTGCTCTATTTCAAGGTTCTGTTGATGCCTGGGCAGTTTGGGAACCTTATATTTCCATTGCCCAATTAGAACATAAGGCGCGAAGAATCACTACTACACACCCTGCTCCTACCTACAGCATTATGGTTGTCCGTAGTGATGCAGCTAAAGAAAATCCTGTAGCAGTGAAAGCTGCTCTCACTGCTTTGAGTGAGGATGGTGAATGGTTAAATCAACATACTAATGCTGCATCAGATTTTCTAGTTAAAGAGCTAAAACTTTCTGATGGAGTAGCCAAGCAGGTAACTAAAAATCGAGGACCAGAGTCTTACGTATTTCCTAATACTGAAGATATCGCCAAGCTTCAGAAAACAGTTGACTGGTTATTGGAGCAAAAAATTATTCCGCAACGAGTAGATATTGCTACAGCTATGTGTCCGTTAGAAACTACCGCCGCTAGGTAGCAAAGATACAGTATTCGATCGATCTATCTTAATCCATGTCATGGGTAATGATACTGCTACTATTTGCGACATCATTATCATCTCGAACAAAAGAGTCTGCGGTCTTTACGCTCTGGATATTCCAATGTACTTATGAAACAAGAAAGAAAAAATCATGGCAAATTTCACTAGACCACAACCGCCAGTCTTTGAACGAGTTGAAGAAGAACGACTCTACCGCAAACAACGCCTTGCGGCTGCATTTCGGCTGTTTGCTCGTTTTGGCTTTAGTGAGGGAACAGCATATCCAAAAATTAACGTGTATACCAATAATTGGCTGCGGCAGAATTTTTTCTTCTCTCTGGGTTACTTGTTAGTAGCAACAACAGCTTGCTCAGAGGTTAAGTCTACCAGTCCGGCAACGAGCGCTGCTAATCCTAGTCCATCTAAAATTGCAGCGAATACAACTCAATTGCATGTTGCTAAATATAAAGGTGGCTGGGACTTAAATTTAAAGTTAGCTGGACTAGATAATTTCCCTTACACAACTCAATTTACTGAGTTTACCGGGGGTAATTTGATGGTACAGTCAATCAATGCTGGTGCGATTGACTTAGCCTCTGCTAGTGAAATTCCGCCGATTTTTGCGATTGAATCGAAAGCATCTGTAAAAATTATTGCCACTCTCAAAGGGCCGACGGTTGGTCAAGTTGTACTCGTACCCAAGAACTCGACTGCCAAAACGATCGCTGATCTCAAAGGTAAGAGAGTGGGTTACGTTAAAGCTACAACAGCCCACTACTTCCTGATTAAGATGTTGGAAAAAGTCGGGCTAACGATGAAGGATATCAATGCAATTCCTTTATCGATACCCGATGGACTTTCGGCTTTTCGTAAAGGACAGCTTGATGCTTGGGCTACCTACGGTTACTCCATCCCCCAAGCCGAAAAAGAAGGGGCGCGGGTGCTGGAATCTGCAAAAGATATTTTGAGTGGTAACTTCGTGATTATTGCTTCACCCAATGCAATCGCCGATCCGCAAAAGAAAGTTGTAATTGCTGATTTTCTCTGTCGTTTACAGAAATCTCAAACTTGGCGGGAATCTAATCTCAAGCAATGGTCGAAGAATTATGCAACTACCATTGATGTTGATGAAGGCATCGTTTATCAGGATGCCAAGCAAGGACAACAACAGCGTCGTCAAGAATTACTTCCTATTTCTGATGCAGCTATTGCTTCTGAGCAAAAGGTTGCTGATACCTTTTTTCAAGCGGGTGTAATTTCCACAAAAGTTGATGTAAAACAACTTTGGGACAGCAGTTTTAAGGAAGATATCGCCAAATGCCAATAATTGCAGCAAGAAGTAAAAAGCTAAATGTCAAAATCACCTTATTTTTAATAAGGGTAAAAATTATGTTTCATGGAATAGAAAGAGAATTATTAAATGGAGTACCTAAGACATCTCCAAAATAGTAACGTTCTGTGGTAAAAGAACATCAGAGAGCTTTTTTGACATAGAAATATGAGCAACATACTGAAACACATTGAAGAGAACAAGAAAGAAACAAAGCGGTTAATTGGTATGGAGTATGAACAGTTACAACAATTAATCCAAAATGCGGAGAATTTACACTATGAGAAACAAGCGTTGTTAGAATCTAAGAAAGTTAGAATTATTACTGGTGGTGGAGGTCGTAAACCAAAACTATCTATCAAAGAACAAATAATTTTAACCTTAGTATATCTGAGGCATCTGACAACTTTTCAACTTTTGGGTATCCAGTTTGGAGTCAGTGAGTCTACGGCAAATGATACATTTAACTATTGGTTGCCCCTTTTAAGAGAATTATTACCATCCAGTTTAATTGAACAAGTAAAAAAAAGAATCTGACTATGAATTAGTTAAAGAGATACTCACAGAGTATGAATTAATTGTAGATAGCTATGAGCAACTGAGGGAAAGACCTAGAGACAATAAAGAGCAAGAAGAATATTACTCAGGTAAGGCAAGTAAACATACATTTAAAAGTCAGATAATTATCCTGCCTAATGGTAGTGATATTGTTGATGTTGTGGCAGGAGAACCTGGGCCAAAAAGCGATATAACAATGTTTAGAGAAAATCGTGATAACTTTGACCCAAAACAAAGTTTTAAGGGAGATTTGGGTTATATAGGAGAAGATTTAATTGATACTCCGATTAAGAAACCAAGAAAGAAAGAGTTAACAACTGAACAGAAAACATCAAACAAGGAGTTTTCATCAAAACGAGTATTTGTTGAACATCGAATCCGCTCAGTAAAAATCTTTCGAGTTGTTCAAGACAGATTTAGGTTGAATCCTAAGAAGTATGAACAAGTTATCTTGACTATTTGTGGACTAGTAAGATTACGAATTGGAGCGCTAATATTACCAGTCGAAATATATCCTCTGCCGTCAGGCTAAAATTAATGCATATAACTACATATTTTTGCCTTGTTATTATCAGCAAGTATCTCAAATTCCTATTTTATCGTACTGATTAGCTAGTTTTTGATGTTTGCATCGACATCTTATAAACTAGCTACAGCAAAGCTTTGATAGTTTTCGGAGATGTCTCTTGGTTATTTGGGCAACAGTCTCAATTACCACATAATCTCCAATTAACAGATCGGCAAGAACATGAGATACGTGATATTTGGGAATTCCCGCCACAAGAATCTGCTGATCGTCAGCGTGTTACACGCTGACGTATCCGCTCAATAAATCGGGGCGAACTACCAGTTCAGGAACGAGTTTACGCCATTTGAGCCTTGTCAGTGAGGGATTTACCCCGGATTATTGAGCGGTTACTAAAGCCGTCGTAGAACGACGGGGTTTTAAACCCATTCTTCTGATAACTCTAAAGAAGCTTGCCAACAGCGCTGAATCTAGCCTGAAGTAGAGAATCAGGAGGCATCTTTATTCTGGCTCATGACTCCAGTGAAACTTAAACTGTAACCTTTTCAAGGCATTTTGTATCCCCGTAAGGTGAGTGCCTTACTGTTCCTTTATCAAGCAATTGTCGATAGCTGTTTTGCAAAATAGGCCTGGTAGAGTCCGTAACGGGGTAAGACACGATCGCCCTCAAAGCAAATTAATCCCAAACCTTCAAGCTTGTAAGTCTCAATAGGATTAAGAGAAATACCTTGCTTTGCTGCCAGAATTTCAGCATAAGTCTTTGCCAGTCTAGGATTTTCTTGCAGTTTTATCAACTGTCGCCATAAATGATCGCGGTAGATGCCACCATTGGCGATCGCTTCCTCTATTATTTCTTGCAGGGTCATTTCTTGAAACCTAAGATAGTACAAAGTAATCTGAATTAATGCTGGATGTCCCCCTACTAGTGACATTAGTTGGGCAAAATCTTTAGCTTTAAACGAGTCTAAACTATACCGCCTAGCTAAATCTTCTACTTGTGGTTGAGTAAAATCGTTCAGACGAATAGGTAGACCAATATTAAAAGGAGAGAGGTTAATATCCATAGAGATATAGTCTTCGGTTGAGTAAACCATTACTAACCTCAGCTTTTGCCAATTAGGATTGTGTCGTGCTTCCTCACACCATGACCTCAACAAAGCAAAAAACTCTTGACAAATGTGAGGATATTGAAAAAAACGGTCAATTTCATTCAACACTAAAACCACTGGGCTTTGACATTGCTCGAGTAAATAGTTTTCTAAATAGAAGCCGCTACTCAAGTTGTAACCAATTTCTTCATTCCACTTTTCCTTGAGGTTGGGGTCAATACCTAACCCTGTTGCAATTTTCCAGCAAAGACGACGCAACAGTTTATTTAAATCAGTTAGACACTCACTATCGAATTGGTAGCAATTCAGATTCACAGTCTGATATCCAAGTTTCTGTGCAAAGGCACAAAGCCGCAACACAAGAGAACTTTTACCCATCTGTTTGGGAGACCTAATCCGAATCACGCAGCCACTAGTAGTTATTTCTCGATAAACTTTTCTCTCTAGTGAAGGACGTTCAATATAAAAGTGAGAATCTAAAGGTACGGGGCCATCCGGGTATGACCAAAGATTTTCTATCTGTTCAGTTTGTGTATGATGTTCTTCGATAAATAAGGTTAATTCGGAACGTTGAGATAAATCTTTTTCTACATTTGCAATGGACAATAACTTAGATGTTTCAGTCTCATTTGCTTTGTTGACTATGGTGTAGTCTTCACTGTGTAATTCTAGATTAAAAGCGCTAAAGCAGAGTTTTATAGTTTTTTGATCTACACTTTCATTTAAAGACCATAATTTACTCAAAGTTCTAGTAGAAACATGAATGCGCGAACTTATTTCTTCTAAACTCAAGTGTTCGCCTTTATTTTCTACTATCTCCACAGAAAGAATTGCTGATTGCAACCGTTTAATTCCTATGGAAGTTAGTACAACTCCTCGTTGACGTTTAGTTTTATACATTTGTAGTTCAAGTATTTATTAAACACGAGTGTCGCGAGCAACTTTTTTTCTATTAGTATACTGAAAGCAAGATTGAATTTAGTAATTTTTGATACACTCCTATTTCAATGTTTTTGAAATTAATTAGAACTCTAATAAACTAAGTTACATTATACTAGCTTGATAGTAAACACTGATATCAATTATCTATTTTCCCTACTTTTCCTACTTTTCCTACTTTTTCACTCGCTGTTTTGATGGTTGGCTTGCAAAAAACTCTCTGAAGAAATGAAGACCTTGTATTTACCTGAATTTGACAAATGTGATTAAATAATGTAACATTTTTAACCTGTATAATTTATTACTTTTGTTGGTGTGTAGCAAAAATATTATCGCTTTAGTAAAACTCTAAATACTAAGTATTAATAGTTGTGGAACTACTTATAATCAAGACTTGGTTGAATACTTGGCAGAAATTATGCACAAGCAAAGTCCAAAGATATACGACTAGATGATGTATGATTTGGTGCAATTTATACTTATTTACCAGGCAAGCAATGCAGAACTTATCTAATATCATGTCCGGCTGATTAGTTATGATTCCCGAACCTGTGCAAAAACTTGAAAATTCTTTCTCCCCTTGCTCCCTGCTCCCTTGAAGTCTTAATGAGAAATACTTTAACCGGACACGATATAACAGATGTATTCTGATTACTAGCTCCTATCAATAAAAGGGAAGATTTTCTAACTGTTTTGATATCCATTGAGTAGTGAAAACACTCCGGTAAATCGGATTTTTAACTCTCAGATAGCCATTATAATTTTGCACCAAACCAGATAGCAACAGTTCTGTCTGTTCTTGACTATTATCGGCTGGTATCAAGTTCTCTATCGGGTTTCTATTCCTTAGTTTCTCTACTTGTAACACCTGTAGATAAATATTTAATAACTTTCCTGCTTTGTATTTGTCAAAAAGTAGGCGATCTCTTATGGTACGGAGATGTTCGGGTTCATCTTGAAATTCCCAATGTTGAATAATGCGCGATCGCACCAATTGTTCTACCCAATATCCTTCAGTACCGTTCGGTATGGTAATCGTTTCCTTATAACTTTCTAAGGCAACTTGCACAACTAACTGACAAAGCTTTTGCGTGAGAAACGGCTGTCCTCTTGTCCAATGAATAATATACGCCAATATAGCTTGTGGCTGGCTGATTACTTCTTCTAGACCTTCAAGTAGGGGCATAGCTTCATGTAATTGAAAGTCACATAACTTAATTGCTTGACCAATGTTAAAGGGAGTTCGATGTCGATCGGCAATTAAGTTAGATGGACTGGCTACACCAAACAAAGCAAAACCCAAACGTTGAAAACTTGGGTTATGTGCTTGCTGCTCATAACAGTAACGAATCCAGATAAAAAAATCGTTAATCGGAAAATTCAAACTTACTAAGCTATTAATATTGTCGATAAAGATAAAAATACGATTATTTTGAACTTTTCTCAGCAACACCTGTTCAACAAATTGATAAAGTCGTTCTATAGGATCAAGTTCTGATTGTTGCTCCCACCAACTTTCAAAGTTGATCTGTTCTCTCAGATTTAATTTGTGAAACAGGCTGAAAATAATGCCTTTATACCATTGTATAGGTGTAATTTTATTAGCACCTAATAGAGCTAAATTCAGATAAACACATATATTATTTTCTTTTTCTAAATGATGAATAGTCCGGTGTATTAGAGATGATTTTCCTGTTTGGTGGGAATTGAAGACATAACAAAAATCTCCTGTTTTTAATCCAGTATAAAGTTGTCTGTCTGCTTGACGGACAATATATGTAGAGTCATCATACTTCAGGCTACCACCGACCTGATATTTCATAGTCAAGTCAATTCCCATAAATAGGGATACTTCTACTTTTGTAACTGATACTATATTTAAACACAACAATATTCTGATAGACTTTAACTATGGTTACCATCATTTTTACTGTTCTTTAAATTTTAACGGTCTTATCTTTACTGTCAGAAACTAGCTGATTCCTAACTTTTATGCTATGTGCCAACCTTTCTCAATCATTGCACTTACTTCCTTTTCATTGCGTTGTTGAATTTAACTTTGATAAATCTAGGTTAAGATTTTTAGCGATGGCGTAACTGCCCAGCGTAGCTGATCGCAACATATAATTCCTCATTCAACTTGTCTTGGTTAGTAAATAACCTGAGTTCTGGATAAGTAGATGGACATAAATAAAGTGAAGACAGGGCAGGTGAGATACCTATGCCACAAGAGGCTAATTGTTTTCGTAAGATGGGCATTATACCTGCCATAACCAGTAAAAGAGTATTTTATATTTAATTAAGTACATCTACTTGTTGGCAATGCAAGTAAGACTGCAAGTCAAGATATTTCATAAGTTTTCACAGTAGACGTGTAGTGGAAAATGAGAGCTAAATTATTCTCTGACAAAAGTAAATTTTTTGAGAAAAATTATATATTTTTAGACAACTAAAGAGCAATTGCTCAAGAGATAGTGCCAAACTACTATATTATTTGCAGACTTATCTTCCCTTAGCTAAAAATAAAAATCAAGGAAAGTTAAGACATTTATATAAATTCTTGAGATAGTTCTAAGTTTCTTAATTGCGTACAGCCCTTTGGGCATGAAAACAGTGGAGCGAGGCGTTAGCCCATTGCGAATTGGTATAAGACGTTTTTGGGTTTGAGACTTAGGGGTAATGTTTGAGCGCACCTTGTTGTTAGATACAAAACCAGTAGCAGTAGTTGACTAAAAACGCGACAAAGGCGAAAGTGATTTTACTGGCAGTGCTGATTATGGATGATTTGCCAATCGAAAAATGAAGCGTTTAGGCATTGATGTCCTTACTTTTGAACAACATCCTGTAGGTATTGAGCCGAGATACGTGTAAAAACCTGCAAGATGGTCTGAAAAGCGTTGCTATATATACGTTCTAGTATTTTTGATGTCTAATGAGAATTTGTGTATGAATGCACTGGCACTTATGACCCTATATTTGCTTTTCGCCTACCCAAGAGAATTATAAATACTGTGTGGTAGGATGCTAATGCTTTTAGCTGTAATCCTTTTTCTGTAGGAGTTTCAGAGAATTTACAGTGAAAGATATTCATCGTTAAACCTGTAAAACTTGTAAATAAAATTAATAAATACTCCAGTTCTTGTAGCGATACATACCCAAGATTTACGCTTTCCTGCCAATTTTACTTAAAAATGGCTGAACCCTATATATAGTAAGAGTTTTCAGACCATCTTGCAGGTTTTTACTCATATCTCGGCTCAATACCCTGTAGCTTAATTCACATAAGGCGTATATTTTAAATATCTATGTGCTTAACTTTCCTAAATTTCCTAACTTTCTTAACTGTTTTCTTAAATATCTTCTTAAATGTCTTAACTGGTCTTGCATCTTATTTAAAAAACTGGGATTATGTATCTGAATATATCTATTGGATAATTAAAAATAAATTATGATGTTGCTTACAAATTAATAATTTTAATTAATAGTAAGATTGTAGTTTTAGCATCCAACGATGTGCCCGACTGCGGTGTAGGTCAAACAAAACCCCTGCGATATCAAAGGTAAAATAACACTTGAAATAGAACAATTATGAAAAATAGCTTGTCTTTTGCTCGTTGCAATCTCGCCTGTCTGCCTCCTCCCAAGGAACGTTTTCGTAGCTTTTTTCTAGATGAGGCGATGCCTACGGCGGCAAGCTACGTCTCCTGATTGAGTACAATTTCAAACGTTTGTAAAAGTTCATCAAATGCCTTGTGGTTTAGCCCAGTAAATGCCCTCAGTAGGCGATCTACTTTTATTACCCGATTGTCATCTAGCATTTTCCCGTTTCATTCCAGTCGATGATACTTCACTTTACCTTATTAAGCGACAAGTCTCTTAAGGCTATTCATAAAGAACGTAGCAAAACCAAATCTGTTCAAGTTCTCCTCAAATAAATTAAAAATTTACCGATTATAGAGGAGTAAAAAATCAAACTGAAAAAATTAACTTAACCCAGAAAATTTTACCGATAACCAAGATATTTAAATTTAAAAAATTAAGTTTTGATAAATAATTTTGATGGTTATTTCTTGGTTAACCTCAAGTTATTTTGAATTTGATCATATTTAGCTAATTTCATTATCATAAGAGCAAAATATATCTTGGTAGAAAACCTAGATATTAGCCAAGATAAACAGTTCTAATACTTCCAATATAATAGTAAAAAAAAGAGTAACTTCATCTAAAAAAAGGCTTTTTTTAGTAACAAAGACTCTATTTGTGCATTATTTGTATTTTTATAACTAAGGTTGTCAATATCTTAAGGAGTTTTAATGGATAGAATTATAAAAAGAAGTTCCCCACTCTCTTCTGGCCAAGAAGCAATGTGGTTTATCTACCAAATTGCTCCAGAGAGCGTTGCTTATAATATATTTATTACTGTAAAAATCAATTCTTATTTAAATATTGTTACTGTCAATCGTGTATGGAAAAAAATTATTGAACGCCATCCTATTCTCAGAACCACATATACCAGTTTTGAAGGCAAACCCGTTCAGCAAGTTAATCAAGAATATAAATGTAATGTTGAGGTAATAAATGCCAGCAATTGGAGTGAAGATTACTTAAAAGAAAAAATATTTGCTATAACCGACAGCCCTTTTAAGTTAGAAAAAGATGCTGTTTTGAGAATTAATTTATTTACTCGCTCAACAAAAGAACATATTCTCTTGCTAACAATGCACCACATTGCAGCTGATATGTGGTCTTTTGATTTACTGCTGAGTGAGTTTCAAACTTTGTATGCCAAAGAAATTGAGCAAGTTAGTCAAGAGCAGAACCAAACCGCTCCAGATTTTTTGACTGAAAATAAATCTTATCTAGACTTTGTTCGCTGGCAGTCAGAAATGCTATCTGGTTCTAGAGGAGAAAAACTGTGGCAATACTGGCAAAAACAATTAGCTGGTGAATTACCAATTTTAAATCTGTTTGCAGACAAACCCCGTTCCCCAATACAGACTTATCAAGGAACAGGATATAGTTTAAAACTAGACGAACAGTTAATTCAAAAACTTAAATATTTAGCTCTAGCTTCTGAAACAAGCCTTTATCAGGTTTTGCTAGCAGCATTTTACGTGCTACTTTATCGCTACACGAATCAAACAGACATCCTCATAGTCAGTCCGATGAGAGGTAGATGGGGTGGAGATTTTAAAAAGATTGTCGGTTACTTTGTTAACCTGATGGTTTTACGAACTTCTGTACAGGAAAACGCCACATTTACAGAATTTCTGGCTCAAATCAGCAAGACAGTTAAAGATGCCCAAAAACATCAAGATTACCCTTTTTCTCTCTTAGCAGAACAACTCCAGCCAGAACGAGATCCCAGTCGTTCTCCTTTATGTCAAGTTAGTTTCACTTGGCAAAGACAACGTTGGTGCGAACAAACAGAGAATTCATTGCACAGTGGAGAACAAGTGCTTGAAATGAAGCCATACTTGCTGGGACATCAACGCGGTGCAGACTTTGATCTGAATTTAATGGTGATGGAAGCTCAGGGAGTATTGCAACTCTGCTGGCAATATAATACTGACTTGTTTGAGGCTAGTACAATCACGCGTATGGCAGGACATTTCCAAACATTGCTTGAAGGCATTGTAGCTAATCCTCAAGAGCAGATTTGGCAATTACCTCTGCTGACAGAAATTGAACAACAGCAGTTATTAGTTGAGTGGAATGATACAGGTGTAGATTATTTCCAAGATAAATGTATCCATCAGTTATTTGAAGAGCAAGTAGATAGCACCCCCGATGCTATAGCAGTTGTGTTTGAGAATCAACAACTGACTTACCAGCAGTTGAATTGTCGCGCTAACCAATTAGCCCATTACTTGCAATCTTTGGGTGTGGGTGAAAATGTGCTGGTGGGTTTGTGTGTAGAACGTTCCTTAGAAATGGTAGTGGGACTATTGGGGATTCTCAAGGCGGGTGGGGCTTATGTACCACTTGACCCTGAGTATCCTGCTGAACGCTTAAGCTTCATGCTCAAAGACACTCAAGTAAAAGTGCTGTTGACTCAAGAGAAATTAGTAGAATCTCTTCCTCAACATCAAGCTTGTGTCGTTTGCTTAGATACAGACTGGCACAGCATTAGCCAAGCAAATCAGGGTAATCTCAATAGCACAGTCAGTGCAGAAAACCTCTCTTATGTGATTTACACTTCCGGTTCTACAGGCACACCCAAGGGAGTCGCTGTCAATCATCAGGCCGTCAATCGCCTGGTGTTAAACACCAACTATATACAGTTAACAGCTGATGAATGCGTTGCTCAAGTGGCAAATATTGCTTTTGATGCAGCTACCTTTGAGATTTGGGGAGCATTGCTGCACGGAGCCAAGCTAGTTATTATCACTAAATCCGTATTGCTGATCCCACAAGAATTTGCTGTCAATATCCACGAGCATCAAGTCAGTGTCTTATTTTTAACCACAGCTTTATTTAATCAGTTAGCCAGTGTTGTCCCGCAAGCATTTAGTTCTCTACGATATCTATTATTTGGTGGTGAAGCGGTTGATCCTAAATGGGTGCTTGAAGTACTAGATAAAGGCGCTCCCCAGCATTTGCTCCATGTGTATGGGCCAACAGAGAACACCACGTTTTCTTCTTGGTATTTGGTAGAGGACTTAGCAACGACAGCCACAACTATTCCCATTGGCCGGGCGATCGCCAATACGCAAATCTACATCCTTGACCAAAACTTACAGCCTGTACCAGTAGGTGTGCCAGGAGAAATATATCTTGGTGGAGCAGGATTAGCACAGGGCTACTTCAACCGCCCTGAATTGACAAAAGAGAAATTTATCCCCAATCCGTTTGATAATTCCAAATTATATAAAACGGGGGATTTAGCACACTATTTAGCAGATGGCAACATAGAATACTTAGGACGCATTGATAATCAAGTAAAAATACGTGGTTTTCGCATCGAATTGAGCGAAATCGAAGTAGTCTTGAGTCAACATAGGGATGTGCAAGTATCTTGTGTTATTGTCCGGGAAGATACCCCTGGTGATAAACGTTTAGTCGCCTACGTGGTAGCACATCAGGATTGTAAACCCACAATCAGCGAACTGCGGCAATTCCTCAAAGCAAAACTCCCAGATTACATGGTGCCAAATGCAATAGTTATCTTAGAGTCACTGCCGCTTACTCCCAACGGCAAAGTAGACCGCCGTGCATTACCCATACCGGATTTACACAGCGAACAACAAGATAAATTTGTTGCACCTCGTAATCCAATGGAAGAAATGCTGGCACTCCTTTGGACACAAGTGCTGAAAGTAGAGCTTTTAGGCATTCATGACAACTTCTTTGAACTTGGCGGACACTCGCTACTAGCAACACAATTAGTTTCACGCATCCGCAACGTTTTTAAAGTGGAACTACCATTGCGTGAGTTGTTTGCAAAAGCGACAGTAGCCGAATTAGCACAATCAATTAGGCAGTTACAGCAACAAGACTTAGAGCTTTCTGAACGACCTATCTTACCAAAGGTGAGGGATGCAGAATTACCACTGTCTTATGCTCAACAGCGTCTGTGGTTTTTAGATCAGCTCGAGCCAAATAGCGCCTTTTATAACATTCCTATGGCTTTGCGTCTAGTGGGAAATTTGAATCAACCAGCCCTAGAACAAAGCTTACTAGAGATTATTCATCGCCACGAAGCCTTACGCACCAACTTTATTACAGTTGATGGAAAACCTTCTCAAATTATTCAAACACAAACGAATTGGACAGTTTCAGTTATTGACTTAAAGTATTTATCTACAACCGATCAAGAAATTACTAGCCAGGAATTAGCGCGACAACAAGCTATTGAGCCTTTTGACCTGGCAAACGGAGCATTAATCAGGACAACATTACTAGTGCTGTCGGAGACAGAACACATATTGTTAGTTTGTACGCATCATGTTGTCAGTGATGGCTGGTCAATGGGTGTGTTTGTCCAAGAACTAGCAGCGCTGTACGATGCTTATGCTCAAGGTCAGCCGTCATTTTTAACACCGCTCCTAATTCAGTATGCAGATTTTGCTATCTGGCAAAGAGAGTGGTTGCAAGGAAATGTACTGCAAAACCAACTAACTTACTGGCAACAACAACTGGCAAACGCACCAGCTCTATTGTCGCTGCCCACAGATCGGCCCAGACCTGCTGTGCAGACTTTTGCTGGTGCATATCAAAAGTTTGCACTTTCTGCTGAACTCACCGGTAGGTTGACACAACTGAGTCAGCAACAAGGAGTTACCTTGTTCATGACACTGTTAGCAGCGTTTGATACCTTACTTTACCGTTACACAGGACAATTAGACATTTTGGTGGGATCTCCCATTGCTAACCGCGATCGCAGTGAGATAGAAGGGCTAATTGGCTTTTTTGTCAATACTTTAGTCATGCGTACTGACTTAGGAGGCAACCCCAGTTTTAGCGAATTACTGACTCGTGTCCGCGAAATAGCAATGGAGGCATACTCGCATCAGCATTTGCCTTTTGAAATGCTAGTGGAAGCATTGCAGCCAGAACGGGATCTTAGCCATACACCGCTATTCCAAGTGATGTTTACACTTCAGAATGCGCCCATATCGACCTTTGAGCTAAATCAGTTAAGTGTCAGTTCAACATTGATAGAAGGTACAACTGCCAAGTTTGATCTTACCTTGTCAATGGAAAATACTGCTACTGGAGTAGTAGGTGTGTGGGAATATAGCACTGACTTGTTTGATGCGGGAACAATTGAGCGAATGACGGGTCATTTTGTGACATTGCTTGAAAGTATTATTGCTAACCCACAACAGTCCATTTCTCAATTGCCCCTGTTGACAGAAGTTGAGCAACAACAGTTATTGGTTGAGTGGAACAATACTCAAGTGGATTATCCTCTTGATAAATGTCTCCATCAGTTGTTTGAGGAGCAAGTAGCGCGTACACCCGATGCTGTAGCGGTGGTGTTTGAAAACCAACAACTGACTTACCAGCAGTTAAATTGTCGCGCAAATAAGTTAGCACATTACTTGCAGCCTTTGGGAGTGGGAGCAGATGTGCTGGTCGGCATTTGTGTGGAGCGATCGCTCTTGATGGTAGTAGGACTGTTAGGGATTCTTAAGGCAGGTGGAGCTTATGTACCACTTGACCCAGACTATCCCCAAGAGCGCCTGAGCTTTATGCTCGAAGATGCTCAATTGAGAGTGCTACTGACACAACAGCAACTCAAAGAAAAGTTACCTCAGCATCAAGGGCAGGTTGTATATTTAGATACTGACTGGCAATTTATTTCTCAGTCCAGTCAGGAAAATCCAATTACTACAGTGCAAGATAGTAACTTGGCTTATGTGATTTACACATCCGGTTCCACTGGCAAGCCCAAAGGAGCAATGAACACTCACTTGGGAATTTGCAATCGCCTGTTGTGGATGCAACAAGCTTATCAATTAACAGCAGTAGATTGCATTTTACAGAAAACTCCTTTTAGCTTCGACGTTTCAGTTTGGGAGTTCTTCTGGCCATTAATCACAGGAGCGCGTTTAGTTGTGGCTAAACCAGATGGGCATAAAGATAGTGCTTACTTGGTCAACCTAATTTTAGAGCAGCAGGTTACTCATGTGCATTTTGTTCCTTCTATGCTCCAAGTTTTCTTAGAAGAACCAAGTCTCGAAAATTGCCGTAGCTTGAAACGAGTTATATGTAGTGGTGAAGCTTTACCTGTAGAACTTCAGGAACGCTTTTTTACTCGGTTAGAGTGTGAATTGCACAATCTTTATGGGCCAACAGAAGCGGCAATAGATGTCACCTATTGGCAATGCTTTCCAGATGGAAATCTCAGGACAGTACCGATTGGTCGTGCGATCGCCAACACACAAATCTACATTTTAGACGAGCATCTGCAACCAGTTCCTGTAGGTGTAGCCGGAGAATTGCATATTGCTGGTTTGGGGTTGGCACGAGGCTACTTGAACCGAAAAGAATTGACAACAGAAAAATTCATTTCTAACCCGTTTGAGGAAGTAGAAGGGGGTAGATTATATAAAACTGGAGATTTAGCGCGTTATTTACCAGATGGCACAATTGAATACATCGGACGAATTGATAACCAAGTAAAAATACGTGGTTTCCGCATCGAATTAGGAGAAATTGAGGTATTACTGAACCAATATGAGGAGGTGCAGGCATCTTGTGTTATTGCTTGCGAAGGTACGACGGGGGATAAACGCTTAGTCGCCTATATAGTGCCGCATCAGCACTCTAAACCCACAACCACTGAACTGCGGCAATTTCTGAAAGCAAAGCTACCAGACTATATGGTGCCAAGTGCTTTTGTAATATTGGAATCAATGCCACTCACTTCTAACGGCAAAGTAGACCGTCGCGCTTTACCTGCACCGGATTTATCCAGCGAAATCAAAGATAAATATGTAGCCCCACGTACTCCAATTGAAGAAATACTGGCGCAAATTTGGGCGCAAGTGCTGCAACTGCCACAGATAGGCATACATGATAACTTCTTTGAACTTGGGGGACACTCACTATTAGCAACACAATTGGTTTCACGCATCCGCAACATTTTCAAAGTGGAACTACCATTGCGAGAGTTGTTTGCCGCCGCCACACTAGCCGAATTAGCACGAGAAATTGAACAATTACAGCAACAAGACTTACAACTGTCTGCACCGCCTATCTTACTAAGGGCGGAGAATGCACAATTAGCACTGTCTTATGCTCAACAGCGTCTGTGGTTTTTAGACCAATTCGAGCCAAACAGTCCCTTCTACAATATGTCCATAGCCTTGCGTTTAGCAGGAACTGTAGAAGTTGCCGCATTAGAACAAAGCTTCCAAGAAATTATTCATCGCCACGAAGCGTTACGTACTAATTTCATTACGGTTGATGGACAGGCAACACAAATCATTCAAACAGAAACGAATTGGACAGTTTCAGTTGTTGATTTGAAGAATTTATCTACAACCGAACAAGAAATAGCTTCACAGCAATTAGTGCAACAACAAGCTATTCAACCCTTTGAGTTGGCAACACAAGCATTGGTAAGAGCAACATTAGTAGTGCTATCCGAGACAGAACACATACTGTTAATGTGTATACACCACATAGTCTCTGATGGCTGGTCAATCGGTTTGTTTCTCCAAGAACTAGCAGCACTTTACAATGCTTATTCTCAAGGTAAAAGCTCGACCTTAACGCCACTGCCGATTCAATATGCAGATTTTGCACTGTGGCAAAGACAGTGGTTACAAGGGGAAGTACTACAAAGCCAATTGAGTTATTGGCAACAAAAATTGGCTTCGGCTCCAACCTTATTGTCGCTACCCACAGACCGACCCAGACCGGCTGTGCAAACTTACCAAGGGACACATCAAGAGTTTGCACTTTCTGAAGAACTAACTGGTAAGCTGGCAAAACTCAGCCAAGAGCAAGGGGTGACTCTGTTCATGACGCTGTTGGCAGCGTTTGATACGCTGCTTTACCGCTACACAGGTACAGAAGACATTCTGGTGGGTTCGCCAATTGCTAACCGCGATCGCAGTGAGATAGAAGGGTTAATTGGCTTTTTTGTCAATACTCTAGTCATGCGTACTGATTTATCAGGCAACCCCAGTTTTAGCGAATTACTGGGTCGTGTTCGAGAAATGGCAATGGAGGCATATTCTCATCAGCATTTGCCTTTTGAAATGCTGGTAGAAGCATTGCAGCCAGAACGGAATCTCAGTCATACACAACTGTTCCAAGTAATGTTTGTCCTCCAGAATGCGCCCACATCTGGATTAGAACTAACTGGGTTAACTGTCAGTTCATTACCAATAAAAGGTACAACTTCAAGGTTTGATTTAACCTTAATAATGCAGAACACTCTTACTGGTTTGGTAGGGGTGTGGGAGTACAACACTGACTTGTTTGATGCTAGTACCATTGAGCGAATGACTGGTCATTTTGTGAACTTGCTTGAAGGTATTATTGCTAACCCAGAGGAGCGAATTTCCCAATTACCACTGCTGACACAACCGGAACAACAAAAGTTACTTGTTGAGTGGAACGATACTCAGGTAAATTATCCAGAAGATTTGTGCATTCATCAGTTGTTTGAGAAACAGGTGGATAGTACACCCGATGCTGTGGCAGTTGTATTTGAAGATCAACAACTGACTTACTATGAATTAAACTACCACGCTAACCAGTTGGCACACTACTTGCGGTCTTTGGGTGTAGGGTCTGATGCCCTGGTTGGTCTGTGTGTAGAGCGTTCTTTAGAGATGGTCATAGGATTACTGGGGATTCTCAAAGCGGGTGCTGCTTATGTGCCACTTGATCCAGAATATCCGTCTGAGCGTTTGAGCTTTATTTTAGAAGATGCTCAAGTTTCAGTATTGCTAACCCAGCAGTCACTCCTTGATAGATTGCCCCAGCATCAAGCAAACCAAGTCTATTTGGATACTGACGCTCAACTGATTTCCCAGTGCAGTCAGGACAATTTCATCTCCGACGTACAAGCAAATAACTTAGCTTATATAATTTATACTTCTGGTTCTACAGGTCAACCCAAAGGTATAGCCATGAATCAGCTTGCCCTTAGCAATCTGATCTTGTGGCATCGGGAAAATCTGAAAATTCCTCGTGGAGCAAAAACCTTACAATTTGCTTCTATTAGCTTTGATGTCTCCTTCCAAGAAATTTTCACTACCTGGTGTTCTGGAGGCACATTGTTCTTAATTGGGGAGGAATTACGCAGAGATACATCAGCTTTGTTAGGTTTTCTCCAACAAAAAGCAATTGAAAGAATGTTTCTCCCCTTTGTTGCCTTACAGCAACTAGCTGAAGTCGCTGTTGGTAGTGAATTAGTTAATAGTCATTTGCGGGAAATCATTACTGCTGGGGAACAGTTGCAGATTACTCCAGCTATTTCCCAATGGTTAAGCAAACTAACTGATTGTACATTGCACAATCACTATGGGCCATCAGAGAGCCATTTAGCCACCAGTTTTACTCTGACTAATTCAGTGGAGACTTGGCCGCTACTTCCTCCCGTTGGTCGTCCCATTGCCAACGCGCAAATTTACATTCTGGATAAGTATCTACAGCCTGTACCCGTTGGTGTACCAGGAGAATTGTACATTGCTGGTGTCCTTTTATCACAAGGCTACTTTAACCGACCAGAGTTAACACTTGAGAAATTTATCCCTAACCCCTTTAAAAAAAGCAGAGGAGCAGGGGAGCAGGGGAGCAGAGGGGAAACCTTTAATTCCGATCGCCTTTACAAAACAGGGGACTTAGCACGCTATTTAAGTGATGGCAATATTGAATACTTGGGGCGTATTGACAATCAGGTGAAAATTCGGGGTTTCCGCATTGAGTTGGGAGAAATTGAAGCAGTACTGAGCCAACTTGATGTGCAAGCATCTTGTGCGATCGCCCGTGAAGACATTCCTGGGAACAAACGCCTAGTCGCTTACATTGTGCCTCAAAAAGAGCAGAAGCTCACAGTCAGCTTTGTGCGTAGCTTCCTGAAGGAAAAGTTACCAGAATATATGGTGCCAAGTACAATAGTCATCTTGGAAGCTTTACCGCTTACCCCCAACGGTAAACTAGACCGTCGCGCATTGCCCGCATCTGATTTACACAGCCAATTATTGGACAAATATGTTGCCCCACGTAACCCAATCGAAGAAATCCTGTCACTAATTTGGGCGCAAGTTCTGAAAGTAGAGCAAGTGGGTATACATGATAACTTCTTTGAACTTGGAGGACACTCATTACTAGCAACGCAACTCATCTCCCGTGTGCGTACCAGCTTGAAAGTAGAATTACCATTGCGTAGCTTATTTGCTGCACCAACCGTTGCGGAATTGTCCCAAAACATTCAACGATTACAGCAACAGGATTTAGAACTAACATCATCACCCATCTTACCAAGGGCAGAGAATGCAGAATTACCACTGTCATTTGCTCAAACACGGCTATGGTTTTTAGACAAGTTAAACCCGAACAGCGCCTTCTACAACTTCCCCATAGCTTTGCGTTTAGTCGGAACTCTCAATCGAACTGCCTTAGAACAAAGCTTACAAGAAATTGTTCATCGCCACGAAGCGTTACGCACCAACTTTGTCATCGTTGATGGAAAACCTTCTCAAATTATTCAAACACAAATAAATTGCCCACTCTCAGTTGTTGACTTCAAGCATTTATCTACAACCGAGCAAGAAACAACTTCACAGCAATTAGCGCAACAGCCCTTTGACTTAGCAAATGAAGCATTAGTTAGGGCAACATTAGTAGTGCTGTCCCAGACAGAACACGCCTTATTAGTCTGTATGCATCACATAGTTAGCGATGGCTGGTCAATGGGTGTGTTTGTTCAAGAGCTAGCAGCCTTGTACAATGCTTATTCTCAAGGTGAGCCATCACCTTTAACACCACTGCCGATACAATACGCAGATTTTGCAATTTGGCAGCGAAATTGGTTGCAAGGAGATGTCTTACAAAGTCAATTGAGTTACTGGGAACAACAACTAGCAAACGCACCAGCTTTGTTGTCACTACCTACTGACCGACCTAGACCATCTATGCAGACTTTTGCAGGAGCATATCAACAGTTTGCGCTCTCAAAGGAATTAACTGATAAACTCACGCAACTAAGCCAGCAACAAGGAGTTACCTTGTTCATGACGCTGTTAGCAGCGTTTGATACCTTACTTTACCGCTACACAGGTACAGAAGACATTTTGGTGGGTTCGCCAATTGCTAACCGGGATCGCAGTGAGATAGAAGGGTTAATTGGCTTTTTTCTCAACACTTTAGTCATGCGTACCAATTTGGCAGGCAATCCTAGCTTTAGCGAATTACTAGGTCGTGTTCGTGAAATGGCGATGGATGCATACTCTCATCAGAATTTGCCTTTTGAAATGCTAGTAGAAGCATTGCAGCCAGAACGGGATCTCAGTCACACACCACTGTTCCAAGTAATGTTTGTCCTCCAAAATGCTCCCATATCTCAACAATTGGAGTTGACTGGGTTAACTGTCAGTCCACTGGTGGTAAAAAGTACAACTACCAAGTTTGATCTTACCTTGGCAATGGAAAACACTGCCACCGGACTGGTTGGGATGTGGGAATACAATACTGATTTGTTTGATGCATCCACCATTGAGCGAATGACGGGTCATTTTCTGACATTACTTGAAGGTATTATTGCTAACCCAGGCGAGCGAATTTCTCAACTGCCACTGTTAACAGAAGTTGAGCAACATCAACTATTAGTAGAGTGGACTGATACAGGCGTAGATTATCCGCTAGATAAGTGTATCCATCAGTTGTTTGAGGAGCAGGTTCAGCGTACACCTGATGCAGTGGCAGTTGTTTTTGAAGACCAACAACTGACTTACCAGCAGCTTAATAGTCGTGCTAACCAGTTGGCGCACTACCTCAAGTCTTTGGGTGTGAGAGCAGATATGCTGGTGGGCATTTGTGTGGAACGCTCAATAGAAATGGTGGTGGGACTACTAGGTATTCTTAAGGCGGGTGGGGCATATCTGCCGCTTGACCCTGAGTATCCGACTGAGCGTTTGCACTTTATGCTAGAAGATGCTCAAATTTCGGTGTTGCTGACTCAGCAGAAACTCCTTGATAGACTGGCCCAACATCAAGCAAAGCTGGTTTGTTTGGATACTGACTGGCAGCTTATTTCTCAGTTAAGTCAGGATAATCTAATCACTCAAACACAAGCAACTAATTTGGCTTATGTGATTTATACCTCCGGTTCTACAGGTCAACCCAAGGGAGTGCTGATTGCCCATCAAGGATTATTAAATTTAGTATTCTGGCATCAACGTACTTTTAAAATCACGACCTTAGACAAAGCTACTCAGCTAGCAGGAACAGCATTTGACGCTGCGGTATGGGAATTATGGCCTTACCTAACCGCAGGAGCAAGTATCTACTTAGTCAAATCTGAGTTCCTTAGCTCATTAGTGAAGCTACGAGACTGGTTGATTTCCAAGCAGATTACTATCAGTTTTCTGCCAACACCATTGGCACAGGAATTATTGTCTTTGGAATGGCCAACTGAAAGTTTGGCAATGCGTTCCATACTGACTGGAGGAGATAAGCTTCATCAGTATCCATCAGATTTAATCCCCTTCCAACTAGTGAATAACTATGGCCCAACTGAGAATACTGTTGTTACAACTTCTGGGCTGGTAGTTGCCAAGGAGCAAGATCAGATATCACCGAGTATTGGCAGAGCGATCGCTAACACTCAAATCTATATTCTAGATAGCAACCTGCAATTAGTTCCCGTTGGTATCCCAGGAGAGTTACATATTGCTGGTGTTGGATTGGCAAAAGGCTACCTTAACCGCCCAGAACTAACTCAGGAAAGATTTATCAGCAACCCCTTCCAAAGAAGCAAGAGAGCAGAGGAGCAGGGGGGCAGAGGGGAAACAGAAGGCCAATCCTCTAATTCCGTTCGCGAAGCGTGTACGAAGTACTCACGCCTTTACAAAACTGGGGATTTGGCACGTTACTTACCCGATGGCAACATTGAATACCTGGGACGCATTGACAATCAAGTAAAAATTCGGGGCTTCCGCATTGAGTTGGCAGAAATTGAAGCATTACTGGGACAACATGATGATGTGCAGATATGTTGTGTCATTGCTCGTGAAGAAACTTCAGGTAATAAGCGCTTAGTCGCTTACGTAGTGCCGCATTTACAGATGACACCCACAACGGACGAACTGCGTCAGTTTCTTTCCGATAAACTGCCTGGGTATATGGTGCCAAGTGTTTTTGTGATGCTGGAGTCCTTACCACTGACACCCAACGGCAAAGTAGACCGTCGCGCTTTGCCTGCTCCAGATTTACAACAGGAACTATCAAATTATGTAATGCCAGATACTGAAGTAGAAACAATCATTGCTGGCATTTGGCAAAACACACTGGAAGTAGAAAAGGTGGGAATTTACAATAATTTCTTTGAACTAGGAGGTCATTCGTTACTACTGATACGAATTAATCAGCAATTGCAAGAAAAATTTGGTTTGGAAGTGTCAATAGTTGATATGTTTAATTACCCAACTATCCATAGATTAAGCCAATACTTAAGCACTAAACTTAATAAAGGAGATACATTAAAACAAAATAATTCTCGCCCTCAATCTCCAACTGAAAGTAAAGCTTTCAGAAATCAACAATTACAGCTTAGGCAGCAGTATCTTTCTCAAAGGAAGGGTAAAAAATTATGATAAATTCCCTTAATATTAATGATTTCAATAATTCTGAAATAGCAATAATTTCTCTTGCTGGTAGATTCCCAGAAGCCAAAGATATTGACTCTTTTTGGCAAAATTTGCGTGATGGCGTAGAATCTATCTCCAGATTGACGAATGAAGAATTGATAAATTCTGGCGTTTCTCTAGATTTACTGAATAATCCTAATTATGTAAAGGCTAGTGCTGTTTTATCAGATATTGAATTGTTTGATGCCAATTTTTTCGCTTATAGCGCGAAAGAAGCTGAGTTAATAGATCCCCAACAACGCCTATTTTTAGAATTGGCTTGGGAGGCAATAGAAAAGGCAGGTTACGATCCGCATACCTATAATGGGTTAATAGGGGTTTATGCTGGTGTGGGAATGAACAGGTATCTTGTCAACAATCTCTATCCTCATCATCAATTATTAGAGACAGTTGATCCACTGCAATTAACAATCTCCAACGATAAAGATTTCTTGCCAACACGAGTTGCATATAAACTCAATTTGACTGGAACAGCAGTGAATGTGCAAACAGCCTGTTCTACTTCTTTGGTTGCTGTTCACTTAGCTTGCCAAAGTCTATTAAATTGTGAATGTGACATGGCTTTAGCTGGTGGAGTTACTCTCAGCATTCCCCAAAAAATAGGTTATTTGCATCAAGAGGGAATGATTCTTTCTCCTGATGGACACTGCCGTGCTTTTGATGCTAAGGCACAAGGAACAATTGCCAGTAGCGGTGCTGGGATTGTGGTATTGAAAAGATTAAAGGATGCGATCGCAGACCGCGACCACATCCATGCAATCATTAAAGGTTCGGCAATTAATAATGATGGTGCAATGAAAGTGGGCTTCACTGCTCCTAGTGTTAGCGGTCAAGCAGCAGTCATCGGCGAAGCTCAAGCTATAGCTGGTGTAGATGCCGAAACAATTTCCTACATCGAAGCTCATGGGACAGCTACACCTTTAGGAGATCCGATTGAAATTGCCGCTTTAACTCAAGCTTTTAATCAAAGTACTGATAAAAAAGGTTTTTGCGCTATTGGTTCGTTAAAAACCAACTTAGGACATTTAGATACAGCAGCAGGTGTGGCAGGTTTGATTAAAACTGTATTAGCACTGCAAAATAAAATGTTGCCTCCTAGTTTGCACTTCGAGACACCAAATCCCAAAATTGATTTTGCCAATAGTCCTTTTTATGTCAATACAACCCTGACTGAATGGAAAACAAATAACACCCCTCGCCGTGCTGGAGTTAGTTCTTTTGGTATCGGGGGTACTAATGCTCATGTAATTTTAGAAGAAGCACCTTTGTTGAGGCAGGGGGCACAGGGCAGGGAGCAGGGGAGAAATTATCAATTGTTGTGTCTGTCGGCTAAAACTGGGAGTGCGCTTGAGCAAGCAACAGCTAATTTAATCACGCATTTAAAAGAGCATCCAGAACTGGACTTAGGCGATGTAGCTTATACCCTCAATAGTGGTCGGCGGGGTTTTAATTACCGACGGATGTTGATTTCTCAAGACTTAGAAGATGCTGTCAAAACTCTTGCTAGTTTAGCAGCCCAACAAGTTTCTACCAATTATACAGAGATTACAGAACGGTCTGTTGTCTTTATGTTTCCCGGTCAAGGTTCACAGTATGTGAACATGGCGCGAGAAATTTACCAAACTGAGACAGTATTTAAAGAACAAGTTGATTATTGCTCAGAAATTCTTAAACCCTTACTAGGGCTAGATTTACGTCATCTTCTTTACCCCACTGAAGAAAAGATTGATGAGGCATCAAAGCAACTTCAACAAACAGGCGTTGCTCAACCTGCTATTTTTGTAATTGAATACGCCCTAGCTAAATTATGGCAGTCTTATGGAGTGGAGCCACAAGCTGCGATCGGTCACAGTATTGGCGAGTATGTAGCAGCAACTCTAGCAAAAGTTTTTTCCCTAGAAGATGCCTTATCTCTGGTAGCAGCACGCGGACAGATGATGCAGCAACTGCCTACTGGAGCAATGCTTTCAATTCCCCTGCCCGCAGACAAGATAAAATCCCTACTAGGGCAAGAACTTTCTATTGCAGCGATTAATCAACCCTCCCAGTGTGTAGTTTCCGGTTCCACAGCAGCAGTAGATACACTACAAAATCAGCTTGCTGCTCAAGGGATTGAATGTCGCCAACTGCATACTTCCCATGCCTTCCATTCTCAAATGATGGAACCAATCTTAAAGGCATTTGCAGAACGAGTCAAAAAAGTTACTTTAAATCCCCCAAAACTTCCTTATATCTCCAACCTGACTGGTACTTGGATTACAGTTACCCAAGCCACAAATCCCGACTACTACGCTCAACATCTGCGTTCCACTGTGCTGTTTGCCCAAGGTGTCGATAAATTATTGGCAACACCTGAGCAAGTCTTACTAGAGGTGGGGCCAGGACACACACTGACTACATTAGTCAAAAGACATCCAGACAAAGCAGCTGCACAAACAGTGTTGACTTCGGTACGTCATCCTCAAGAAAAACAATCTGATAATCATGTTTTATTCACTACATTAGGTCAACTCTGGCTAGCTGGAGTCAATATAGATTGGTTTGGATTCTATAGTCACCAAGAGCATTACCGCCTTCCCTTACCGACTTATCCCTTTGAGCGCCAACGTTATTGGATTGACCCCCCACAAAAAACAGCTTGGGGACAGTTGCAAGCATTATCCACACCATCACAATTATGGACATCGCTTGTACAAGGAGGTCAAAATCAAGCAAATATTAGAAATGCAGAACTCAACGAGTTAACATATAAGGAAAACATACAGTGGTTGAATCGTTTATGTACAGCCTACATCAACTATGCATTCAGGCAATTAGGGGCTTTTAGCAATGCCGAAGAAAAGTATTCTTTGGAGAATTTGTTGGCGCAATGCCATATTTCTCCTCGCTATCAGCAATTGTTTTCTAGATGGTTGCAAATATTAGTTGAGCAAGGACAACTACAGGAACAGGAGGGGTTATTTACTGGACTGCTGCCATGTTCACAAGATTATATTAATGAACATTTAGAAGAAGCTAGAGCTAGGTTTGTTACTTCACCTTTAGTAGATTTAGATTTAGTGCAACGCTGTGGTGAAAATTTAGCTGCTATTGTTGTTGAACAAGAACCCTTAGAGATTTTCAATGAACTGGTTTACCAAAAAGAAAACAACGGTTCACATTCAGAATCTCCCTTAAATACTTACTATAAATCTATTTTGCACTCAAGTTTGGAACAAGTGTTCAAATTATTGCCATTGGCTCAAGCTTCTACATCAGCCGCATTTAGCATAAAATCTAGGCTAGAACAGAATAACCAGAAATCAGAGATTTCGTCACAAAGAAAGCCAGATATTTTTCAGCTAGAAAAATTATCTGCACTCCACTCAAGACCTGATTTGCCTAATTCTTATCTAGCTCCCCGTAATGAGATTGAGCAAAAAATTGCCGATATATGGGAAGAATTATTGGGAATTAAACAGGTGGGAATCCATGACAACTTTTTTAAATTAGGAGGAGATTCTTTAATAGCCGTTCAAGTTTTATCCCGGATACTAAATATTTTTTCTATCCGATTATCTGTAGCAAATTTATTTGAGTCGCCCACAGTAGCTGAAATAGCACCAAAGCTAGAAAAACAACTAGATCCAGATACAAAGTTTGGTGCGAGTGAGAGAGAAGAAATAACAATTTGAGTAACAAATACTTTTAAATTACGAATTAGCTGACGTAGAGGTAATGTTTCTGTGAACATCGAACAATTGGTTGTTGATCTTAGTAAACAGGGTGTAAAGTTGTGGGTTGAAGGTGAGCAGTTGCGTGTTAATGCTCCAAAAGGGGTATTGACACTAGAAACTCGTGACTTATTAGCTAAAAATAAAGCAGAACTTATCTTCTTGCTGCACGAGAAAAATGCGGACACCAATATAGATTTCCCCCCGATCAAAGCCGAGCGTCCTCAGAACTTACCTCTGTCTTTTGCCCAAGAACGACTCTGGTTATTAAACCAGTTAGAACCAGATAACCCCTTCTATAACGAACAAGCATCTCTAAAACTTCACGGTAAATTAAACGTCGTGGCGCTAGAGCAAAGCCTCAACAAAATTATCGATCGCCACGAAGCTTTACGTACTAACTTTCGCACTATCAATGAGCAGCCAGTCCAGGTAATTACTGACAGCTTAAACTTAAATTTGCCAATAGTAGACCTATCAGAATTACCTGAAAGTGAAAGAGAAATCGCTTGCCAACAATTAGCCACAACTGAAGCTAATCAACCCTTTGACCTTGCTAGTTCTCCTTTAATCCGAGCTTCTGTGGTTAAACTCACAGAGGTAGAATACGCTTTGGTACTAACAATACACCACATCGTAGTGGATGGTTGGTCAATAGGCGTATTGATGCGCGAGTTAGCAACCATTTACTCAGCCATCTGCAATAACTGGTCCCCAGAGCTACCTGAGCTACCAATTCAGTATGCCGACTTTGCGATTTGGCAACGGCAATGGTTGCAATCAGAAGTACTCCAAACGCAGCTTGATTACTGGAAGCAACTACTCAAAAACGCTCCTACCTTACTAGAATTACCCACAGACAGACCAAGACCAGCGATTCAAACTTTTCGGGGCGAAATTCAATATGGAGAATTTTCAGTTGAACTGAGTGAAGCGATCGCTAATTTCACTAGGCAAGAGGGAGCCACCCTATTCATGACGCTGTTTGCAGCATTTGTCACCTTGCTTTATCGCTATACAGACTCCGATGACATTGTAGTGGGTACGCCCATTGCTAACCGCGATCGCTTGGAACTTGAAGGGTTAATTGGCTTTTTTGTCAACACTTTAGTATTACGTACCGATTTGTCAGGCAACCCCAGTTTTCAGCAATTGCTAAGTCGAGTGCGGCAACTGACACTGCAAGCTTACGCTCATCCAGACCTGCCCTTTGAGGAGTTGGTAAAAGCATTGCAGCCACAACGCGACCTCAGTCATACGCCACTATTTCAGGTGATGTTTGTCCTCCAGAATGCGCCCATATCTGAAGTAGAGCTTTCTGGCTTAACTATCAGTTCATTGCCAGCCCAAAGCGCAACTGCCAAGTTTGATTTAACTTTATCAATGCAGAATACTGCAACTGGATTGGTGAGTGTGTGGGAGTACAATGCTGACTTGTTTGATGCCAGCACAATCGAGCGGATGAGGGGGCATTTCCAAACATTGCTCGAAGGAATTGTTGCTAACCCTCAAGAACAGATTTCACAATTGCCTCTGCTAACAGAAATTGAACAACAGCAGTTATTACTAAAGTGGAATGATACAGGGGTAGATTATCCCCAAGATAAATGTATTCATCAGTTATTTGAGGAGCAGGTTGAACTTACTCCCGATGCTGTAGCAGTGGTGTATGAAAATCAACATCTTACATACCACGAATTAAACTGTCGCGCTAACCAGTTGGCGCACTACCTCAAGTCTTTGGGTGTAAAAGCCGATGTGCTAGTGGGTATTTGTGTAGAGCGTTCCTTAGAAATGGTGGTGGGACTGCTAGGGATTCTGAAGGCGGGTGGCGCTTATTTACCACTTGCTTCAGACTATCCTACTGAGCGTTTGCGCTTGATGTTAGAAGATGCTCAAGTTTCAGTATTGCTGACTCAGCAGAAACTCCTCGACAGATTGCCTGAGCATACTGCACAGCGTGTTTGTTTAGATGCTGACTGGCAGCTTATTTCTCAGTTAAGTCAGGATAATTTAATACCTGAGACACAAGCAACTAATTTGGCTTATGTGATTTACACCTCTGGCTCTACAGGTCAACCCAAGGGAGTGCTGATTGCCCATCAAGGATTGCTAAATTTGGTGTTCTGGCATCAACGCACTTTTAAAATCACTTCAGTAGAGAAAGCTACTCAGCTAGCAGGAACAGCATTTGATGCTGCTGTTTGGGAGTTGTGGCCTTACCTGACCGCAGGAGCAAGTATCTATTTAGTCAAACCTGAAATTCTTCTATCTCCAGTAGATTTGCAAGATTGGTTGGAATCCAAAAAGATCACTATCAGTTTTCTGCCAACACCAATAGCAGAGCAATTATTGTCTCTGGAATGGCCAGAAAGTACAACTTTGCGAACTATACTAACTGGGGGGGATAAGCTTCATCGATATCCATCAGGTTTACTCCCTTTCCAGATAGTTAATAACTATGGCCCAACTGAAAATACTGTTGTCGCAACTTCAGGACTAGTTGTTTCTAATGGGCGGGATAATAATATCTCGCCATCCATCGGTCGCCCTATAGCCAATGTTGAAATCTATATATTGGACTCTTATTTACAACCAGTACCTGTAGGTGTACCAGGAGAATTGCATATTGGCGGTGCAGGATTAGCAAAAGGCTACCTTAACCGTCCAGAGTTAACACAAGAAAAATTCATCTCCAATCCTTTTAGTGATGAATCACATTCCCGCCTCTACAAAACTGGGGATAAAGCACGCTATTTAAATGACGGCAATATAGAATACGCCGGACGCATTGACGACCAAGTAAAAATACGTGGTTTCCGCATCGAGTTGAGCGAAATTGAAGCAGTATTGAGCCAACATAGTGATGTGCAGTTATCTTGTGTTATCGCCCGTGAGGATACCCCTAGTGATAAACGTTTAGTCGCCTACTTGGTAGCACATCAGGACTGTAAACCCGCAATCAGCGAACTACGGCAATTCCTCAAAGCAAAGCTGCCAGAGTACATGGTGCCAAGTGCTTTTGTAATCTTGGAATCCTTACCCCTGACTTCAAATGGCAAAGTTGACCGCCGCGCCTTACCAAAACCAGACTTAGACACCACACTGCTAGAAAAATATGTCGCCCCACGCACACCCATTGAGGAAATGCTGGCACTCCTTTGGGCGCAAGTGCTGAACCTAGAGCTTGTAGGCATTCATGACAACTTCTTTGAACTTGGAGGACACTCACTACTAGCAACGCAATTAGTTTCACGTATCCGCAACATTTTCAAAGTGGAACTACCATTGCGTGAATTGTTTGCAAGAGCAACAGTTGTCGAATTGGCGCAATCGATTGGGCAATTGCAGCAACAGGACTTAGAACTTTCTACACCATTCATCACACAAAGGGCAGAGAATGCTCAATTACCACTGTCTTATGCTCAACAGCGTTTGTGGTTTTTAGACCAGTTTGAGCCGAACAGTGCCTTATACAACATTCCCTTAGCTTTACGTTTAGTCGGAACTCTTAATCAAGTTGCCCTAGAACAAAGCTTACATGAAATTATTGCTCACCACGAAGCATTACGCACCAATTTCGTTACCGTTAATGGACAACCAACTCAAATTATTCAAACACAAACGAATTGGACAGTTTCAGTTGTTGGCTTGAAGCATTTATCAACAACTGAACAAGAAATCGCTACACAGCAATCAGCACTACAACAAGCTATTGAGCCTTTTAACCTGGCAAATCAAGCATTAGTTAGGGTGACATTACTAGTGCTGTCCGAGACAGAACACATCTTGTTAGTGTGTATACACCATATTGTCTCTGATGGCTGGTCAATGGGTGTGTTTCTTCAAGAACTAGCAGCACTGTACAACGCTTATTCTCAAGCTCAACCGTCACCTCTAACACCACTGCCGATTCAGTATGCAGATTTTGCACTGTGGCAAAGACAATGGTTACAAGGAGGCGTACTGCAAAGCCAACTGAGCTACTGGCAACAGCAACTCAAAGATGCACCAGCCTTGTTGTCCCTACCCACAGACCGACCAAGACCTGCTGTGCAGACTTTCGCTGGCGCACATCAAGAGTTTGCACTCTCACAGAAGCTCACTCAAGGATTGATACAACTAAGTCAAAAGCAAGGAGTAACCTTGTTTATGACGCTGTTGGCAGCTTATGATACCCTGCTTTACCGCTACACAGGTACAGAAGACATTTTGGTGGGATCTCCCATTGCTAACCGCGATCGCAGTGAGATAGAAGGGTTGATTGGCTTTTTTGTCAACACCTTAGTGATGCGTACCAATTTAGCAGGTAATCCGAGCTTTGGTGAATTACTGACTCGTGTTCGAGAAATGGCAATGGAGGCATACACTTATCAGAATTTGCCTTTTGAAATGCTGGTGGAAGCATTGCAACCACAAAGAGACCTCAGTCATACACCATTGTTCCAAGTGATGTTTGCACTTCAGAATGTGCCTTTGTCTGGAGTAGAGTTGGCTGGGTTAAGCGTCACTTCATTGATGCCAAAAAGCACAACTGCAAAGTTTGATTTAAATTTATTCATGCAGAATACTGCTACTGGGCTAGTGGGTGTATGGGAATATAACACTGACTTATTTGATGCCAGCACAATTGAGCGGATGACTGGACATTTTCAGACATTGCTTGAAGGTATTATTGCTAACCCAGAACAGCAAATCTCACAATTGCCCCTGCTGACAGAAGTTGAACAGCATAAATTATTAGTGGAGTGGAACGATACTCAGGTAGATTATCCACAAGATTTGTGCATCTATCAGTTATTTGAGGAGCAAGTTCAGCGCACCCCCGATGCTGTAGCGGTTATATTTGAAAACCAACAACTGACTTACTACCAATTAAACTGTCGCGCTAACCAGTTGGCAAATTACTTGCAGTCTTTGGGAGTGGGAGCAGATGTGCTGGTGGGTATTTGTGTGGAGCGCTCCATAGAAATGGTTGTGGGATTACTGGGCATCCTCAAGGCAGGTGGGGCTTATATGCCACTTGACCCAGACTATCCCCAAGAGCGCCTGAGCTTTATGCTAGAAGATGCTCAATTGAGAGTGCTACTGACACAACAGCAACTCAAAGAAAAGTTACCTCAGCATCAAGGGCAGGTTGTATATTTAGATACTGACTGGCAATTTATTTCTCAGTCCAGTCAGGAAAATCCAATTACTACAGTGCAAGATAGTAACTTGGCTTATGTGATTTACACATCCGGTTCCACTGGCAAGCCCAAAGGAGCAATGAACACTCACTTGGGAATTTGCAATCGCCTGTTGTGGATGCAACAAGCTTATCAATTAACAGCAGTAGATTGCATTTTACAGAAAACTCCTTTTAGCTTCGACGTTTCAGTTTGGGAGTTCTTCTGGCCATTAATCACAGGAGCGCGTTTAGTTGTGGCTAAACCAGATGGGCATAAAGATAGTGCTTACTTGGTCAACCTAATTTTAGAGCAGCAGGTTACTCATGTGCATTTTGTTCCTTCTATGCTCCAAGTTTTCTTAGAAGAACCAAGTCTCGAAAATTGCCGTAGCTTGAAACGAGTTATATGTAGTGGTGAAGCTTTACCTGTAGAACTTCAGGAACGCTTTTTTACTCGGTTAGAGTGTGAATTGCACAATCTTTATGGGCCAACAGAAGCGGCAATAGATGTCACCTATTGGCAATGCTTTCCAGATGGAAATCTCAGGACAGTACCGATTGGTCGTGCGATCGCCAACACACAAATCTACATTTTAGACGAGCATCTGCAACCAGTTCCTGTAGGTGTAGCCGGAGAATTGCATATTGCTGGTTTGGGGTTGGCACGAGGCTACTTGAACCGAAAAGAATTGACAATAGAAAAATTTATTTCTAACCCGTTTGACAATTCAAAATTATATAAAACTGGGGATTTGGCACGTTATTTACCGGATGGCACAATTGAATACATCGGACGCATTGATAACCAAGTAAAAATACGTGGTTTCCGCATCGAATTGGGAGAAATTGAGGCATTACTGAACCAACATGACGATGTGCAGGCATCTGTAGTCACTGTCCGCGAAGATAATCCAGGTGATAAGCGCCTAGTCGCCTACATAGTAGGACATCAACAGCATTCACCTACAATTAGCCAGTTGCGTCAGTTCCTCTCTAGTCAACTGCCACAATACATGATACCTCATGCTTTTGTGATGCTAGAGTCCCTGCCTCTTACTCCCAACGGCAAGGTAGACCGCCGCGCATTGAAAGCACCAGACTCTCGTGGAGAACTAGAAGTCAGTTTTGTAGCCCCACGCAATCAAATCGAAGAAATATTAGCGCAGATTTGGGCAGAAGTTCTGAGAGTTGAGCAAGTAGGCATACATGATAACTTCTTTGAACTTGGCGGAGATTCTATTCTCAGTATTCAAATCATCAGCAGAGCAAAACTTGCAGGATTGCAACTGACTCTCAAGCAATTATTTGCACATCAAACAATTGCAGAATTAGCCACAGTAGCAAATGTAGCGAGTGTTATCCAAATAGAACAAGGTTTGGTAACAGGGAGATTACCTCTAACGCCGATTCAACACTGGTTTTTTGAGCAAAATTTACAACAGCCGCATCACTTTAATCAATCATTTCTGCTTTCTGTACCATCTGACCTCAAACCAGAATTATTAAAGCAAGTATTACAGCAATTGCTAGTACATCATGATGCTCTGCGCCTACGTTTTACACAATCTGACTCTACTTGGCAGCAAACTCACTCTGCTGTAACTGATAGTGTTGCTTTCTCTTATGTAGACTTATCGGCACTCCCACAGAATGAGCAAAAAACTGCGATTGAAGCTAGCGCAACTTGCTTACAGGCGAGTTTGAATCTGTCAGAGAATCTAGTGCAAGTCGCCTTTTTCCATCTGGGTCTTGACAAAAGGGCACGATTACTAATTGTTATCCACCACTTGGTGGTTGACGGCGTTTCTTGGAGAATTTTGTTAGAGGATTTGCAGACAGCTTATCAGCAAATTGCTCAAGGTAAAGCGATGCCTTCGGCGGTAAACTACGCACTGCCTGCTAAAACAACTTCTTTCAAAGATTGGTCTAGCAAACTAACCAAATATGCACAGTCAGGAACAATAAAATCCGAGGTAGCTTATTGGTTGAATGAATCTCGCTTTGCAGTTTCTCCCCTACCTATTGATTATACAAAAGGGGCGAATACTGTTGCGTCTACTAGTACAGTAATAGTGTCGTTAAATGAGACACAAACTCGTGCCTTACTGCAAGATGTGCCAAAAGCTTACAACACTCAGATTAACGATATATTACTGACTGCTTTGGCGCTGGTTTTGAGCAGATGGACTAACTCTAAGAGTGTGCTGTTCAACTTAGAAGCTCATGGGCGGGAAGACATTATTGATAGTGTAGATTTGTCGCGCACTATCGGTTGGTTTACAACCATCTTCCCTGTACTTTTGGAACTGGGAGCAACAACAAATCCAGCCGATGCCTTAAAATCTGTCAAAGAACAACTGCGGGCTATTCCTAATAAAGGAATTGGCTATGGCTTATTGCGTTATCTGATTCAAGATGCACAAATTGCTGCTCAACTACAGACATTACCGCAAGCAGAAATCAGTTTTAATTATTTGGGTCAATTTGACCAACTGCTTAATACATCTTCTTGGATGCAGCTAGCTAGTGAGTCTACGGGACACAGCCACGGTTTGCAGAACAACCGCGCTCATCTACTAGATATTAATAGCGTTATTGCTGGAGAACGGTTACAAATAGATTGGACTTACAGCCCAAATATCCACCAGCACGCCACAATCGAAAGTCTGGCACAAGAATTTGTCAAGACATTGCTTGGACTAATTGCTCATTGTTCATCACCAGAGAGTGGAGGTTATACACCTTCAGATTTCTCCCTAGTCAAGCTCAATCAGCCAGAAATAGACCAACTGTTGGCAAGTTTAGTATTCAAAAATCAATCAGGCAAAACTAACTCCAGAAATATTGAAGATATTTACCCGCTCTCGCCAACCCAACAGGGTATGCTGTTTGAGAGTTTGTACGCTCCAGACTCAGGAGTATATTTTCAGCAGTTAAGTTTAACTTTGAGTGGAAAGTTGAATGTGGCAGCATTTGAGCAAGCTTGGCAGCAAGTGGTAGCACAGCATTCAATCTTGCGGACTGCTTTTGTTTGGGAGCAATTAGCCGAGCCACTTCAAGTAGTGTATCGGCAGGTGGATGTTAACCTCAACAGCCATGATTGGCAACAGCTATCTGCACAAGATCAACAACAGCAATTAGAGTTTTTGTTGCACTCACAGCGAAAACAAGGTTTCCAACTGTCTGAACCACCACTGATACACCTGAGCCTCATTCAATTGAGTGCTGATAGTTATCAATTTATTTGGAGTTCTCATCACTTATTGCTTGATGGCTGGTCGATGCCTTTGGTTTTCAAAGACTTATTGTACTTTTATCAAGCGATTTATCAGGGTGAAAATTTAGCTGTTCAACCAACTCAAAGCTACCGCAACTATATTGCTTGGCTACAGAAACAAGACTTAGCCCAAGCTGAACAATTTTGGAGAGAAAAACTCCAAGGTTTTACCGCACCCACACCTTTGAGTGTTGATAAAAAACAATCATCAAACCGTAAAAAGTTAGATTATAGCTATAGCGAACAACAAATTCAACTGACAGTGCAAGCGACAGATGCAATCCAAAGTTTTGCACGGAAGCATCAACTGACGATCAATAATCTGGTGCAAGCAACTTGGGCATTACTGCTGTGTCGCTACAGCCAAGAAACTGATGTAGTTTTTGGTGCAACTGTATCCGGTCGTCCACCGTCTCTTGTTGGTATCGAGTCGATGGTGGGACTATTTATCAACACCTTGCCAGTGCGAGTTCAAGTTTCAGACGATACCCAAGTGTTGGCTTTGTTGAAGGATTTACAGGCGCAACAGGTTGAATCTGAGCAATATTCATATAGCTCATTGGTGGAAATTCAAGGTAAGAGTGAAATCAACAGAGGAACGCCTTTGTTTGAGAGCATTGTTGTCTTTGAGAATTATCCAGTTGATGAGGCAGTGCGATCGCACAATTACAGTTTCTCTATAGACAAGATTCACGCTATTGAACAAACTAATTATCCTCTGACTGTAATTGCTGCTGCTGGTAAGCAATTGTTAGTGAAGATTAGCTATGATATTAGCCGCTTTGATGATGCAACAATTACTCGCTTGTTAGGACATTTCCAAATATTGCTTGAGGGAATTGTTGCTAACCCACAGCAGAGGATTTTGCAACTGCCTATGCTGTCACAGACAGAGCAACAGCAATTACTCGTTGAATGGAACGATACTCAGGCGGATTATCCACTAGATAAATGTCTCCATCAGTTATTTGAGGAGCAGGTAGATAGCACACCCGATGCTGTGGCAGTTGTGTTTGAAGATCAACAACTTACTTACCAACAGTTGAACTGGCGTGCTAACCAGTTGGCACATTATTTGCAGTCTTTGGGAGTGTCCGCAGATGTGCTTGTGGGTATTTGTGTGGAACGCTCAATGGAAATGGTGGTGGGACTATTGGGCATTCTCAAGGCGGGTGGAGCTTATGTGCCAATTGACCCGAACTACCCACAAGAGCGGATTCGTTTCATGCTGCAAGATTGTGGGGCAAAGGTTTTGCTCACCCATAGTCAACTCAAATTGGGGGCTGGGGATTGGGGATCAGGGACTGGGAATAAAGAAACTTTTCCGCAATCCCCTTTGATACTGTGTTTAGATGGCGATAACTTTGCCAACCAATCTACAGAGAACCCCAGTCGGCAAAGTCAACCCGATGATTTAGCTTATGTAATCTACACATCAGGCTCTACAGGGCAACCCAAAGGGGTACAACTACTGCACCGAGGTTTAAGTAATTATTTACATTGGGCTAAAGACTACTACGCAGTAGCACAAGGACAAGGTACACCTGTGCAGTCTTCTCTGAGCTTTGATGCAACCATTACATCACTGTACCTCCCTCTAATTTGTGGGCGTACCACCATCTTGGTAAGAGAAAAACAAGAATTGCAGCTTCTAGCAGACATTGTTAAACAAAACAATCATCTATCGCTCGTCAAAATCACACCTTCCCATCTGGAAATACTCAATCAGCAAATTGAGCCTGATACCATGCCGAATCGGGTCAATGCCTTTGTTTTAGGCGGTGAGGCATTACACGCTAACCAAATAATTCCCTGGTTGACTCATGCTCCTGATACCCGCCTGATTAACGAATATGGGCCGACAGAAGCGGTTGTTGGGTGTTGTGTCTACGAGGCAACTGGAAAAAGGGATCTGGCGGGCGATTTATTAATCGGACAGCCAATTGCCAATGTACGTATTTACATTTTAGACAACCAAAACCAACTCCTGCCTGTCGGCATTCCTGGGGAACTTTGTATTGCCGGGGCTGGTTTAGCCCGTGGCTATCTCAACCTTCCCGAACTCACAGCTGAAAAATTCATCGAACTCGACTTATTTGGTAAAAAAGAACGAATCTACAAAACTGGTGATTTAGCCAGATGGTTGCCTGATGGTAATATTGAATACCTGGGACGCATTGACAACCAAATAAAAATACGTGGTTTCCGTATTGAGTTGGGAGAAATTGAGGCATTACTCAACCAACATAACGATGTGCAGGCATCTGTAGTCACCGCCCGTGAAGATACCCCAGGTGATAAACGCTTAGTTGTCTACGTGGTGCCGCATCAGCATACACCCACAATCAATGAACTGCGGCTATTTTTGAAAGCAAAGCTGCCAGACTACATGGTACCAAACGCTTTTGTGATGTTGGAATCAATGCCACTCACTCCCAACGGCAAAGTAGACCGTCACGCCCTACCTGCACCAGATTTACACAGCGATCGCACAGAAAAATATGTAGCACCGCGCACACCGATTGAGGAAATACTGGTACAAATTTGGTCACAAGTGCTGAAAGTAGAGCAAGTAGGCATACACGATAACTTCTTTGAACTTGGAGGACACTCGCTACTAGCAACACAAGTACTTTCACGCATCCGCGATCGCTTTAAAGTCCAACTGCCTTTACACGAATTGTTCAATACCCTGACTATAGCTGAATTAGCGCCATCAATCGGGAAGTTACAGCAACAAAACTCAGACCTAACTGTTCCACGCATTCTACCAAGGAGCAAGAGATGATGACTGAAGAATTACCCCTATCTTATGCTCAACAGCGTTTGTGGTTTTTAGACCAGTTAGAGCCGAACAGTGCCATATACAACATCCCTTTAGCTTTGCGTCTAGTGGGAAATCTCAATCGGGCTGCCTTAGAACAAAGCTTTCAAGAAATTATTGATCGCCATGAAGCGTTACGCACAAACTTCATCACAGTTGATGGAAAACCTTCTCAAATCATTCAAACACAAATTAATTGGACAGTTTCAGTTGTTGAGTGCGAAAATCTGCTACCAAGCGAACAAGAAATCGCTATACAGCAATTAGCGCAACAACAAGCGATTCAGCCTTTTGACTTGGCAGAGGGAGCATTAATCAGGGCGACATTAATTGTGCTGTCTAAGACAGAACACATATTGTTACTGTGTATGCACCATATTGTCTCTGATGCTTGGTCATTGGGTGTATTTGTCCAAGAACTAGCAGCACTGTACAACGCTTATTCTCAAGGTGAGCAGTCACCTTTAACACCGCTGGCAATTCAGTACGCAGATTTTGGCATCTGGCAAAGAGAGTGGTTACAAGGAGAGGTACTGCAAAATCAAATCTCGTACTGGCAACAACAACTAAAAGATGCACCAGCCTTGTTGTCCCTACCCACAGACCGACCAAGACCTGCTGTACAGACTTTCGCTGGCGCAATTCAAGAGTTTGCCCTCTCAGTTGAGTTAAGTAATCAGCTGACACAACTGAGCCAGAAACAAGGGGTGACTTTGTTCATGACACTTTTGGCAGCCTTTGATACCCTACTTTACCGCTACACAGGACAATTAGACATTCTGGTAGGGTCTGCGATCGCAAACCGCGAACACAGTGAAATTGAAGGGTTAATTGGCTTTTTTGTCAATACTTTAGTGTTGCGTACTGACTTATCAGGCAACCCCAGTTTTAGCGAGTTACTTTCTCGCGTTCGGCAAATAGCTCTAGGAGCATACTCTCATCAAGAGTTGCCATTTGAAATGCTAGTTGAGGCATTACAACCAGAACGGGATCTCAGCCATCCACCACTGTTCCAGGTGATGTTTGTCCTCCAGAATACGCCGATGTCTGGAGTAGAACTTGCTGGCTTAACTATCAGTTCATTGAGCGCCCAAAGCACAATTGCTAAGTTTGATTTAACTTTGTCAATGCACAACTCAAGTGCTGGACTAGTGGGGATATGGGAATATAACACTGACTTATTTGATGCCAGCACAATTGAACGGATGAGTGGGCATTTTACGACATTGCTCTCAGGTATTGTTGCTAACCCAGAGGAACGGATTTCGCAATTGCCTTTGCTGTCACAGACAGAGCAACAGCAGTTATTAGTTGAATGGAACAATACTCAAGCAGACTATTTTGTTGATAAGTGTATTCATCAGTTGTTTGAGGAGCAATCTGTGAGTACACCCGATGCTGTAGCTGTGGTGTTTGAAAATCAACAACTAACTTACCACCAGTTGAATAGTTGTGCTAACCAGTTGGCGCACTACCTCAAGTCTTTGGGTATAAAACCAGATACGCTGGTGGGTATTTGTGTGGAACGCTCAATAGAAATGGTGGTGGGACTATTGGGGATTCTCAAGGCGGGTGGAGCTTATGTACCACTTGACCCAGAGTATCCTACTGAGCGTTTGGCTTTCATGTTAGAAGATGCTCAAGTTTCCATACTGTTGACTCAACAGCGACTTATTGACAGACTTCCTGAGCATCCAGCAAAACTTATCTGTTTAGATGAAGCTTGGGAACAAATTGCCCAAAACAATCAAGATAACCCAACAAGTGAAGTCAAAGCTTTTCATCTAGCTAATCTGATTTACACTTCTGGTTCAACAGGTAAACCTAAAGGTGTGATGGTTGAGCATAAGGGATTATGCAACCTAGCTCAAGCTCAGATTCAAACTTTTGGCTTGACTTCGGATAGTCGCGTTCTTCAATTTGCCTCCTTCAGTTTTGATGCTTCCATCTCAGAAATTTTGATGGCTTTGGGTTCAGGTGCAACGCTATGTCTGGGAACAAAAGACTCTCTACTACCTGGGAAGCCATTAATTGAGCAATTAAGCAATCATTGCATTACCCATATCACCCTACCACCATCGGCGTTAGCAGTTATGCCTGGGTCGGAACTTCCGGCACTGCAAACAATAATTGTAGCGGGAGAAGCAAGTTCATCGGAATTAATCAGACAATGGTCTGCTGGCAGAAACTTCTTCAATGCCTATGGGCCAACAGAAGCTAGTGTCTGTGCTGCGATCGCAAAATGCACTGAAGATGACAATAAAATATCTATTGGTAAGGCGATCGCCAACGTCCAGGTTTATATTTTAGATGAATATCTGCAACCAGTGCCGATTGGTGTACCAGGTGAATTGCATATTGGTGGTACTGGTTTATCAAGAGGCTACCTTAATCGCCCAGAGTTGACAAAAGAAAAATTTATTCCCAACCCGTTTAAGGGAGCAGGAGAGAGTAAATTATATAAAACTGGAGACTTAGCACGCTATTTACCCGATGGCAATATTGAATACCTAGGACGCATCGACAATCAGGTAAAAATTCGGGGCTTCCGTATCGAGTTAGGAGAAATTGAAGAATTACTGAACCAACATGGCGATGTGCAGGCAGCTTGTGTTATTGCCCGCGAAGATAATCCAGGTGATAAACGCTTAGTTGCCTACGTGGTAGGACATAAACAACATTCACCTACAATCAGCCAGTTGCGATCGTTTCTTTCTAGTCAACTGCCACAATACATGATACCTCATGCTTTTGTGATGCTAGAGTCTTTACCTCTGACTCCCAACGGCAAGGTAGACCGTCGCGCATTGAGAGCGCCAGACTCTCGTGAAGGACTGGAAATAAGTTTTGTTGCCCCGCGCAGCCCAATTGAAGAAATACTGACGCAAATTTGGACACAAGCGCTGAAAGTAGACCAAGTAGGCATATATGATAACTTCTTTGAACTTGGGGGACACTCACTGCTAGCAACGCAACTAGTTTCACGTATCCGCAATATTTTCAAAGTAGAACTATCATTGCGTGAGTTCTTTGCCAGAACAACAGTTGCCGAATTAGCGCTTTCGATTGAGCAATTGCAGCAACAAGACTTAGAACTGGTTTCTCCACCCATCTTAGCAAGGGCAGAGAATGCAGAATTACTACTGTCTTATGCTCAACAGCGTCTTTGGTTTTTAGACCAGTTCGAGCCAAACAGTGCCATATACAACATTCCTATGGCTTTGCGTCTAGTCGGAACACTTAATCAAGTTGCCTTAGAACAAAGCTTGTATGAAATCATTAATCGCCACGAAGCCTTACGCACCAACTTTGTGATAGTTGATGGAAAACCTTCTCAACTTATTCAAACACAAACGAATTGGACAGTTTCAATTGTTGACTTGAAGTATTTATCAACAACTGAACAAGAAATTGCTACACAGCAATTAGCGCAACAACAAGCTAATCAACCGTTTGACTTAACAAACCAAGCATTAGTTAGGGCAACATTAATTGTGCTGTCCGAGACAGAACACGTTTTGAGTGTATGTATGCACCATATTGTCTCTGATGCCTGGTCAATGGGTGTGTTTATTCAAGAACTAGCAGCACTGTACAACGCTTACCCTCAGGGTGAGCCGTCACCTTTAACACCACTGTCGATTCAGTACGCAGATTTTGCTATCTGGCAAAAAAATTGGTTACAAGGGGAGGTACTGCAAACTCAAATCTCGTACTGGCAACAGCAACTCAAAGATGCACCAGCCTTGTTGTCCCTACCCACAGACCGACCAAGACCTGCTGTGCAGACTTTCGCTGGTGGACATCAAGAGTTTGCACTCTCAGTTGAGTTAAGCAATAAGCTGACAAAACTGAGCCAGGAGCAAGGGGTTACTGTGTTCATGACGTTGTTGGCAGCGTTTGATACGCTGCTTTACCGCTACACAGGTACGGAAGATATTTTGGTGGGTTCGCCAATTGCAAACCGTAATCGTAATGAAATTGAAGGGTTAATTGGCTTTTTTGTCAATACTTTAGTGTTACGTACTGACTTATCAGGCGATCGCAGCTTTAACGAATTACTTGGTCGCGTTCGATTGATGGCAATAGATGCTTATGCTCATCAGGACTTACCTTTTGAAATGCTAGTAGAAGTATTGCAGCCAGAACGCGATCTCAGTCATACACCACTTTTCCAAGTCATGTTTGCCCTCCAGAATGTGCCTATGTCTGAGATAGAGCTTGCTGACTTAACTATCAGTTCTTTGCCAGTAGAAAGCGCAACTGCCAAGTTTGATTTGTTTTTATCAATACAGAACACTGGTAATGGACTGGTGGGTGTATGGGAGTATAACACTGACTTATTTGATGCCAGCACAATTGAACGGATGACTGGACATTTTATGACATTGCTTTCTGGAATTGTTGCTAACCCAGAGGAGCGGATTTCGCAATTGCCTTTGCTGTCACAGACAGAGCGACAGCAGTTATTAGTTGAATGGAACAATACTCAGACGGATTATCCCCGTGATAAATCTATCCATCAGTTGTTTGAGGAACAAGTAGAGCGTACACCCAATGCGATCGCAGTGGAGTTTGAAAATCAACAACTCACTTACCACCAATTAAACTGCCGTGCTAACCAGTTGGCGCACTACCTGAAGTCTTTAGGAGTATCCGCAGATGTGCTGGTAGGCATTTGTGTAGAGCGATCGCTAGAGATGGTAGTAGGACTACTTGGCATTCTCAAAGCTGGTGGGGCTTATGTGCCACTTGATCCAAACTACCCTCAAGAGCGTTTGGCTTTCATGTTAGAAGATGCTCAAGTTTCAGTGTTGCTAACCCAAGATTCACTCCTCGACAGATTACCTCAGCATCAAGCAAGCCAAGTCTTTTTGGATACTGACTGGCAACTGATTTCTCAGTCTAATCAGGATAATCTCATTTCTTGTGTGCAAGCAACTAATTTGGCTTATGTAATTTATACCTCTGGTTCTACAGGTAAGCCTAAAGGTGTAGCTTTGAATCAGCTTGCTCTTTGCAATCTAATTCTGTGGCAACTGCAAAATAATACAATTTATACTGGAGCAAAAACGCTGCAATTTGCTCCTATTAGCTTTGATGTCTCCTTCCAAGAAATGTTTTCTACCTGGTTTTCGGGAGGCACATTGTTCTTAATTACGGAGGAATTGCGCCGAGATACCTCAGCTTTGTTAGGTTTTCTTCAAGAAAAAGCTGTTGAGAGACTGTTTGTTCCCTTTGTTGCCTTACAGCAACTAGCTGAAGTTGCTATTGGTAGTGAATTAGTTAATAGTCATCTGCGGGAAATCATTACTGCTGGGGAACAGTTGCAGATTACTCCCGCGATTTCTCAATGGTTAAGCAAATTAAATGATTGTACTTTGCACAATCATTACGGGCCATCGGAAAGCCATGTAATTATCACTTTTACTCTGAATAACTCAGTAGATACTTGGCCGCTACTGCCTCCGATTGGTCGTCCCATTGCTAATACGCAAATTTACATCCTGGATCAGTACCAACAGCCTGTACTCGTTGGTGTAGGAGGAGAATTGCACATTGGTGGTGTCTGTTTGGCGCAAGGCTACCTCAATCGGCCAGAGTTAACACAAGAGAGATTTATCTCCAACCCCTTTAGCACTGACGGGCATTCACGCCTCTACAAAACAGGGGATTTAGCCCGCTATTTACCGGATGGCAACATTGAATACCTGGGACGCATCGACAATCAGGTTAAGGTGCGAGGCTTCCGCATTGAATTGGGAGAAGTTGAAGCAGTACTGAGCCAGCATGGAGATGTGGAGGGATGTTGTATCATTGCCCACGAAGACACTCCAGGTGATAAAAGGCTAGTTGCCTACGTGGTAGCACATCATAACTCTACACCCACAATCAGCGAACTGCGGCAATTCCTGAAAGCAAAGCTACCAGACTACATGGTGCCAAACGCTTTTGTAATGTTGGAGTCAATGCCACTAACTCCTAGCGGCAAAGTAGACCGCCGTGCATTGCCTGCACCGGATTTACACAGCAGTAATTCAGACAAATATGTTGCTCCACGCAACCAAGTAGAACTGGAACTAACGCAAATCTGGTCAAGAATTTTGAAAGTTGACAAGGTGGGAGTAAAAGATAATTTCTTTGACCTCGGTGGTCACTCTCTTTTAACTCCTTACTTAATGGCTCAAATTAAAAAGCAGTTTGGTAAAGATATTGCGATCGCCAGCCTTTACCAAAATCCAACTATTGAACAATTGGCAACTATTGTACCATTCGATTCAGATTCTAAGAGTGGATCTCCCTTGGTAATACTTCAGCCGCACGGTTCTAAGCCACCTTTGTTTTGTCTTCCAGGGGCTGCGGGCTATCCCTTTTACTTGTATGATTTAGCCCGTTGTCTGGGTTCAGACCAACCATTTTACAGTTTCCAAGCAATTGCTCCTGGTGAAGGAGGAGAACTAATTACCCAAGTTGAGGATGTAGCCGCCCGTTATATTCAAGAACTTTTTGTTGTTCAACCACAGGGGCCGTATTTTTTAGCAGGGCATTCTTTTGGCGGTAAATTAGCCTTTGAAATGGCGCAGCAGTTACTTCGTAAAGGTCATAAGGTTGCTTTAGTTGCCATTCTTGATACTACCGCACCATTTCATCAGAAAAATCCATCAGTTTTTGATTTGGATAACACTAAATGGTTGGCTGAATTAGCAGACACAATTGAAGTTGTTTACGGGAAAAAGATGGATTGTTCTGTTGATATTCTTCAATCTATGCTTTGGGAAGATCAACTTAAATACGTTCTAGAAAGGTTAAAGAATGCTGATATATTACCTCCTGACGATGAAATTATGCAGCTTAATAATATGGTGCAACTGCTCAAAGCTAACGCTGTAGTTAATTATGTACCACGAGAGATTTATCCAACCAAAATTACTCTCTTACGCGCCAAGGAGAATATCGTCAAGGTTGATGAATCTAATAGTGAAGTCCTTTCTGATATTTTGCAGGATTTGCACTGGGGCTGGAGCAAATTTTCTGCCGAACCAGTGAATGTCCATTTTGTCCCAGGTAATCATGTGACGATGATGAATCTACCCCAAGTTCAGGTCTTAGCGGAACAGTTGAAAGCTTGCATTGAGCAAGCACAAGAAGTTAGAGGCGATGAATATAAACCTGAGAGGATGTCTGAAAAGTTTTTTTTGTATACACCTAACCCTTGTTGATCCCCCTAAATCCCCCTTAAAAAGGGGGACTTCAAGAATCTTATTCCCCCCTTAAAAAAGGGGGGTTAGAGGGGATCAACAAATATTTGATACTTCTCAGATATCCTCTGAATTTGATAATCATATTCGCCCTCTCAAGTTCTTATATAACACGCATCCTGTAGATATTAAGTAAATTCATTTGAGTTCAAATTTAAATGTAAGGAATTGTATTATGACTGCTACTTCTAACCAGATTAAATCCAAGGTTTGGGACAACAAGCAAGAGTATCCCTTAACTATAGAATCTTTAAGAATGCTGTTGGAAAACCGAATTCCTTTAATTCGGCTAAAAGAATTTGCTACACCCCAAGAGTGTGAAATGTTAGTTGCTCAAGCTGAATTATTCAACTTCGATTCCTATCAGAATGTGAATCCCAAAATTGAGCGAATTGGTATCACAGTCTTTGAATATAATCGCATTAGTAAAGCGGCTTATTTTCAAGCAGTAGAACGCACAACTAAATTAAGAGACTGCATTATGGCAGGCTCTTTTAATCCATTAGAACGCTTAATGGTGAAAATTCGAGAATGTACAGGCGCGACTGTACGAATTGCTTCGGAACCACTCTATGGTAGTTATTATGCAGGACTGATCAGAAAAATAGAGCAGGGGACTCAACTTCATATTGATTATGCTCCGTTAGAACAATCAAAATGGGAAATTGGTACAGTTATTTATCAACTCTCTTGGAATTTGTACTTGAAATTTTCTCCAAACAATCATGGTCAAACACGCATTTACGATCGCCAGTGGCAACCAGGAGATGAGCAATATAAACTCGATTCCTATGGCTATGGTGATACAGTAATTGCAGATGCAGACGCGATCGCCTTCCAACCTTATGTGGGAGATGTGTTCATTTTCAATACACGCAACTATCACACTGTTGAACCGATGGATGGACAACGTGTGACTTTCACTTCTGCGATCGGATTACTACCTAACGGTGAAATTATTTTGTGGTCTTGAAAGTGAGCAGCAGGAAGCAATTTGGTAAATATAGTGAGGAAATAATTCATGCCCTTAGCAGCTGTGATGACTGCACCTAATCAACCAGTTGAAGTCCAACAATTACCAGAGCCGATTCTAGAAAAGGGTGGAATCATTATTGAAACCTTATATTCTGAGGTTTGTGGAACTGATGTACATTTACTACATGGGCGTTTAGAGGGAGTACCGTATCCCATCATCCCTGGACACTTCTCAGTTGGTCGTGTGGTGGAAACAGGTGGAGCAGTTAGTGATGTCAATGGTAAATTAATTCAGCCTGGAGCGATCGCTACTTTTTTAGATGTCCACGAAACCTGTTACAACTGCTGGTATTGTCTAGTAGCCAAAGCATCCACTCGCTGTCCCCAACGCAAAGTTTATGGTGTCACCTACTCAGCAAATGATGGGTTGCTGGGTGGTTGGTCTCAATTAATTTACCTCAAACCAGGGGTTAAGGTTCTAACTCTACCCGAAGAAGTCTCACCAAAGCAATTCATTGCTGGAGGATGTGCCTTACCAACTGCACTACACGCTATTGATCGAGCGCAGATTCAAATTGGTGATGTCGTCGTAGTGCAGGGTTGCGGGCCTGTGGGTTTGAGTGCGGCAATTCTAGCTTTGCTCTCAGGTGCAGGCAAAGTAATTGTAATTGATAAATTTGAGAGCCGATTAGTAGTTGCAAAATCCTTCGGTGTAGATGAAACCCTTACAATTAAGGCTGATGATCCAAGACAACATATTGAGCAAGTTTTGGAATTAACTAACGGACACGGTGCTGATGTCACTATTGAAGCCACAGGCATTCCCATTGCTGTCAAAGAGGGCTTAAACATGACCAGAAATGGAGGTCGCTATGTTATTGTCGGGCATTACACAAACACGGGTGAAATTCTCATCAATCCACACCTGGAAATTAATCTAAAACATATTGATATTCGCGGGACTTGGGGAATTGATTTCAGCCATTTTTATAGAATGATTGAATTACTAAAACGTCATAGCGATTCCAGTAAAAATATTGCTTGGTCAAGCATAATTAGTCGTTCATATACATTAAAAGAAATTAATCAAGCACTGGCAGATGTAGAGCAAGGCTCTGTATTAAAAGCTGTGATTCAACCTAATCTATCTTGATGCAAATATATCAAATGACTTAGATAATAGGGAGAAGATATGCTCGAAGATTTACAAATTGCCTTTATCGGCGGTGGCACGATGGGGGAAATGATAATTAGTAGATTGTTATCAACGAAAATTGTTCCAAAAGCCGATCTAATTATAGTCAGCGATCCAGTTTCTGCGCGATGCCTTCATTTAGAAAGGGAATATGGAGTACGTACTACAACCTCCAATATAGAAGCGGTTCTTGGCGCATCTATTGTGATATTGGCGGTGAAGCCACAGGTTTTGGCAGAGGTTCTGGATATGATTAAGGATAAAATTCCACCTAATGCTTTAGTAATTAGTATTGTGAGTGGAGCGAGTATTTCATCTCTGTGCGAAGGGTTGAATCATCCTGCTGTTGTCCGTACAATGCCCAATATTGCAGTACAAGTTGGTCATGGGACTACAGTGTGGAGTGCATCATCAAGTGTGACAGAGATACAGCGATCGCATACCCAAGTCATTTTAGAAGCATTAGGTAAGGAATTTACTACCCAAAATGAACATTACCTTGATATGGCAACGGCGTTGAGTAGCGCGGGGACTGGATTTGTGTTTCTCTACATCGAAGCAATGATTGATGCTGGCGTTCAGATGGGTTTAACTCGCACACAAGCCCAAGAACTAACATTGCATACGATTGCTGGTAGTGTAGAACTGATGTTTCAGACTCATGAACATCCAGCAGTTTTACGAAACAAGGTAACAAGTCCTGGAGGAGTCACTGCTGCTGGTCTTTACGAGTTAGAAAAAGGTGGTATGCGAACTGTTATTTCTAATGCAGTGCTAGCCGCTTTGAGCCGCACTCAACAATTAGGTAATATCAGTTAAAAAATTAGCGCTGATTGGGGTTGCTCATTCGGTACTTATTACTGATTATTCAACACTAAAAAGTATTAAAGCTGATAAAAGATTTTAATTTATTTCTCAAATATGCCAACCCAAGTTGTTCAAGCTCAACCCTCAAAGAATGTCTTTTCAGATTTTATCCAATTCTGGGAAAATGCCAAAGCGATCGCTGGGCCTTACTGGTATCCAACAAAGCCAGGACAAAGAGCATTTTCAGACGTAATTCGTGCATGGGGAATGCTTATTCTCCTAATATTACTAATAATTGCATTTGTAGGTGTAACTGCTTTTAATAGTTTTATTAATCGCTACATAGTTGATATCATACTTCAAGAAAAAGATTATTCTAAATTTATTAATATTATATACTTTTATGCTGCTGGACTTGTCTTGGTAACGCTTTTATTAGGATTTTCTAAATTTGTTAGAAAACAAATTGCTCTTGATTGGTACAAATGGCTTAATAATCAGATTTTAGATAAATATTTAAGCAATCGTGCTTATTATAAAATTAATTTTAAAGCTGATATTGATAACCCAGATCAACGTTTATCCCAAGAGATTGAACCAATTACCAGTAATGTCCTCTATTTTTCAGCTACTTTTCTAGAAAAAGTACTGGAGATGATAACTTTTACAGCAATTATCTGGTCAATTTCCCAACAGATTGCTGTTGCTCTGGTTATTTACACGATTATAGGCAATTTGATTGCTGTCTACTTAAATCAAGAATTAAATAGTATTAATCAAGCAGAAATTGAATCTAAAGCTGACTATAATTACTGCCTAACTCATGTTCGTACTCACGCTGAATCAATAGCTTTCTTCCGGGGAGAAAAACAAGAATCAAATATAATTGAACGCCGATTTAGTAAGTTGACCACAAACATTAAACGCAAGATTGATTGGGAGAGAAATAGAGACATTTTTAACAGAGCATATCAGGTTGCCATAGAACTTTTTATGTTATTCATACTTGCGCCTTTGTATATTAAAGGTGAAATTGATTTCGGACAAGTTGGACAAGCTAGTGTAGCTAGCTTTATGTTTGCTACTGCTTTGGGAGAACTAATAACTGCATTTGGCAGTTCTGGAAATTTTTCGAGTTACGTTGAGCGTTTAGCTGAGTTTTCGAGTGCTTTAGAAGAAGTGACCAAACAACCGGAGAATGTAAGCACCATTAAAATAACAGAAGAAAATCATCTTGCTTTTGAGAATGTTACCTTACAAACGCCTAACTATGAACAGGTAATCGTTGAAGACTTGTCCTTGTCTGTTCAACCGGGAGAAGGTTTATTGATTGTTGGGCCAAGTGGTCGAGGTAAAAGTTCTTTATTGCGAGCGATCGCTGGTTTGTGGAATGCGGGAACTGGTCGTTTAGTGCGACCTCCATTAGAAGAAGTTTTATTTTTACCCCAACGTCCTTACATAATTTTGGGAACTTTGCGCGAACAATTGCTCTATCCTAATACCAGTCGTCAAATGACTGATGCAGAACTCAAAGAAGTTTTGCAACAGGTCAACCTACAAAACTTATTGAGTCGAGTCGATGGCTTTGATACAGAAGTTCCTTGGGAGAATATATTATCGATAGGAGAACAACAACGCTTGGCTTTTGCACGACTGTTAGTTACTCATCCTAGCTTTACTATATTAGATGAAGCAACGAGTGCTTTAGATTTGCAAAATGAAGGAAGTTTGTATCAAAAACTACAATCTACGAAAACAACATTTATCAGTGTTGGGCATCGGGAAAGCCTGTTTGATTATCATCAATGGGTTTTGGAACTTTCACAAGATTCTAGTTGGCAACTTGTGACTGTGCAGGATTATCGAAATCAAAAAGCAATAAATATTCAAAGCACGTCTAATAATGAGCCGCAAAATCAATCTCAAATATTGACAGAAACAATCACAAGTGAAAAGCTCACTCATAAGGAAATAAGCGAATTAACTAACTATTCCATTAGCACTATTAGAAGTAAGGCAAGCAAAGGAGATTCTATTACTACTAGGGATGGTTTGATGTACCGCTATGACAAGAACTCAAGTGTGTTGAAATGGCTGAAAGTTTAGCGATTAGACAATCTGTTCAGTCTGTTGAATTATCACCTGTGAAAGAATAGTTTTCTATTTTGATTTGTAAAAATCTTACTCGCTCAGAACCCCAAATTTTTTAAAATTGGGGTTTTTGTTGTTCACTAATGACTTATGACTGATGTGTATAGGGATCTGGTTTATTATTAAACATAATTTGTATGAAAGAAGTTAACAGCAAAGAAAACAGGCAAAAGTAGAGGCGGCTTTAAAAATTTTATTAATTACTAATGATGATCTCGGCGATCCCACCCCTACTTATTCAATAATCAAATAAAATTACTATAATCTTGATTACTTAAATTGATAATTATTAAATATTTTTTCTTAACTTTCTTAACTTTCTTAACTTTCCTAACTACCTTTAAACAATTACTTCTTAACTGTCTTAACTGACCTTGAGAATATATTTAATTAATGATATATTTTACTTGAAAAATCAATTTACTTTAAGGGAAAATCTATGCCTACAAACACAGTCAAAACAGTGGATGTCGTAGCCATACCATTTTTTGCGCGTTTCTTGGAAGAGCAAGCTACTGAAGCTACTGAAGCTACTGAAGGAACAGAGGTTCCTTGGACTTACAAGTATCCTTCAGATTTGGAAGATAGATAATTTATTTACTCTTCTACATCTGAAAGTAGCTTATCTGATCGGAAAGATACCTTGTAATTGGCTGAATCATAATTTCATAGAGTAGCAGTTATCAAATAAGTAAAAACTACTCATAGAAATACGATGGCGCAGAGTGCCTGCCGTAGGCGATCGCTTTCATATTACCTTTTCCCAACATGGAGGTGATTGCTTTTTCTAGTTACCTAAATTCTTTAAATAATTTTTGGTATCGAAAGTAATTTGTTTGCTATTACTTAATAGCTACCTCCTAAAAGTATCAAAAAAAATTTTATGCACCTGTCTCGTAATGTTGTTTTATTAATCACCCACAGTGGTGATTTCTTCACAATAGATAGAGTGGCAGAAGCCTTATCAAAAAAAGGGGTGCAACCATTTCGTCTAGATACTGATAAGTTTCCTCTGGAAGTGCAATTAGCAGCACATTTTGATAAGTCTAAAAGCTACCACACTATAGAATGTAACAACCACTCTATTAGCACAGAGCAGGTGCAAGCTGTATGGATGCGCCGTATTTGGGAACCACAACTGAGTCAAGAATTAGCGCCAAAGTTCCGAGAAGCTTGTGTTAGAGAATCACTTGCAACTTTGGATGGTTTTTGGGATAGTCTCAAGGAAGCTACGTGGGTAGATAATTTAGAGCGGATAGATTATGCAAGTAACAAGCTGCGTCAACTACGGATTGCGTCTGAAGTAGGTTTTGTTATTCCCCAGACTCTTATCACCAACAAAGCTCAAGCAGCACGAGAGTTTTTTCAGCAAGTCAACGGAAAAATGGTGAGCAAGCTCTTAACTGCGCTTTCCTACAGTATGGAAGCTAACTCCTCGTTTTTTCTGTACACCAGCATCGTCAAGGAAGAAGATTTAGTTGATGCCGAGTCACTGCGCTATTGCCCAATGGTTTTTCAAGAGCAAATTCCAAAGCAACAGGAATTACGGGTGGTGTATGTGAATAGTAATGTATTTGTGGGGGCGCTAAATGCAGATGTGTATGCAGCAGCCAAAGTTGATTGGCGTAAACCAGGTGTTGAGGTTGGCGCATGGCAACACCACCAACTTCCTGATGAAGTAGTTAGTCGTCTCAAAGCCTTTATGGGGAAATTTGGGTTGTTGTTTGGAGCGTTAGATTTCATCGTCACACCATCAGGCGAATACGTCTTTTTGGAAATCAACCCTGTGGGGGAGTGGGGAATGCTAGAAAAGGATTTAGACTTACCCATTGCAAGTGCGATCGCAGACGCCCTACTTCAAAGAAGGAATGAATAATCAAAAATTTAATATTTGATATTAGCCTGTGGTAAGCCACCCAAAAGGTGTCTACATACTTCACACTTCATACTTTTTATGACCGTATTAATAGTCACGTTTAGTAAAGACAACGAAAGCATTCCTTTAGTCATCAAAGAAATTGAGGCTAGAGGAGAAAAAGTATTTCGGTTTGACACAGACAGATATCCCACTGAAGTCAAGTTAGATATTTACTCTGGCGATACTGAACGGGTAATTATTACTGATGGCGAACAGAAGCTAGATTTGAGTGAGGTCTCCTCAGTTTGGTATCGGCGGATGCGCTACGCACAAAAAATCCCCGAATCAATGGACAAGCAATACAGAGATGCGTCAATTAACGAATGTCGCGCCACAGTCAGGGGTATGATTGCCAGCCTTCAGGGATTCCACTTTGATCAAATGTCCAATGTGGATCGGGCTAATAATAAGCAACTACAATTGCAAGTTGCACGAAAAGTTGGTCTTCTAACTCCACATACTCTGACTTCAAACAATCCAGAAGCAGTCAAGCAATTTGCTCAAGAGTGTAAGCAAGGTATAGTTACCAAAATGCTTTCTTCCTTTGCTATCTATGATGATCGGGGGCGAGAAAACGTTGTGTTTACCACTCCAGTTACAAATGACGATCTGGAGAATATGGAAGGACTGGGTCTTTGCCCGATGACGTTTCAAGAAAATGTGCCCAAAGCGCTGGAGTTGCGGACAACTATTGTTGGACACCGCGTATTTACTGCCGCAGTAGATTCTCAAAGGTTAGAAGGATCTACTTACGACTGGCGCAAAGAGGGGAGAGCCTTAGTTAAAAATTGGCAACCCTACAATTTGCCAGAAGATATTGAGAAAAAACTGCTCAAACTGATGGCTTATTTTGGCTTAAACTATGGAGCAATTGATATTATTGTCACGCCCGATGGTCGCCATGTATTTCTCGAAGTTAACCCAGTCGGGGAATTTTTTTGGATGGAGATATATTCACCACACTACCCTATTTCGCAAGCGATCGCAGAAGTATTACTGACTAATAAAAATTAGGGAATTTCGCTAGTATATTTTTATTGCCTTCCATTTTGAAAGGTGTTAGTGAGATTTCACTATTAAGTTTGTTAATATTAAATTCCTTATTTAAAATTATGAATTTATTTATATTTGGAGATTAAATCCTTGTGATAAACCTAGTAAATACACAAACAGTTTTGACATTTGATGGGGAAAAGGATTATATAGATTTTGGCAGAAACGATATTGGCGGCGTTTTCGCTCAAGGGAGTTCAGCTTTTACCATTTCAGGATGGGTAAATCCACATGAACTAACAAATAAAGCCACTAGTTACGGGACGCGTAATGTATTTTTTGCCCGTTCTTCAGAAAGATACAGCGATAATTTTGAATTCGGCATCAATGAAACAGGAAACCTAGATGTCTACATAGATGAAAGTGTTAGCAAAGGTATCAAAACCTTCGGACAAGGAGAACTAACTATAGAACAATGGCATTTTTTTGCTATTGTTTTTAATAGTGGTCAACTAGCCGTATACATTGACGAGCACGAATACAACGATTCTCTTAGAGGTTCATCTTTAAACAAAGCCACAAGTTCTATAACTCTGGGAGCAACGTTACACAAACAGGTCTATTTCAAAGGACAATTAGCAAATATTAGTGTTTGGAATTATCCCTGTAGTCAAGCACAAATCCAGACTCATCGTTGTGGGCTAATAGTCGGAGATGAATCAGGATTAGTGGCTTACTGGAAATTAGATGACGGACAAGGTACAACTGTCAAAAATAAAACTGGAAAGTCTTATCAAGGAAATTTTCGTGGTAATCCTATTTGGACTTTAGCAGAAATTCCATTCGCAACACAATCATCAAATCCAGTTCCATTTGCAGAAGAATTATCCAATCAAGAAGATATTCAAGAAGAGATCCAAACTGAGACAGCAGTTATTCCTGAAGAAAATATCTCACCACTAACCACAAGTTTATTAGCAGCAACGGTATCGTTAGTAAGCAACGACGAAAACCAACCAAAGGAAATTCAACAGACAAAAATAAACAGCGAAGAATCCGAGATTATTCCAAGTGCGATCGCTCTCGATCCACATGACGAGGAAACAAAAACAGACCAAACTGAAGATCCCCTCAATATCCAACAAGCACAAATATTAATTCAGGAGGAATCGCCAGAAACTATGAATACAAAAGCCAAATATAAAATACTTTCCATTGATGGAGGCGGTATTCGGGGCATTATTCCTGCATTACTCCTAGCAGAAATTGAAAGGCGGGCACAAAAGCCTATATTCAGTTTGTTTGATTTAATTACTGGCACTTCCAGTGGCGGAATTTTAGCGCTTGGATTAACTAAACCACGATTAAGTTCCGATGTATCTGATAACTTGTCAGTAGCTGAATACACTGCTGAGGATCTTCTACAGTTATTTCTTGAGTATGGGGTAGAAATATTTTATGAGCCGTTGTTTGAAAGACTACTTGGCCCATTAGAAGATATATTTCTCCAGCCAAAATATCCTTCCGAAAGCAAAGAAGAAATTTTCAGGCAATATTTTGGTAACGCCCCTCTAGAAAATAATCTCAAAGAAGTTTTTGTAACGAGTTACGATATCGAGCAGCGAATTCCGATATTTTTTACAAACCAACTAGAAAAAGAGCAGATAGAATCTAAGAATTTTCAGAAGTTATGTGGCGGTTTTTCGCTCCTAGATGCAGCATTGGCAACTACTGCTACTCCGACTTATTTTGCTCCTCATCGGATTGTCAACCCCCACAATAGCGGCATCGCCTATACTTTAATCGATGGTGGAGTATTTGCTAATAATCCAGCCCATTTAGCTATTTTAGAAGCACAAATTAGTAGTAAACGAAAATCACAAAAAGTCCTCAATACAGAAGATATTTTAGTAGTTTCTTTGGGTACAGGTTCTCTGACGAGCGTCTACCCTTATAAAGAAGTCAAAAATTGGGGACTTTTGCAATGGGGAAGACCGCTTTTAAATATTATGTTTGATGGTAGTAGTGAAGTAGTAGCTGGAGAATTAGAACAGTTGTTTGAACCTACTGATAAAGAAGCTAAAAGTTTTTATTATCGCTTTCAAACATTGTTAGATAGTGAACTAGAAGAAATAGATAATACCAAACTTCAAAATACTCGTCAGTTACAAGCTATAGCCCATCGACTAATATCTAACAAAAGTCAACAAATTGATGAACTGTGTAGTCTTTTGTTGGGCTAAATCAGATTTCTTATATCTTGCACCAACTAACTAGTGCAAGATGTAAGATTTTTAATTTCTTCACAAAAGAAATTAGTAATGACTCTCTTAGTCATGTTTTCACTTTATAAGGATTGTAGGTAAGTACAATGGATGAACTCGTCAAAAAAATTTCTGGTTTAGGACTTCCTGGCATACTTTTCGTAATAGCAACGGGTGCATCAGGGGGTAATGTCGCTGCCGTTGTCGCTATGCTTTCAACGCTGGGGGGACCTTTAGGCCTCTTAGGAGGTTTAGGCTTGCTTGGGCTGGTAGCCGTTTTAGGGGAATATATAGCGGGATTTGGAATTGAAAATATTCTCAAGCTCATTTATACAGAACGTAGCAAAACTGAATCTATCAGATTTCTTCTCAAAGAAATTCAAGAATTGCCCATTTCAGATGAGTTAAAACTCAAACTGAAACATCATATTAGCCCAGTAGTCGTTACTGAGCCTGACCAAGGCCCTTTTCCGAGAACAGTCGAAATTGTTGATGACGAACCATTGACCTAATGCATTCGATTTGATCCCCCTAGCCCACGCCAGTTGCTACCCTCCCTGCCTTAATGCTGACAACGTAGCTGGCTCCCCTTAAAAAAGGGGGGAAATTTAATTAAATTCCTCCTTAAAAAGGGGAATTTATGGGGATCTACAAATCTCGAATACAACACCATAAAAGTTTTCAGACATTCTCTAAAAGGAAAAATGGTCTTTGAGTCTTACTTAATTCTCAAAGACCATTTGAAAATTCCTAGTGTAATTAGTAACGGCTACATTTTTAAAATATGCAAACTCCATCTGTGCGTGAGCAAAACACAACAAATCCTTTTTCAGCCTTAATTCAATTTTGGCAGGATGTGAAAGTAGTTGCTCAACCTTATTGGTATCCAACAAAAGCAGAAGGAAGAGTATTTTCAGATGTAATTCGCTCATGGGGAATGCTCATTCTCTTATTATTATTAATAGTTGTGATTGTCGGTGCAAATGCTGCAAATAGTTACTGGAATCGCTATGTAATTGATATCGTTATTGAACAGAGAGACCTTGATAAATACAATAGTACTTTATGGCTATCTAGCCTCATTATTGTAGGGATGGTCTTGTTAGTAACTCTTTTGAGATATGTTAGAAAAAAAATAATTCTTGACTGGTATAAATGGCTAAATATTCATGTTATAGAAAAATATTTAAGTAATCAAGCTTATTATAAAATCAATTTTAAATCTAATATAGATAATCCAGATCAACGTTTATCCCAAGAAATAGAACCTATTACTAGTATTGGCTTAAAATTATCATCTTCTTTACTAGAAAAATCTTTAGAAATGGTAAGTTCTTTGATAATTCTCTGGATAGTTTCTTCACAAATTGCGATTTATTTAGTTATTTATACAATTATAGGTAATTTAATAGTTGTTTACTTGAATCAAGCAATAAATAAAGTTAATCAAGAAGAAATTGCATTTAAAGCAGATTTTGCATATTGCTTAACTCATGTTCGTAATCACGCTGAATCAATCGCCTTTTTTCAGGGAGAAAATGAAGAATTAAATATGATTAAACGCCGATTTAATAATGTTTTGAAAACTTCTGAACGCAGGCTGAATTTAGAGAGGGGACAAGACGCTTTTGGCAGAGCATATCAGTCTGCTATTAGCGTATTTTCAATGTTTATTCTTACACCTTTATTTCTTCAAGATCAAATTGATTATGGACAAATAAACCAAGCTAGTTTTGCTTGTTTTATGTTTTCTAATGCTCTAGGAGAACTAATATCAGAGTTTGGAATTTCAGGACGATTTTCTGGTTATGTAAAGCGTTTAGCAGAGTTTTCAGATGCGCTACAGGCTGCTAGTAAACAACCAGAGAACGCCAGTACTATTAAAATTATAGAAGAAGAACATTTAGCTTTTGAGAATGTCACTTTACAAACGCCAAATTATGAACAGGTAATCGTCGAAAACTTGTCACTAGCTGTTCAGCCAGGAGAAGGTTTATTGATTGTTGGCCCTAGTGGTAGGGGTAAAAGTTCTTTGTTGAGAGCGATCGCTGGTTTGTGGAATGCGGGAACTGGTCGTTTAGTGCGTCCTCCCCTAAAAGAAGTATTATTCTTACCCCAACGGCCTTATATTATTTTAGGGACTTTGCGCGAACAGTTGCTCTATCCTCACACAGACAGGAAAATGAGCGATCGCGAACTTGAACACATTTTGCAACAAGTTAACCTGCAACACTTGCTTACCCGCGTAAATGGCTTTGATACGGAATTTCCTTGGGAAAATATATTATCCTTAGGAGAACAACAACGCCTCGCTTTTGCACGGCTATTAATCACACATCCTAGTTTCACTATCTTAGATGAAGCGACGAGCGCTTTAGATTTAAATAACGAAGGTAATTTATATCAACAGTTACAATCAACGAAAACAACTTTTATCAGTGTTGGACATAGAGAAAGCTTATTTAATTATCATCAATGGGTATTAGAACTTTCACAAGAATCTAATTGGCAACTTGTTTCTATGCCAGATTATAAATTGCAAAAAGGAATTGCTGTTAACCCATCAGAAAAGAAGCAAATTCCGATAGATATTTACCCGGAAAATGAACTCAAAATAAAACTAGAATCAGCAGCGATGTCTAACGACAAGCCCTTCTCTACGAGAGGCTGCGCCAACGGGTTCGAGAGTGACGCTCCTAACGTCGCTAACGCTACGCTATCGCAATTGACGGGAACCGCCTTGGCGCAGCCTCTCGTAGAGAAGACTGCGACTCCCTCACCGCAAAGCGTCTACGCCACAATTATAGGACTTTCTCATAAAGAGCTTCAGACATTAACAGACTATTCTCTTAGTACTATCAGAACCAAGGCTAGTCAAGAAAAGTCTGTGACTACTAAGGATGGTGTAACCTACCGCTATAACAAAAACCCGGAGGTATTGAAATGGGTAAGAGTTTAGTAACTATTTATATATTTCAAAACAAGTGATGCTAACTAGAAAGCAAAAACAATTGGTTACTTATGAATCTATTACGATTTATGAAAAAAGTTATAAATTTCCTACTTTAAAAAATCCCAAACTAAAAAAAGTTCAAAGTAAAATTAGAAAATGCCAAAACTTAATTAAAGAAGGTACTAAATATAATTCTTATTTTTGGGGAATAATCAAACGGAAAAAAGAAATTAGTCAAGGAGAAACTTTAGCAGAGGTTAAATTATTAATTAGAGATTATACTCAACTTCTTGATTTTTTAGAAAATTATAAAAATAGTTATCAAAATTTTTTATTAAAATTTATAGATGACTGGAAAAATCTCTTTAACCAAAAATATTATGAAATTAGAAAAGTAAATGAACAAAGAAATAAGCTAGAGATAAAGAATAATAAAAATTTTCAAATAATTGACAAGTTAAAATGGGAAGAAGAAGAAAATTTAAAATCTATTTTGCTGTTAAGCAATACTAATTTTTTAATTTTAGAAAAAGTAAAACTACTCAGTGAAGGAATTAAAAAATTAGCGGAAGATACCAAAAATCAAAAGCAAGCTATTCAGAAAATACTTAAAGATATAGAGGTGTATCAAGAAATTTATGAATACCAAGTCAGAGCTACAAAAATTCGTCAAGAAATAGCAAAAATAGCTGAAACCGCAATTAATCTAGAAAACTCTCTACAAGATTACTTTAGTCCGTTTCAATCTTTAATAGATGATGTAGTAAAAGTAGATGCAGATTTTTATGCAATTGTAGGAGAAATTCAAAATTTAGCAAGTAGTACTCTAAGTTATCAAGTTAATTTATTAACGATACAAGATACTAGTACTATGTCTCATGACATCCTTAATTTATTAGTGGCAAGTTATGATAAAAAAGGTAGACTACCAGATGCTTTTTTTCAGTCAAAATTATTAGATTTGCAGGTTCATGACTTTGATTTAAGTAAAAATGAGATAACTTTAAATCAAGCTATTTACTTAATATCTAATTATATGTCTACTCAACTGGTTGCTCAAAAAAAAGTGCTAGGGATAGAAGAAACAGATATTGCTTCTGATTATTCTCAAGTTTTTATCGAGAAAACAGAATTCGCGGAGCAACCTAATATTGATATTGAGTTAGCTACAGAATTTAAAAGTAATTGGAATATTGATTACAGTAAATTGCAAAACCTTCTTACACAGTACAAGTGGCAAGAAGCTGATATTGAAACAGCTAAATTAATGCTAAAAGTCATGGGTAAGAATGATTGGAATGAAGTTTATAAAGAAGATATTATTAACTTTTCATGTGAAGCTTTTTATAAACTTGATCGACTTTGGCACCAATACAGTCATGGTTACTTTGGCTTTAGTGTTCAGCAAAGTATTTGGAACGAAATAGGCGGTCAAATAGATTATGAAACAGAAAAAAGACTTGGCGATCGCCTGGGTTGGCGAAAAGAGGGAAACTGGTTAAATTACGATCAACTAACTTTTAAATTATCCCCGACGACACCGATGGGACATCTACCAGTTAAATGGTTACATTATGACCAAAATATATTTGACATACCCCCATATTCATCTACAGCCCCCCTGCCAATGGCAGCTTGGCGAGTTGGATCTTGGCTAGTATGGCAGATGCATTTATTTTTTACTCGTGCCAAAACTTGTTATGAAACTTTACCATGAGTGAATCGCGCATTATTTAATAATAGGGGGGAAAGTCAATGAATAATATGCATTTTTCGGATACAGAAATAGAAATTTTACTTTTTGGAAAATGGCGTTTTAAATCTTTAGCAGAATTAAAAATTAAAGACCTGGCAGCAAAATTAAAATATCATCAAACATCGGACATAGAAATTAGCGAGAGATTAAAAAAAGGAAAAACAGTAGTTTATTAAGTCAAAGGTAAATTAATAGAAAATCAGGAATTAATCACAAAACATGAAAATTCTTGTGGCCGATTTATTTTAGCAACGAATATTTTAGACACAACCAAATTAGCACCTACAGAAATATTGATAATATATAAGGAACAGCAATCAACAGAGCGAGGATTTAGATTTATTAAAGACCCGTTATTTTTTGCCGATAGTCTTTTTGTGAAAAATCCAGAAAGAGTAGAGACAATGATGATGTTAATGGCATTGTGTCTTTTGGTTTATAATCTGGGACAAAGACAATTACGAATTGCATTAAAAGCATAAAAAGCTACTGTTAAAAATCAACTGAATAAACCCACAGAATCTCCCATATTAAGGTGGATATTTCAATGTTTTCAGGGGATTCATATTCTAATTAGACAAGGAGTTCAGAGGATTCTTAACTTAACGGATGAACATTGTAGGATATTGCAATTCCTACCTAATTCTTGTCAAAAGTATTATTTATTATCTTAGTTTTAAAATATAGAATTCTCTATTACATGGTCTTATGTTTTTATCACTAGGTTAAAAATTCAAATTAAACTGCCCTACTGGCTTTTTAAACACAATCAAAAAGCTAGAATTTTTACGTACATAATTTATTTTTTGATAGTTGCTTAATTTTTAAAAACTATTGTTTTGAATTACCCATGAATGTAGTTTTTGCATAATACTTATTGAAGTGCGGAATGTGGGATTTAAGTCGAGTTTTCGCGTGGTTGGAGGAGATACCAAGGGCTAAAACTCGCTCCTCACACTTTGCAAGACTGGTTGATGCTACTGTGTGCTAGGCATCGTGATTGCTTGTTGTTCAAACTTCAAGAAAATACACCGAAAAACCTGCCAGGGCCAGAACTAGGCATTCCAGCACTATCATTTCAAGCTTGGTACGAGGCGCGGCACGGTGTTGAGGCATACACAGGGCTTGACCGCATTCCACGAGTGGCGTGGGCTGAGTACCTCAGCTGGTATCGGCATTTTCTGGGCATTCCAGTTCGGTATCAGACGAAGTTGGTGCGGATTGAGCCGGACGCAGATTTCTTTCGTCTACACCTAGAAGTGAACGGTGTCGTGCAGGTGGAAACCACACGTAAAATTATCTTCGCCAACGGTGTAGCTGGCACTGGTGGCCCAAATATACCGCCTGTATTGGCATCTCTGCCACGCACCTTATATGCACATACCGCCGATGAAATCGACTTCAAGAATCTGCGTGGCAAAACAGTAGCAGTGCTGGGTGCTGCGGCCTCAGCCTTTGATGCGGCAGGAGTAGCATTAGAATCAGGCGCTAAGGCAGTAGGCAACGCCCCCTACCTGAAGGACATCCATGTGTTCAATCCTGCTGGCTTCGTAAGCTTCGGTCTGCCCATCGGTGACGTACCTAGTATCCGACGCGATGTGCCAGCAGTAGTGGCACGCATCAGCCACGACTTATTCTTCACTGACTGGTCATTACACGAAGCCCGGATCGCTAGCGGCAATATTTCGCCAGACTTCGACACATCATTGTATGCGGATGCGGTGTGGAAACAGCAAGCTAAGGTTAAGGTGGCAGCCAGCTAAATCTGCGTAGCGTTTATAATTCACGCCTAATGTGAATTAAAATGGTCTGCACGCAGATGCGATCGCAAAGGCGTTAACTTAGCTATTGTAAGTATTGATCAGTTCTAGGGCAGCTTTGGTTGCTGCACTGGTGATAACTGGCGATCGCGATATAGCGATAACAGTTGAGAAGCAGAAGAATCAGCAATGTCTGACATATTTCGGTTTGAATAGATTTATTGAAACTACAGCTTAGTTAAAGAGTTTGGAGAAGGTTGCTAATTGTCAGACGTCACAACAGCGATTGCAAAACCGATTACAAAACTTCTGTACGTTGATTGCAATGCAGTTGCACCCTAAAAAGTAAAATACTAAGCTTAGTCAAGCTGCGTAGACTCATCGTGTAGCATAAAAGTACTATTTAATGAAATAGCTATTTGTGTAAAAACCTCCCTTGCTGGCGAAGTGTATTCACTCATTGCAATCGGATTTCCAGTATCACTACCGCTACCAATGCGGGGATCAATAGGAATTTGTCCCAACAAAGGTGTTTGTAATTCTGCGGCTAGTTGTTCGCCGCCACCACTACCAAAAATCGGTGTGCGTAAACCACAATCACCGCAAATTAAATAACTCATATTTTCAATGATGCCAAGAACAGGAACACCCACTTGGCGAAACATATATATATTACGTCGTACATCTGCAACAGCCACTTGTTGAGGAGTTGTCACTAAAATGACTCCACAAATTGGGCTTTCTTGGATAATTGTAATTTGAGCATCACCTGTACCTGGAGGTAAATCTATCAATAAATAATCTAATTCACCCCATTGCACATCTTGCAAAAATTGCGTGATAATTTTATGCAATACAGGTCCCCGCCATGCTAAAGGACGATTTGCTTCTGCAAGTAAACCCACTGACATTATTTTTATTCCCTGAACTTCTAGAGGCAAAAACTTATCACCTGTGGGAGTATTAATTACTTGAATATCAGCTTGTCCTAAACCCAACATCTGGGGAACATTGGGGCCATAAACATCGGCATCTAATAGTCCTACTTTTGCACCTTGTAATTTTAAAGCTGCGGCTATATTAACGGCTGTTGTGGATTTGCCCACACCACCTTTACCACTAGAAACTGCAAGAGTTGTTTTAACACCAGGAATTGTACAAATTTGAATATAAGTTTTTTTGCACCAAGATAAAGATGATAATTTATATTGAATTTCTGGCTGTAATTGGTGCTGATGAGAACCAATATATAAACGTAAGTAAATATAGTCATCAACTATGCGTAAGTTTCGTACCATTCCCAAACTAACGATGTCATTTTTTAAGGTAGGTTCGATAACCTGTTTGAGTAATTGGACGACTTCTTGCTGATGGGCTATAGTCATATATTCTTGATGTTAAAAGGGTATTCCTGTACCTCACGTTAGCGTAGTCTCTGTCTCGGACACGCTATGCGAAGTAGAGAAGTTGAAATTTTCCGTATAACCTTTAATAATTTATCAATATGTCTTACGCAATTGTACATTACCCCAATATTAACACAGAAGATATCAATCAAATAAGGCAGAAATATGATCCACAAGTTTATTTAATAGAAGCACATATTACACTTGTATTTCCCATAATCGAGTCTATTAATGAAAACAATCTCATTCTTCATATTGATAATATATTGAGTAAATGGAAAGCATTTCCTATTTGTCTCAAAGGATTGCAAAAATCATGGGATGAATATCTGTTTTTAATGGTTGAAGAAGGAAAGGTAGATATGATAGAATTACACAATGAATTATACACAGGTATATTAGCTCAATATCGCAGAGATAACTTACCATTTATTCCACATTTAACGTTAGGAAGATTTACAAAAAATATAGCTCAATTTTTGCAGGTTTTAGAAGAAGCACAGCAATTAGATTTAAATTATCGTTGTTTTGTCAATAAAGTTCACCTAATAAATATTGCTGATGAGCAGAGGTCAATAATTTGGAGTAAAAAATTTGTATTGCGAAATTATTAAAACTTTGAGCGGGTTGACATTTCCCTTAGTGATTTACTGGTCAATTGAGACTATTCTATCTGTTTGAATCTTCTGAATTGCCCGTTGCGCTTGGATGGACACTTCTTTGTCAGGATCGTCTAAGGCTTGTTGCAGTGGGTTAATAACATCAGGATGAGCTAAATTACCAAGTGCGATCGCAGCCTCTTTGCGGACATCTGCATATTCATCTGTTAATGCTTGAATTAATCTCGGCATAACTTGAATATTTGGGATTTTTTGCAAAGCTTGTGCTGCTGATTTGCGTACTTGCCAATGCTCATCATTTAAAGCTATTTCTAGTGCTGAAGTTGCTTGCTGATTTTCATGAATAGCCAGAGATTTGGCTGCATTACGGCGAACTTGCCAGTCACTATCATTTGTAAGTGCTTGAGCAAGTATTGTAATTACTTGTGTATCTTGTAAATGCCCTAAAGTTAAAGCAGTAGCACGACGGACTATTGGTTCTTGGTCAAAAATTAAATCCAAAGCTTGTGGACATTTTTCTATTTGATTTATATATCGAAGTGTAGTAATTGCTGCTTCTCTTAACTCAGAATTTTTTGATTCTAAAAAGGGTAAAATATACGGTAAAGATTGAATATCATGAATCTTTCGCAACAGCACTAAAATATTTAGTTGTATATTGACATCATTAATTTGTAACTTATCTAATAAAAGTAACAACTCATCTCGTGTCACCAATTCATTTAATGCTGATGCAGCTTCAGCGCGAATATCTGAATCTGCTGAATTTAAGCATTCAATTAAAGCAGGAATCGCCACAGGCTCGGCAATTTCCCAAAGTGCAGATATGGCTATTTTTTGTACAGCAATATTTTCATCTTTCAAAGCGATAATTAAAGCGTCTATTGTTTCTTCATCGCCTAAATGTTGTAAAGTTTTGACAGCCACTAAGCGGTCATTTACATCAGGCGAACGCAGCATTTCTAGCCAGTGCTTGAGTTCATCGTTCATTAATTTTTACCACAAATAATAAGAGAATATTTAGCGTAATAAAAAGGGAATTTGTACTGTAATTGCATTGGTAGGACATTCTTTTTCACAAGGTAGACAAAACCAGCACTCATCATATTTCATATACGCTTTCCCTGTCTCTGGATTTTTTGCCAACACATCCAAGGGACAAACTTCAATACAGGCTGTACATTTTTCTAAACATTTAGATTCATCAACGATCACAGGAACATCTATTCTTTGTGTGATTAAAGCCATACATTTATTACTCCCTAATTCAATTAATAAACTTTAAATGAAAAATTCTAACCCTTCCCACGGAGATGCTTTAGCACTTTTTATTCTGGTGTTTAAATCAGAAGTATGAATTTCCAGTTTATGATCATTAGTAACTTTATTTGTCAGGATTTAATTTTAAATTACAATTATTTAGTTATCCAGCGTTGCACGGATAAAACGATAGCCTAGATCAATCTCTGTAAAATTGTGAATATTGCCATATTGTTTTGTCCATTCCCCACTACTTAAATCTGCTCTAAGTAACTGTACTCCTTGCTCAATTAAATCTTGATTTCCTAATGCAAAAGATGATATTCCCGCACGTACTTCTGTTTGAAGGTATAACTCTGGTCGCCTCCAGGCTGCTGCTGCAAATAAATCAGATAAATCGTATGGTAACAAAAGGGGTATGGCTTCAACACGCCTTTTAGTATTCCTCTGAATTAAGTTTATCTGTTCATTAAGTGGTAAAAATCGTAAGGCATCTTCCCACAAAAAGGGAAAATAGTCATAAAGCCATATCTTCTGAGCTAATCTAATATCAAAACTTAGTAAAACTATTATCCCATCTCTAATAATTCGTTGCATTTCTTGAAACGCTTTTTCGAGATTAGTAAAGTGATGAATTGCTAGAATACTTACAACGCCATCAACAGACTTATCTGGTAGAGGTAAATTTTCTGCATAGCCAGTGAACCACTTAACTTGCGGATATTCGAATGCTTGTTTTTGCATTACCAAAGAAGGTTCAATAGCATTAACAAAAAATCCTTGATTAGCTAGCGCTTGGCTGTAACCACCAGTACCAGCCCCAATATCAGCAATAATGCTATTTTTGGGTAAATTGAGTAAATTAATTAATTTATTGACAATACGGATATCAGGAACGCGAGTTTTTGAGTATTGTTGACCGATTGAATTATAGATAGACATATTTATGATAATATTCTTCAAAATAATTTAAAATTAACCATTTAAAATTGAACTTTAAATGAACAAATTAAACATCTGTTAGTTAAGCAATTCTAGCAATTGCAACAGTTCACTTATCATAAACTTTGGTTGTGCTTCTTGTGGTAAAACTTGGTTTTTCCGGTTGTAATAGCAAAAATCAATATTAACTCATTTTGTTCTGTTAGGCTCAGTTTAGGTTTTTATAAATCAAATCAATAATGGAAAATCAGTTTCTTTTAATTGTATAGCAAACCCTCACTTATTAATTTAACCTAATTTTATTATTGATAGTGTTCTGCGCGGCAACACACTCTATATTTAACCTTATTGGTTTTTATCTATTGAGATTTTTCTAATTATTTTTAGTATTTTTTCTAAATCTTTACTATAGAATTTATAATTTTTATCATTGGGCTTCCTTACTAAAATTGCTTGTATGCCCGCGCGTAATGCTCCAGAGATATCAGCATTATAGCTATCACCTATCATTACACATTCTTTTTTTTCAATCTTTAAATCACTTAGGACGTAATCATAAAATTTGAGGCTTGGTTTTTCATAGCCAATTTTTCCAGAGGTATATATTTCATCAAAATATTTTTTTATATTTAATTTATCTATGATTTCGTGAAGTTCAGGTATATGATTTGATAAAATAACGTTTTTATAATTATTTTTAATTGTAGATTCTAAAGTAGGAATTACATCATTATATAAATGCCATTTGTTGATATTTTTGTATTCATTCTGGACTTGCAAAGCATATTTTATCGCCTCCTTTTTAGCTATTCCTACTTTCTCATATACTTCTACAAAATAGTCATTCATATACTCCCACCATGTTTTTCCATTAAATAATAAACTATGGGGGGTTTCAGGAGAATGCCAAGTAAAGCCAATATTAAGGAATGGTAGAATATCTTCTAAATGTATATTGTGGATTTCGTTACTTATTAATATTGAGTGTAAAGTTCCACTCCACATTCCTTCACGATAACCTAGTGTATTATCAAAATCCCATAATAAATATTTCATGTTTATTTCACTACTACATGATAAACTTCGCGTTGTAAATCTACCTCTACAATATAAGGTTCAATTGGACGCTTAAATAAAACCATTTCCCCTACTTCATCTTTTTTTAAATGGACATGACAAAACCATTCGTCATCATTCTTTTCTGGATAATCTAAGCGATAATGATAAAGTCCCCAACGAGTTTCTTGACGATATAAGGATGCTCTAGCTGCCATTTCTGCACAGTCCCTAATAAAATGTACTTCCATAGAACGCATTAACTCATGGGGATCACGAGCGCCCATTAAATCTAATGTTTGTTTATATTGAACAAAATGTTTCAAACCAATATCAATTTTATTACCTGATTTTGGTGGTTGCAGATAATCATTAACTAAGCGTCTTAACTTGTATTCTACTTGAGTATGAGGTACACCATTGGGACGATTTAAAGGTGCATAAATCCTAGCTTTTTCTGTTTCTAAAAACTCTGCATCTGGTTCGAACAAATCTAAATCTTGAATATATTCAATGGCATGAGTTCCAGCTATGCGACCGAAAACAAATGCCCCAATCATATAATTATGGGGAACGCTAGCCATATCTCCGGCTGCATATAAACCTGGAATACTTGTTTGAGCATTTTCATTTACCCATACACCAGAAGCACTATGACCGCTACATAAGCCTATTTCGGAAATATGCATCTCTACGCCGTGAGTGCGGTAATCTTCATTTCTACCTTGATGAAAGCGTTCTCTACTTGGTCGTTCATTTGCCCAAAGTATGGATTCAATTTCTGCAATTGTATCTTCATCAAGATGGGTCATTTTCAATTGAACTGGCCCTTTCCCAGAATTTAATTCTTTCCAGATTTCCAACATCATTTGACCACTCCAATAGTCACAGCTAATGAAGCGATTCCCTTCGGCGTTGGCTGTATGTGCGCCAAAAGGCCCAGCAACATAAGCACAGGCGGGGCCGTTGTAATCTTTAATTAAAGGATTAATTTGAAAGCATTCAATATTGCTGAGTTCTGCACCTGCATGATAAGCCATTGAATAGCCATCTCCGGCATTGGTAGGATTTTCATAAGTGCCGTAGAGATAGCCAGAAGCGGGTAATCCTAATCTGCCACAAGCACCTGTACAGAGGATGACGGCTTTAGCTTGAATGACAATATAATCACCGTTCCTGACATCAAATCCTACTGCACCAATAGCACGTCCTGATTTGACTAAGATACGGGTTGCCATGACGCGATTTGTCACTTTGACTTTGTGGCGTTTGACTTGGCGGGTAAGAATGGTTTTGAGGTCTTTACCTTCTGGCATGGGTAAGACATATTTACCCACACGATGCACTTGTTTTAAGTCATAGTTGCCTTGGGCATCTTTTTGAAA
>NZ_JBALBZ010000124.1:0-1717 GCF_036919495.1 Nostoc sp.
ATTATTTTTTCACAAATAGATTGGTCATCGGCTTAACTCCTTTAGCCGTGTCATTAGCAGAGTTTAAGTATTCATAGATGCCAAAAGCATCTTCAGTAGTTCGGAGCAATGAGTAGTGATTATAAGGTGTGTGATCTACAATGCCCCGTGAGGCGTGATTAGTAATCACAATCGTCGCAATGTGACCGCCGCCAAAGTTAGCGCTGCTATCAGGGTCAAAACCACAGCAACCTTGAATTTTGGCTTTGTCAAGAGGATTACTATCTTCATCCCAGGTAATAATAATTGCATTATTGCCAGACCCAGCCCACAACTTAGAAGTGGTAATTTGATTAACAACTTTTCCAATCATCGTGTCGGCAGTTTGAATCAGTTTTTGCAATTGGGGACACTCTGCTAAACCGTGCATTTCATGACATTGGTTGAAGATGATGTGGCTATAGTTGGGAACTTTATCACTGTTCATGTCGGTAGTAAGTTGATCAATCCCGACTATTTTACTGGATAAGTTTGGGTCATCTTGCACTTTTTTAAAGTTCAGAAAACCATTATGTTTGACCGCATATAATGCACGATTGAGACTGGGAGCGACAACGGACTTAGAGCCTGGAGAAGGAATATCTTCAAAATACCCTTTCCAAGTCAGCCCCTTTTGTGACAATTGGTCGATTAAGCTAAAAGAGGTAATGGTATGGTTAGCATAGTCAGGTTGACGAGAGTTGTGGCAAAATTGCTGATTACTATTAGCAAAGCAATAGAAAGCATCATCATCATGAATACCAAAAGTACTGCCGCTTAAAATGGCAACATAGTTAGCTTCGCTGGGATGTACTTCGCCATAGAAGTTACTAGCCAAACCATAGGTTTTTGCCAGTTGATTGATCATGGGTGCCTGAGGATTGCCAATAATTTGGTCGTAGGATTTGTTTTCTTCAACAATCACAAAGATATGGTCATATTTAGGGATAGCTTTGTCGTCTGGTGTAGGAGTTGAAACTACTGCTGCTGTATTTTCAACTACTTGCGGTGGGTTAGTAGCTGATTGACTAGATTTTTGTGAGTTGGATAAACAACTATTGAGCGTGAGGCTCAAGCTCAATAAGCAAATATGATGAAAAATTGTTTGAAGTCTAGGATGTAATGACATAGATACTGAGTATAAATGTTAAGTATATGTCGAATGATTTGTCGGATCAATAGAAAAATAATGGGTCAAATACCGAAACTGCCCCATATATCCGTGGCAAAACGGTTTACATCTGGCAGCACCGATTGTCTTGCCAACCAGTATGGCGTGAACTGTCAGCGCCTGCTCATTTCACCCCTACCACTTCGTGGAAGCAAGCTACGCTCCCCGCTTCCAGTTTCTTAGAGGAAAAATAGCGATCGCCAACGGCGGGGCGTAGCAAACATAGCACTGCCTCAAAATTGACGTGCTGGCAGAGGCGATTTTAGCAGAATTGGTAGTGCTTGGGGTGCGATGCCCTTCGGCGCAGGCTCAGGGTAAGACCTGCGGCGGGCGGGTACGCCATCGCACCCTATATCTAATTAGGAGGCTTTGGGTTTGACGAACTTGAGGGTCATGCGTAGGCGTAGCCCGTCGCAGACATCGCTCTCCCCATTCTTAGAGGAAGTGCGATGTCTACGACGGCAAGCTACGCTTTGGCTGTTATCGCGGCTCTCAAAGAAAAAGGTTTTACTCTTAGCCTGCAATTAT
>NZ_JBALBZ010000125.1:0-8113 GCF_036919495.1 Nostoc sp.
GGATCGATAAGAACTAGGGGTATTTTTGTGCGCCTGCTGACAACAGTCGCAGCTTTACGCTGCTATTTAACTAAACGCTGCTCAGAAAACAAGCTAATTGCGGTTACTGAGGATCTAAAACTAGATGAGATGACTAGCTGGTATCAGACGGCAGTGGGTCTGGTGCCAACGATGGGAAATTTGCATCAAGGTCATTTAAGCTTAATTCAACGGGCGCGGCAAGAAAATTCTATGGTGATTGTAAGTATTTTCGTCAATCCCTTGCAATTTGCTCCCAATGAGGATTATCAACGCTACCCTCGCACTTTAGAGCAAGACCAACAATTTTGCGAACAAGCTGGGGTAGATGCAATTTTTGCGCCAACTCCGGAAGAAATGGCAGTTCCCCAGAAGAGTATACAAGAATCAAAGGTTACACAAGTTATCCCCCCATCTGCTATGATAACTGGCTTGTGTGGTCGTTCTCGGCAAGGTCACTTTCAGGGTGTCGCTACGATTGTGACCAAACTTTTCAACTTGGTACAGCCTGACCGGGCTTACTTTGGTCAAAAGGATGGTCAGCAACTGGCAATTATTAAACGCTTAGTAGCTGACTTAAATTTGCCAGTAGAAATTGTTGGTTGTCCAACAGTGCGGGAAGCTTCGGGTCTTGCCTTCAGTTCTCGTAATCAATATTTGACTGCAACGGCAAAAGAGCAAGCGGCGGCATTATATCGCGGCTTGCGACGCGCTGAAGCTGCTTTCATTGCAGGCGATCGCAATAGTAACAGGTTGATAGCACTAGTACAGCAAGAAGTGGCAATAGTCAGCACGATTTTAGTGGAATATATTGAATTGGTTGAACCGACTACGTTAATGTCTTTAGAAAAAGTTGAGGAGGAAGGAATGTTGGCGATCGCAGCTCGTCTTGGGTCTACACGTTTGATTGACAATATTATATTGCGCGATCGTCAACCCATTATCGCCATTGATGGCCCAGCCGGGGCTGGAAAATCCACCGTGGCGCGTCAAGTGGCAGCAAATCTAAATTTAGTGTATTTAGATACAGGAGCGATGTACCGGGCTGTAACTTGGTTAGTTCTGCAAAAGGGGATTGCCATTGATGATGAGTGTGCGATCGCGGAATTAACTAGCCAGTGTAAAATTGAACTTACCCCCGCCCAGGATTTACAATCAAGCGTGCGGGTTTGGATTGACGGTATCGATGTTACCCAAGCAATTCGCACAATTGAGGTTACATCTCAAGTATCTGCGATCGCTGCACAAAGCTATGTCCGTCAAGCACTGGTTAAACAACAGCAAAACTGGGGTAAAAGAGGTGGTTTAGTCGCTGAAGGTCGGGACATCGGTACTCATGTATTCCCCGATGCCGAAGTGAAAATCTTTTTAACCGCTTCTGTGAGTGAACGGGCCCGTCGCCGCCAGGAAGACTTTAACAAACAAGGTCAACCCGAAATCAGTTTAGAGCAACTGGAGCGGGACATTGCTGAACGCGATTGGAAAGATAGTACACGCAAAGTTTCACCTTTGCAAAAAGCAGCAGATGCAGTTGAAGTTCAAACCGATGGCCTGAATATTTCTGAAGTCACAGCAAAAATTGTCAACTACTATCAGCAACGTTTATCTCAGTAGTAATTACCACTATTTGCTCTTAGTTTTTCAGTTCAAAAGGGTGGTGGGTAATTAATTATCCACTTACCATCCTCAAAACTGTATTTATTAGAAACAGTCTAGATGCAAAATAGGTAATTTTAAAATTTTAGTCTAGTGTTATAAACATTAGCTTTTTTTAGTACTAAATCATCACGCTTTCGACTGATTTTTCACATCACAATTAATCCTGCCACAGATAGAAGCCTAAAAGCTTTAATTGTTAAATGCTAGGTAAAAGGACGGCAGTTGTTCCATTTTGCGAAACCCCTTTGACTAGCGTCTCGTAGAGAAGACCACACCACCTCTAGAAGGAAAAACCTCATCAGGAAGCTGATTTTACTGGTTGGCATTTTACGTTTAATTATGCCTATCTACTTAATTATTTGTTAGTTTTTAACTAGGAAATATTAGCCATTTTTATTTATAGTCATTATTTCCTAGTAATTTGACTTATTTTACTTATTAGACAAGTACTTTGTTTTTATCTTCACTTTGGTAGTAAAATGACGATGTTAAGTTTTATGTTTCATCATTAAAGACATAAAATCTTAAAAATAAAAGCTGTTAATTTCCTAAGCTTCTGTAATAGCTTAAAACTGGAAACCGATAAAGAGAGGATTTGACAAGATGGCATTTGTACAAGACCCACTACCCTTCGATATTAATGCTTTAGAGCCTTATGGCATGAAAGCTGAAACTTTTGAGTATCACTACGGCAAGCATCACAAAGCTTATGTAGACAACCTCAATAAGCTGACTGAAGGTACAGAACTTGCTAATAAGTCTCTGGAAGAGGTGATCAAAACTTCCTTCAACGACTCCTCGAAAGCAGGAATCTTCAACAACGCTGCCCAAGTTTGGAACCACACCTTCTTTTGGAATTCCTTGAAACCAGCAGGTGGCGGCGCACCTACTGGCGATATCGCAGCCAAAATCGATAAAGATTTTGGTAGCTTTGACAAATTCAAAGAAGAGTTCTCGAACGCAGCCGCAACCCAATTCGGCAGTGGCTGGTCTTGGCTCATTGATGATGGCGGTACGCTGAAGGTGATCAAAACACCAAATGCAGAAAACCCTCTAGCTCATGGTAAGAAAGCACTCCTAACTTTAGATGTTTGGGAACACGCCTACTACATTGACTTTAGAAACGCCCGTCCGGCATTCATCAAGAATTTCCTAGATAACTTGGTCAACTGGGATTTTGTTGCTGAAAACTTGGCCAAAGCTTAATTAGCTGTCAGTTTTGAACTGATTCCACCAAGAAAAGGGAGAAATTAAAAAGAATTTCTCCCTTTTCTGTTATTAAATGGCGGGACGGGCAGTAGCTTGAATAAAAGTAGTGGCATAAAAATCAAAATATAAAACATTATGGATAGCAAAGAACTAGCACAATACATAGAAGCAACTAATAGTATTACTAAACCTTGGCTATTGGTACAGCTGCGCCTTAAGAAACTACAAGAGCGTCGAGCCACCCTTACAGATGATGTTTACAACAAAGAATTAAAGGACATTTACCAAGACATGATGAATTTGGGGGAATGGTGGCGTGGTATTGAAGATGAGGTATTTTAAAGTTAGGAGTTATGAGTTTTCCTAACTTTTAATTCCTGCACAGACGTGATTAATTGCGTCTCTACTCCTAAATTAAAACGCAACCTGATGGCCCAAGCTCTCGATCAAGTCGATTACGATACTCTCGATGCCGCAAAACGACGCTTCATCGATGCCGCAAAACGCACGCTTGGCTTTGCAAGCGCCTATGGCATCGTGCCCGCATCGGGTCTGGGAGCAAGTGCTAACGCTTTCAGTTTCAATCTCGCTCCATTTTTAGAGGCGGGGGCTAGAGAACTTTCGATGACACTTGTCCCGGAAGGACTGGGTACAGCAGACGATACTCGACCTGACGACCTTTCCGAAGAAGAACTTCGGCGATTCTGGTGGAACATTGGTATCAAGATCATTTCGTGTCTTACGAACGATGCCGCAACATCAGGTATGCAGACTATACTTCTCGGTTTATATCTGCCGTCGAGTACTCCTGAAACGATCTTCACCCCAGCTTTCCTTGATGGGTTTTTGGATGGAGTGGTTGAGGGATGCAAACAAGTGGGGTGTGTGTACCTCTCAGGGGAAACTCCTCAACTAAAAACGAAGATGATTCCAGGTCGGCTCGACATCGCAGGCTCGGTTTTTGGGGTTATGCCGGCTGGTGTCGCTCCCATTGATAGCTCGCGTCTGGATGCCGGAAATACCATTGTTCTGGTCGAGAGTTCGGGGCCCCATGAAAACGGCTTTACCCCACTGCGAAAGCTCGCCGAGTCGCTCCCTGATGGCTACAGAACAAAACTTCCAAGTGGGCAGGAGTTCTGGGAAGCGATGAATGCCGCATCGTATCTTTACACGCCACTTGTGCAGGCGGTGCTTGGTGAAGGGATTCGTCCCACCGCGATGGAGAACATCACTGGACATGGATGGCAAAAGCTGATGCGCTCAGTGAAGCCGCTCCGATATGTTATCGAAACGATGCTCCCAGTACCGGAGATATTTACGTTTGTCGAAGGTCATCTTGAGGGCGGGGCAACGACGATGCTTTCTGTTTTCAATTACGGTGCAGGATTTGCATTCTATACTGAGTCAGAGCAAGATGCAGAGAGGATTGTCATCCTTGCAAGAGAACATAAACTTACGGCTGTGATTGCTGGAAGGGTTGAAGCATCCCTTAGCCGCGAGGTAGTGGTAGAACCACTTGGTATCACCTTGAAGGGAGATTCTTTTGGAATTGCGCGAGGGGTATAGTTGTTCAAGAGCGTAGGCATAGCCCGTCGTAGACATCGCTATTTTTCTTGAAGATATTGTAGACTGACTAATGCGATTGCTGAACTCATTACTAGTTATCTATTATAGTGTAATTACTAGGAAAAATAATATATTTGATACTTTGATATATAGTTATATCGCAGGCTTATTAGAGAAAATTACTCTCTTAAGTCTTGAAATGTAAGTCATTTAGCACAAATTTTATAGGGCTATTATATAAAATTATATGCAACATTCATTACTACTTATGTTAAAAGTAGTGCAAATTACGCATGACTACTGAGGTTAAGATTTGCTAACCTAGTCTTAACATATTGAAAAATTTGCTGAGAAAGTTGAGAAAGTAGCAGCCAACACTAATTTAGAGTGCTGAGTCTTTCTCATCTCTAGATGTGCCGTTTTAGTGTGTTAAAAAGATATATTTTTGTTCAGAGGGGGTTATGGTTGTAAATTTGGCCCGAACTACTGCTTCCACAGAACTTTTGAAGCAAGTCTTCCAAAACATTGATGCACAAAGTTGTCCAAGGTTATTCAACTTTCACATGCACACCGTCTACTCGGATGGTAGGTTGCAGCCAAGTGCATTGATGGAACAGGCGATCGCTATTGGATTAAAAGGGTTAGCCATCACCGATCATCATGGTATTATGGGCTATCAAGCAGCAATTGCTTGGTTAGAGGACTGGAAGTGGAATAATCCTGGTGCAAGCACTCCTTACCTGTGGAGTGGTGTAGAAATTAATGCCAGCCTTTTGGATATAGAAGTTCACATTTTGGCTTACGCTTTTACACCAGACCACCCTAGCATAAAGCCTTATCTCCAAAGAAGGCCGATTACAGGCCAAGAATATCAAGCAAGTAACGTAATTGCTGCTATTCATGAAGCTGGCGGATTGGCAGTTTTGGCTCATCCGGCTCGTTACAAGCGATCGCTTTTTGACCTAATTCCAGCTGCGTCCCAAAAGGGCATTGATGGCGTGGAAACTTTCTACGCCTACAATAACCCTAACCCCTGGAAACCCAGCGTAGTAGAATCAGAACAAGTACAAAAGTTGGCTGATGAATACTTTCTTTTCAATACTTGTGGTACTGATACCCACGGTTTGAGCCTGCTACAACGCTTGTAAAGATGAATCAAATTTTTTGAACTCTCCTGGTTAAATCTGCCAGGAGGTTATTCTATTTTTGGATTTTCAATAATCAAGCCTGATATCAACCCACATTCGGCAGGTTGGTTTGAAAATCATGATGCTAACTAAGCAAAGAAACTGCTCACCGCAATATTTCCCAACGCCGGTAAAGTACCCGTTAATCCGGTTAAATTGACTAACAAATCACTATTCGCCTGAAAACCAGCAGTGCTATTATTGATCGCAAGGTAAGTTCCAGCGATCGCTCCACTTGTTACCTTAACTAAGGCTGCACCATTCACGCCTAAAGCTTGATTTCCAGCTACGGCTCCATTAGCGTCGGTAAATACCTGATTGGCTAAATTTACTAAAGTGGTGGCAGTCTTATCGCCAGCACGGGTAAAAGTGCTAGGTGTAATCACGGTTGATCCGTCTGAACTGAATAAACCAATTTTATCTGTGCCAATGGTGAAGTCAGTAATGCGATCGCTTCCTGATACTGTTGATTCTCCAAACTGGAACGCAAATAAATCTGCGCCTTGGCCGCCAGTTAGAGTATCAGCACCAGCACCACCATTCAAACCATCATTTCCATTGTCGCCATTAATAACATTGGCTCCAGAGCTACCGATGAGGATGTCATTGAAAATCGAGCCTTTTACGTTTTCAACGTTGGAAATAGAATCGGTTCCTGCACCACCAGTAGCGAATCCAGCAGCAAGATTTACGATAACCCTAGAACCGACAAAACCGTACTCAATGGTATCAATGCCACCCCCACCATCAATAGAATCGTCACCAAATCCCCCTAAGAAAGATTCATTGGCATTAGAACCAATCAGCACGTCACTAAAACGAGATCCCAACACCCGCTCAATGGAAACTAAGGTATCATTACCGCTTCCACCAACAACAACTCCGGTGGACAAATCAACACTGACTGCTGAGGTAGCGTCGAAATAGACAGCTGTATCAAATCCTGCACCGCCATTAATTCTATCAGCGCCGCCAAACCCCTGAATCTGGTTATTTCCAGAGTTCCCAGTGAGTATATCGCCGAATGCTGACCCCTCGATATCTTCCACGTTGGAAATAACCGATGTGCCAAAAGAAGTAATTGCCTGCCCTGCTGAAAGATTAACAATTACTCCCTCACTAAATTTTTGGAAGCTTAAGACATCAATACCCGCCCCACCATTGAAGGTGTCGTTACCCTTGGAGCCGTCAAAGCTATCATCGTCCGCAGATCCGAGGAAACTGTCATTGCCTCGATAAACATATTGACCATACTCGTATCCTGACGTGCCGACAGTTAAAAGGCTCTCTCTTGTCGCAACGTCAATATTCAGATTTGTGTCCTGGCTTGTGATTTGGCCGTTAGTTCCGAAGGAAAATTGAGAAGTGATGGTTCCAGAATCAAAGAATCCGTTTGAAGCATAAGTGAAATTGACACCTATAGCACTATAGTTCAGAACGCCACTGCTATACAGCACTTCAAAATTGGTGGCAGTTTGCGCCCCATAGCCTTCGGAAGTAGTAGTATTATCCGCAATGTACCTGTTACCTTGAAATAGCACGGTATCAGCCATAAAATTTTCTCTCCTGATTAAACGTTTGGTGTGAATTTATCTTCAGTTAAGATGTCATTAAGGATTTCCAAAAAATAAATTATCCAATCTTATGGGGTGGGTATTTTACCCGCAGCAAAAAGCAGGCGAGAGAGAAGCCCACGCCACAAACTGACTTTTCACGGTATCAGGAAAACCTCACTTCTATTTCTCTCTCCTAAAAGGCTACGGTGTACACACAAGTCGAATTACCCCCCTTAATCCCCCCTTATAAAGGGGGGAAACCGAAAATCTAGTTCCCTCCCCTTATAAAGGGGAGGGTTAGGGTGGGGTAAAACCTTGGGTTTTTCAGCTATTTCAGACTTGTGTGTACACCGTAGCTCCTAAAAGGAGAGAGACTTTGAATTTTCCCCCTTTCCGGGTCGGAAAGGGGCTAGAGGGTTAGGTTTTTCGTAGGATTTTCCAGATTACGTGAAAAATCAGCCTGTACAAGAAGTAGTTGAGTATTTTTTATTTGGAAGTCCTTTAGCGTTGTAGTACGCTATGCCAGATAATACCATTCTTTTTTAGAAAAATATCACCAAACCATTTACTTTTATATCTGGAAAATAATTTATATAGTAATTGACCGGACAAATTTGGCTTATGTAAATAACTTTTTTTAATATCTTTGAATAGAGAAAAATAAGATGCTGACTTTAAATCTTTTTCAAAGCCTCGATTTATCAGCAAAGCTAAAAAATCCTTGTTTGGAAAGCACGGATAAATAAGGTTTTATATTATGCCCACTTGATTGCTTATTAAACCCGAAGAATCCCACCTCGCCAAAGCTACGCTTTGTCTTCCCCAGGGCAAACGCATCTAAATATTGACGAGCCTGAATCAGAGTAGAATTTAGCAAAACCCCAATCAAACAAGGCTTTCAGGAAATTAAATATTCAC
>NZ_JBALBZ010000126.1:0-2135 GCF_036919495.1 Nostoc sp.
CCAAAACTGCTGCAAGAAGTCACTTACGATTTCTCCAAATTGATTAATTTTTATCGCTTTTTAATGTGAAGAAATATTTCGCCAACAGTGTCTTTAATGGTAAAACCCCACCACCGATTGTTATTGATCTGTTTCACTTTTTAGAAGATGGTGTCGGTTTTATCGATAAAAGTCAAGAACATCTTTATGTATTGGACTTAGCAACTCGCAAAGCAGATATTCTCACCCCAGGTTCATTTAATGAGTATTTACCTGCTTGGTCACCTGATAGCAAAAATATTGCTTTTGTAAGCAAACGTGGTCAACAGAGCGATCGCAATAATAATTGGGATCTGTATGCAATCGCCGCCCAATCGGGAGCTAAAGCCCGTCAGCTAACTACCTTTATTGGGCCTGACTCCGCTCCTGATTGGGATAGCCGTCCGGTTTGGAGTCCAGATGGGAAGTCAATTGCTTATTTGCAGGGAGGTTCTCCCAAACTTATTGAGTACGCAGTTCATCATCTCGCCATTATCTCCGCCGAGGGTGGTACTCCCCGTCTACTGACTGCCAACCTTGATCGCAATGTTGCCAAACCGTGCTTTACCACAGATGGTAAATCAATACTGTTTTTAATCGAAGATGATGGCAATGTTCACCTAGCAAAAATACCTGTAACTGGTGGCAAAATCGAGCGATTCCTAGCAGGAAGACGAGAGATTAGTAAATTTGATTTAGGACGCGATGGCAAAATCGCTTTACTTTCCTCAACGCCACAACAACCAAATGCAGTCTTTGCCTTTAATGGTAAAAATTTGCGTTTAATATCACACCAAAACGATCAGTTACTAGCGCAGTTAAATTTAGCAACTACAGATGAAATCAGCTTTTTGAGTAAAAATGGTACAGAAATTCATGGTTTTCTTGTCAAGCCACCTCACTATCAGCCAGGGAAGAAATACCCAACACTGCTAATGCTGCACGGCGGGCCTGTCGGTCAGTTCACAAACCAGTTTATGTTTAATTGGCAACTATTTGCAGCGAAAGGCTATGTCGTTGTGGGTGTTAACCCACGCGGTAGTTCAGGCAGAGGAGAAGCTTTCTCCAAAGCAATTTATGCAGACTGGGGAAACAAAGACGCTCAAGATATTATTGCTGGTGTTGATTATGCGATCGCTACTGGAATTGCTGCACCATCACGCTTGGGAATTGGTGGCTGGAGTTACGGGGGAATGTTGACCAACTACACTATTGTTCAAGATCACCGCTTTCAAGCCGCAGTCAGTGGGGCTGGTGAATCAAATATTCTGGCAACCTATGGTACTGATGAGTATATTGATGACTATGAACAAGAGCTTGGCGTACCGTGGAAGAACCTCGATGTCTGGCTACGAATTTCTTTCCCATTTCTTCACGCTGACCGCATTGTTACACCAACATTATTTCTGGGAGGTGATAGGGATTTTTCTGTACCACTACATAACTCGGAACAGATGTATCAAGCACTCAAAAGTCTGGGAATTGATACTCAATTAGTGGTTTATCCTGGACAGTCTCACGGCATCAGCAAACCGAGTTATCAACGTGATGTCCTAGAACGTTATTTAGCTTGGTACGATAAATATCTCACACCCTCAACCGCAACTACTGGAAAATAGTCTTGAAGAAGAATTCAGTGCTTCTGACTGCATTCCTTTTAAATTCTGACTTCTGACTCCTGGGTGCTGAATTCTTACCTTTTATTCTAATCCCTTACCTGAATGTAAAGATTTCAGAAAAACTTACACCTGTGGCAAGGCTATTGGGGTGGCTGATGGGGAGCCATTTTGTCACTAAGATTTATTGGTTTGATTATAACGAATTTGTTTTAATTCTTATTAAATTGGAAAATCAGATATTTTATTAGGATCTGCCCGATTTTTGAACAACTGCTGATTATTCCTTATTCAAAAATTCCGGGTCTTTCAATAATAAACCATTCATGGTACAAGATCAGCAATTCTCATTTTGAAAAAAAATCAGATAAAATTCTCTTGTTTAAATAGAGAACTTGTGTCGAATCATCATTTTTTGACAAATAATTATTATCCAACACCAGAGGTAGACAGGTTTTTAAAAATCTGTCCATTAAAAATCGATTTCAACTCTTAAATTCA
>NZ_JBALBZ010000127.1:0-38301 GCF_036919495.1 Nostoc sp.
ATGTTGAAAGTGTCAACCAAATTCTTTCTGTTCGTTGTGCTTATCTAAATGGTTTACTTGCTATTTGAGTCTTTCTGCCAAAACTGGATGCTCCCCATCAAAATATGCTTAATAGGAGATGCAATTGCTAAATATTTGTATAACTTAAAAAGATTTAGAGTATTTTGTAAAACCTTTGATCTTGGAACAGTCATAATTTACTAGAAATGAAAGCATTGGGTTAGGAATTTTGCATCTACTGGGGGCGCAGAAAATCTACAGTGGTTATACAGTATCCTTGGGACAAGCTAGATTTGACTGATCCTGACAAGCCGCGTTTGCGTGCAGCCTAGATACATTAAAGTCATTAGACGAGCAGCCGCAGGATATAAACCTCATCTATGTTGAAACCTAGAGTTTTTTAAAAGATATATTTATGTAGGTTGGGTGGAGTGAAACGCAACCCAACATTACCACCTTAATTTATGTTGGGTTACGCTATCGCTGCACCCAACCTACAAAACTACGGTTCTCAAGGTAGACGAGGTTTAGAGTAACTTGGCTTGAAGGAGGCAGAAGTATGATGTCAAAATAATTCGTAATTTATAATAATGCTCTCTGGGAGACGCTGTGTATAGCTTGCTTAAGAGTAGAGAGTAGAGGTATGCAGACTCGCTTTGCGTGGCGCTTACGTAATTCGTAATTATTACCTCCTCTTAAGCAAGCTAGATTTTTATGATGTGGCTTTCTGCTTACGGCTAAGTACCTTGCTTGCTCCTAGCATAGCACCAAGTGCCAACACAGCTAGCCCCATTCTAGGTTCAGGAACAACAGTTGTGTCTTCAGTGAAAGCCAAAAAGCCAGCCCCATTCAACCCACCTGTACCAGCAGCAACAAAGGTGTCAATAAAAGCTCCTGTCTTGCCATCATAACGCAACACATTGTTACTATTTAAACCACTAACATAAAGGTTTCCGTCAGTTCCAAAGATTGGCTTGACAGGATCATTAAGTCCGCCACTGCCAGCTGCAACAAAAGTGTCGATAAAGGCTCCTGTCTTACCGTTAAAGCGCGAAATATTGTTTGCCTTAAAGTTAGCAACGTAGAGATTGCCGTCTGGGCCAAAGGTCAAGCCACCGGCTTCTGACCCTTTTGCCTCTGTTGCAAAAGTGTCGAGAAAAGCTCCGGTTTGCCCATTGTACCTTAAAATACTATCAGTAAGAGTACTACTGACGTAGAGGTTACCGTCTGAACCAAAGCTCAAACTAAAAGGTGCAGTGAGTCCGCCACTACCGGAGGGGACAAAAGTGTCAATAAAAGCTCCTGTTTGCCCATTGTAGCGTAGGACACTATTACTAGTGCGGCTGTTAATACTGGTAACGTAGAGGTTGCTGTCAGGTCCAAAAACCAAGTCCTCAGGTGTATCTAGTCCGCCACTACCTGAAGGAACGAAGGTACTAATGAAATTCCCTGTTTTTCCGTCATAACGTTGGACGCTACCGCTCAAAATACTACTAACATAGAGATTTTTATCGGGTCCAATAGTTAAACCAGTTGATCCCTTTAGTCCACCACTACCTGAAGGAACGAAGTCATCAATGAATTCTCCCGTTTTTTCGTCGTAGCGCAGAACGGAGTTATTATTATAACTCCCTACTAAAAGTGCTGCGTTAGCTCTTGGGGCTATCCACCCTAGCAAGACAAAGCTTATCAGTGGGAGGCTGATCTGACAAAAATTGAAAAATCTCATAATTTTGTTAGCTAAAACAACCATAATTACTTAGTACAGTTAATCATAAATTTGTAGCCTCTCGTTTGTCCTGTTTCCCCTGTCTGCCTCAACGGATACATTTCCTTAATCCAAGGGTATTGGTATTTACTGTGGTGATGACACAAACTTGTGCATTACAGAAAACTACTCTTGCTAAAAAATATCTGCTAATCTTTCACCCAACTTATAGCGAAAGAAAGAGTTTGAGACTAAGTATCTCTGTAATCATGAAATGCGGACAAGTATTAACCTGCTGAATAACTGATATGCCGCAATATTTCGGAAAACTACCCAGTACAACCCAACCTTGGACAACTGTTAGCAATGTAAAAGCTGTAACCTGCGACAATAATATTATTAATTTTGATTGTGGTGATTCACGCCTTACCATCAGCATCCTTGCATCCAATTTAATCCGTGTGCGTTTTGGACTAACTGGGGAGTTTATGCCCCGGCGTTCTTGGGCAGTGGCGCTGGATGATGCAGAATGGGCAACAACACCTTTTACGGTGCAAGAAAATGAAGCAACGGTAGAAATTGAAACAGCACAGATTCGTGTGTGTGTAGAGCGAGAAAAGTGTCGCATTGCTTGTTTTGACAAAGCTAATCGCCCTTTTGCCCAAGATGCAGAGATGGGTATAGGTTCGCGGATGGGTGCAGTTGCAGGATGGAAAGAAATTGCAGCCGATGAACATTTCTATGGTTTTGGTGAACGTACAGGCTTTCTGGATAAACTCAGCGAAGTCAAAACCAACTGGACAACGGATGCCTTAGATTATGATGCACTGACTGATGAAATGTATCAAGCAATTCCATTTTTTATGGCTTTGCGTCCAGAGTTAGGCTATGGCATCTTTTTCAACACTACTTTTTGGAGTCAGTTCGATATCGGTGCTGAACAACCAGGTATTTGGAAGATGGAAACTCGTGGCGGTGAATTGGATTATTACATTATCTACGGCCCCGAACCTGCCAAAATTCTGGAGACTTACACTCAGTTAACTGGGAGAATGCCATTACCACCGAAATGGGCGCTAGGTTATCATCAATGTCGCTGGAGTTACGATTCAGAAATTGTTGTGCGAGAACTAGCGCAAGAATTTCGTCAGCGTCGCATTCCCTGTGATGTTATTCACTTGGATATCGACTATATGCGGGGTTATCGGGTGTTTACTTGGAGTCCTCAACGCTTTTCTAACCCAGCAAAACTCATTAGCGATTTAGCACAGGATGGTTTCAAAACAGTAACAATCATTGATCCTGGTGTGAAATATGAACCAGAAGGAAATTATCATGTTTTTGACCAAGGATTAGAAAACAACTATTTTGTGCGTAAAGCTGATGGTGCATTGTTCCACGGCTACGTTTGGCCTGAGAAAGCTGTTTTTCCTGACTTTTTGCGTCCTGATGTGTCTAACTGGTGGGCTGATTTACATAAAAGTTTAACTGATGTTGGTGTGGCAGGAATTTGGAATGATATGAATGAACCTGCAATAAACGATCGCCCTTTCGGCGATGATGGTGAAAAGATTTGGTTTCCCCTAGATGCACCGCAGGGGGGAGATGAGGCAGGGGGAGAGGAGGCTAATTCTCAATCCAAAATCCCAAATCTAAAATCTAAAATTGATGTGACTCATACAGAAGTGCATAATTTGTATGGGTTGATGATGGCTAAAGCTTGCTATGAAGGTTTGGAACGGCATCGAGGTTCAGAGCGATCGTTTGTGTTAACGCGATCGGGTTATGCTGGTGTGCAACGCTGGTCTTCTGTGTGGATGGGAGATAACCAATCGTTGTGGGAACATTTAGAAATGTCTCTGCCGATGCTTTGCAATATGGGACTTTCGGGTGTAGGGTTTGTGGGTTGCGATATTGGCGGGTTTGCCGGTAATGCTACAGCTGAATTATTTGCTCGGTGGATGCAAGTAGGAATGCTTTACCCATTGATGCGCGGTCATTCGGCAATGTCTACTGCTCGGCATGAACCTTGGGTATTTGGCGATCGCGTTGAAAATATCTGTCGAGAATACATTAATTTACGTTACCAACTACTTCCTTATATATACACTCTTTTTTGGGAAGCGGTAACAACAGGCGCACCAATTTTAAGACCATTATTGTACCACTTCCCTAACGATCCGAAAACCTACAGCCTCTACGATCAAGTATTGCTAGGTGCGTCACTGATGGCTGCACCAATTTACCGCCCTGGAGTTGAGCATCGAGTTGTTTATTTACCATCTGGCATTTGGTATGATTGGTGGAGCGGCGATCGCTACGAAGGCCCGATTCACATTCTTGCTCATGCACCACTAGAAACAATGCCACTGTATGTCCGTGGTGGTGCGATCGTTCCTATGCAACCTGTCAGACAATACGTTGATCAAGCGCCACTCGATGAGATCCGATTACGGATTTGGCCTGGTAATAACGAATATCAGCTATTTGAAGATGATGGGCAGACAAAGGAGTATTTAGATAAGAATTTTTCGCTAACAAAGATAAGCGTGTTTACAGAGACAAACCAAACAGTAGTTGAAATTGGAGCGAGAATGGGAGAATGGACACCTCCACGGCGCGAAGTGATTGTAGAACTTGTTGGGGTTGGAGAGCAACGTTTCCAAGATGATGGTAAGCAACATACTCTGCAATTTTGAAATACGGATTGGGTACTGGGGATTGGGATTAGATATTAAAAATTAGCGATTAGGTATTAGGAAGGATTTTTCCCAGCCCCCAGTCCCCAGTTCAACCACCATTATTTCCTACTCTAAATTGTGCAATAAAAAATATGCATAGAGGTAGATGAAAAGCAAGTCAAGGGCAAACATACAATACAAAGGGTAGAAATGGTTAAACCGTAAGAAATAGATAAGTTTACTACGTTAAATAGATGCGGTTAGAGAACAATCAATGTTAAATGTTAACCGCTTGCGGCTGCAAGATATATCTAAAATCACTACAAATTCGCTTGTGGCAAAAGTTGCAAGTGCGATCGCTGTTTTTGTTGGTAGCTTGGTAGTAGTTGGTTGGTGTCTTGGCATTGAAGTTCTTAAGCGTGGCTTCCCTGGTAGTCCTGCCACAATGAAAGTCAATACAGCGATCTGTTTTGTACTGTGTGGTGTGTCGCTGTGGCTATTTTTAAAAGCAACAAATCAGGGGAGCAGGGAGGAAAAAACAATTGAAAATTCCCTTCATAGTTCCCTTTTAATTTCTAGGGTCTGTGCAATAGCTGTCACCACAATAGCTGCGCTTACACTTTGTGAATATCTGTTTGGCTGGAATCTTGGCATTGACGAGCTACTGTTTCGTGATTTGTCAACTAGCATAGCGACATCGCATCCGGGGCGAATGGGGGCGAACACAGCACTTAATTTTATGCTGGTTAGCGTTGCCCTACAGATTTTGATTCATCCAAAAACCCACCGCAGTTATTGGTATGCTCAGATTATCGCTCTGATAGCTACTTTAATTTCCTTTCAGGCGCTGATGGGCTATGCCTACAAAGTGGAAGTTCTCTACGGACTTGCCCCTTATACAACATCAATGGCTTTTCACACGGCGGTGTTGTTCAGCTTATTAAGTATGGGCATTCTGTGGGCGCGGTCAGACCGGGGGTTAATGAGGGTAGTTACAAGTGATAGCTATGGTGGCTTACTTGCACGTCGTTTATTAATTGCTGCGATCGCAGTACCTTCTATATTGGGGTGGGTAATTGTTGAAGGTCAACGGGCAGGAAAATACGATCCGGCTTTTGCAGTATCGGTATTTGCGATCGTCCTGATTGTGATTTTTACTATTTTGATTTGGCAAAGTGCCAGGGTTGTTGAACGCCTTAGCAATCAACGCGATCTTGCCCAAGAAGCACTCAGAACCTATGAAGCTAAACTGGGAAGTTTCGTAGATTCTAACGTTATCGGCATTCTGTTTGGCGATGTTTATGGTGATATCCAACAGGCAAACGACGAATTTCTGAGGATGATTGGTTACACACAAGAGGATTTGTTAGCAGGTAGGTTAAGTTGGCGCGATATCACACCACCAGAGTATTTATACTTGGATGAACGAGGTGTCGCCGAAGCAAAGGGAAACACCAACGCTGCTTGTACGCCTTACGAGAAAGAATATATTCGCAAAGATGGTAGTCGCATCCCGGTTTTAGTTGGTTACGTGCTGCTAGGAGAAAACCGCGAAGAGGCAGTAGCGTTTATCCTTGACTTGAGCGAACGCAAGCAAGCAGAAGCAGAACAACAAAAATTAGTATCGTTGGTAGAAAATAGCTCTGACTTTATCGGTATCGCCACCCTTGAGGGTCAATTACTCTACATAAATGATGCAGGTCAAAAACTGGTAGGGCTTTCCAGCCTTGATGAAGTCAGGCAAAAGGTAGTATTAGATTACTTCATGCCCAAAGACAAAGCCTATTTTCAACAATATATACTGCCGACTGTGCTACGACTTGGGCGCTGGCAGGGAGAATTCTGCTTTCGGCATTTCCAAACAGGTCAACCAATACCAGTTGATTACAATATCTTCACTGTTACAGACAATAAGACAGGTGAGCCAATTGCCTTAGCAACTGTGACTCGCAACATCAGCGAACAAAAAGTGGCTAAGGAAAAAATCTTACAACTAAACAAGGATTTACAGCGCCGCATTACTGAATTACAAACTCTGTTGGAGGTAATTCCGATTGGAATTGGCATTGCCGAAGATCCAGAATGCCAAAATATCAAGGTCAACCCTGCTTTTGCCAAGCAGTTGGGAATACCGTCAGATATAAATGCCTTAATCAACGCCCCTTTGGACGAAAAGCCAACAAGATTTAAAATCTACCGCCAAGGAAGGGAACTGTCAGCAGAGGAACTGCCGATGCAATACTCTGCAACTCATGGTATTGAAGTTCTAGGTTGTGAACTTGATGTTGTCCATGAAAATGGAAAAATCGTCAACCTGTTGGAGTACGTTGCACCCCTGTTTGATGAAGAGGGTAAAACCAGAGGAAGCGTTGGTGCATTTTTAGATATTACGGAGCGTAAACAGGCAGAGGAAGCACTTCTAAATCAGCAAAAATGGCTAGAGGATGTGTTAAATCTGATGCCAAGACCGTTGTTGTTTATTGAACCAGGAACGGCGCGGGTAACTTTTGCCAATCGTTCTGCTAACGAATTAGCTGGGGGCGAATTTCCCAAAGGTGTACCAGCCGCAGAGTATCATAGAGTGTACCACTATACAGATGCAGCTGGCGATCGCATCCCCAATGAACAAATGCCAGGAGTGCGAGTTGCCTTTGGCGAACGTCTAAATGGATTGGAAGTAGACTGGCATACCCCCGGTGGTGTGCGCTCTCTATTGGTATTTGCTGATACCTTGCCAGCAATGCACGGTCATCCGGCTACTTGTATCTTGGTATTCCAAGAGATTAGCAACCTCAAGCAGGCAGAAAAGGCCCTCTCGTTAGGTTACAAAAGGCTAAAGCTACTATTTGACACAGCCAACGATTTACTATCAAGCCAAGAACCAGTACTACTAATCGATAGCGTCTACCGAAAACTAAGAGAGCAAATTGGAATAGAAGTTTATTTAAACTATTTGGTTGAGGATAACTCTCAAGTAATGCGGTTGGGTTCTTACAGTGGTATCTCCCCAGAGATGGCAAAGGAAATCGAATGGTTGGCAGTTGGTGAAGGGGTTTCTGGTGGTGTAGCGCAGAAACGCCATCCCTTAGCTGTAGAGAATGTGCAGCAATCTACTGAGCCGCAAAGCGCATTGATTCGCTCTTTAGGCATTACTGCTTATTATGCCTACCCATTGATTGCCCAAGGACGATTGTTAGGCACTCTTTCTTTTGGCAGCCGCACTCGGTTAAGCTTCACTGACAATCAAAAGGGGATGATGCAAGCAGTATGCGACCAAATAGCGATCGCAATGGAACGAGCTAGTTTAATTGCTTCTTTGCAACAACAAACTGAGCAGTTGCAAGAGGCTAACCGCATGAAGGATGAGTTTCTGGGAATATTGTCCCACGAATTGCGATCGCCCCTCAATGCAATTCTTGGCTGGGCGCAATTACTGCAACGAAGCAAGCTTAATGAAACCCTAATAGCTAGAGCTACGGAGACAATTGAACGCAATGCGAAGGCACAAACCCAGCTAATTGAAGACCTGCTGGATATATCACGGATGATGAGAGGCAAGTTACGCCTTAATGTCCGTACTTGTAATTTGGTTCCAATGATTGAGTCGAGCCTAGAGACTGTTAGCCTCGCCGCCCAATCCAAAGAAATCGATCTAAGATTTTCCCTTATTCCTTCAAAAGAAACGCGAAATGCGCCACCGGGGATACTCTCCGTGGTCACTTTCGCGCAAAATTCAGATTTGGAATTAGGAATCAACCACGAAAATTTAGAATCAAGAGAATCACAATCCCAAACCATGTTGGGCGAAAATTCTCAATTCTTAGTATCCGGTGATTTTGAGCGCTTACAGCAAATCATTTGGAATCTGCTATCCAATGCCATCAAATTCACACCTACGGGAGGACGGGTAGAGGTGCAATTGTCTGTAGTCACTAGTCAAGAAAAACAAGACACAACGGATCAATATGCCCAGATTCAGGTAATTGACACAGGTATTGGTATCAACCCTGATTTTCTTCCTTACGTTTTTGATCGCTTTCGTCAAGCTGATAGTTCTAGCACTAGATCCTATGGTGGATTGGGACTAGGATTAGCGATCGCGCGTAATTTAGTAGAATTACATGGCGGTACTATTCACGCAAATAGTCCAGGTAAAGGACAAGGAGCGACGTTTACAGTCAAACTACCACTTCTGAAGAGTCCGCCCCTCCACCCCATTGCCCCTTTACCCCTCTCTCCCTCTATCCCTCTCTCCCTCCTTGGTGTACGCGTGCTAGTTGTAGATGACCAAGCCGATACCCGTGACTTTATCAGCACAATTCTCGAACAGTACCAAGCCGAAGTTCAGGCTGTAGAATCAGTTGCAAAAGCATTACAGCTAATTACACAGTGGAAACCTGATGTTTTAGTTAGCGATATTGGTATGCCCGATGAGGATGGTTATTCTTTGATCCGCAAAGTGCGATCGCAACCACCAGAACTAGGGGGAAATATTCCCGCCGCAGCGTTAACAGCTTATACCAGGGCAGAGGATAGGATGCGAGCTATACAAGAAGGTTATCAGCTACATTTACCTAAACCTATTGAGGCAGCTGAATTAGCTACAGTAGTTGCCAGACTTGCTGGACGGACTTAGAGAAAATGGGGAATGGGGAATTAGGAATTAAATTTTACCCCATGTCCCATTCTCTTTGTTACGAATATCAAAATTTATACAAAATACCAATTTTTTCCCAAGGTCAATACTTAGATTATCAAAATATTTAAAGTATATTTTTATTCTAGTATAAAAAGTTTTTGTCTTTTGGGGCGATCGCTATTTAGGAGAAGCGGCTTCAATAAGCAATAGAATCCCCTTAAAATGCTGGCTCTTTTCCTTCCTTAGTGCATTTTTAATGGGGTCACTAGGTGGGAAGAACTTATTTAAAGCTTATTGGAAGCAAATTCCGAAATAGGCAATTTAAGAGTTGTATTAAAGCATGTAACTTAATCTAATCCAAAAAGACTACATAAATTGCAAATTGAGTATTTCAATAAAATAGTGTTAAACAACACTTGGGTTGCTGCCATTAGCATGATTATCTGTAATATTTATCCAATTTATTTAGATAATCATTCAAAAAATAGATGGTGCATCTTTCAACTTCCCTTAATCACTAATCAGCAGTATTTTCTACATTAGAAATTTTCCTATGATTGCCCTAACAAAAACATTAGTAAAAACAATAGCTGAACCACAAAATCTAGACAGTATTGACTTACATGACTCGAAGCGAGCTGATTTTTTACAAGAAGTAATTGAAGGCTTAGAAGACGGTATATTAATTTTAAGCCAAACTGGTGAAGTAGTTCATGCTAATGCATTGGGTTGTCGCCTTTGCTGTCAATTCAATCAAGGTAACTTCAACCAAAACTTTGTACCACCAGTCATCTGGAATCTTTGTGAATCGTTATTAAATAGTCGGCATTTGTTTTCTGATAAACTTCTAATTCTGTCGGATCAAATTGTACTTGATAAGTCGAATATTTTTCGGATTAGGGTGAGGCTGCTAGATTTAGAAGGGTTTGAAGTGCCTTGTTTATTGGTGACTATAGAAAATCAATATGAATCTGTGAAAAATGTAGCACTCACTGAAGTTAAAAAATTTGACCTGACGCCACGAGAAGCTGAAATTTGGTTTCTTTATAGAAGCAACTACAGCTACAAAGAAATTGCTACTAAGCTTTACATCACTATAAACACCGTGAAGAAGCACATGAAAAATATTCACACCAAGCGCCAAGCCAACATGTCTTATGATTGAATGTGGCACTTTATTGAAGAAGAATTATCGCTTGCAGAATTCTTCTTCAATGAGTGCAAAATTCAAAAGAGCTACTAATTGAAGATCCCTAAAGATGCAATCCGCTTGGGTTAGCACCAAAAACCTTAAACTGTTTAGGTTCGGTTAACCTACTATTCACAAACAAGTGTTTCATGAATTAATGTTTGCAGCCTTTGTTATAAAAGTAATAGTAGCCTATACTTTCATGCAGAGATAGTTAATTTTAAGGTATTCCTTTCTAATTTTTATGCAACTTTTAACTATGGAGAATCAGGACTTTTTTGCAGGCGTAATAAGGTATTGTAAACCTGCCGTTTTAAAACATCGTTATTTTGTAACTCTATAGTGATTTTGTTGAACTGCTCAAATCTCAAACCCTTCTCTTCGACAACTTTTTGAGCGTAGTTGCAGTAATTCACTGCGATATTTTGGGCCTTCTTTGGAAGACCATTTATGCTGTTAGAGTCGTTACAAACAATTTGGGGAATTTCTCCATTACCAATAAGTTTTTTAATTTCTTCAAAGGCATTTTGACGTGCTGGCTCCATTGCTAGCACAGCTTTAGCATAGCTGTTGATTTCAGTAGTGTTAACTATTGGTGGTGGAGTTTGACCATAAGCTTTTGCAGTAAAGGAAAAAGCGTTGGAAATTAGACCCACAGTAGCGATCGCGCCGAAAAAGAATGATTGGGAAAGGATTCGCTTTCGGCTAGCTCGATAAAATAAATCAGAAATTTTATTCATATAGTGTGTGACACAAAACTACATCAGGGATATTATAAGAACGTTGAATTATTTTCGGAGTTGGAAGTTCCAGCAACTGCTCAACATATCAAGCTTTTATATTTGATTGTCAATTCCCTCGGCAGACTTGACAAAGTTCGATGACTTTAGTCTGAAGTGTTGGTATTTCTGATGCTCCTTGCTTAAGACTCACTTCTAATTCCAATAGTAGGGGTAAGCAAGACATTAACTGTTGCACAGAAAGAAGCTTGATTTCTTGCTGTAAGAAGTAGATCCGTTTGGGATTACCGATATCAGCAGCAATAGCGATCGCTTGTTGATTACGCTCCCCACTATCTATCATAATCTTCACCCACAGCCATGTGCGAAATTGTCCAATTAGGGTGGCGACTATCCGTAATCCCGGCTCGGAAACATTGCTTAAATCTGTCAGTGTCGTCAAAGCTTTAGGTGTATCTCCTGTTCTGATTGCTGCTGCTAATTGTAAGCTATTTTGGGTAGTATTTCTTACTAATTTGGTAACAGTATCTGTGTCTAAAGGCTTGTTGCTACCTTGGGCATATAACCGCAGTTTCTCTAACTCATTGTAGAGCAGGCGTGTATCATTTCCTACAGATTCTGCTAAAAACTGGGCAGCATTGGCAGTTAGTTTTACGCCCATAGTCTGAGCTGCTTGATTAACAGATTGCACCAGCAATTCAGTTTTCCAAGGGGGAATGAGGGGAAATTCTCGGAACTCGGTAGCAAATTGTTTTAATAATTTTGTGGATTTGAGGCGTTCATCTGGCTTGTTGCGGCTGGTGAGCAATAAAAATGAGTTTTCGGGAATGACTCTTAGCGAGCGCACCAGTTCTGCTAAGACATTCTCTGGACACTGCTGGCACAGAGTAGTATTTATCAGCCATACCAAGCGGCCACCAGCGCCAAAAGTGGGTGTCATGACCTGATTTAACCCCTGGATAGCAGCATCAGCTTGATCGGGGGTGAATGCAGTGTAATTAAAACTTATCCATTGGGGATCGAGGACGCGATCGCGCAGCATAGTGATCGCCTTTTCCATAGCAAAATCATCCTCACCCCAGTAAACATAAATTGGCATAGACTAACCTCGTATATTAGGGAATGCGGCATTGGGAAGAGGCAGAGGGGCAGGGGTAAGGGTGCAGAGGAGAGTAATTATTCTCCCTGCTCCCTCATCTCTCTCATCTCCCCCTGCTCCCAAAATTAAATACTTTTAAAATCATTCTGTTAATCAAGGTAATTTTCCCTAAAATCTATCAAGTGAGAGCATGAGGCTATGAAGATTGGACGACAACTATCAAACTTACTTAAATCGGTTAGCACGGCTAACGCTGCCAGAAGCCTACAGAGCCCAAGTCCAGAATATCCAGGAATCTTCTAAATTTCAGCCACATTCTGGGTTGAGACAAGCAGCGTCCTTTCCTGGCTATACGCTAATTACCCCACCAGCAGGAGAAGAATCGCAAAATTCTGCTTTCTATGCCAAATTACAGACTTACCAACAGGAACTTTTGCAGTTGCCTGTAAGCCGTAATTTGATTGTGCCTCTACCTCCTGCTAGCTTCCACATGACTTTAGCGGATTTAATTTGGGACAATGCTTACCTTGATGCCTGCGAAAAAAATCCTAAATTTGACGAAGACTTACACTCTTGTTTAGCCGAAACCTTTGAGCAATATCAACAATTGATGACAAATAGGAGTCATCCGATTAAATGGCAAATGCTGGGGCTGATACTGATGCCAAGGGCTGTAGCCGTTTGTTTAGTACCCCAAGATGAACGCTGCTACGAGGAAATTATTAAATTTCGCCGAACAATTTATCAAAATCCCAAATTAATTGCTTTGGGTATTGAGCAGCATTATCACTTGACAGCCCATGTTACATTAGCCTATTTTGGGGAGGTTTCATCTGATTTAGACCGCACAAGTTTCAGCACAATGCTTTCTCAATTGAACGATCAATGGCTGTTAAATTTGCCAGAATTTTTGATCAATCGCGTCGAATTGCGAAAGTTTGACAACATGACACGCTATTATCGTGAACCAGACTGGCCGATTTTAGATTTTTAAGTGATTAGTTAGCAGTTAGTAGTCAGTAGTTTCCACTTACTGACTACTCAATTCCCCAACCATTTTAGATGAATTTATTAAAATCTTGTTTATCTAAATGCCCCTACCAGCGTATTTGTATCATTATTCAAGTGAAATTGTATTAGTCCAATACAAACATCCTTTAAGTTAATCTATGGGAATGTTGGTATTTTTGAAATAATTGGGATATAACCAAGAGTAAAGACGCTAAAGATTTACAGATGTTGACAACAGGTTAAATTGATGAGTCCGTTACTCGAAAAAATTTTAAGCGAGATTGAGCAACTGACTCCACAAGAGCAATTGACCGTAATGAGGCATTTGGTAGAGCGTATCAAAAAGCATATTAACCTAGCCCAACCAAAACGCAAGTGGAATGATTTGAAGGGTATGGCTCCCTATCCGCTATTGGGTGAGGATGCTCAGGAATGGGTTTCGCGGACTCGACAAGAAGGAGATGAGCATCGAGAACGGTTGTTCCGAGAATAAGAATGAGGATTAGTGATGCATTTTTGACCAATGATGCAGCTTTGAAGCGGGTGACGGAGTTAAGGGTTTTGGTGGTGTATGAGTTGGAAAGCGAGAACCCGTAATTACGCGCTAGTTGTAGACATACATAGCAGACAAAATAAGCTCAAAGATAAATTTTTTTAGTTAAACCTAGCTTTTTGCCAATGCTCTAAATAAAATCTATAGTCTAAAATTCCGGTTGTTGATAAACAAGATAAACAGCTTCTAAAAATACATCAGGTGTAACAGCTTCTGGCAATTTTTCTAAATTAATAATAGCTTTAACTTGCTCGGCTAGCTTTAGAGATAGTGATGCTCTTGCCTTTAACGACATTGCACCACGTCGCTGTAAATACTCACGAATCACAGCAAAATCATCTGGCATCAATTGCGAAAAATCAGCAATTTCGATTAACTGTTCATGAAGTTTTTTTGCCTGTTCTGAAATTATCAATGTCGCGGATGCAGTGGGTGTTTGGGCTTGAATTACAATTGTGCCAGCAGCTAAATCGCCTAAACGCTTTTCTCGATGACTCAACATAATTAAAAAAGCGCCAATAAACAAAGTTTCATCGAAAGGTCGCAATAAGGCACGTAGAGTTGCTTGCTGTAGCCCGATGAGTCTACCATCATCTCGAACTACACGAATTTTAGCAACTCGTTTACCAGGGGTTTGCCCAAACCATAAGGTTTCAAAAATTACAAAGTATCCTACGTAAGCAATAAAACTGACAAGGAATGCGATCGCCATCAACCACAAAGTAACTGCGGTACCGAAAATATCTACCCAAAAATCTCCTAACTGATCTGAAACGATAGACCAAGCTGTGAAAAATCCCACTAAAATTACAGCCAAAACGTGATAGTCAATGATCAAAGCCCAGGCACGATTTCCGATTCCAGCAAGAGTAAATTCTAGTTCTACGCTTTCTGGAGTATTAAATTTAACATTATTAAACAGATGCATAATTGTCTTTATACTAGGGTTTAAATTTCCCGATCGCGTAACTTCAAGCCTAACCCTTCACGCCGACTCCGCATGTCATAGTAAATAACAGCTTTGATTGCTTGCCAAAATGGCAAAATTATTGCGCCAGTACTAAAACTTAATGCAAGGATAAACACAGCCATAATCGGAGCAAAAATAGTAGAATTCTGATTTATTAAGGGCAAGAAAATCACCTGAATCACAGTAGAAATAATCTGGAGAGCGATTTGAGCAGGTATTGTGATCAAAAAAGCCACAAATGAGATAGCAAGAATTCGCCAGACGTGGCCTTGAGTTAATTCCCAGCTACGGCTAATAGTTGATGCACCATCAATATTATCTTCAATGGCAAGGGGCACATCTACTAAATAGAATCGGGTAAGAAGCCATAAAACTGCCACAATTGCTACAATACTCACCAGAATGGTAAAGATAACAATCAGAATATAAGTAGCTGGATTTCCTTGCTGTCCTAACCCTACGAACGCTGATAAAACACCAAACAAGACAAATAAAACTACAACACCTAAGCCAATTCCTATACCGATCAGAAGCATTAACACCATTGTGACTAAAAACTGCCACAATCGGGAATTGACGTAACGCTGACCTGACGCAATACTTTCGGGTTGATTGGCCAACTCACCAAAGGCCAAACGAGAAATCAGCGCTGAAAGGGCATAAAACTTAGCCCAGCCATAAACTGGAAGCAGTACCCATACGTAAGCTTTCAGTGCTAGTAAAAAATAGTCTTTCAGATGAGAACGATACAATCGCACCGCAGCACTGACAACATTTCCTACACTCAGTGGTTGTATCTGACCGGGAGATCCAAAACTTTCAGACATAATCGCAAATTTCCCTTGAAATTACGGAGATGAATTTGAAGCTATCTTAAGCTAAGTTAAACTCAGTGTTCCCAAAATTCATGAATATTCAACGTTGGATTACGCGACGAGAACCGAATTGGCAACGTCTGGATGCCCTATTAAGGCAGATAGAAAAAAAAGGGTTAAAGTCTCTAAGGGCAGCAGAAATTAGAGAGTTAGCGAGTTTGTATCGTTCAGTAGCGGCAGATTTGGCCCGTGCCCGGATTCAGCAAATCGGCAATACTTTGATACAAAGTTTACAATCTTTAACAACTCGTGCCTATACGCAGATTTACCAAGGTTCGCGGCGACAGGAATGGCAGGCAATCCTAAAATTTTACCAATGGGGATTACCATCTGTAGTTCAGAAAACATTTGCATATATTGCTGCTGCAACAGCACTGTTTCTACTGGGGGCATTAGTGGCTTGGTGGTATTCCTGGCAAAATCCCAGCTTTATGGCTTTGATCGTACCTGAAAGTTTGATTACCAAGGTGCGAGATGAGCATAAATTATGGATGGGGTCAATTGTTGGCGTTGAACCTCTAGCATCCAGCAGTATTATGATCAATAATCTGTCCGTGTCTTTTGGGGCTGTCGCCGGTGGTATCACGGTTGGGCTATACACAGTCTATTTGATGGTATTTAATGGCTTATTGATTGGTGCTGTTGGCACTTTAGTAGGTCAAAATAATCTGGCTTATCCTTTTTGGGCGTTTGTGTTACCGCATGGTTCCTTAGAATTACCCGCCATCTTTTTTGCTGGGGGTGCAGGATTTTTATTAGCAAGAGCAATTTTATTTCCTGGTAAATATCGCCGTGGGGATGCACTGAAATTTTACGGTTCTCAAGCGGTGCAGCTAATATTTGGGATTGTACCAATGTTGGTTATTGCTGGTGCGATTGAAGGCTTTTTTTCACCTAATCCCAGTGTACCTGATGCAATTAAATATCTGGCAGGAATGGGATTATTTATACTTTTGGTAATGTATTGTAGCCACAAAGAAAGATGAAATAATTTAGATGTTGGCGGATTGGTAAATTTAAAAATATTTTAGAATAAGGTAAGTACTAACAATGTAGTAAAAAAGTATAGCGATGTGCAGTTCAGTATTTCAGGGCATTTTGGTTAAGGCAAGTTTTATCATGACTTAATGATTTTTGTCGATCGGATTGCTACATATAGGTCAATTTGCCAAAGGTGGGTATAAAAAGTCTATAAAAGATGATTTTTGAAGCATAGCTTTAAATATAAAAATTTATTAACAGGTTATCTGCTGGATGGCTACTGTATAACTACGTAATTTCCATGAATATCCCCTTTTGGGAGTAACATAGTGAAACAGCACTGCTGATTTGTACTACTTTACTTCGTCACTTTCATTTCACACGTTTTGGGGATATGAGTAAACTAATTCCAGCCATCAGAGTCAAAAACTTCAGCTTCTCTTACGACGCTCAAAAGATAGTTGAAGGCGTGTCAATGGATATTTACAAAAACCAAGTCACGGCAATTATTGGTTCTAGTGGTTGTGGCAAGTCTACTTTTCTTAAATCGTTAAATCGCATGAGTGAATTAGAAGGAGATGTGAAAGTTGAAGGAAAAGTAGAATTTTTTGGACAAAGTATTTATGAGCGTCGTGTCAACATCAATCGCTTACGCCGCCAAGTTAGTATGGTTTTTCCCAAGCCAAATCTTTTTCCCATGAGCGTTTACGATAATGTTGCATACGGGGTGAAATTAGTTGGATGGCATCCGAAAGTAGAATTAGATGGAATCGTTGAATCTGCCATCAAAGCTGCCGAACTTTGGGATGAAGTGAAAAATAAGCTGCACAAATCTGCTTTAGAGCTTTCTGGCGGCCAACAACAAAGACTATGTATTGCGCGTGCTTTAGCAGTCAAACCGAATGTTCTATTAATGGATGAACCTTGTTCAGGTCTTGATCCTGTTGGTAGTATGAAAGTTGAGCATCTGATTCATAACTTGCGCTCTGAAGTGACAATTGTGATGGTTACTCACAATATGCAGCAAGTTACTCGCCTATCTGATTTTACGGCTTTCTTTTACAGTAATGAAAATCGTATTACTCAAATGGTTGAATTTGGTACTACAAATAAAATCTTTACTAACCCCGTGGATTCTCGCACCCGTGATTATATTTTCGCCCGCGTTGGTTGAAGTTTTTCTAAAATTCTAGCTATTCAAAGAACTACTACATAGTCTTGCGGAAATTATAAGTTAAATTTAATTTCCGCTTGTTTGGAGTTTTTATTGTGTTGGGCAATCTGAAGTGATGTTGACACCAGTTTTTATACTGTATACTTAGAGGCAAGCATCTACTCTAGACCACCTGAATCAGAAAATGATATGTCCTCGGTGCGAATCTACTTTATATCGGAAAAATGGTCGTCGGAATGACAAGCAGAATTACCTTTGCAAAAATTGTGGTAAACAATTTCTTGAGCCTGCATTCCCTGGTTTGTTAGAAGGTGAGTTGCTTGCTAACAGCAATGGACATACTAAAGTATCTATAACTGAAACTACAGAAATTCCTTTAGTAAAAAACTTGCCAGAAGAAAAAATCACAGAGAAGAGTCTTGGCTCTTTTAGTCTTAGATTAGCAGAAGAACTGCTGCAAACTATATTATCACCTGATTGGCTAGAATCTGCTACCTTCAAGCAATTTATCCAAACATTTCAACAAAAAACTGAAATTAAACATAAATTAGAAATAGGAATCTCACTTCTGCTTTTAGATGCAGAAAACTTAAAATTAGATATTAATTCAGAATTGTTTTTAGCCAGTGTCTGTAAGTATCCTCTCCAAGTTAAAATTGCATTTGCTAACTGGAGAAATCCCAGCATTGGCAAACAAGATATTGAACTATACAATCGTGGCTATCAACTTGTCCATGTGCCTGGGGGTAAAGACAGTGCTGATGCAAAAATGATCGCACTTGGCGCTTGTGTCTTACGCTCTTATCCAGCAGTTAAAGAAATCTTGGTCTGTTCTAGCGATGGAATTTTGAGCCACCTCTGTAACCAACTCCAAAATCAGGGATTAATTGTTTACTGGGTACGTAGACAAGGACAAAATTTGCAAATAGAAAACCGGAATACTGGCAAATTAACTCATTATTCCTTACTAATGGCAACAGAAGTTCCATCTTTTGAACAAGTGATTGATAAAATTCAAGATTTAATCAAAACTGAACAAGAATCAATCAATACTCGATTAAACAGTTTAGTAGCTGTTGCAACTTTATTTAAAGAAAGATGCGATATTAATATTAAACATCATCCAAAGCAACCAGAAATTGAGGAAATAATTCCTGTTATAAATAACTCATCTGCACAATTTGTTCAAAAAGAAGAAAAAGAAGATTCTGCGGAAATTCCTAATGGAGAAACATTAGATAAATTACTATTGAAAATTATTCAAGATATACAAATCAAATCTCCTGAAACTAAATTATCTGTGTCTAAGCTAGGTTCAGAGTTACAGAAAATAACCAGAAAATCTCCTAATTCAATTATTAAAAAATTAAAGTTAGGTTCAAATTTTACCAAATATTTAGAATCATCTTCCACGTTTACATTAAAGGCGAGTGGCAAGGAATATGAGGTAATACCGCTATGTGAGTAAATACTTTTTGGATGTCTACGTACAACCTGAGTCTGTAATTCAGTATTATGTATAAAGATGTAAAGAAATGTAAATATTACAATGCAGGATAAAGTCGTTGTTGTTATCGGTGCTACTGGTGGCATTGGTTCAGCTTTAACACACAAACTTGCGCCTACCGGAGTCCGCTTGATACTAGCTGCGAGAGATGCGGTTCGTTTAACAACACTGGCAAATGATTTACCAGGGCAAGTTTTGAGCGTTCCCACTGATATTACTGACCCGCAACAGGTAGATACTTTGATAGAAAAGACAATCGCTGAGTTTGGTCAAATCGATATTTTAGTGAATGCCGCCGGTGCTGGTATACTCAAACCCTACAACAACCTGGAACCTGCTGATTTAGACAAGATGTTAGATGTCAACTTAAAAGGCAGCTTTTACACCACTCAGGCGGCTGCTGAGGAGATGCAAAAGCGCAAGTCTGGTCACATTTGTAATGTGGTTGGAATTCTCGGCAAGCATTCGATGGGAATGGCAGCTGCTTATTCTGCTTCTAAGTTTGGTGTTGTCGGTTTCAGTAAATGTATGGCAGAGGAACTCAAGCGTTTTGGTATCAAGTTCACGCTATTCTACTTTGGTGGGGTAGATTCTCCTTTCTGGGATAACGTCAGCCTAAAAGTAGACCGGAAAAAAATGCTCAGTCCTGAAACTGCTGCCAATGCGATTTTCTTTGCCCTTTCTGCCGAACCGCAAGCTGTGCCAATGGAAATTAATATTCAACCTGATAGTCATTTGTTTTTTTAAAGTGGCAGTACGCCTACATAATTCTTGCCTAAGAAAGACCTGAAAATTTAGCAAAAAAGGCAAAATTTACAGAGATATAAGCTATTATGCTGGATTTTCAGTATCTATGAAAATTGATCACGTTCATTTCTATGTAGAAGACGCCAAAGTATGGCGGGATTGGTTTGTCCACCATCTTGGTTTTCAAGCAGTAGCCGATCGCAACATTTCATTTCACACTTGTACAGAAGTGGTAAAAAATGGTGCTGTTTGCTTTTTTCTATCTTCACCACTGTTACCCACAAGTCCAGTAGCTGAGTTTCTGCGTCAATATCCACCTGGTGTGGCAGATGTTGCTTTTGCTGTGGAAGATGTAGAAAGCGCGATCGCACTAGCTCAAAAACACGGTGCTACAATCCTACAACCCACCCAGGAACGCCAAGTGGGTACGGAATTCCTCAAGTGTGGCAAAATTGCCGCCTGGGGTGGACTGACTCATACATTGATCGAAAGGTTATTGGTTTTTGACGAAGGACAAATGACCAATGACAACACTTTTACCGCCATAGATCACGTAGTGTTAAACGTGGCAGTTGGTGAACTGGAAAATGCTGTCGCTTGGTACGAAAATATCCTAGATTTTCAACCCCAGCAGGCATTTAAAATTAAAACTAATCGCTCTGCTTTACACAGCCAGGTGATGGTTTCGCGCAACGGTAGCGTCCAATTGCCAATTAATGAACCAGCTTCCAGCAATTCTCAAATTCAGGAATTTTTAGATGTCAATCGGGGACCGGGAATTCAACATATTGCCTTGCGGATGACTAATCTTGTGAGTGCGATCGCTAAATTTCGTGCCAGTGGTTTATCCTTACTCTCAGTTCCTCAAACCTATTACACGCAACTAAAACAGCGTCCAGGACTCACCTTATCACCTCTAGAACTGGAAGCGATCGCTCAACAAGAAATTCTAGTGGATTGGCAAGAATATACTCCTTTAGAGGGACGAAATATAGCGCCCTTATTACTACAAATTTTTACCCAGCCAATATTTGAACAACCGACATTTTTCTTTGAGTTTATTGAACGCCGTTACCAAGCTCAAGGTTTTGGCGAAGGTAACTTTCGTGCCTTATTTGAAGCCATTGAAAGCGAACAAATCAAACGCGGTACGCTGCAATGATGCCTGAGTACAAAATATCAATTGAAATCCACCCAGACTCCAAACAAATTGATTTTATTGACAAGCAGCTGCATGATTTCAATGTAGGTAAGATTGGAAATTACCAATATACGCCACTGTTTCTATTGCTTCGTGATTCAGAAAAAAATGTAGTGGGCGGCTTGGAAGGTTTTAGCGGCTTGGGATGGTTCCATATTTCTACTCTCTGGGTTGCAGAGGAGTTAAGAGGTTATGGATATGGAAAAGCACTTCTTTTGGAAGCAGAGCAAGAAGCTATTAATCGTGATTGTTTAAACGCATATCTTTTTACTTACAGTTTCCAAGCTCCTGAATTTTATCAGCACTTTGGGTATGAAATTTTTGGAGAGTTAGAAGATTTTCCTCCAGGCCATCGTCGATACTTTCTTAAAAAGAGTTTACAAAAAAACCTTAGCTAGACTTGATACCCTCAAAAAATAGCCATCCATCTGAGATAAACTTAATAAAAATTAACATTTTCCGCCGATGCTAAGACTGATTACTGACTTCGACGGCCCAATTATTGATGTTTCCGAACGGTACTACCGTGTTTATCAATTCTGCTTAGAGAAAACCCGTCGCCCAGACCAAATAGTGCAAGAACTTCCGAAAGCGGAATTTTGGCAATTAAAGCGATCGCGCGTTCCCGAAAAACAAATTGCCTTAAATTCTGGGTTAGACGAAGCCCAAGCCCAAGAATTTGCCCAACTGCGGCGGCAAACTGTACATACAGAACCCTACTTTGACTATGACACCCTCGCTCCTGGTGCTGTGGATGCACTATTAAAAATTCAACAAGCTGGAATTGATTTGGCAGTTATGACCATGCGCCGATTTCGAGAACTAGATTATGCATTCAAAAAACACGATTTAGGAAGATTTTTCCCAGAAAACCGTTGTTATTGCTTGAGTAACGACTACGTTAAAACTCGTGATATTGAAGATAAGCCCTTGTTAATGGCTAGGGCATTAAAAGAACTGCCCCCGGCTACTGATACCTGGATGGTGGGAGATACGGAAGCTGACATCACCGCAGCTAAAAATTATGGGGTTAAGGTGATGGCTGTGGAATGTGGCATCCGCGATCGCACCCAATTGGAACTTTACCACCCCGACTTAATCGTTAAGGATTTCAGCGCTGCTGTAGATTTAGTCTTAAAACCTAAACAATTTGTCTAGAAAAGCTTTCTAGCTGCAACAGATTGAATTAATCGGCATTCAGGTTGCAAATTAAAATAGGAGTCAAAATAGGCATTCTGACTCCTGACTCTCAAATTTTGAGAAGAACATATATAAACCATGTCTTCTTTACGGAAAGTTGCTTACAGGTAGCATTTACCGTAGAAAGCTACTAACCAACCACAACAATATAAACGTTAGTACAGTAGAGAACTGATTCGATGATAAATTCAGGAATGATATTTGTGGTAAGAGCCAGCCAGCAACTAGTCCCCCAACGATTAAGCCAATTATTAAACTGACCAGCGTGAACAAAACTGCTCGGCCAAATTTGCTTTCCTTGCGATTGAGGAAGTAAATACTAGTACCTACCCCAACTACCAATGCCAACTGCAAGACTTGATTGCCTCCCTCTGGGTAAAACACACTGATAGAACTCAAACCAAGAAACCAAGCTCCTGGTAAAAATATATCGGCAGGTGTTGGCTGATCCAGCATCCGTTGCAGCCATGCAGGTGACTGCTCACGAGGGGCTGGGCTTTCTTTAGGAGACGATTGCACTCGCAACTCTGGAAACCGAATACGCTCAGGGACTTTAATTTTACCTTCTTGGCGCATCCGTAAGCGATCCATTAAAATCGCATCGTAAGCAGCTTCAATTACTTCTAAATGCTTGGCATCGCTACTATGTTGCTCGAATAGGCGATTACGAGCATCCTGAATTTCATCGAAGCTAGCCTCTTCTGATACCCCAAGTTTTTCGTAGGGATTTTGATCGCTCATGGGAGTTTGTTACTTCAGCCTCAGTCAGCGGCAGTCTTTTGTCGAATAAAAAACAGCTTTAGGTTTTCTTTTAATCGAAACTAAAGTCCCGACTTAATTTTATGCCCTAACAGGATAGTAGCACGGGTTAGTTTAATCGACTTTGTAATTTTAACTATAGCCACTTTAACATATCCCTATAACTCCGTGTATACCCTCATGTCGTTGTCTAGTTCTGGCTCTAATCTAGAATTTGAACGGAGAGTACCTAAAACACATAGTTTTGTATGAAAATATCAAATTTACTATTTCAAATTTGGCAACTTACTGTGCCCTAATAGAATTTTTTTAATTATACTGAATAATCGCTTGTGGTATATATCCGCATATCGATTTAAAATTGAGACGTTTTAAGTTACCACCTAACTGGGATCAATAACGTGTCTTGGTATTAAGAACTGTTGCGGCTAAAGTCAGAGCGCTTATATACTGTGCCTAACAGAAGTTTTGCGTTCTCATCGCCCACAATCCTGATTAGAGTATTTATTTTGGAATAATCAGGAATCTCATCCCGTAGACATGTAGATTCTTAGTTAGCCCCTAAGTGGCAACTGCGTTTTTACGCAAACCTTTTGTTAATCTTACGAATTTTTGTGCAAAGTAATGGTCATGGCTCCTGCCAAGATTCTTGTAGTTGACGACGATCCTGCGGTTCGGAATTTAATCCAACGCTTTCTGATTAAGCAGAACTATCAGGTAGAGGCTGCCGAAGATGGAAAGACAGCCTTAACTCTATTTGAGCAATTTAACCCCGATCTGGTGATTCTAGATGTGAATTTACCAGATGTAACTGGGTTTAACCTCTGCCAAGAGATGCAAAGTCGTAATGGTGTGTTTGTTTTGATGTTGACTAGCCGTGCTGACGAAGCTGACAAAATTCGCGGCTTTGCTAAAGGTGCTGACGATTATCTCACCAAGCCTTTTGGGCTAGGAGAGTTAGAAGTCAGAGTTGGAGCTATTTTGAGGCGTCAACGAGTGATAACTACTGCCGAGCAAAAACGCTTGGTATTTGAAAAACTGATGATTGACCCGGTGCGGCGGGAGGTAGCACTTAATAACCAAGCAGTACCCTTAACTGCTCTGGAATTTGACTTGTTACATTTTTTAGCCAGTCATCCAGGTCGAGTTTGGCGGCGTGCGGAGCTAATCCAAGAGGTATGGGACTATGAATACGTCGGCGACCAACGGGTTGTAGATGTCCATATCGGGCAAATTCGCAAGAAGATTGAAATTGATGCTAGTCAGCCAGCATTAATTCAAACTGTACGTGGCGTAGGGTATAAGTTTGAATCTCCTGCTCATCCCCAGCACTTGGAAGCTAAGTCTTGAGTTAATAGTCTAGAGTTTTTTAACTCTTGACTGTTAATTCTTGGGGGAGTGATTTGTGAATTTCTTTGGCTTTAGTAAAAGACAAATTTAAACAGTCAAATAGGTAAATATTGCTCAAATACAGACCAGGTAGTTATTTGAGATATTTATTCATGCGTTTAAGACAGTGAGCAAGGGGGAGAGTCCACTGGAAAATATTTATTTGCATCTGACCATTTTGGTAGATACAACGGTGCTTAGGTTGGAGTTCGTAGCGGCGCACAGCTATCATTGGTGTCAATACCCAACAATATTTGGGCTTTATCTTCCTAATTTGACACCAATGGGCATTGCTGTGCCCCTACAACATATTTGGTTCAAATAAATGAAAACTGTTGTAAAACATTAACAATTATTTACCACTATAGAAAAAGGCAATTTCTTTTTCTTTTAGGGGTGCAAAACCAGCATCTACAAGTAATTGGTCGAGTTCTGCTTGGGGAATGTGTTTTGCACCAATTCGCACAATGCGCGATCGCATAGTATTAGATACGCCACTGCGTTGTCTATTGCCTTCTAGCGCCATAACTTTACCATAAAGTTCTAGTTTGGCAGGGGGGATAGGAGAACCATCAAAATCAATTCCCTGTGCGATCGCTTCATCAATGGCATCAGCACCTGTGGTAGTTTGATTTCCTGGGTTAGTTTCGGTAGGCATGGTGATTTACTCTTCTTCGTTATGGGTAGATTTTACCAGCCTTGTTGACACCAAAATTGGTCGAACTCACCTTCACTTAGGTAGTCAACAGATTAATTACGAGCTTGTCGCGTCACCAAACCACCAACAAACGCCCCTAAGATAGTACCTGTCCATAGTCCTGTTGTGCTACCTTGCCATATTGCTCCTGGTGTCATCCAAGCATTGCACATCTCCTTTAAACCCCAAGGTTGGTTTTGGCACTTTTGGCTATGCAGCATTATGGTGATTTGCCCACTGGTGTAAGCACCAAAAAAACCTGCTGATAGCGCCAAAAAAGTGCAAATTAAAATTCTATTTTTTGTCATTAGTCCCTTATTCCCATTCCCCACTCCCTATTTCTAATCAACCTGTATTTCTCATCCCGGCTGCAATACCATTAATAGTTAACAATGCTCCTCGCAGTAACTCGCCTTTGCTGTAACGAGAATGGATGACTCCAGAAGTAGCAGTAGTATTTAGGGACTGCCGTAGACGTTTGAGCAGTGAAACTTGGATAAATCCCAAGGGTACAATTGTGCCATTGCGTAACTGCACAGATCGTTGCAAGACAGGATCGCCATCTAACAGTCGATTGTGATCGGTGATTTTTAATACCAAATCTCTCGTGAGATAGAACTCGCTGGCAATTTGATCAAAAACTTTGGCAAAACGAAGTTGATCTTCTGGTTTTGACAATTCCTGGACGTAGTGCTGTGCCATTTGCATGTCTACTTTTGCCAAAGTCATCTCGGCCTTAGAAATCACCATCTTGAAGAACGGCCACTTAACGTAAAAGTAGCGCAGCAATTTCAAATGTTCTTCTGGTTCTTCGTTCAAGAATTCTTGTAAAGCTGTGCCTACACCGTACCAGGAAGGAAGTAAAAAGCGGGTTTGTGTCCAGCTAAATACCCAAGGAATAGCTCGCAGACTACTTAAATCTTTCTTACCAGATGGACGGCGGGCTGGACGGGAACTAATTTGTAGCTGGCTAATTTCTTCAATGGGAGTTACTTCGTGAAAGAAGTCAACAAAATCAGGCTGTTCGTAGATTAAAGCACGATAATGTTGACGCGATCGCGCCGCTAATTCTTCCATAATCTCATTCCAGGGTTCAATATCATCAAACCCTGTTCGCAGTAGACTAGCTTGAATCACGGCAGTGGTAATAGTTTCCATGTGGTACAATGCCAAGTCCAACAAGGAGTATTTGGAAGCCAAAACTTCTCCTTGTTCGGTAATCTTGATTCGCCCATTGATACTATGGCCAGGTTGAGCCAAAATCGCCTCGTAAGCAGGGCCGCCACCTCGTCCCACAGAACCGCCGCGTCCGTGAAAAATCCGCAAATTTACATCATAGTTTTCTGCTATTTGTTGCAGTGATTTTTGGGCTTTATGAATTTCCCAGTTGCTGCTTAAAAACCCAGAGTCTTTGTTGCTATCAGAATACCCCAGCATCACTTCTTGTAAGTTAGGTGAGAGGGGGAAGGGTGTAGGAGAGGCAGGGGAGGCAGGGGAGGATGAATTTTCATCCACAACAACCTCTGTTTTTGTTTGTTCGTAGCCGCCAGCTAATAAAGCGCGATATAAGGGGAGTTCAAACAGTTTCCGCATGACGCTTCTGGAGCGTTGTAAGTCTTCTACTGTTTCAAATAGGGGGACTACTTGAATTGTTCCGACAGCAATGGCGGGGTCAAAAAGTCTGGCTTCTTTGGCTAAAAGTAATACTTCTAGCACGTCGCTCACGTCGCGGCACATGCTGATAATGTAAGTTTGGCAGATATTTAGACCAAATTCTTGTTGTAGCGATCGCACGACGCGAAAGGTTTCAATTACATCGTTGGTTTTTTCAGAAAATGGCAATTCTGCCGGAATTAATGGCCTCCGGGTTTGCAGTTCTCCTGTGAGCCAAGCGACTCTTTGCTCCTCAGATAGTTCGTTGTAAGGTTGAGGTAATATTTGCAGGTATTCGAGTATTTCATTGAGCGCATCAGCATGGCGAGATGATTCTTGGCGAATATCTAGCTGTGTCAAATTAAAACCAAAAATTTCTACCTGACAGATCAGATTTTCTAATTCTCGACAGCTTAAACCTGTTTCTGTCAAGTTGCGCTGAATCATCCGCAGTTCTGCTAAAAAATCGGCTCCTGAAAGATACAGGGGACTATCTTGATTTTTTGGCGTTTCCCGATTGTACAAAGCTAGATTGCGATCGCGAGTATTTTCTAGGCGTTTGAGCACATAAGCCAGTTTGAGCCGATATGGTTCTTGCCGATAACGCAGCGCCAGTGCGTCATATACCTCACTCAACTGGGACTGATCCAATTCTAGAGATTCTAGTAAATCTGGTAAGACATCACTCCAGTGCATTGACACACTCAATAATTCAATCAGATTTTTCACTGACTGAATATATTTCCCAAGCACCATTTTGCGCTGATAGCAAGCTGTTTGCCAGGTAATTTCTGGTGTGACTGATGGGTTCCCATCCCTGTCTGAGCCTACCCAAGAACCAAAAGAGCAAAAGTTTTTACTCGGTGGTTCTAGCCAAGGAAAAGTATTCGATAGGGTGTGTTTGAAACGTTTATAAAGTTGAGGAATGCCATCAAATAAAACTTCTTGGAAGTAGTGCAAGGCATAATCTACTTCATCTAGCACAGTGGGTTTGAACTGATGAAGTTCGTCTGTACGCCACCAGAGGCGAATTTCTTCGAGTAATTGTTCGCGCACATCTGCTGCTTCCCAAGCATATCCCCCAGCTGTCGCACCAGAATGGTTTTCTAAAGCATCCAGTTTTTGCAACAGTTGTACCACCTGGCGCTGCTTATCCCGGATGGTATGACGAACAATTTCCGTCGGGTGCGCTGTAAAAACTAAGCGCACATCCAGATGTGCAATTAGACGTTGAATTTGCTGGGGTGGTACATTCAGTTTGAATAAATAGGGAAACAAGGCAGCAAAAGTACCTTTTGGTTTGACTTGCGTTTTTTCTAGATAATTCTTTCTGAGCAACTCTGCTGCTATTCCCCTGCTAACAGGCGCGTCATCTTCTCTTTGATTGGAAGAATAGTTGACATTAGATGCTCTTTCTGCATCTGTTGCCTCTGTTTCTGCCTCATAGCGACTCAATTGCTGCCGTTGTTCGTATTCCTGCTCTATGATGTTAATCAACTGAAAATACAGAGCGAAAGCACGAGCCGCGCGAATTGCTTCGTTAATATTTAGTTGTTCAATCAATTTTACGGCTGAGGATGCTTGGTCATTTGTTGCTTGTCCTTCTGGTGAACACAAATCTCGCAACTGCCGCAGCAAGTCTACCATATTTTGACCACATTCTTGCCGGAGAACTGACTCCCACAATTCTTCCACTACCTGGAGACGATGACGCAAAAATAATTCCGACACCGGGTATATATCCGCAGTTTGAGACGAAGAGTATAAAAGGGAACCCATATTCTCTATTGTTGTAAAGCTAATTACTGTTTACGCTTCTATGTTTTGCAATTAATGCTCACCAAGTTGTTCCTGAGCAAATAATTATTTGGTGTATATTTTCTAAGTTTGATTAGTTTCGCTATCTTCTGGGAAGTCGAGATTGGGTAAGCGATCGCCTCGCAATAATTCTTCACTTGCCTCCCCTATGGCTTCTAGTGCGCTTACTGTAGTTTTTCCGGTAATGAGCAGCAGTAATATAGACGCTGTACCTATTTGTAAAAGGAAAGATTGGGGAATGCTGAAGAAATCCAGATTGGATGCGGGGTTAGTTGAGGGTTGTTGGTTGGCAGGAGGCATTGCTAATTCTTGGTTATGGGAATATGAGTAAAAAGGAGTATTGAGTAGAGACGCGATTAATCGCGTCTGTACAGGAGTTAGGAGTTTGGAGTTAAGAGTTTGGAGTTAAGATGACTCCAACGATAAAGGGAGGGAGTTTAAATGAGATAAGCTTATTGTTTGTTTTGCCCATCAGAGGCGTTAGCACATTGGGATACGAGTCTGGTTTTAAAGGACAAGTCATCAGCCAGTCATATAGAATTATTCTGACTCTTGGCTCCTAACTACTTCTGAATTTTGACTCCCTATTAGTAAAATAAACGCAAAACTCAACATTAGTCAGACTTGCAACCTGTACAAGACTATCTTGGCCGATTTTATGAGCTACGAAGGTAACAAAATTGTTAAAAAAAAACGTCAGAGTGTGGTAAACCTATGGTTCTAGTTTACAAGTGCAGGTACTATCCCCCAACAATCGCTTCTTGTAAAGTTAACTGAGCATGAAAACAGTATTATCAGATCGCCAGCAATCCTTAGTGCAGTGGGTAAGCCAAGCAACAGGGATCAACACTTTCGGGGTGAAAGTCCGGTTACGGGGAAATAACCTGCATATTCTTTGTGAAGGTACAGAATGTCCGCAGCGTTGGCATACTTTATCTGACTTGCTGCAAGCATTACAGCAGACAGACTTAGATGTTCTCACAAGCGACGAACAACCCTCAATATATCAAGTATTTGTCTATGGCCGAAGAAAAGGGGAACAGCGCCCCTCATGGTGCCATCGGGTTTACTTGAATCAAATAGATAAGCACCTGGAGCAGGTAAAGCAAGCGCTGCTAGAAGATTCGGAAAAATCAAAACAGTCGGCTGGGGCGCTGATTGTCTCTAACGAAAGTTTGGCACGCCAGGGGAACCCAGAAGCGATCGCTCGATATCTGAGCGAAACTCTGAGTGCGTTAGGTGTATCAGTACAGGCAAAGATCAAGCCATATAAGCCAAAGAACTCTCAGCCAGAAGAAAATCGCCTGTGGATATTTTGTCAGTCGAGCTATAGCCCTGATGCATCATTGCTTGCTGAACCAATAGCACAAAAGTTGCGTTATCTCAAGCTTACTGGCTACCAAGATGCAGTAATTGTTTCCCAGGTGAGCGGCGAAACTGCCCCTGATTGGCTGCTGCGGGTGGATTTGACCCCACCAGAGGTAATGCTAAAAGAATGGGCGCGTTGGGGCGATATACAAGCGATCGCGCGATTATTAACTGAGGTATTGTCAGGGTTAAAAGTTGCTGTCCAAGCTTTTCTGAAAGAATCAACGTTACATATCTTTTGTAGTCCAGCTTTTGATCCTTTAGGAACTGCGCCAATCCCCGACAAAGAAGTATGCTTAGAGGCGATTTTACCGCAGCTAGAAGCGATCGCACCTCAAGGCATTCTCGCCGCCACCATATACGGACAAAAAGCAGGCGACAATGAACCAACTTGGATTGATTTTGTAGCTTTACCTGCTACCAAATATCCCACCTTTGCCACATCACCGTTAGATTTGGCGAACACTGGCGATGAACCAGCCATTATATTTTTACTAGAGCGTTTACTCAATCCTGACCTGGATTGGCGTTTATTGACAGGTGGAGTTCGCGTCCTTCTGCTGAACAAAAATGATTTATTGCACATCATGTGTGATGCACCTGTTTGTCCAGGGCGTCAACAAGTGGCAACTAAAGTTACGCAGTTTATCCGCCAGTTAAAAATTCCCGGTATTATGGGGGTACGTGTCTACGGTCGTCGGGCTGGGAATAAAGAGCCTTTTTGGAACTATGGCGTTGATATTGAGCATCGCCAACGTTTAGTACCAGAAGCAACTCCAGAATTTGCTGCTACTTCTAAATACGTTAACGAGCTAGTAACCTCTGAGACTAGTGAGCCAATTTTGCGCCCCGACTTAACGACAGAAGAAGTTCAAACTTTTGTCACAGAAGTCGCGCGAGATTGGATGACAAGGGCGAGTGCAACCGCGAAAAAATTCCTGTTACAAAGCCAGCTATTTATCGAAAGCGATCAGTCAGCAGAACAAAGGCCTGATGTTCAAGGACTTAAGGTTGCTTTAGTGTGGGGAACACTGGGATTATTACTTACCCTTCAAACTGATTGGGTGTTGGGTCGAATTATTGCAATTACTACACCTTCGCCAAAAGTAGCCAGTGTCTTACCTTCATCATCTTCTGATCAAAAGGCATCTTTGATATCTGGGAAAACTCAGAGTGAGAAAACGACATTTTTTACCAGCACTTCCAAAACTAAATCTTCTCCAAATCAGAGTTCTGTATTTAATGCTTCGGAGTTTACCCAAAGTGATGATACCCCGACAAATAATTTAGCAGCCGCACCACTGAAAGAAAAAGCAACTGCTACTGCTATTCTTTTAGCAGCGCGATCGCAGATGCCAAGTTTCAATGTCAGGCAGTTAGACGAGCAACTAGCACTGTATAAACAACGTTTGGCTAGAACTGGTACTCCGCCAGATGTGTTGATTATTGGCTCCTCCCGCGCCCTTAGAGGGATAGATCCAGCAGCACTTTCTAAAGCTTTAGCGACTCAGGGCTATCCAAATCTTGACGTGTTTAATTTTGGAATCAACGGTGCCACTGCACAAGTTGTAGACTTTGTGCTTCGCCACGTACTGGAACCATCAGAACTGCCTAAAATAATTATCTGGGCAGATGGGGCCCGTGCTTTCAACGGTGGACGTGAGGATATTACCTTTAAATCCATCGCTGCATCAACTGGTTATAAACAAGCATTCCAAAAAGCCCCAACAACTGCCAATAGCAGCGATTTGCCCGAAAATACGGTAAAGTCGGGAGAAGAAAAGATAAAAGAAGAAAAACCGGAAATTAGCGCCTATGAAGCTGTCAATCAGTCGTTAAATCAGGCTCTAGCATCTCTTTCTGCTAGCTATTCAAACCGCGACCAAATTAAAAGTTTACTGCAAAAAGAACTGCTTATAATTGGTCGCAATCAGACAGTTGGATCGCAAAAACAGCTAACAGACGGTACTTCAGATGAAATTACTTCCCAGCAAGCAGTTGATTTTGATGGCTTTCTACCTTTGTCAATTCGCTTCAATCCTGCAAGATACTATCAAAAACATTCTAGAGTTCCCGGAAATTACGACAACGACTATAAATCTTTCCAAATAGAAGGACAGCAAGATGCTGCCTTTCAAGAAGTGCTTCAGTTTACCGAGTCGCAGAAAATTTCCTTAGTGTTTGTCAACATGCCTCTCACGGCAGATTATTTAGATCCAGTGCGTAGACAATATGAGCAACAATTTCAGCAATATATGTTGCGTCTAGCTACTAGTCCCAACTTTATTTATCGAGATTTGAGTCAACAGTGGCCAAAAGCAAATGATTACTTCTCCGATCCCAGCCACCTCAACCGCTTTGGAGCATACGAAGTCTCCAAAAAGCTGGCTAATGATCCGATGATTCCCTGGCCAGCGAAGTAGGGAACTGGGGGAGTGGGGGATGAGGGAGATGAGGGAGATGAGGGAGATGAGGGAGATGGGGAAGAATAACTATTAATTATTGATCAATGCCCAATGCCCAATCACAATGCCCAATGACAAATGACAAATAACTAAAAAATGAACTTTATATCAATTTTTTATGGGCTGTTCTTGTTGAGTGTGCTAGGAATTTATTGGTCTTTAGCACAACAGAAATTGCGATTATGGACGCTGCTAATTGCTAGCTTGGTTTTCTACGCATCTTTGCAGATCCAGTACATACCATTACTATTAGCATTGACGTATATTAATTTCCGTGTGGGGCTAGAGATTGGGAAAAATACATCGCCGGGAAAACATTCTCTTGACTGGCAAATTTCTAATGAAGAGTGGCAATTTGCCCAAGGTGACTGGAATCGCCGCCGTATAAAACTTTTGTGGCTGGGGATAGCTCTAAATGTTTTACTGTTATTAGGTTATAAGTATTTTACTCCTTTATTCAAGTTTGTTTTTAATGTGCAAACAAACTCACCAGATAGCTCTTTTAAATTAATTGCACCCTTGGGAATTTCATTTTTTACCTTTGAATGCATTGCCTATTTAATAGATGTTTATCGTGGTGCCCCTGCTACCGAGCAGTTTCTCAAATTTGCTACCTACAAATTATTCTTCGTCAAACTGATTTCAGGGCCGATTACGCGCTACCACAACTTAGCAAATCAATTCAATACAGTAAACTTACCCAATAGCGATAGAGTCGCCCAGGCACTGTGGTTGATTGCTAGAGGCGCAGTCAAAAAAGGTATTTTTGCAGACCACCTTGGTATTTTCGTCGATTTATGTTTTGGTAATCTACAACGGGCGGGTAGTACCGATCTCTGGTTAGCTACATTCGCCTACGGCTTGCAATTATATCTAGATTTCAACGGTTACGTAGACATCGCCCGTGGTAGTGCGATGCTTTTTGGCTTGGTTCTACCTGAAAATTTCGATTTTCCCTACTTCAGCACCAATATTTCCGAATTTTGGCGGCGCTGGCATATCACTCTAGGAGATTGGCTACGTAACTATGTCTACTTTCCTTTAGGTGGTTCCCGTCAAGGTTTAGTCCGTACCTGCTGGAATTTATTTATTGTGATGTTAATCGCTGGTATCTGGCACGGTGCTGCTTTGGGTTATGTAGTTTGGGGCATATTGCACGGTTTAGCCTTGGTGGTTCATCGACTTACAGATACTATGAGCGATCGCTTTGAAAATCTAGAACAATTCTGGCAAAATCCTCTAGGTATCTTTGTTGCTTGGTTATTAACTCAACTGATGGTTTTTACCTCTTGGATTTGGTTCCGCCTACCTAATCTCCAAGACTCTTCTTTAGTAATTCGGCATCTTTGGGGTTATCCGGCTGATGCCCAGTTTGCTGAAAAGGTTTATGTAGAAGCCTTAAATATGAGCCAATCTCAACTCGCTTGGGTACTTGTAGCTATAGCTGCCCTTATGGCTGTAGTCTATACCTTCAACCGAATACTGAAGTTAGAGTTTAACTGGCCTCTTAAGCTTGTCTTCGTTCCCCTATGTTTCTACGCTGTTTGGTTATTAGCTCCTGAAGGCAGTTTGCCCTACATCTACTTTGATTTTTGATAAAACATAAGACAACTTACAACTTATTATTTCTTTACAAATCAACAAAACTTAAAATTTTTTCAACAGGTTATTTGTAAAGGAATGTAAAGGGAAATAAATAGGCGATCGCGTCATTGAAAGTGATAGCTAGTTTGGTGTTGAAACGGCTGACAATTCCTTAATTTACTACTTTTATCACTATTGTTTATAGTAGGAAAACTTTACAGTTCGATGAGCTTGTTAAAGTATTTTGTTACAGAATATTAAGTCAGAGATCGCGTCAAAGTAAATTCATGTAGACTGTATTTCAACAGGCATAAATAAATCTTGCTTGTTCCATATTTAACAACCCATAGCACTTATAAAACAATGACCACAACCTTACAACGGCGCTCTGACGCCAACGTATGGGATCGCTTTTGCGAGTGGATCACAAGCACCGACAACCGTATTTACATCGGTTGGTTTGGTGTACTCATGATCCCAACCCTGCTAGCTGCTACTGTTTGCTTCGTAATCGCTTTTATCGCAGCACCTCCAGTAGACATCGATGGTATCCGCGAACCTGTTGCAGGTTCCTTGATCTACGGAAACAACATCATCTCTGGCGCAGTTGTTCCTTCCTCCAACGCTATCGGCTTGCACTTCTACCCCATTTGGGAAGCAGCTTCCTTAGATGAGTGGTTGTACAACGGCGGCCCTTACCAATTGGTAATTTTCCACTTCTTGATCGGTTGCGCTTGCTACCTTGGTCGTCAGTGGGAACTTTCTTACCGCTTAGGTATGCGTCCTTGGATTTGCGTAGCTTACAGCGCACCTTTGGCTTCCGCTACCGCAGTATTCTTGATCTACCCAATTGGTCAAGGTTCATTCTCTGATGGTATGCCTTTGGGTATCTCTGGAACCTTCAACTTCATGATTGTGTTCCAAGCAGAACACAACATCTTGATGCACCCCTTCCACATGTTAGGTGTGGCTGGTGTATTCGGCGGTTCATTGTTCTCTGCAATGCACGGTTCCTTAGTTACCTCTTCTTTGGTGCGTGAAACCACCGAAACCGAGTCCCTTAACTACGGTTACAAATTCGGTCAAGAAGAAGAAACCTACAACATCGTTGCAGCCCACGGCTACTTCGGTCGTCTAATCTTCCAATACGCTTCGTTCAACAACAGCCGTTCACTGCACTTCTTCCTAGCAGCTTGGCCTGTCGTCGGTATCTGGTTCACCGCTTTGGGTATCAGCACGATGGCATTCAACCTGAACGGTTTCAACTTCAACCAATCAGTTATTGACTCTCAAGGTCGCGTTATCAGCACCTGGGCAGACGTAATCAACCGCGCTAACTTGGGTATGGAAGTAATGCACGAGCGTAATGCTCACAACTTCCCCCTAGACTTAGCTGCTGGTGAAGTTACTCCTGTTGCTCTGACTGCTCCTGCTATCAACGGTTAATTCTGAAGATTTAGCTAAATAAAAAGCGCCCTCCAGAAATGGGGGCGCTTTTTAGTTGTAATTATTTTAAAACAGAGCGTTTAATAAATCCTGTAGTAGATTTTGTTCTATAGCGATGCTTCCACATCACAAAACCAGTAACGAACAAAATTAATGGTGCAAGTCCTACGAAGACGTAGAGTATGCGGGTAGGTAAGCCACCAAAAGTACCGTAATGCAGAGGTACAAAAAAATTGAGGACGCGATCGCCCAATGGCATCTTTAAAGCATTATCAACTCGCAAAACATCACCACTGTACTGGTCGAGATAAACATTACTATTAGCGTCATATAAACTTTCCTGCGGTAGCTTCATGTTAATTCGTAGAGCCTCTTCTGGTTTACTAGGAAAATAAATGCTTTTGGTAACAGCACCAGGTAGGGCAGCATCGGCAATTTTTAGTTGTTCTGTCAATCCTAAAGTTGATTTACTAGGAATTGGCTTGGATACTGGCTCGGATGGTTTTTGGGTGAATGTAACAGCGTAAATAATCGGGTTAGTCAAATCGTAGAAGTTCCAGCAAAAGCCCGTAAAGCCAGTAAAGAATAAAAAAACGGTAGTCTGTAAAATAATCTCCAGACCTTTATCAGTGGGATTTGCCTTAACTGAGGTAACTTGCACAACTTCAGTTAGTGGCGTGTTTGGTGCTGGCGACTGTACCAGTAACATTTGGGCGCTGCTAATAGCGGGTTCTACCTCACTTAGTTGCTTAGGAATGCGAGTTACTTCATCTGCTTTAGCTTCTTGCACTAGTTTTGCAGGGCGATGCCAATTAACCAATGAATTAGATTTGGAAATACCTTGCGCTTTCACAGGCTTAACCACCAAAACCGTTAAAACTATCAACAGCCACTCCAGTCTGCAACTGAAGATTTTGAATATTCGCTTGCTCATTCCTCAACACACACCGTAGTATTCTAGATTACAGAAATCTGTATTTAGGATTTATTATCAATAGAATATAGGAATTTGTGGTGAAAAATCCTATTAACGGATATGCCGAAACGGATTTTTTTAGGTGTTTTTGGCAACCAGAAATCTATTTAAGTATTGACTTGGTTGGATTCCAAAGCGCTTTTTAAAAGCTACAGCAAAGCGACTAGGACACTCGTAACCCACTGTCTTAGCTATCTGTTTTATGGTTATTTGTTGACTCATAAGTAGTTTTCTAGCTTTCTCCATCCGGTGAGCATACAAATAGCCAAATACTGTTGTGTTAAAAACCTGACGGAACCCGATTTTGAGCTTGTAATCGTTTAAACCTACTTGTCGCGCCAATTCTAGTAATGAGGGGGGATTGTCAAAATCGCGGATTAAAATTTCTCTGGCGTGGTAAAGTCGGTTAATATCATCTCCTCGTAAAATGCGCGATCGCATCAGTTCCCGTTCCCCTGCTGTATCGGGTTCCAACTTCAGCGCCATTAATTCTAAGCATTTCGCTTGCAAGTAAATATCTTTAATCAAACCGTGGAAAGGACAATTAACTATTTGATGCAAAATAATTTGCATTTCGGGTGTAGTTTGCCCGATACGAAAGTAGTTAAGAAAAGATATATTGTCAGTTTCTAGATACAACTGGAGTGATTTAGGTAGAAAGTCTAAGCCACTAACTTCATGTCTGCAAAAAAATTGTAGGGGGTTGATTCCAATTTCTACGTGCAGAATGTGTTGATCTGCGCGTAAATAAACTCCATTACCAGGAATCCCCTCATCGAAATCAAAATATGTTGCCGTACAATTATGTCCAACAGGTATTATTTCTGCCTCATCATTACTGGCAATTGCAAAACTAAATGCCATGAGGGGAAGATTATAGAAATTTGTCTCAAGAATTAAATCCTCAGCTAAGTCGAATTGTGAGACTAGCAAGTTGATACCTGTGGGGAAAGCTATAACGTTTTCGTAACCCCGACTTTGCTGTTTTGGATCGTCCAACACTGCTTGATATCCAGTGTTATATGAGTTGGTTTTTGTAGGTTCAGAGGTTGGAGTAGTATTTTGCTGTTGTCGATAAGCTTCTCTAGCTGAAAGAAACAGGGTTATTTTTGTAGCTTATTGATATTTTATCCTAATTATTATATGGCGATCGCTTAACCCGCCACGAATTCGAGCGTCGTTATACAGCAATGCCTAATAAAAAAGCAGAATTAATCGAAGGAGTTGTTTACGTGGCATCACCATTGCGTTTTAGAAGTCATGGCCAACTCCTCATGGATAGATAATTACTTGGTTGGGAGTTTATCAAGTTTCCACTCCAGGCGTAGCACTAGGCGGTTTCAACTTTAATCAGTCAGTTCTTGAGTCTAAAGGTCATGTAGTTAATACATGGGCAGATGTGTTAAACCGCGCCAATCTAGGTATAGAAGTAATGCACGAGCGCAATGCTCACCGAAGAAGCGGAGGGGCAGGGTGCTCAAAGCTTGGGGAGCAAGCCCTAACCTAGAGCCGTGGAGCGGAGCGGAACATGGGTATGAAGCCCCGCCATAAAGGGCGCTCTTACTGGGGCGGAGTACAAGCTCGTCTGGTGTTTTCCCCCCTGCTCCCCTGCCTCTTTTGACAACTTCCCCCTGGATTGGCGGCTAGTGAGGAAGTACCTGTGGCAACGATGTCTACGACGGGCTATTCGGCGTCGCACCTGCAATTCACGGTTAATTGTAATTTAAAATTCACCGCGCTCTCTGTCTAGAGAGCGCTTTTTTTATATAAAAATTTAGTATCGGCTCAATAATCAGGGGTAGGCAGTTATTCAGTCTGCCACGACCAACCAAACAGATTAGGAGCAGTCTTGTTGCGAATTATTTGGGCTA
>NZ_JBALBZ010000128.1:0-127372 GCF_036919495.1 Nostoc sp.
GTTGCCCGTTGAGCGTCCACAACCGCGCTGTGTTGTCATCTGATGCCGTGGCGATGGTTTTGCCGTCCGGGCTGAAACTCACACTATTGACACTGTCTTGATGCCCTTTGAATTCTTGGAGCAGTTGCCCGTTGAGCGTCCACAACCGTGCTGTCTTGTCAAATGATACCGTGGCGATGGTTTTGCCGTCCGGGCTGAAACTCACACTTAAGACACTGCCTTGATGCCCTTTGAATTCTTGGAGCAGTTGCCCGTTGAGCCTCCACAACCGCGCTGTCTTGTCCCAAGATGCCGTGGCGATGGTTTTGCCGTCCGGGCTGAAACTCACACTTAAGACACTGCCTTGATGCCCTTTGAATTCTTGTAGCAGTTGCCCGTTGAGCGTCCACAACCGCGTTGTCTTGTCATCTGATGCCGTGGCGATGGTTTTGCCGTCCGGGCTGAAACTCACACTTCTGACCCAATCTTGATGCCCTTTGAATTCTTGTAGCAGTTGCCCGTTGAGCGTCCACAACCGCGCTGTGTTGTCATCTGATGCCGTGGCGATGGTTTTGCCGTCCGGGCTGAAACTCACACTATTGACACTGTCTTGATGCCCTTTGAATTTTTGGAGCAGTTGCCCGTTGAGCCTCCACAACCGTGCTGTCTTGTCCCAAGATGCCGTGGCGATGGTTTTGCCGTCCGGGCTGAAACTCACACTCTTGACACTGCCTTGATGCCCTTTAAATTCTTGAAGCAGTTGCCCGTTGAGCCTCCACAACCGCGCTGTCTTGTCCCAAGATGCCGTGGCAATGGTTTTGCCGTCCGGGCTGAAACTCACACTATTGACACTGCCTTGATGCCCTTTGAATTCTTGGAGCAGTTGCCCGTTGAGCCTCCACAACCGCGCTGTCTTGTCATCTGATGCCGTGGCGATGGTTTTGCCGTCCGGGCTGAAACTCACACTCTTGACACTGCCTTGATGCCCTTTGAATTCTTGGAGCAGTTGCCCGTTGAGCCTCCACAAGCGCGCTGTCTTGTCCCAAGATGCCGTGGCAATGGTTTTGCCGTCCGGGCTGAAACTCACACTATTGACACTGCCTTGATGCCCTTTAAATTCTTGGAGCAGTTGCCCGTTGAGCCTCCACAACCGCGCTGTCTTGTCATCTGATGCCGTGACGATGGTTTTGCCGTCCGGGCTGAAACTCACACTCTTGACACTGCCTTGATGCCCTTTGAATTCTTGGAGCAGTTGCCCGTTGAGCCTCCACAACCGCGCTGTCTTGTCATCTGATGCCGTGACGATGGTTTTGCCGTCCGGGCTGAAACTCACACTCTTGACACTGCCTTGATGCCCTTTGAATTCTTGGAGCAGTTGCCCGTTGAGCCTCCACAACCGCGCTGTCTTGTCATCTGATGCCGTGACGATGGTTTTGCCGTCCGGGCTGAAACTCACACTATTGACACTGTCTTGATGCCCTTTGAATTCTTGTAGCAATTGCCCGTTGAGCGTCCATAACTGCGCTGTGTTGTCTAATGATGCCGTGGCGATGGTTTTGCCGTCCGGGCTGAAACTCACACTATTGACCCAGCCTTGATGCCCTTGCAACTGGTTGCGTTCTTTAATTTTATTGAGAATACTATCCAAAGCAAAAATAGGGCTAATAGCTGGATATTTTTCTAGAGGGCGACCATCTTTTACCAAAGATTTTAACTCTTTCCCACTCTGCACTGCTGACACCAGCGATTCTAACTCAGCATACTCAAACTGTCTTAAAGCATTAACACCTGCCCCTTCTAATTCCGTTCCCTTTTGTGCTTCTTTTTGTGCTGTCTCTGCTGCGCGTGTATCTTTATATGCTTTTGTCAGCGCTGCTTGTGCTTGATTCAAAATAGTTTGAGCCTCTTTAGTTTTAGATTTTGCTTCCTCTTGTTGTCTATTTGCCTGTTGTGCTTTCTCTTCAGCAGTTTTGACTTGTTCGTTAGCTGTTTTAATTTTTTCCTCTGCGTGAGAATTTTTATCTTGTAATTCTGCTGCTTGCTGCTTTACATTCCCTAAATCTGCTTGTGCTGCCTTAAATTTCGCATCTGCGGCTTGCTGATTTTTCTGCGCTGCTTGAAACTTCTGCTCTGCATCTTTCTTTTTAGTTTCTAATTCTTGCGCTTTATTCTGTATTTCTCTCTCTTGCTTTTGTGTAGCTTGCAAGCGTTGAGTTACTAACTTGTAGTTGGCTTCAGCCGTTTTAACTTTATTTTCTGCCCGTTGCTTTTTGTTACCAGCATCTTTAGCCACGTTAATTTGACTCAATGCATATAAAGATGATATACCTGCCAATAATAATAGACATACCGCTAAACCAGAACTCAGCGTCAACCGCATCCGCGCTTGGCGAATTTGTTGGTCAGCTTCTTGTTGAGCATTAACTAATATCTGCTTTGCATCTTGTTCAAGCTTCAGCTTCTCTTCTGCTTGCAAGCGTTGTTCTCGCTCTCTCGCTAGTTCTGCTAATATTTCATTACCCTGTTGTTGGCGAATAAACGACACAAGGTAATCATGCACCAATTGATAACGGTCAGCCGGAGATTCTGGTAATAGTAATACTAACCTTGATGCCACAAAAATCTCTAACACCAAATCTAGTTTATCGGCTTCTGCTGCCAAATCTGCGACTAATTCAGCACGAGTCTTGAGGGGACGAGTCCCATTTTCATCTGTGAGTAAATATAAAACCAGTCGTGCAACCTGTTCATTCTCTGCGCCACAATCATGGATGACTTCTTCTAAAAATCGCTCAACCAGTTTTTCTTTCGTACCAAATTGAAGATACTTATCTAAAGTTGTAATTTTCTCAGTTTGCAATTGCGTCCCCACAATTTGTAACTCAATTGGGCGAACCTCCCCCAATTCTCCTGCTAATTCCCGCACTAATTCATCAATCAATGCAGGTTCTAAGTAAAACTGAGAGCGTTCTGTTAAACTCTGCACAACTGCCTTCGCATGGGCTGGCGAAAAGTTACCCAAATAATAGCGAATATTTTTATCGAGAATATTATTATTAATTACACTTAAATCAAACAGACGGTCTAACTCTAATAAATAATGTAAATAATCTTCCCGCAAAGACAGAATTACCTTGACAAAAGGAATATTTAGACAAACTCGCAAAAAATCATAAAATGCTCGTCGTTGACCTTGGTCTGGATAAACAAAGAAAAACTCCTCAAACTGGTCAAACATTAAAACCGTCAACAAATTCCGGTCAGCATTTCTCCGTAATTGTTCTAAAATAGCGGCTGAAGAATCAAGATTAGCAAATAATTGATTCCATCTGACTTCATTAAAAGCCTTAGCCAAACTCTGCCCCAACATTCCTACCCAATCAGTATAAACTCGCAACAAAATAGGTAAAGCATCTCGCTCACCAATTGCTTCCTGTTGCAACGCCGGGATTAATCCACCCTGTAAAATTGAACTTTTACCCACTCCTGACTGACCATGAATTACAGTCAATTTATGCTCAGTCCCGCCAATTCTTTCTCGCAAACGTTTAACATCTTGTCCCCGACCAGAAGCAGCAATTTCTTGAGCAATAGTTTCAAAATTTTCTACTTGCAACTGTGCAGAATTAATTGCCTGTCGCTGTGGATTAAGATAAGATGCACCAACAAAGGCGCGAAAACCATACTGTTGTTCAATTTGTAATTGTTCTTGCTTAATATTAAAAGCTTTAAGATAATCACTTTGTTCAAAGTAAAGTGAGCGTAACCTTTCTAATATAGATATATATAATTGCGGGTTATATTGATGATTACTTTCAGACTTAGCCGCTTTTAAACTATTAATTGCTGCTTCAAATTGACCTAAACCCTGTTGAGATTTAGCTAAAATAAACCGATACAAACTAAATTCATTTGATTGTAAATTAGGTATCGCAGCTAATATTTGCAATGCTTGCCCTGCGTGTTTATGAGCTTCATCCCACTGTGACTGCTGTAAGGCTACCTCTGCTAAAAATCCATAATCTTGAGCCAACTGCAACGACGTGCCATAATTTTGATGTAGCGGCAGAGATTTTTCCACAAGACTTTGCAACTCTGGCCATGCTTCTAAACGTCGCAGCACTTCACCCAGTTTAGTAATATGTTTTGCAACTAAATCTGAACGTTGTATTTGTTCAAAAATCTCAACAGCTTGCTGAAAGCAAATTTTAGACTCTTGCCAATAGCGTTGATTTTCTGTCTGATTTTTTTCAGATTGGCGATTATAAGCTGAAGCAATATTAACGAGTAAGATACCTTGTCGTTCTAAATGATTACTTTGTCGCCAAAACCCCAAGCTTTGTTGATAATGTCCTAAAGCAGAATCTATCTCGTCATGTAGATAATCATTTAAACCAAGCAAAAACTCTAAACTTGCTTGAAGTGCTGCTTCTAATACTTCTCCTCGATTTTGCAAATCTTGACGGGCGGTTTCTAGTTCCCGGCAGATTTGGGAATTAGGCGTGACATCACCAGCAAAGATTTCATCACTTTTTTGCTGAAGGAAATTGACTAACTCATCGGTAGGGTTTTCAAACTCAATAATAGTTGCCCAATTCTCTAAATCAGTTGCTAATCGAATAAATTTTTGCAGAACTGAATCATTAACCCACAACAATATCGGAAACGGGAAATTCTTTCTAAACTCCTCCCGTACTTGGTTAGCTGAAGTCAGAACTGTATCAATATCTTTAACCGACTCCAAACCAAAAATCATCAATGTAAGTGGCTGTTCATCTCCCAGTTGTTCGCCTATATTTGTGTAAAGCGTTTTGACTGATGTAGGTAAAGTAATTTCGCCAATGTGTACAGGAGATAATTGGTGCAAGCGTTCTACCATGCGCTGACGTAAATCAGCATAGTTACAGCGCAGTAAAATCAGCGAAAATGTTTCCTGAGAAAGGGTAATTGTTCGCACCAGAGTTTTCAATGAACGCTCATTGTCAAAGGCTAAATTTTCTGGCTCTCGCTGATTACTCATAACATATAGAAAAATCGTATTTGATTTTTGAAATTATCTATGTGGGTGGGGAGTGGGGAGTAGAGAGTGGGGAATAAGGAATTAGGCTTTTCGGCCTGTACCGAGCTTTTGCAGAAATCAAATATTAGTCCTATAGCAGTTTTCTTTTGCATAAAGTACAAAGCTATGGGTTTTGAGGCAGGAGGCAGAAAGGACGATGGACAATTTATTTCTGCTAGTTGTAAAAAGCTGTAGTTGTGAAGATGACGACTGACACGGCTCCCGGACTTGCTGATATAGCTCCCGCACTTGTTGATGTAGCTCCCGCACTTGTTGATATAGCTCCCGGACTTGCTGATATAGCTCCCGGACTTGTTGATATAGCTCCCGCACTTGTTGATGTAGCTCCCGCACTTGCTGATGTAGCTCCCGGACTTGCTGATGTAGCTCCCGGACTTGCTGATGTAGCTCCCGGACTTGCTGATGTAGCTCCTGCACTTGCTGACACCGTTAATGTTGTGCTATTTTACAAAATACATAGATAGGTAAGGGTTTACAACTTTATGCCCCTACAGCCGATTTATAACCTAAATTCCTTCGCTTCTGCCAAAATCGGATTAATATCAAACCACGAACCATCCTCATTCCGGTATTCAAATACAAACATACTGCGAAGCAAAAGTTCGTACCTTTCATGACCTCTCAAGCTTTTCTCTTGCGCTACCTCACGCAGTAATTCCCATTCATCGGGCGTAATTGCCAAAGTTAGCTCATTGCGGCGTTGTTTAATCACTCTATTTACGCACTCTTGCGACAAAGGTGGGTCTTCTTGCTGAAGACAGCGAAACAATAACATCAACAAGTTACGCAAATGACCGCCGCTAACCTGGCAAAGTCGCTCTAAAGTATCAGGACTATCAAAAACCTCAGTAATTAAATGCTGGCTTTGTTCCCAACTGACACCAGGAAAAGCCCTCGCCATAACCATTTGTTGCAACAGCGTGATTCCTTGTGAGAATTGCGAACCATCTTGTAATTCCACAGGAACCATCGGCAAAACCTTGGGGTCTGCGCCAAAGCGATTTGTTAACCTTCCTAAAGCGTTAGAAAAAATCAACACTAGGGGAATAGTATAAACAACATGACAATTTAGCTGGTTTAACTGTTCACCGCGTTCAACAAAGAGATATTCTGGCTGGTAATAACCCGAAGGCTTCAAAGAATTATCCACTCGGTCGAGATTATCTATAATTACCACCAGTCCTTTTTTACCTTGCTGCTTCAGTTTTTCTCTAGCAGGCTTGAGCAATTCTTTGTTGATTGATTCTAAAATGCCATTGGTACGCGGTTCTAAATATTGGCGTAACTGAGAGCGAAGTTTAGGACTGTCTTTAGTTTTGGCGGTAATTTTGGCAATACCTACAGATAACTCTCCCCCAAGTTCTATCGGCGTTTGCAAAAATTCAGCAAGTTCAGTAAATAGAGTTTGAAAGTATCCTGGTTTCAGATTAATTTTTATTGCTTCCAGACTTTGACTCACCTCACGAGCTACTGCCAGTAAAATATCTGTAACATCAATATCAGCCATATCCAGGCTTTGGCTAGACTCAAAATAAACCACATGAAATTCCTGCTTCTCTAACTCTGCCTTTAGCCGCAGTAATTCAGTAGACTTGCCACAGCCGATATGTCCGGTAAATAATTGACAAGTAGGTTCTTCAGGTGAAAGGCGGGTGATAGTTCGCCCAAGTTCCTCAATAATCTTGGCACCACGCACTTTAGAGAAATCAATATAATATTGTCTATCCTCCGGTTTGCTCACAACCAGAGTCTTACTGGGGTTGCAAGCTTGAAAAAACCTGACTAAATCTAGTTTCATCACAAATCACCCGAAATTAGGCTGACACTCTTGCCCATTTCAGTGATTATACAGACGATAAAGCCGCTATTTCGGAAAGACCTTCTGCAAATTGACTGATTATATCTGCTCAATTAACCAGAATTAAGAGCAACCCCACCCCGCAAGCGAGGGTACAATGTACACACAAGTTGAAAAATTCTCTACCCCCATTTTTGTCAGAGTGAAACTGTCACGCAGACAGGCAATCCCGCCCAGAACTGAAGTTCAGGGCTGATAGCTAAAGTCTACTTGAGTGGACTTTAGCTATGAGACTCGGAATTCATTCCGAGTCGGGATAGAAACGCAGTGCCAAATTTATTAATAAACATATGGCTGCGGCAAAACTTGTGTGTACACCGTAGGCAAGCGAGGAGGGGAGCAAAAACGTAGCTTTGGCTCTTTGCTTTAAAATAAATGAAAAAATGTCCACCCCACAATAAATTCCTACAATTTCAACTTTTCACCCCGAATCGAATAATCTAACAACTCCATCGGGTGAATAACTGAAATCTTTTTACCTTGCAACTGCAAATGCTTTGTAATTTGCAAAGTACACCCCGGATTAGCAGAAGCAATTAACTCAGCACCAGTATTCAATAAATTCTGCACTTTTTGCCGACCCAATTCTTCAGAAACTTCTGGTTGCAGCATATTATAAACCCCGGCACTGCCACAACACAAAGCTGCATCTATTGGTTCTCTCAACTTCACCCCTGGAATTTGCCGCAATATCTGACGCGGTTGCACGCTAATCTTTTGACCATGCAATAAATGACAAGCATCTTGATAAACTAAACTCAAGGGTTTATCAGTCAGTGGCGATAACTTTGCTGTTAACCCAACAGTTGCCAAAAACTCTTGAGCATCTTTCACCTTAGCTGCAAAATCCTTTGCCTTTTCTCGATATTCTGGGTCACTTTCTAAAATGTGACCGTATTCTTTCAAAGTATGACCACAACCAGCAGCGTTGATAATTACGAAATCGACATCAGTGTTAGCAAAACTATCAATCATCTGCCTTGCTAAAGCTTTCGCCTGTTCTGTTTGTCCTTGGTGTTCGGGAAGCGCTGCACAACAACCTTGAGATTTCGGAATCACAACTTCACAACCATTAGCTGTTAAAACTCGCACGGTTGCTTCATTCACAGGAGAGAAAAACAGCCGTTGCACGCAACCCAAAATTACCCCAACTCGGTAGCGCTTCTCACCTTGGGCGCGAATAACAGTAGGCAAATTATCCTGAAAAGATTTGAGAGTAATTTCTGGCAGAATAGATTCCATCGCTGCCAAACGAGGCGATATTTTATTCAGTAAACCTGTAGCGCGAAAGAATCTAGCAAACCCCAACTTTTGATAAACCAACAACGGAACTAATAAAATCCGTAAAAGGTTGGGATAAGGAAACAAAGAAAATATCAATTGACGAAAAAATTTATCTGGCAAACTGCGAGGATAATTTCGTTCAACTTGATGACGAGTTGCAGAAATTAACTTGTCATACTGCACACCAGAAGGACAAGTACTCACACAAGCAAGACATCCCAAACAAGAATCAAAATGTTCTACCGTTGCCGTATTCAGGGCAATCTCACCCTCATTAATTGCATCCATTAAATAGATGCGTCCTCTAGGAGAATCCATCTCCTTACCAAGCACCCGATAACTCGGACAAGTTGAGAGACAAAATCCACAATGTACGCAACTATCAATCAACTTTGGGTCAGGCGGATGACTCTCATCAAACCCCTTCAAATTCTTTAAACTAGCCGTATTATTAACAGAATTTTCGGAAACTTGCATAATTAATTCTTTTCCCCTCTTCCTTTGCGTCCTTTGCGTCCTTGGCGGTTCGTTAAAATTAAATCCCACCCACAAACCGCCCAGGACTTAAAATATTCTTACTATCAAACTGTTCCTTAATACGGCGCATCAAAGGCAAAGCATTCCCCGTATAACCCCAAACATCTATTTGTTCTTTAACCGCCACTGGTGCTTCCAGAATTGTTAAAAAACCACTACTTGTTTGAGTGCCATCGCTTCTAGCGGAGCGTAGCTCATCGCGCACTTTCAAAACTTGATTTTTATCCTCTAATTGTAACAAACCCAAACCACTACTTATATGAATTAAACCCAACTCCACCTGAGTCAAAATCTCCACAGCAGCAGTAGGTAATACTCCTATTTTGCAAGTAATTACAGATTCTGTGGCAGTAGTATGGATTCGTTCTTGCAATCTCTGCCATAGATTAGCCTCATCACCCTCGGCAAAAATTGCCCCATCTAAACCTAACTTTTGCCCTACTTCCAAAACTCGGTTTGACTGTTCTTTAACACTCTCACTAATACTTTGAAAGCGGGCAATTAATCCCAGTCCTTGGCCCAAACCTAAGCTGGACACCAGTTTCGTTGATAGCAAATCAGCCTGAACTGGTGTTAACGCCGAACCTCGAAGGATATCAGCCGCTTGAGATACAGCCTCTGCACTACCTGTTAGTACCACCGTCCCCGATGCCTCTGGTAGAGGATACACGCGAAAAGTTAGTTGACTAATAAAAGCTAATGTGCCATAAGACCCAGTAAGCAACTTCATCAAGTCATATCCGGCAACATTTTTAACTACTCTTCCCCCAGCTTTAGCAATTTGGCCATCAGCACGCACAAAGGTAATACCTAGTAACTGGTCGCGCACACTACCATAACGTTGTCGCAGAGAACCTGTATCACCCGTGGCAACAATACCGCCAATGGTTGCTGACTCTGGTGCTGTGGGGTCAACTGCAAGAAATTGCCGCGATTTTGCTAAAAGTGCTTGTAAATCAGAGAACTTCATCCCAGGTTCTACTGTGACAGTCAAATCCCCAACAGCGTGTTCAATGAGTTTATTAATGCGTTCTGTACTAACTACAATATCAATGCCCTTAGCTAAACCGCCCCAGCTAAGTTTGCTGCAACTACCACAGGGGAGGATACGCCAGTTGTTAGTGTAAGCTGTAGCTATAACTGCGGCTAACTGTTGTTGGGTGCGGGGATAGACGATACAACTGGGAGAATTTCCAGAAGCGTAGACGCCTTGCAGGTTCTCGTTAGAGATGGCCTGTTGAATACGTTTTTGCTGACTTAGTTCTATATTTTCCCAAAGACAAACAGCATTTTCTTCGCCAACGATAGATGCAAAATCAGAAGCGCACACGCCTTGCGGCTTGTCGTTAGACATCGCTTTCATTTAGTTTATTTTTTTACGCCCTATATCTAAAATACTTGCTAACTTGACCAAAAAAGCGCATTGCCGTTAATGTACGGTGGCTTTATTTGGTTATTTCTTAGCTAATTTTAATCAGTTTATCAGGGATAATTCAGGGCGATCGCTGATTATAGTCATTAATGTAGGGAATTCCGTACTGGAGTTGATTGCCCAGTTAACCTCAAAATAGAAAATAATAGATATATGGACAAACGGTATTTTTTACAGGCTAGTGCAGTAATAGTCGGCACAGCATTGTTATCAAGGTATATCAATTGGGGGTCAGAAGCGATGACAACTTCTAATAGTGGATTTGAAATTACTAAACCTGAAGAAGAGTGGCGCACCATTTTAACGCCAGAACAGTTTAGTGTATTGCGTAAACATGGGACTGAACGTCCTCACACCAGTCCATTGGATAAGGAATACGACAGTGGTACTTATTATTGTGCTGCGTGTGAACTGCCACTTTTTACCTCTGATACCAAATTTAACAGTGGTACTGGCTGGCCTAGCTTCTTTAAACCGATTGAAGGTGCGATCGCTACTACTGTAGATCGGTCGTTGTTTATGACCAGAACTGAAGTGCATTGTAGTCGCTGTGGTAGCCATCTGGGTCATGTTTTTGATGACGGCCCTGCACCCACAGGCAAGCGCTATTGCATGAATGGGGTTTCCTTGAAGTTTACTCCTGCCTAATTTAGTTCCAATCGCACGCACTAACCTAAATTATGAAATTTTGAGGCTTGACCAAGGGTGAATAAATTGTTGACAATAACTTCTCCTACCCAATCCTACTGGACGAAGTATTGTCAATTTAAATAAATACAACTCTTGGTCTTCGCTAAAGCTATTTACCTAAATCTTTCTATTTATTTGAGTCGTTTTTCTCCTTTTTGTCTTTGGGATCTTTTTTAGGTTTTTTAACCTCTTTATTACTTTTTCTTTCCTTCGACATTAGCGTTCTCCAATTAGATTACTTAGTAAAAGCTTCCACATTCTGCCGTAAGTAAATCAGGAAATGACTTACCTGATATTTTTTAAGGCAAAAAAGAAAGTATCAAACATAAATGCTACTAACTACCATAATACGGTGTTGTTTGATTATCGGGGTTAATCTAAAATCCAAAATCTAAAACTCTTTGACTATTGTTCCAACAATTTTATCCGTTGCCACCAAAGATTTAGCGGATAATAAACCACAGGTGCCCACAGACTACTAAGAATGGCAGAAGCTAGGGCGACACGCTGGTAATATGTCCAAATATCTGTGACCTTGCGCTCATTCCCCATCAAAGTTAATTGCAAGCCAAAAATAGTTTCTGCCAAAACTGCCATAACAAAGACAATTACAGCAATCGAAATAAAATCTTCTTCGATAAAACGCTGCTTCTGGAGCAGAGCAGTTAAAATTCCCACTATACCTAAACTGAGGGCATGAGTAGGGTTAAGTGATGTCATTGAATCTTGAAGTAGTCCCAGAACTATACCTGCCAATGCTCCGGCAAACACCGTGCGCTTCACACTCCAAGCTACCACCCAAATTAACAGCCAGTTTGGGGCAATTCCCAATAATTCCATACCCGGTAAGCGGGTTGGCAATAATAGTAAACATAACAGTACAGAACTAGCCGTCACTATCCAACCCAACAACTGACGTACACCGGGATGCCAACGAGAAAGTGGCTGGATTCGGAATTTCGATTTTCGCTCTGACGATTTTCGCTTTTTCTGCCTGCTACCACCAAATGCAGGAATCTTCATTTTTCTATGGATTTTTTTGAAGAATTTACTTAGACTTTTGCGGCACTTGATTTACCGACTTTTGGGTTTCCGACTCTTGGTTTTCTGGCTTTGGATAAACAGCTACCCAATCGAGAGAGCGGATTGGTGGAAAAAGCTCAATTTTCGCTACTGATGCCGGAAGTTTCTTTAAATCCAGCGACTTGATTCGTCCTACTGCCAAACCAGAAGGAAATTTCTGACTATAAGTAGATGTGGAAACTAAATCTCCTACCTTGACATTTGGGACTTTTTCATAAAACTCCAGCACAGCTTCTGCGGAAGAATCTCCTCGCAAAACGCCTTTAGCTGCTGTGCGGCTAACTGATACACCCACTTGACTTTTAAGATCGCTGATTAACAATACGCGGCTAGTATTGGGAGTTACACTTTGCACCAAACCCACTAATCCGCCTTCTGCCTTGACTATAAAGCCTTCTTGAATCCCTGCATTCGCACCGCGATTCAGGGTAACTTGTTGCCACCATTGGTCAGCACTACGTCCTACTACCCGCGCTGGAATTGGCCGTGATGCCAATGGCTCTTTTTCCACATAGCCTAATAAATCTTGTAGCTTGGTCTTTTGACTTTCCAAATCTACTATACGGGTTTGCAATTCTAATATCCGCGCATCTCTAAGACGTTCTTCTGGAGTTGGCCCTGACTGCAACATCTCTAACGGACGGGTAATTGCCTGGTATGTTTCAAGCACCAGTTCACCTTGAGTTTGTCGCAATATCCAAGCACTACCAACTACTAAAGCTAACAACCCGATTTGTAACCCTTTATGATCCCACCAACGTCGTATTGTAACCATATATACCTCGTATACTTAAACAATTAAGTTCTACTTGGATTCTATTTATATAAAACCCAAATAGAACTCAAATAGAACTTAAGTCTGATATTTTTTTGCTACATATTGCGAGAGCTTTCAGTGACAACTCGTTCTAACTGTTTAAAGTTTTCTAACACACGACCTGTTCCCAGCACAACACAGCAAAGAGGGTCGGCGGCAATGTGAGTCACAATCCCCGTTTCATGGCTAATTAAGGTATCTATGCCTTTGAGCAAAGCACCACCACCAGCTAACATAATACCTCTGTCAATAATGTCTGCTGCCAGTTCTGGAGGTGTACGTTCCAGTGTCCGCTTCACAGCTTCTATAATTACTGATAGCGGTTCCAACATACTTTCACGGATTTCTGGGGCTTTGATTGTTACAGTACGCGGCAGACCAGAAAGTAGGTGTAAGCCTCGGATTTCCATCATGGCGTCATTGTCATCATTAGTAGGATAGGCAGAACCGAGCCGAATCTTAATATCCTCGGCAGTGCGTTCACCAATGACTAAGTTATGAACTTTCTTAATATACTGAAGGATGGCTTCAGTCAGTTCATCCCCAGCAATGCGTACTGATTCGCTAATCACTGTACCCTGAAGACTCAGCACTGCAACTTCTGTTGTCCCACCACCAATATCGATGATCATGTTGCCAGTGGGTTCAGCAACAGGTAGTCCTGCACCAATGGCCGCAGCTACAGGTTCATCGATTAAATAAACTTTTCTTGCTCCTGCTTGGTGAGCCGCATCCATCACAGCTCGCCTTTCTACTCCTGTGACACCACTGGGAATACCAATGACAATTCGGGGTAAAATTAGAGACCTGCCTTCATTTACACGCTGAATAAAGCTTTTGAGCATCAGCTCGGCTATATCGAAATCAGCGATTACACCATCGCGCAAAGGGCGGAGGGCAATCACATTTCCCGGTGTACGACCGAGCATTTTTTTGGCTTCTTCTCCTACTGCCAGTGCTACCTTTTCGTTGACATCGATAGCAACTACAGAAGGCTCTTGCAGTACAATACCTTTACCAGATACATAAACGAGGGTGTTAGCAGTACCGAGGTCGATACCCATATCCCATGATGTACGAAAGTTCCTAAAAATACCCACGCGTCTATAAGCCCCTTATGTGCGATACTTCTTGACTACAACGGTAGAGTTGATTTGATTATGTTTATATCCTGAGTTCAGTAAACTAGACTATATTTTTATATGATTCCCAGGAATATTTACGATGTCTCAGCTATGTATGTTTTGATATTCTCTGGTTAACTTAGTATACCCGTATAATTTTATGTGTTTCTCCAAGTAGTATGTATAATTTTTCAAGTCAACTATATTGTTAACTGTTTAACACATTATTTTCAAGTGTTTCACAATTCGCTATGATAAAAGTCTGAATTACTAAGTACACTTGTACTAAAAGGTAACGCACATGAGTATTAATATTGTCACCCTTGTTGGTCGTGTAGGTAGCGACCCTGATATAAAATATTTTGAATCTGGTAGTGTTAAGTGTAGATTGACGCTAGCTGTAAAAAGACGATCGCGCAACAGCGATGAACCTGACTGGTTCACTCTGGAATTATGGGATAAGACGGCTGAGGTAGCAGGTAATTATGTACGCAAGGGAAGCTTAATTGGGATAAAGGGTTCTTTGAAGTTTGACACATGGAGCGATCGCCAAACAGGAGCAAACCGTTCAACACCAATTATTAGAGTAGACCAACTAGATTTATTAGGCTCTAAGCGCGATGGAGAGGGTGGTTCAGGAGATATGTCTTCAGAACATTTTTAATTAGGCATTAGATATTGGGCATTGATAGTCCTTTGCCCTCACAAATGACAAAGCGCAAAGTCTGAGCGCCGGCTTCCGGCGATCAGAACTTTGTAAGAGGGACTAACGACAAATAACTAATAACTAATTTGCAGCGTCACCGATGCTTCTACTTGCTGTTCACCACCAACAACAGGGGTGGAAGCATCAGCTACTTTGGCAGCTTCAGCCCTTAAAAACATCGGTGGTGGTGGAGGCGCACTGGCATTATTAACTTGAATGCTCACCACTTCTTTGGATTTGAAACCCAAGGCACTAAAAACAGCATCAGCTTGCTGTTGGGCATCTTGGGTAGCTTCTTTTAATGCTTGCTTTTGAGCAGATGCGATCGCTTCATCATTAGCAACAAAACTAATACCGTTAATTTGTGTCGCACCCGCTTTCACTGCATTATCCAATAATGTCCCAGCTTTCTCAGTAGGAATGCGAAAACTTACTGTGTTATTGGCAGCATAGCCTGTAATCCTCTGCACATTATTGGTGTAACTGTAAACTGGATTAAGCTGGATACCAGTAGTTTGTAATTTTTCAACATTTTGGCTCTTGAGGAACGCAACTACAGCCGATGACCTCCGGGCGGCTTCTTGCTGTACCTCTTGGGCTGTTTTCCCCTGAATCTCCACTCCTAAATTGACTTGCGCCAAGGTTGTAGGAATTGTTTCTACTCCGCGACCACTCACACTAAGGGTTCGCCACAATTTCTCTTTTTCTTGTGCCAATGTAGGCAGTGTAAAAGTTACACATAAAAGCATTGCTAAAGGCAGTATTTTCCACAGCTTTCCATTGGTAAACTGAGAACCGGATAAAGCGGCTCTAGTCATAAGATTTGCACTCCTCAAAGTATCCACAGATGTTTTTAATAAACTATATAGCAATCTTCTGATGGCTGTTGAGAGTCAACAGTCACCACAAGTTTTTCACAACTCAAGTGCGATCGCTAGATACGATTTGTATGTTCTTACTTTGACACTGCCATAGTCAAAAGCTGGAATGGTTACATTTTTGGAAACTAAAAAAAATTACACCAGTACTTTCTTAATCTAGTAATGAAAAGTTTGTAGTAAGCACTTTAGTGCTTAGAAATAAAGACTTCAGTCCTTACTACGAACTGAGGACAAATTAATTTATTTAATCTGTCAATCACATTTCCATAGGATGTTTTTCAGAAACGCGTCAAAATCAAAGAGAAGGATTTTCAGAGAACCCATGCATTTGTTAGATCCAATCAACTTCTCTTTTCCTCTGCTGGCTACCGCAACACAAGCCGCAGACAGTTCAATGGTAGTAGCAGCAGTGTTACTAAGCTTAGTAATCGTTTATCTCGCCAGCAAAGTTGGTGGAGAGTTATCAAACCAAGTGGGTTTACCGCCTGTCTTAGGCGAACTGGTCGGTGGCGTGGTAGTTGGTATCTCTGTTTTCCACCTTTTAGTGTTTTCAGAAGGCGGCACAGACAGTTCTAACTCTTTGATCATGTCCTTCCTTCAAATCACTGCTGGTTTAACGCCTGAAGCCACTCCAGCCGTGTTTGCAGCGCAGTCTGAGGTCATTTCCGTTTTGGCAGAATTGGGTGTGATCATCCTACTGTTTGAAATCGGCTTAGAATCGAACTTAAAAGATTTAATGGCAGTTGGTATCCAAGCCACCGTCGTTGCAGTAGTGGGGGTAGTAGTACCCTTTGCTGCTGGTACTGTAGGACTGATGACTTTGTTTGGAATTGCTGCTGTACCCGCAATTTTTGCCGGGGCGGCTTTGACTGCCACTAGTATTGGTATGACTTCCAAGGTGCTGTCAGAGTTGGGGCGACTCAATTCTAAAGAAGGGCAGATTATTTTGGGTGCTGCCGTAATTGACGACGTTTTGGGAATCATCGTTTTAGCAGTAGTTGCCAGTTTAGCTAAAGATGGTGTGGTGGATGTCAGCAAAGTTATTTATTTGATTATCAGCGCCACTGGTTTTATTTTGGGAGCAATTCTACTAGGGAATGTTTTCAATAAGTCCTTTGTGGCGATCGCTGATAAACTCAAAACACGCGGCGGACTAGTAATACCAGCATTCATCTTCGCTTTTGCTATGGCATACCTTGCTGCCGTCATCCACTTAGAAGCAATTTTAGGAGCTTTTGCGGCGGGTTTAGTTCTAGAAGAGACAGATAAGCGCAAAGAACTGCAAACACAAGTCTGTCCTATTGCCGATATGTTAGTGCCAATTTTCTTTGTAACTGTTGGCGCAAAAACCGATTTGGGAGTTTTAAACCCAGCAATTCCCGATAATCGAGAAGGTTTAATTATGGCAACTTTCCTGATCGTAGTAGCCATTCTCGGTAAAGTAATCACAGGCTTAAGCGTGTTTGGTCAACCGGAAATCAACCGTTTAGCGATCGGTGTGGGGATGATTCCTAGAGGGGAAGTTGGATTAGTATTTGCTGGTGTCGGTGCAGCCAGTGGCGCTCTCTCGAAACCATTAGGGGCAGCAATTATTATGATGGTTATCTTGACAACCTTTTTAGCTCCTCCTTTGTTACGATTTGTATTTCCAGATCCAAAAACTGTGGATTCAGTCTCAGACCAACTGATTTTAGATGGTTCCTCTGGAACCTCGTTGGTAATTGAACCGCCTCAGTCAAGAGTACCAGCATCAAATGACAGTGGCAATTTAGAAGTAACCCCAGAATCTAGCGATCGCTAATCTTTGGGAATGGGGAATGGGGAATAGGGAAGAAACTTGTTCAATAACTCTCCCTCATCCCCTTGATCCCCCTCATCCCCAAATTATGCAGTGGAAACTTCTCTTCCTAAATTTCCGTCCCGTCTGATTGTAAAATAATCGTCTGTTTATAATTTCTACCACCATTCAGAATGTTATTTATTTCCAGTTTCCCTTGGCTTATAAGCCTTTATTTGAAAATCTTCCAGGTAATTGGGGAGTAACACCCATAAATTTTGCTAGATCCTCTCAAAGGAATGGGAATTATCTATTTAGTACATTGATGGCGAAAAACAAAAAACAGTTATCAGTGAACAGTTATCAGTTATTAGTTTTCTAGCTTCCTTGGGAGTCAGAATTCCTACCTCTAAAGGTGGAAAATTTCACATGGGGATTTACACCCAATATGAAACCTGGTAACTGATTTAAGCGCGTCTTTATACCATCTGAAAAAATCAGAAAAGGCATCAGAGGTCAAGTTTAGGTGGTGACAGTGTGATGATTTACCAATGAGTTGAGATATTGACGGCTCCCATGAACGTGAATTAGGAGAAAGGACTGTGAAATTACATTGGTTACTACCCAGCACTATTGGAACTATCTTCATGCTATCGTCGCCGGTAATGGCTGCGAGACTTGAATCTTGGCGCTTTGATGCCAATCAAAACAGGCTGGAAATTAATACTGTAGGAGCAGTTCAACCCCAGGCACAACTAATTTTCAATCCAACTCGGCTGGTAATTGATTTGCCAGGAACCACATTTGGGCGTCCGCAGCTAACCCAACAGGTGGGCGGTGGAATTCGCTCGATCCGGGTTGGGCAGTTTGATGGAGAAACAACCCGTATAGTTATCGAACTGACTCCTGGCTATACTTTAGACCCCAAACGAGTGCAATTTGTAGGTACAACTGGCGATCGCTGGAGGGTGCAATTACCGAGACCAGAAGTCGATCGAGTAGCCGCTTCTCCAAGAACTGCTTACACTGTTGTTACCCCAGACTCTGAGCCACAACCTGGTATTTCAAGGGTTGCGACTACTAGAAAAGGGACGACTCAAATTGAGAACTTACAAGTAACAGGTGATGGGTTGTTCATTCGCACCAGTGGTGGTAATCCTCCGATTCGGGTAATTCGCAGCCGCGATCGCGCTAGCATCTTCATGGATATCTCTGACGCATCTTTATCACCACGTCTGATGCAACAGAATAAGATCCCTGTTAATAGACATGGTGTTAGCCGCGTCGAATTCACCCAACTACAAGGACAACCTCCTGGTGTTCGCCTGACTTTGCGGGTAGATAAAAATAGCCCCAACTGGCAAGCAACTAATAGTAACAGTGGTGGATTAGTAGTTCTACCTAGTCGTGTTGTCAGATTGCCTGGAAATAATTATGACAATCAGGCACAACCACCCTCCTTTCCCATTAGACCATCTGCCGACAACTCGCCAGCTACAATTGAGTCTGTACAACTGGCTGATAATGGCAGACAACTGCTAATTAGAGGCGACCAAACTTTATCTGCCACTGGAACCTGGGATAGCTCCTTAGGTGTATTCCGCGTCACAATTACCAATGCCAAGTTGGCTAAGAGAGTTGCAGGCCCGACTTTTGCTCCCAATAGCCCCATTGTTCGAGTCCGTCTGCAACCCCAACAACCGAACACAGTTGTTGTTTTAGTTCAACCAGCAGCCGGAGTGCAACTTGGGCAACCCCAGCAAATTGGCGACCAGCTTTTGGTTCCAATACAAGTACAAGGTTCTCGGCGAGTTGTCGCCCTCCCCGGAAGACCCCGCTTTGCTTTACCTGGGCTACCACCACCAAACCGGGGGCCATTCCCAGACCCAAACAATCCCAATCCCCAGCCACTAACACAACCACTGCGCCGAGTTACCAATGGGCGAGTGGTAGTGATTATTGACCCCGGACATGGTGGCAAAGACTCTGGAGCGCTTGGCATTGGGGGGGCACGCGAAAAGGATGTTATCTTGCCTATTGGTAAGAGACTTGCTGAGATTTTGCAGCAACATGGCGTACAAGTTATTATGACCAGGGATTCTGACTATTTTGTTACCCTTCCAGGACGGGTGCAATTAGCAGAACGAGCTAATGCTGATGTGTTTGTTAGCATCCACGCTAATTCCGCAGGTGCGAGTCGTCCCGATGTTAATGGCTTGGAAGTATATTATTACGATAGCGGTCTGGATCTAGCTCGCATTGTCCGCAGTAGCATTCTTCAAAACATTAGTACTATCAAAGACAGGGGAGTGCGGCGAGCCAGATTTTATGTCCTCAGAAAAAGTTCTATGCCCTCCATTCTCGTGGAAACGGGTTACATGACTGGTCGAGAGGATATGGCTAGGCTCAGAACCTCAGCTTACCAAAATAAAATGGCAGAAGCGATCGCTCGTGGCGTTCTTCAGTATTTAAAGAGAAGATAAGTGATTTAGTCGAAATTATTGAGCAAATACATCTAATCTTTACCAATATTATCCAATTTAGTACTAAACAATTTAAGTATTTTTGCGGCGGGATAGGAGTAGCTTCTTTGTTATTGCCATCTGATGATTTGCAAGCCAAGCAATTTTGGATTTTGGACTTCGACTTCTCTGCGAGACGCACTCGCGTTCGCTCAGTCAAACGATTTTGGATTTTGGATTAACCCCAGCAATAAAGGGATGGGCTTGAGAATTTTAAATTTTCGATAATGGAATTATTTCACACCACAAGGAGTGTTAGTGTATCAAAGCGTTAGTCCGCCATGAACCAAAAATCAAAAAATCTAAAATTAGGAATCTAAAATCTAAAATTGACAGTCAAATTTATATAGGCTCATGGCATGGCAAAATCAGAGGAGCGTGCTATATTTTACGCCATTAGCTGTGTCTTAATAACAGCGCAAAACTCAAGTGTGCGCGGTGACGGTGTGAGGATTTGCCAATATGTTGAGATGTTGACGGCTTCCATGAATGTGAATTAGGAGAAAGGACTGTGAAATTACACTGGTTACTATCCAGTACTATTGGAACTATCTTCATGCTGTCGTCGCCGGCAATGGCCGCGAGACTCCAATCTTGGCGTTTTGATACCAACCAAAATCGTCTGGAAATTAATACTTCGGGGGATGTTCAACCCCAAGCACAATTAATTTTTAACCCGACTCGTTTGGTAATTGATTTGCCAGGAACCACATTTGGGCGTCCGCAGCTAACCCAACCGGTGGGCGGTACAATTCGCGCTATCCGGGTTGGGCAGTTTGACGAACAAACAACGCGCATAGTCGTTGAACTGACTCCTGGTTATACTCTTGACCCCAAGGGAGTACAATTTGTTGGCACAACTGGCGATCGCTGGATGGTACAATTACCTACACCAGTGGCTGAGAATGTCCCCTCAAATACTGGAGGGCAACAAGAACAAGCTATAGCAACAGAGACTTCACCGAGAACATTTCCACCAGTGTTCTCCCAAAGAAATATCTACAACGTGGTGACAGCAAACCCTGTCAATCCGCCTAAAAACAGAATGCTTGCCGCCAGGGTTACTCAAATTGAGAACTTACAAGTCACTGGGGATGGTTTTTTCATCCGTACCAATGGTGGTAATCCTCAGATTCAGGTAAATCGTAGCAACGATCAAAGGGCAGTTAACATCGATATTACTGGCGCTACTTTATCACCAAATCTAGGGCAGCGCGATTTGCCGATTAATCGCTATGGTGTCAATCGCATTCAGTTCAGCCAACTACAAACAAGCCCATCTGTTGTTCGGATAACTTTACAGGTGGACGAAAATAGTCAAAATTGGCGAGCAACCACTAGCAGTATTGGTGGTTTTGTAGTTCTACCCAGTCGTGGCGTTGCCCAGTTGTCTGAAGGTAATAGTCCACGCCCAATACCATCTAGTAACACCTCAACTGCTACCATTCAGTCTGTGCAATTGGCTGGTAATGGCACACAACTGCTGATTAGAGGCGACCAAGCTTTATCTGCTACAGGAGGCTGGGATAGAACTTCTGGTCTGTTCCGCATCACCATCAACAATGCTCGGTTAGCTCCCAGAGTTACAGGCCCGAATTTTAATGCTAATAGCCCTATCCTGCGGGTTCGTCTGCAACCACAAGAATCCAATACTGTCGTCGTCTTGGTTCAACCAGCAGCCGGAGTACAAATTGGGGAACTCAATCAGGTTGGCGACCAGCTTTTGGCTTTAGAATTACAACGCTCTGCTAGCGTCACACCTCCTATTGCTTTACCTCCTCTGCCATCTCCAAATCTAAGTCAATTCCCAAACCCCACAGATAATCCTCGTCCTATCTCCCGGCCACAGCCGCATCCCTCCGTTCCTAGAGGGAAATTACTAGTTGTGATTGACCCAGGACATGGTGGAAAAGACTCAGGTGCCCCAGGTCTAGGCGGACTTTTAGAAAAGGACGTAATTCTACCTATTGGTAAAAGGGTAGCAGCCATTTTAGAGCAAAATGGTGTACAGGCGGTACTCACACGGGATGCTGACTTTTTCGTAGAACTTCAGGGACGGGTAGAAATTGCCCAGCGAGTTAATGCAACTGCCTTTGTCAGCATTCACGCTAATTCGGTTGATAATCGTCCTGATGTTAATGGGTTAGAAGTATATTATTTCGATAGCGGTTATGCTCTGGCTGAAGTAGTTCGCAAAACCATCCTCCAGAACATCAGTACAATCAAAGACCGGGGAACCCGCAAAGCCAGATTCTACGTTCTCAGAAAAAACTCCATGCCCTCGATTTTAGTAGAAACAGGTTATATGACTGGTCGAGAAGACAATCCCAGATTAGGAACATCAGAGTATCAAAATCAGATGGCTGAAGCGATCGCTCGTGGCATCTTAAAATACTTACAGCGATAATATAGTACAAATTACTATTAAAAGGTGGTATTTAGACTTTTTTGGCATCCAGAATTTAGTAGTCAATTTGTAGATTGTCTGCTAAATTCTGTATTTTAAATCCCAAAACCTAAATTTATATTTGCCCGTGTATTCATCTTCGATCTTTGAAGCGAATCTTGACAATTTTTCTGATCAAGAACCCCAACGTGCCCCAATTGGCATCTTTGACAGTGGTGTGGGTGGGTTGACAGTACTGCGACAACTATATCGGCAACTCCCCAATGAATCAATTATTTACTTTGGGGATACAGCTCGACTCCCTTACGGAATTCGTTCCCAAGCAGAAATTTTACAATTCACGCGTGAAATTATTACCTGGCTACAACAGCAGCAGGTAAAAATGGTAATTATGGCTTGTAACACCAGTTCTGCCCTAGCCTTAGAAACCGTGCGTCAGGAATTCAACATCCCCATTTTAGGAGTAATCCTACCGGGTGCAAAAGCTGCGGTGCAACAAGGAAAGCGGATTGGTGTAATTGCCACTCCCGCTACAGCTAAAAGTAATGCTTATAAGCACGCAATAATCGAAATTGCTCCTGAAGTTCAAGTTTGGCAAGTTGGATGTCCAGAGTTTGTGCCACTCATCGAGCAAAACCGGATTCATGACCCCTACACTGCAGAAGTAGCACGAGCCTACCTAGAGCCTTTACTAAAGCAGGAAATTGACACCTTAGTTCACGGTTGTACTCATTATCCCCACCTTACACCAGTATTGCGATCGCTCCTCCCCTCCCATGTCCAACTGATTGACCCAGCTGTTCATGTCGTAGCAGCTTGTGCCCAAGAGTTAGACTTACTAGGCTTAAAAAATACCCACCTCCCAGTGCCAACTCGCTTCGCAGTTAGTGGTTGTCCGAAACAGTTTTCCCAGTCAGGAGTGCAGTGGTTAGGCTATACCCCAATGGTTGAAGAGGTTTGCTTCACTGATACCGCTATTTCCCAACTCCATTGAAGGGGGCAGGGAGCAAGGGGAATTTTTCCCCTCAGCAAGAATCAGCACCCCGCCCCTGGAGCCTTTTTTCAATGCCCCATGCCCAATCCCTACTGACTATTAACTGCTTCAGTCACCTTTGTCCTTACTGATATCTCCTGCTTGTGTTTTCCTTCGGTAGATGAAGGAAAACTTGTCGGAACAGTCTTTGTACCCGTTCGCTTTGCCAGTGCTAACAACAGGTAGACTGTGAACAAATATCCAGACGCTAAAATAAAAATCATCATAGGTATACTTCCGTGAATCATTGTTCTACTAGCACCTTTCTAAATAAATATAAAATTCCATAAAATTAGTAGAACCTCAGCCAAGCAAGTGCATCTTGATGGCTGTAGCTTCATAATGGTAAAATTACCTATAGAGATAAAATTCTCTACAGAGAAATAATTTATTCGCTAATACGACTTCTTGCAGACCATAGATCCCACAGCAGTTAGATTGCTTTTTAGCAATCTAAAACTATGATTCTTTGCGGTCTACTTGATCTGCTTTATTTTTGATCACATTGCTGTGAAAGGAGCAATGCTTGCGCTCAACGTGCGCTGAAGACGTGTAGCGGCTTCCCATAGGGATATCGCATAGCTCCAAACCAGGAGTTTCGCGGATCGTAGAAAAAATGAAAGGAATTATTTCCTTAATTTTAAACTACGACTAATTATTTTAGACCTACATCACCGAGTCAGTAAAATCAACTACTAGGTGATTTACTTTCGGGTGTGAATATCTGAAAAATTTAAAATTCCTATACTTTAGCGTAACACAACGACCTTAAATTTTGAGCCGATCCGACTGCTAAATTTGAAATTTTTTGAGTAGCTACACTTCAGTCCTGAATAAATTTAGTCTGACTCGTTGGTGACTTATTTAAATTGAATCCATTTTGTCAATAGGCAATATTGCTTAATTTATGTTTTGAACTGGGGCGGGAAAGGTGTACCGAGAAACTACTTGATATAATTTAAGCTGATATTTATTCCCATCTACTTATAACTCGTGTTTGAAGTTATTTTTAAACCTGAGTTATCAAAAATCAGGCATAATTGCTTATTGACAAATACACTATTAACCTTAAGTATCACCTATAGACTCATGAAAATGGGATTACCTTATGAAAACTTTGCGCTGGCACAGGGTTATCTTAAAATGAGTGTAGGATATGTAAACTTTCGTAACCTAAGTCAGAGTTCGCCCATCCATGACCCCAGCCACCTCCCTGTTTACCCCTGTGGAAGCAGACCTGCGACTACTAGCAGATAACCTAAAACAGCTAGTTGGAAATCGCCACCCCATTCTGTTTGCAGCAGCCGAACATTTATTCGGTGCTGGGGGAAAGCGTATCAGACCAGCAATTGTCCTGCTAATATCGCGGGCAACAATGTTAGAACAAGACATCACACCACGTCATCGCCGCCTAGCTGAGATTACAGAAATGATTCACACAGCTAGCTTAGTACATGACGATGTGGTAGATGAATCAGACGTGAGGCGAGGCGTTCCTACCGTTCATAGTTTGTTCGGTAATCGCATTGCCATATTAGCAGGGGATTTTCTTTTTGCCCAATCGTCCTGGTATTTAGCAAACTTGGACAATTTGGAGGTAGTAAAACTCCTCTCAGAAGTCATTATGGATCTGGCTACTGGGGAGATTCAGCAGGGACTAAATCGTTTTGATACTAGCATCTCTATTGAAACTTACCTCCAGAAGAGTTATTACAAAACAGCTTCGTTAATCGCCAACAGTTCTAAAGCTGCTGGGTTACTCAGTGAAGTTTCGCGAGAAACTGTTGAGCATCTATATAGCTACGGGCGTCATTTTGGTATAGCATTTCAAATTGTTGACGACATTCTAGATTTCACCAGTACAACAGATACCTTGGGTAAACCAGTGGGGTCGGATCTTAAAAGTGGTAATCTGACTGCACCCGTTTTATTTGCTTTAGCCCAAAAACCATCTTTGGAAGTGCTAATTGAGCGAGAGTTTGCTCAAGAGGGGGATTTAGAGCAAGCACTAGCACTAATTCAAGATAGTCAAGGCATACAGCAGGCGCGAGAGTTAGCTGCTCACCATGCGAAGCTAGCAATTGAACATCTTGCAGTTCTCCCACCTTCAGAATCCCACCAGGCATTGATTAACATAGCTGAGTACACACTGAGCCGCCTTTATTAAATCATTTACCAGTTAACAGGTATTTTAGGGGACTTGAGACCCTAAGCGAAACCTTTCACCTGTTCTTAGGTGGAGAAATTTTGCTTAATGGTCAGCTAAATTTAGAAAAATGTTCACTGATAACTGTTTGTTAAGCAATTTTAGATTAGACGAAAAATTAAACCGATCGCTTGCTTCTTTAAAGAACTAGAAGTTTAGTAAGTGGCATTAATTTATTTTTCATCAAAAACTTTTTCAAACAAATTTGAGATTTAAAATTTTGGATGTGGGATTGTATCTAAAAAATCCCACATCCAAGTTTTTTCTATGCAATATCAGGGGGTATCTGTTTAGGTGATCGCTGCTGTCGTAAGTGTTTCTGCATGAGTTTTTCTAGTTCAGTTCGTCGAATTTCAACGGTATGGGTGGTCTTACCCGGCGTCTCCAAAAAAACGATACTATCTACGGGTTCCAATGCCACCAATTGGAACAAAATATGGGTGACAGGGATAATTTTAGCTAGCATTTGAGGGTCAAGCCCAGCAGGGGAAATTAGAGAGACATCCTGTATGGTAGGAAAAGCGTAAACAACGCGCTTTTCCAGTCCTGGATTAGTAAGATTGCTCAATGTAGTTAAAACCCAGCTTTCCTCCGAATTTTGGAGAATATAGTACTGGGAGTGACGTAATTTTTGAGCGATCGTTCTAAGGGCAGGAGCAATTGCTGCAATCAAATTTGGTGTCATACCATCGCGGGGTGCATTGTCAATCAGCAATTGAATTTGTGCTTCTAAATCCATAATGACTTGTATACGGCTTCTGGGTAATGGTAATAACATCTATCAAAATGTGAACAATCCCATCGAAGTTGGGAATAATAAAATCAGCCATATTCTCAATATAGGATTGGTCTGCGTTTAGCTTATACGTAAAACCGAAAAAGCCAATACCCACAGTCGTACAGGTTGTATTTAAATACTTAGGGTCTTTTGAAAACCGAGACTATGAATTCAGCCGCAACCGCAACTATTCCATCTGCAAATATTCTGGGAGAAAATTCTAAAGGCGTGGAGGTGATCTTTCAACTCCTGTCCAGGGAGTTTCAACAATCAACCAAAGCTTCGGAACAGAATTGCCACGATGTAGCAAGACGTATTACCACCGAAGTCTATCGGATTTGCCAGGAAAGCAAACGTATCCAAGCTTCTGGATCTGTAGAAAGCTCGGCGATGACCCTAGCTCGGCATCGGCTACAACAGTGTCTTAGGTACTATCAGTTGGGTTCAAATCGGGGCAGGGTAGAATTACACAGTACATTGAGTGCAATTATTTATCGATACATTAACCCGCCTCAGAAGCAATTGAGTTATCAAGGGCGACTGACTATAATTGAAGATTTCTTACAGAGTTTTTATCTGGAGGCATTGAACGCTTTCCGGCGAGAAAATCAACTTGGTGCTACTTATCGCCCTCAGACGCTTCTAGAATTGTCCGAATACATGGCATTTACCGAGCGCTACGGCAAGCGACGCATTCCCTTACCAGGCCGTCAGCAACAGCTAATTATCTTACGGGCGCAAACTTTTTCTCAACAGCAGCCCCCAGAAACCAGTGTAGATATAGAACAAGCCGCAGAAGGCAGCAATAATGAAGGCGATGGTTGTTGGGAAGAACCAGCAGTGCATCAATTACGCTCGACAATGGCAACGCAAGCCGAACCCGAACCTGAAGAAGATACCTTGCGTTCGGTTGTAGTTACAGAATTAATGAATTATCTCGAAGAACGGCAACAATCTGACTGTGCTGATTACTTTTCTCTCCGCCTCCAGGATTTATCAGCACAGGAAATTGAGTCAATTTTAGGTTTAACCCCTCGTCAGAGAGATTACTTACAACAGCGCTTCAAGTACCATTTGATTCGGTTTGCCTTGTTACATCGTTGGGAATTAGTTCACGAGTGGCTAGAAGCTTCTTTACACACCAATTTGGGCTTAACTCCCCAACAATGGCAAGTATACACAGCACAACTGGACAATAAGCAACGATCTTTACTAGAGTTGAAGCAACAAGGACAAGCCGATGAAAAAATCGCAAAAACTTTAGGGCTGTCAATGGCACAACTTCAAAAACGATGGTTTAAGATTCTTGAGCAAGCTTGGGAAATTCGTAACTCATTAGTGTCCGGATCAGGTGCATCTACTCATGAATAGTGACTCAGAATCCTTACAATCTCAGTGTCTCGGTTGGTTATTGACAGATGATGTCAAAAATAACAACCAATCTGTGGAATGTCAGGAAAATGACGGGGTAAAAAACCTCCACAATGAAGCCACTGCTTCAAAAAGCAGTGAGCCAAAATTGGGAGGAACGCCCCAGACCTTTCAATTGGGAGAAATTCCTACTGTGCAAGATCGTTTCCAAGCTGTCCTTAAGCATCGCTTACAAATCCAAGCCCAAGACCACCCACCTTTATTTCCTTGGGAAACACAATTAATCGACTATCCCGATTGTGTTGATGAGCCGTCAATGACGCTCGTTCCTACCTGGGGATGGATGGTACAACAATCGAAGCTAAACCTACCGCGTCCTTTACCGGAGAGAGTTTTTCAGCAATTGCTGGAAAAATGTCAATCAATGGTGACATCTTCGGTGCCTCTGGGAGCAAAATTAGTTCAAGTGGTGGAGAACTTTTTTCCCAACGAGTCTCAAGCACTAAATGATATCGCGGGATTGGTGCTAAGAAGCACTTATAGGTCTGTAAGTACTTTGGATATGCCCAATATTCAGAGCGATTATTCAGATTTACAACCGCGTCAACAAATGGCTTTGTCGTTGCTGGCAGCTAAACAACTGCTGGAAAATCTGACTCTACCACTTTCAGCAGCTAGTCCAGTGGTGGAAAGACAATGGCTAACCACTGTCGGTAATTTGAATATCAAAGTAGAGTATCAGTCTGTAGGTAAACTTACGAAGTTACTTGTTGAGGCTGAGTTACCTGTTAAAGGAACTTTGACACTTCGCACAAGTGGAACTTTAGCAATGGCAACATCTTCAACTCCGGGATACTTAAGTGTAGAGTTAGGCTGCGAGCAACTTAACCCAACTTATACACTGGAAGTTGAGTTTCCAGAAGTAGACGAACAGTCGCTTTTGTTTGTGATTAATCCCACTGTGTAACCTTAATTGCCACCGCTAGTACGTAATGCTGAATATCTTAAGGTAACTATTGCCTAGCTGTTGCCTTGGGGCTTTTTCTGTCTCTAGATACTACTAGCAACAGGGTGCTTACTTATACTTAAAGCGTGGTTATAACTAACCAGGGGGAGTAGACTTACCTTCTACCCCATAAGTGATTTTTTGTGGGTACTCGTCAGTCCACTCTGTTATTAGCAAAGCCTGGGGAATGAGTTAGTTTCTTGTGTTGTGCTGATTTCAACTCGCCTGTATTTTGCCAAGCCACCAATTTTTCACAACGAATTTATTCGGTTGGGTTGTTTTTTTATACAAAATTATGTTCAGGCTTGGCGTTACAGTTCGCGGTAGCGTTAGATAGTAATGCGCTTGGGTTAAGTCTATTTTTTTGACGTAGACGCGGAGCGGCTTGCCGCAAGCTGCCGCAGAGGCGCAGAGAACGCAGAGAGAAGAAAGAAATACTTTAGGACTTACGCACTGTACAAATTAAGTAGAGACGCGAAATATTGCTTCTCTATCAAGCATTTTGGGCTAGTAGTCTGTCAAATTCATTTTGACGGTTAAAGAGACGCGATAAATCGCTGTCTCTACAGGAAATTTATCCATCAATTATTTATTGACAGACTACTAGTGCTTTAAATCTTTCTTTGTGAGAAATCCAAGATAGATGCTTAATGGGCTTCCAAATAAAAAATACTCAACTACTTCTTGTGGGGTGGGCGTCTCCTGCCCATAGGCAAACACATCACAAGATTAATTTATTTCTTGGAAGTCCCTATAGACAGGATAAGAAAGCTTCCTGTAACGGGAATACTTAAAGTAGGGCGAACAGTTTCGTCCTCAGCATTGTTTCCGTGGCATTTATACTTAGACTCGAAATGCTCAACTTATCCAGGATGAATCGGTTTTGGCGTGTCCCTGTAGGTAATTTCTGGGGGCAAAATCCGCAGCGATCGCCTTTAATAGAAGTAGAAGATTCAATTTCCTTGCGGGTGCTGGTGCTAGCGTTGGTTGTTTTGGGAATTGTGGCAACGGATATCGCCGCCGAAACTTCATTCAGTTTTTGGGCGTTACCCTTGAGTTTATTGGGTGCGATTTGGAGTTACTATCGTCGCCGCGATCGCAATATTGCAGTTAAGTTTTGTATCGCCATCGGAATGTTAGTGGCACTGGGTGCTTTCTTTGGGCGATTAGTGGGAGAGTTGAATGATACACGGTTGGGTTTGGCAGAGTTATTAATTCAACTCCAGGTGTTACATAGCTTTGATACACCCCGTCGGAAAAATTTGGGCTATTCGATTGTTATAGGACTGATTTTATTAGGTGTGGCGGCAACGTTAAGCCAGACTTTAGCATTTGCACCTGTGCTGCTGTTATTTTTAGCGATCGCTCTCCCAACTTTAGTATTAGATTATCGCTCCCGCTTGGGTTTACAGCCATTAAAAACTCAAAATGAAAAATTCAATCAGAAGAATTCCTCAACTCTTAATTTTAAATTTTTAATTCTAAATTTCTTCCTAATTGTCGGTCTGGGACTGGCAATTTTTGCTGTTTTACCCAGATTTCCTGGCTATCAGTTACGGAACTTTCCTGTAAGTTCTGCGATTCCAATAAAAGGTAATTTCACCGGACGTAGTATCATTAATCCCGGTTATGTCCGCCAAGGTAAAGGTGATAATCAAGGCAGTGGTACGGGACAAAATCAAAATGGTCAACCAGGCAAAGTAGATAATAACTTTTATTACGGTTTTAATAGCCAAATTAACCAAAATCTGCGGGGCGAGATGAAACCTCAAATTGTGATGCGGGTGCGATCGCAAGCTGAGGGTTTTTGGCGAGTTCTAGGATTTGACCGTTACACGGGTAAGGGATGGGAAGTTTCTCGTAATGAAGATGTTACAACCATCAAGCGATCGCCTTGGTCTTACCAAATTTTTCTGAATCGACCTCTAATTACTGGTAAAACCCAAGAGATAGTACAAACTTATACAGTGGTAGCGGATTTGCCTAACCTAATTCCGGCGATGGCTTATCCTAAAGAGATTTACTTTCCCACACCAATGATCGCTGTTGATAAGGAAGACGGATTGCGATCGCCTGTGGAATTATCAGAAGGACTCACCTACACAGTAGTGTCTGAAGTACCATACCGCGATCGCACTAAATTAGGTGAAGCTTCTACTAAATATCCACAAGATATTAAAAAGCATTATCTGCAAATTCCTCCCGAAATTGCCGAAAAAGTCCGGCAACGTACCGAAGAAATTCTCGCTAACTACAATCAAGAAGGGGTAACAAAGTCTTCTAAAAGCCTAAATTCAGCGTATGAAAAGGCTCTCTACTTAGCTCAATATTTAAAGCAACGTTACTCTCTTCCCCAAAATCCCTTAGATTTGCCTTATTTGGGAGAAAAAGATGACTTAGTAGAAGCTTTTTTATTCAAATATAAAGGCGGTTATCCAGACCACTTCTCAACAGTTCTGACGGTAATGTTGCGTTCCATTGGCATCCCAGCACGGTTGGTAGCAGGGTTTAGTGCAGGAGAATTTAATCCATTTACAGGGCTATATGTTGTCCGTAATACTGATGCTTATGCGATGACGGAAGTATATTTTCCTAAATATGGGTGGTTTGCCTTTGACCCGATTCCCAATCATCCCCTCATACCTCCATCAGTGGAAGATACTCAAACTTTTAGTGTGTTGCGTCAGTTGTGGCATTGGGTTGCTGGATGGTTGCCTTCTCCAGTGACAGGTTTGTTGAATAATGTATTTGAGACAATATTTAAGTGGGTGATTAGAGCGATCGCTTGGTTTTTAGCTTTATTCTCTCAAGGTTGGTTTGGCGTATTGACTGGCTTAATCTTGGCAACTACAGCAGCTTTCTTCGGTTGGCTGGGTTGGAGTCAGTGGCGAAAGTGGCGTAACCGTCGATGGTTAAACAAATTGCCAGCAATGGAGAGCCTTTATCAACAAATGCTGCAATGGACAACTCAAAAAGGTTTAGGCAAACATCCAGCCCAAACACCTTTAGAGTATGCCAAAGGATCATATCAGCATCATGCCCCAGCAACTGCTGAGGTAATAGATGAGATTAGCCAAGCCTATGTTAGTTGGCGTTATGGTGGTCATACTCCTAACTTGAAGCGACTGCGAGAAAGATGGCAAAAATTGAAAAAGACTGCTAAGGACTTGTAAAATCTTTCTTTCTCTCTTTGGTTCCTCTGCGTTTGGAGTGGTTAATAAGTAATTTATTGAACCGCAGAGGCACAGAGAACACAGAGATCAGATATTGGAGAGGAATTGGTTTTCGAGAGGTTAATCATTATTTTGGATTTCATCTAACTTGGCACGCACTGCCTGGATATCCTGCCACATCAACCATTTCGGCGCACCTCTTTCTTTAGAAGGATTACGCAGCAAGTAGGAAGGATGAAAAATTGGCATACATAAACGTCCTTCCCACTCTAGCCACTGTCCGCGAATTTTCGTAATTCCCCGCTTATCGCCTGTGATGCCTTTGACAGCAGTTGCACCTGTTAACAGGATTATTTTGGGGTCAACTAGGCGAATTTGTTCTAGTAAATAGGGTAGACAAGCCGCCACTTCTGTTGGAGTAGGAACTCTATTATCTGGTGGGCGACATTTATTGATATTGGCAATGTATACATCATCCTCAGTAGTCAGATTCACGGATGCGAGAATTTTCTCTAGCAACTGCCCTGATCTGCCTACAAATGGTAAACCGGTTTCGTCCTCATTTTGACCAGGCGCTTCCCCTATAACCATAATTGGGGCTTTGAGATTACCGCGTCCGACAACAGCATGAGTCCGAGTGTCTCCCAATGCACAACGGTGGCAGCTATTGCAATGCTGTGCCAACTCAGTTATGTCAGAATAAGTTCCCGGAGCGATCGCAATTTTAGCGTCTGTGGGAATCAGTTCTCGTTGGTTAAGGGTTGAGTCGTCGAAGAGGCTGAGTTGGGTTTCGCTGCTCATGAAAATTAGAATTTTGGCATCAGCACCATCTGTCTTATCTGAGTTAAATACTGCTCTGGTTTGAGATTTATCAGAATCAATAGACTTTTGCTGAATACTTAATTATTTATACAAATCTTATTGTATCAGTTAATTTGAGACAAAATTCAGTCATGATAAAAGCAGTACCGTCCTAAGATGTTGGGGGAAACCATGTCACATACCCCGCTTTTCGCCGATCGCACCGATGCAGGTGAGGAATTGGCGCGAGTGATTCATCATGTTTTGACTCAGCAAACTATTGATTCTGGGGTAAAGCCTGTACCAATTGTTTATGCTTTGCCAAGAGGGGGTGTACCAGTAGCGGCACCAATAGCACGTCTTTTGGATTGTCCGTTGACAATTGTTGTGGCGAAAAAGATTAGTCATCCAGAAAACCCAGAGTTAGCAATTGGTGCAGTGACTACTTTTGGAAATGTTCTTTGGACTGATAAAAAGCTATTTCACCTTAAACATGATGCGCGGTGGCGAGAAGTAGCTTTAAATAAAGCGATAAACCTTGCTAAGTCTCTTGAGGCTTTATTAATTCCTGCTTGTCCGCAGGTGAATGTAGAGAATGCTACGCTCATCTTAGTTGATGATGGCATTGCTACAGGTATGACAATAGCGGTAGCGGCAACTGCTCTCAAAACGCTTTCTCCAGCAGCAGTTTGGCTATGTACGCCAGTAGCGCCACAAACATTACTACCCTGGTTAGAACAGTGGGGCGATCGCACCATTATCTTGCAAACACCGGAACCCTTTTTGAGTGTAAGTAATTTTTACACCGAATTTCCCCAAGTAGATATATTAGAAGTTCTCGCGGATCTCCAGCAACAAAAGACAATGGGATAAATTGACCTATGCGAGTAATTTTATATTATTAACTCTTGATTATTTCTTTCCCTCTCCTGTTTTTTAACGATTTTTGGGCGTTTTTGTCAAGAGAGCTAGGCATTAACAGGTTTTATGGCTTTTTCTAAATCCCCATTACGAATTACGTAGCTTGCTCACCAAAGGCGAGTATTACAAATTATTTGAAGATGTTCCTTGCTGGTATTGCATAGCTTTGGCATAATCACCCAAGGCGTAGCAAGCAGCTTTCAGACGATCAAGAGCTTCTTCTTCACTGCGCCGATCTTTGATACTTCTAGCTAACAGCAAACGTTCTTCATAATACTTAATGGCTTTGTTATAGTCACCCAAAGCTTCACAAGCAACTCCTAAGTTACCTAAAGACTGTTCCTCGCTACGCTTGTCTTGAATTTCTCTAGCTAATTGCAACCGTTCTTCATAATACTTGATGGCTTTAGCATAATCACCTAAGGCATAACAAGCATTCCCTAAATTCTTTAGCACCTGAGAAGCACTGCGAACATGTTTTAAGGAGCGTGCTAGTATTACACACTGCTCATAATAGGCGATCGCTTTTGGGTAATTGTCCAAAGCATACCAAGCATTACCCAAATTCTTGAGTACCTGTTCTTCGCCCCAGTTATCTTTGAGTTCCCGGACAATTTCTAGGCTTTGCTGCTGATACTCAATTGCCTGCATAAAGTTACCGGAAGCTTTATATACCAATCCTAAATTATTCAGTGCTGCTACTTGACTACGTTTGTCTTGCAGGTGTTGCGTTATTTTTAAACACTTTTCCAAAAATTCAATAGCCTTGTTATAGTCATTTAGATGACGGTATGCATTCCCTAAATGGGAAAGTGCTTGCATTTGCACTACAAAATCTGAGGAGTTCTTGGCCAAAGATAAACACTGTTCGGAGTAAGAGATAGCACCTTTGTAGTCTCCAGCTGTGTAAGTTACCAATCCTAAAAAAGAAAGTGCCTGTGCCTGTTTTTGCAAATCCCCAACGGACTGAAACAGCGCCAAGGATTGTTGTAAGGACTTCAAAGCCCCTATTAATTCACCAGCTTGCTGTTGTTGAATTCCTTGCCTTAGTAGCTTGGATGCTTTCGATATGTCGTCACTTTCCTCTATAGGTAGTATTTCTGCTTGTGAACCAGAGTCAAATTCATGGGTAATTGTATTACGCTTCACTGATTTTAAGTATGTTATAGGTAATTGCAGGGGAACTGTATTTTTATAATTTGTTATTCCATTCGCCTTTAGACATCAGGCCTTTCCTGTTAACTCTGATGCTAAATTTAGTGTTCCCAAAACCACAAGGTATCTTTCATCAGGATGCATTTGTGGAGTATGTAAATTAATATAAAGTATAAATCAATACTTTTTATTATGATTAAGACTGCGATCGCTTATTAATAATAAATCCCCCCTTTCCTCATGAAAATGCGGGGCTATGTCCGCTCTTTCTAAGAGTACTTGGGAGGATATTCAAGAAATAAATGTCACTAATCTACAAGTATTAACTATCGACTCAATTTAAACACACCTGGTAAAAGTTAGGTATTGATTCAACCAACAGCTACAGGCATATTTGCCACAGAGCCATTATTTAGGATAGGCTGGCGGGTTTTCAAGTCAAATTTGAAGCCATGTGGCAAAATATGAAGCTTTGCCCCGCAAATCGCCAAAGACTCATCTTTCAAAATTTCGCTCATATTGTTGTATGTAGCCTCTGATTCATCAACGATCGTAACCGCACCTTGACCAATAATTTCAATTTGGTTATCTGTCACGACCATAGCGGTATTCTCGTCAATACCAAATCCCAAAACAGCAGGCTGTAGTATCAAAGCTGAAATTAAGCGTCCCAAGCGTCCACGCTGGGAAAAATGTTGGTCAATTACGACTCCTGGGAGAAAACCAAGACCGGGGCCCATTTCAACAGTTTCAATCCGAGGATGTGTTTCTGAGTCGCCTTCCACAATCATTACGTCTGGCATCACGGCAGCTCCGGCGCTTGTGCCTCCAACAACAACACCTTCAGAGAACCGTTGATGAATCGCCGTATCTATTTCGGTGTCCTTGAGGATACTGGTGATGCGAGCTTGATCTCCCCCAGTAAAAAATATCCCAGTTGCTTTATTAATTGCTTCCAATGCAGTAGATGAGGATGCATCTTCACGGCTTTCTGTATCAATAATGCGAGCATTTTCGGCTCCCAGTCGCTCAAATACTCTAATATAATTTTCTCCTACTTCTCTAGGTAATTCTGTCGCCGCCGTCATAATTACAATATACGCCTTTGTACCCCCAGCGCGTCGCACAAAGTCCCGGAGAATTTGGCAATCCCCTTCCTTGTCTTCGGCTCCCCCAATAATTACCAGTTGCCCTTTAAAATTAGTTTGTACCATGATGTCCCCTGATTTGAGTTAATAAATTTTACTAAACCATGACAATTCCAACTATCAAATCATCCCTTTGGTAGATCACCTGATAGAAGGTAGTATGGATATTCGCGTAGCGTCTCGTCGTAGAGAAGCCGCTTGTCCTTAGACATCGCAGCAAACCAAAAGCTTCTTGCCAAAAATTACATAAGAAAATAGCTATCCTGATTAACGTTCGTTGACTTAATAAAACCCACAGCAACAACTGCCTCTAGAGTGATTTTCTAGAGGCGTTGCTAATTGCCGATTGGAAATTTATCGTGCAATTTTAAAAAATTGGTATTAACTCTCGCTGGATGCAATTAGATATCTAAATGGTAAGTCTTAATGAATGCGACTTCTGTAAAGCAAGTTAGTTAAGAAAAAACGTGCTTGTTCTAATGGCAGATGCCTGGGTTTGCCTTGGTAGACAATTTGATACTCATTCATATCCGGGCCATCACCATGCCCAGAGATCAGCTTTTGGTGAAAAGCTTCCTCAGCAAGTTCTCGAATCTCGTCTCTTAGAGCAGCTTGTGTGCTATTCATACTTTGCTGTCTTTTGAATACCGCATATTTATTTATACAATTATTGGCTGGGTGTTGCACCTTTCAAAGGTTATATATTTGACTATTCATAAGGATGAATTGACTGTAATTTTTTCTTTGCTGAGGTAGGGGGATTTAATTATGCCTTGAGATAGTTGAAAATGCTTACTAATAGGTTTAGTGTAGGTTCTGATTAGATCAATGGCTATTGCCATCACTCTCAAAAATTAATGTGAATCAATTTACAATCAATTAAGTCTGAGTAACCAGAACTCAGCATTTAAATTTCAGGGTGTTTTAGCCAAAGGTTCGTAATCAATGGTTCTACAAAAAAGCAGTGATTTAGTCCGCATTAATGCTAGAAGAACGGATGTATTCGATATTTTCAACTTCAAGCATTATCTTGGGCCGAACCCCTATTTAGATATAGGGGCGTTAGTATTTGACTTCGCTCTAGTTGACTCTAGAGAGCCTTTGCCCATTGAAGATTATATTGCAAAGATTAGCGATCGCTATCCCCATCTGGGCAGCCAAAGCTACGAATCTTATGCTCATCTATTTGGCCAAGTTGTGTCCGAAGTCGGAAAATTGGATATGGATTTGCACCTTAACCGTTGGAGTGTCAAACCATATCCAGATTTTGTGCGGATTAGCGTTCAATCACTACATGAACGCACAACTAGAGAGGTAGCTTATTTTGTTTGGGATTGGTTTGAAGCTATTACCCAAGATGAAGACTTTACCTTTGATGAACAGTTGGTAAGGCTGCAAAATAAATTCCGCGCCTCTGTCTATGGTGGCCCCACAGTTTACGCCCTATTGCGAACAGCCTACGAAAAAGGTATTCCCGCCTTTTATTTGTGGGAAGAAGGATTAATGCAATACGGCTTAGGAAAAAAACATGTCCGGGGGGTAGCAACTACATTTAATTGTGATAGTCATCTAGATTCGGAGTTTACCACCCGCAAAGACGACTGTAAAGCATTTTTAAAAACATTGGGTTTCCCAGTGCCTGAAGGCGATATCGTCTTTTCTGAAAAGGAAGCCTTAGCGGCGGCAAGACAAATTGGCTACCCAGTCGCAGTTAAGCCAGTGGTAGGCCACAAAGGAATTGGCGTTACGGCTGACGTGCAGGACTCAAAAGAGTTGGAAGCTGCTTATAATAGGGCACTGGCAGCGATTCCCGAAGATCAGCTAACTCGGATAATTGTTGAGAAAAGTATTTCCGGATCAGATTTTCGCTTGTTGTGTGTCAATGGCAGGTTTGTCGCCGCCACAGAACGCCGTCCAGCATCGGTTGTTGGTGATGGCTATTTAACGCTTGCAGAATTAATCCGCCTAGAGAACCGGAAACCTGCACGTTTAGACACGCCTACCTCGCCGATGAGTAAAATTCAGATAGATGACGCGATGGAACTCTACCTAGAGGAACAGCGTTTATCATTGGACAGCGTAATTGAGAAGGGGCGTACTGTTTACCTACGTAAAGTTGCTAATCTTTCAGCCGGCGGTATGAGCATTGATGCAACCAAGACAGTTCATGATGACAATATTATCTTGGCGCAAGATATTGCCCAACACTTCCAGTTGACTTGCCTTGGTATTGATGTCATTACGAAAAGTCTCTCAGAATCTTGGAAATCGAGTAACTTTGCTATCTTGGAAATCAACGCTGCACCAGGTGTTTTGATGCATCTTAAACCTTCTGAAGGTGAAAGCGTTGATGTGCCTTCTCATATCTTAGAAACCTTTTTTGAGTCGGGTACAGATGCCAGGATACCAATTATTACCTTTAATAAAATCTCAGTTGAAGAACTGCAAGCAACAATTGACCATATCCTTTTGCAAAACCCCAACTGGACAATAGGTGCTGTTTGTCGTGATGCAGTTTTTGTAAATCGCTCGAAAAAAGTATTAAGCAAAAATTACAACAGCAACGTCCAAACTTTGCTGCGTCATCCAAAAGTTGATTTGCTCATTGCCGAATATGCGGAAGATATTCTAGATGAAGAGGGTATGTTTTACCGCAGTAGTAATATGGTAGTTTTGGATAATCCCACCGAAACTGAAATGATGTTGGTACGGGATGTGTTTGATGGTTCGACTGTAGTAATTAGAAAAGGCAACGACATTTCTATCCGTCGCAAAGGATTGATTGAAGATTATACTTTGGGTGAAGATGAACCATTTACGCGGGTTTATTTGAAAGAGACTGGAGCAATTTTTTAGTGTAATTTATTACTAGCCTTGGCGATTATCAATCGCCGCTACACATTAAACCCAAATAACCCCACCCCGCCAAAGCTACGCTTTGTCTCCCCTCCCCGCAATCGGGGAGGGAATTAAGGGTTGGGGTGCAATCACTATGGGAATCATAATTAATTATGCGGACATGATAATACTAAAATTTGCTACTTATCCAAAATTATCGATTTTCTAGAAGTTTAAAATATCTAATGATTCTTCTATTTCTAAATCTAATATTATTTCTCGTGTATCTTTGAGCGATTCTAGCTTACCTTCTTGACGATACATGTCTGCCGCTTTTTGAAAATCTTCAATTGCTCCCTGTTTATCTTCTATTTTTAAGCGGATATTGCCACGGTTGTAATAAGCATCTGCATAATTGGAATGAATCTGGATTGCTTGAGTATAATCTTCAATTGCTCTTTCAAAATCTCCTAAATCTGAACGAGCATTACCACGGTTGTAATAAGCATCTGCATAATTAGGATTAATCTGTATTGCCTGAGTATAATCTTCAATTGCTCCTTCAAAATCTCCTAAATCTGAACGAGCATTACCACGTTTTTTATAAGCTATAGCATCTTTAGGATTAATTTTAATTGCTTGGGGAAATCCTGGTTGAGAGCCTAATAAATAACGAGCAATCCCACGGTTTTTATAAGCATCAGCATAATTGGGGTTAATTTTAATAGCCTGAGTATAATCTTCAATTGCTCCTTGATTATCTCCAACATGAGAACGAGCTTCAGCCCGGTTTTTATAAGCTACGGCAACATTAGGATTAATTCTGATAGCCTGAGTATAATCATTAATTGCTTCTTCTAACCGCCCCAGTTGAGACAGAGCTAAACCTCGCTTATTGTAAGATTTAGCATCATGAAGATTTATCTGAATCGCTTGAGAATAATCTGCGATCGCAGCTTCATAATCTCCTATTTGATAGTGAGCTAAACCTCGTTTATAATATAAATCAACATCACTAGATTTAACTTGTAAGGCTTGATTATAGTTAGCGATCGCATTTGAATATTCTCCTTTCTCAAAAGATTCATCACCTAATCTTACATAAAGTATATTTAAATTTTCATCACTATATTCTGGTTTAAAATAAGATTTACTTAACTGATTAATAGTTGGCTTAGATACAATTTCTTGCTTTGGCAGATATTTGTAAATTGGTAGTTGTTGCCTAGAATAATTATTTATAGAAGATTGTAACTGTTCTAGATAACACCATAAACCACCACCATACAGTAATTGTTCAATCCCAAATGATATTTTACCAGTCTTCAACTTGATCATCCGGGTTGGGAGAAAGCCAGCCAAAAAAAGGTGATATTCAGATTGTGCTTCACTTACATCTTCTTGAATCAAAATGCAAACTACAACTGCATTTTTTTCAACCTCTTCAGAACTAATTGACCATCTAACTCTATCAATACTACCGTGACGAGATTTCACTTCGATACCAATAGATGGGTCAGAAGTCAAGGTAAAATCTATATTGCCATCGCCGCCGAATCGCTTTTCATAATCGACTTCGGTAATAAAATCAGCTAAACGTTCTTTGACAACTTCCTCACCCAACTTCCCTTTAAGATAGCTAAGAAAAACATCACGGACTGGCGAAACACGCTTATATTTCTCAGCCATCAGCCAGCAAAATTCCCGTAGTGCCTTTAATCTCTCTCCAGAGATTATAGTTAATTCACTATATTGACCTTCTGTTTCACAATGAAGCAGAGAACCAGATGTTAACCTTTTAATAAAATCAGACTGTAGCGATCGCAGTAGTGTAATCCAGTCCATTTATGTTTCTGCGAATCTTTTGATGAGATTATTCTATTAAAATATCCAGTTGGCGTAAACCTTTAAATTAGCTTTTTAGGCGCAGCCATGTCTGATTATGCCAGAGTTTTGAAGAGTTGGGAGAGTGCGATCGCTCTTAATAATACATGAAATATTAATTAGCTAACCACCAAAATCGCAAATGACCGAAAATCACAACCCCAATCCAAAGTCTCTCACCGACTCCAATCCACCCTCATCGCTTGCGGGGAGGGGGTTAGGGGGTGGGGTTCCGGGATACCCTTGGCAAACCCCCACACGAACTTTGGAAAAAACTTAAGCCATTAGTGCGACAGATGCGTTGTGAACCAACTCTAGCAGAAAAGCTACTTTGGCAGAAGTTGAGACACAAGCAACTTTTGGGTTTCAAGTTCCGCCGTCAGCAAACAATTGACCGTTTCATAGTCGATTTTTACTGTAATGAAGCGCGGTTAGTGGTGGAAGTGGATGGCGAAATTCACGACTAAGCTAAAAATCTTTTAATTTGCATCCTCAAAAAAATGAATCTCTTGTGGGGTGGGCATCTTGCCCGCCCTAGTTGTGCAAATTAAATGCGCGACAGCTTACACGCAAAAAGAAGATGCGATACGTCAAGAATTTTTAGAAAGTTTGGGGTTGCAAGTTGTGCGATTTAGAAATGAGGATGTTCTGGAGAGGATGGAGGGGGTGTTGCAGGATATTAGTGCTTGGTTGCAGAGATAGAATCCCACCCCCAACCCCCTCCCCGCAAACGAGGAGGGGGCTAACTATGTGGTTTTTGATGAGGAGGTGCGATTGCAGTAGTGTAATCCAGTCCATTTATATTTCTGCAAATCTTTTGATGAGATTATTCCATTAAAATATCTATTCAGCGTAAACCTTTTAATTAGCTTGGGCGATATTCCCAAAAGTTGCGTTACATTTTGTAATTAATCTAAAACTTAACTTAATATTTCATTAATTTTTTTAATCTGATTATGCTCTTTATTATTTGGTACTTGTCTTCATCACCTTTTTGCTTACAAAGTTCTCTAGCTTTACCTGAACCCTTTCTCTCACAACAGTGAATCCACGCAAGCTGCATCAGCTTCTGACAATGCTGGTACTACCTTTTTGCTATAATCTACCACCAAATCATAGCCGTAAATCTCATATACCTTATTTAACAATGTCTGCAAATCTATAACTGGTTCCATATCTCCAAAACACAAAGGTATGGGAAAAAGTGGAATTACATCTGGTAAATTAAAAGCATATAAGTCAGCATAAGGACGGCGATCGCTACAACAAACTAAAATTCGATTTGACTGATAAAAATCAGTTAAGCTGATAGCCAGCATAGATTTTTACCAGTTTTTATCTAATACATTACCTCATATCGTAGCCAAATAAATTTGGGTCTACTTCTCCTAACTGCAACTCTGCCAAACCATACTCTGCCCATCGCCTCTCTACCATCGCCGCCACATCTGGATCCGATTCCAAAGGCGAACCCCATTCATGGTCTGTTTCCGGGGGAATCTTTGTAGTCGCATCAATTCCCATGCGTCCACCTAAGCCAATCTTTTCACTGGCAAAATCCAACGTATCAAAAGGTGTATTCGGCAGAATAAACACATCCCGCACTGGGTCAACTTTAGAACTAATCGCCCACACAACTTGACGCGGATCGCGAATATTTATGTCTTTATCTACAACAATTACAAATTTTGTATATGTAAATTGTGGTAAAGCACTCCAAAACGCTAAAGCTGCCCGTCGTGCTTGTCCCGGATATGCTTTATCTATGGAAATAATCGCCGCTTTGTAACTCAAAGCTTCCATTGGGAGGAAGAAATCAACAATTTCTGATACTTGTTGCCGCAGAATGGGAGTATAAATGCGATTAAGTGCGATCGCCATCATCGCTTCTTCTTTAGGTGGACGACCGCTAAATGTTGTTAAGTAAATCGGATTTTTCCGGTGCGTCATACACTCAAAGCGGATTAACGGCGAATCTTCTACACCGCCGTAATAACCCATGTGGTCGCCAAAAGGCCCATCTGGTAAAACTTCTCCTGGTGTAATTGTCCCTTCCAAAACAAATTCTGAATCTGCGGGAACTTCTAAATCTACAGTTTTACACTTCGCCAACTGCACGCCAGAACCGCCGTACAGTCCAGCAAACAGCCATTCTGATAAATCTACAGGGATGGGTGTAGCTGCTGCCATGATAATTAGAGGATCTACACCAAGTGCGATCGCAACTTCTAATTTTTTCCCACGTTCGGCCGCTTTTCGCAAATGCCTCGCCCCACCCCGCACCGATAACCAGTGAACCGTCATCGTATTCTGAGATTGCAGTTGCAAACGATACACACCTACATTTGGTGTACCCGTCTCACAATCTTTGGTAATTACCAGCCCTAGCGTGATAATCTTGCCAGCATCACCATTATAAGGACGTATCAAAGGTAACTTATTTAAATTTAAATCATTACCTTGAAGCACAACTTGCTGACAAGCAGGAAAAAAATCACGTCCTGGTTTCGCCTTCACCACATCAAACAGCACTTTGCCAAAATCTATCGCTTGGGAAATCTTCTTCGGCGGTTTTGGCTGTTGCAGCATACTTAGTTTTTTCCCCAGAGTTTCCAACTCCTCTGGATGCTGCATATTCATCGCCCAGCAAATCCTTTCTACAGTTCCCATCAAATTCACCGCCACAGGGAAGGAAGCGCCTTTGACGTTTTCAAACAACAACCCTGGCCCACCTTTTTGCAGCATCCGGTTGGAAATCTCAGCAATTTCTAAATCTGGGTCAACTAAAGCTGAAATTCGCCGTAATTGCCCCTTATCTTCTAAAATTTTAATGAATCCCCGCAAGTCTCTCGCCATTGTTCTAATAAAGCTGATTATTTAAGAAGTGTGAAGCGCTTTCTTATATTATGGGGCATTGGGCATTGGAAAGAGGCAAAGGGGCAGGGAGGAGGGAGCAGAGGTAGAAACGAGGTAATTTTTTATTCTCCTCCTTGTTGCTTTCTGCCCCCTGCTCACTCATCTTCCCATTTGGGAAATTGTTGGTTTTAAGCTGTTACGTATATAACTTGCATTATCAGGGCGGGCAGGATGCCCACCCCACAATCATCTTGAAAAAATATTAGTGCAAATTAAAGGCGCAACAGCTTAATTAGAAATTAACCTAATTAGTAACTTTTCTTAACTGTGTTTTCCAAAGTATTTAGTTATTGTATCTAGGGATATGCAATTATTTTTTATAAATAAGCGCTAACCTAATCAAACATGGCCAGAATATACTATACCTTCCTGGCGGGCGGCCTTGTTATATGGCCCCTGCCGGATTTATTTGTTACAAGCTGCGATTGTGCCTTGCTTTTAGATTTTTCTAAATTTTTATGAGTTTGCGTTAGCGTAGACCAACTCAGGCATCGCCGCCCCTATTAAGTAACAGGTATTTCGTTAAATAGTATAAGAAATATTTTTTTAAGTTGAGCAATGAATTTGATTAAATTTTAAGACTATCAATAGGTAATAATATTTTGCAACATAATTAACATAAGAATACTATGCCTAAAAAGTATGAGATTTTCAAGTAATAATGTTGACTTTACCAGTGTCAATATCGTAACAAGCGCCAACAATTTTTAGTTTCCCTTCACCGATCAATTTAGCTAAGATTGTTGAGCTTTCCTGCAATTTTTCAGCCTGATATTGAATATTAGCTATAACTGCATTCTGCATACTATCACCCGTTCTTAACTTTACCCTTTCTACAGATGGTTTGATACCTTCAATAATCAAACCAATTCTGCCAGGAAGTGGTTCGTTTTTGATTGCTTCTGCTACTGCACCGCATCTTTTATGACCCAAGATTACAATCAGCTGCGAACCTAAAATTGTTGTAGAATATTCCAGACTACCTATAACCGTGTCACTGACGACATTACCAGCAACTCGCACGACAAATAAATCTCCAAGTCCTTGATCGAAGACGATTTCCGCAGGGACTCTAGAATCTGCACAACCTAATATAGCAGCAAAGGGATACTGAGCTTTAGCAACTAATTGCAGATGTTTTAGCGATTGATCGGGATATTTACGTTTTTGTTGGATAAATCGTTGATTACCATCCAGTAAACGTCTGATAGCTTCATTAGGACTAACTGGATTAAGGTTGTCTGGATGAATATCAGCAATAGCTGTTTGCTCTGTATTCCAAAAACTATCACCAAAAGCAGTAGCTGCAATACCTACTAAACTGGCAAATTTTAAGAAATCACGTCGCCCTACAAATCCATTAATTCGACTCATCAATCTACCAGAAAACAAAGCTGTTCTCAGAAAGATATCAGACTTAAGCAAGATGCAATAGTACCTTTTTACACGATTTAAGAGTCATTTAATCTTCAGATAGCATCGTAATTTAGCACTTAAGTATATAGGCATAACCAAACATATAAGAAAATCCTAGTTCGTAGTGAGCAATTCATCGCTCATAGCAAGTTTTATTAGGGCTAAAGTATTTACTACAAAACTTTAATTCTTCACCCCTATGTATATATTTTCTGTGTCCTTTGGGAATACTTAACACAGTATTGGCTATATTTATGGCTTTTTTAAACAAAATCAACTGGAATTTTCTACGTAAAAATTCTCAAAATAGTTCTGGGATAGATCCATCTGCCCCTATCCAACAATCTACAACGCCATTAACCCCCAAAAACCTAGCTAAATTAGAGCATGAAATGGAGCTAGAGAGGCAGGCTCTGAAAAAATCCTCTCAGCAAGTGCATAACAAAGCCAAGCGGGGTATAGGTAGTAGACTTATTTGGATAACAATACTTATCGGTATTCCCGTTGGTGTGATTTGGGTGGCAAACCAGCCTTACCAGGTGATTCGCCGTCCGGTAATGGTTCATGCACCTTTTTTGTTGCTACCCAGCTACATAAGTATGGATAATCACTATCGACAGGCGTTGGTATCAGTTGAGCAAGCTGAACAATTGATTGAAAAAGCTACCAGTCCAGCAGATTTGGCTTTGGGAGAAGAGAAACTACACGAAGCACAAAAACATTTAGATCGGTTACCAACTTCCTTTGCCAACGATTGGTCTGAATACAGATATTGGTGGTACGATTCGCGCTTTAGCATCTACGGTTTTAATGCATTTCGGAGTCAAGTTGGACAACTAGAAGCTAAAGTTTTTCAAGAAAAGAATGCTCAGTCCTTGCTTACCAATAATATGCAGACTTTATTAAATGCCAAACAGCAATATGAACACGCGGCAACAGCAACTGATAAACAGACTGCAACAACTGCTTGGCAGACGGCGCTTAATCAATTAGAGCAGATTCCTGGTCAAACTCTGGCAGGAAAAACTGTACAAAATCAACTAGATAATTATAAGCGGGAGTTTCAGGAAGCTGTTGGATTGGCCACTGGAAACGATCGCATCAGTGCCTTAATTACCGCAGCACGGCAATTTTCCTGGCAAGCTGCCAAAGCTGGTCAAAATCCACCGCATAGCGTAACTGAATGGCGACAGATAGAAAATTTGTGGATAGAAGCAATTGAGCGGCTTAAAGAGATTCCTTCAAAAGACGTGGCTGGTTATACCGAGGCACAGAAATTATTAGCAATTTATGAGGCTAATTTAGGTCAAGTTCAGGTAAGGCGGCAAGCTGAGTCAGATGCTGTGGAGGCTTTAAAAGCAGCACAACGAGAAATTGAAAGCTTATTAGCTTCAATTCCTGCTGATGCTCATGATGTGCAGCATAATCGGGTATTGAGCCAATTGCAAAGTATTATTAATCAGTTAGAAAAAGTGCAAAATGGTACTACAGCCTATCTTAAAGCTCAAGCGTTACTACTGTCGGCAAATAATAAACTCAGGCAGCTACAGATTAAATAAATGGATAAATGGTAGCGATCGCTTTAGTATGTTAATAGCTCCGCCAAAAATTTTTGCAATATTATAATGAATTAGCTGTAGGAGCGTACAGCTATACACTCCTACCTATATATCAGATATTTCGTGAAATGATATTAGTCCATTTGTACTATGTGTTTTCTGTTTGATTTCTAGCCAGTTGTAGTGAAGCGGTGACGCTCGCTCTGCTTGTTTACTGCATCTAACCCTAAAAGGGTAGTTCACAGAGCGATTGTCAACAACTGGCCATTGGGTGGGATTTTTGAGACGGGAATCGATCCCTTGTAGAATTTTCTCAATGTCCCAGTAACCCTGTTGATATTTCAATTAAAACTGCAATAGAAAAATTTTGGATGCCAAATTGCCAAAAGCACTCAATCAATTTTGATTGGGTAAACATAGGCGTTTTTATACCATTAGAAAACGCCCCAGGTTCACTCTGGAGCGGCTTTACAGGATTTATTGCGACTCAGCAGTATATTAAAAACTGATGCAGAACTTTATATATAGGAAGTTCAGTAAGCCTTCCTGTTGAATTGGGGTTCTGCCCAATCCAGTTAATTTGCATTTTGGTCATTTTTTCCTGAATGAATGTCCTGTTTTACCTTTTTACTCCCTGTAGATGTGATTAGAAACGCAAGGATTATTGGGGAGAATTCTTTGAGCATCGAAAACGACGGTCGCGGCAGTGGCAGGAATTGTTATAGCTTTTGTATTAGTTTATAGATAGCGTAGGCGCACCCCGCCTTAGACATCGCTATCGCCTGGTGAAGTTTCCTTATTAAAGTGGTTTTATGTTGAATGGGGGCAAGAGTGAAAAATCCGGATTAATGTCTTTTACCTGCTCCCAGATATAGCTCACCCACTTTAGGATCATTCAACAGTTCTTGACCTAGCCCTGAGATAGCATCGCGTCCTGACTCAAGTACATAGCCGCGATTAGCCATCTCTAAAGCCTTACGGGCATTTTGTTCCACTAATACGATCGCAGTACCCGCCTGATTAATTTGTTTAATCTGCTCAAACACTTGTGTCACCAAAATCGGGGACAAAGCAGCAGATGGTTCATCCAAAATCAGCAAACTAGGTTCCAACATCAAAGCTTTGCCCATCGCTAGCATCTGGCGTTCTCCCCCAGAGAGAGTACCAGCGCGTTGACGACGGCGATCGCTTAGTCTGGGGAACATAGCAAATATTTTATCTTTAATTGGTTTCAGAGGAACGTTAAGCACAAAAGCACCCATCTCCAAGTTCTCTTCAACACTAAGGGAGGGGAAAACATTGGCGATTTGCGGTACGTAGCACATTCCTCGCTGAACTATTTCATTGGACTTTAGCCTCACGAGATTTTCACCTTTGAAGGTAATTGTCCCTGTGTGGGGGATCAAAAGTCCAAAAATTGCTTTTGCTAAAGTAGATTTACCAGCGCCGTTGGGGCCAATCACAGTTACCAATTCACCTGGTGCAACGCAGAAATTTACACCTTGCAGGATATCTACATCTTTGATGTATCCAGCGTGGACATTTTGAACATCTAGTAAATAGTCATTTGTCATTTGTCATTTGTCGTTTGTCATTGGTCAACAGTCAAGTTAAAAATAGCTATTGACTGTTGACTATGGACTATTAAGGAGTTTTTTGCAACTCTGGTCGTTCTTCTGCAAGAATTGCCCCTTCTACTGGGCAAACTTGGAGACATATACCACAATCGATGCAAGTGGCAAAGTCAATCCAGTACCAATCAGTTCCCTTGGCATTTTTGCCTGGGCCATCATGAATACAAGCTACTGGACAGGCATCTACGCAGTCAGCGACGCCTTCACAGACTTCTGTAACAATTGTGTGCGGCATGTTCTCGATTCCCTCTTTTCTGTATCGGCTATTTCTAGCCTAGCAGGGGAGTGGGAGTGGAGAGTTGGGGAGGCAGGGGAGCAGGGGAAGAATAACTATTGATTTTTTTTACCGAAGAAGCGGAGGGGCAGGGCGCTCAAAGCTTGGGGAGCAAGCCCTGACCTGGAGGCGTGGAGCGGAGTGGAACATGGGTATGAAGCCCCGCCATAAAGGGCGCTCTTCCTGGGGCGGAGTACAAGCTCGTCTGGTGTTTTCCCCCTTGCTCCCTGTCCCCTGCTCCCCTGCCTCTTTTGACCCATGCCCATGTGCAATGCCCCATGCCCAATTCCCAATTCCCAATTCCCACTAACGCAATGGTTCAATTTTTGAGGAGCCATCAGCTTTCATCCAAACAATTTGGGCAATGCCGCGATCGCTTGCATATTGACGAATAGCGTCTGCATCCCTTCCCCCTAAATCAATTTCTACGCGCACCAAATCAGTAGAATCTCTGAGTTTTTGCGCGTAGGCAAAGGCAAAGGCGTTAGCGTTAGCCGTCTCTGGTACTACCAACCAGTCACTCGTTGGAGTTGCCTGTGGTAATTGCTGAGTAGACAACAGAACTTGGTATAAATCTTCGATACTTAGTCCAAAACCAATACCGGGAATGTTTTCTCCTTGGGGATGATATAGCCCCAAAAGCTGGTCGTAGCGACCACCTCGCCCTAAAACTCTAGCTTGATCGGTATCGTTGACAACTTCAAAGACGATACCAGTGTAGTAATCTATGGTCTGGATGAGGCTGAGGTCGAGGATTAAAGGAAATTTTTTCTCTGATTCCAGTAATTCTACTAGGGATTTGAGGTTATTTACTGCCTCTCGCTGTTCTTCGTCTAGCTCCAAACTACTAACTTTTTGCAACACGTCTGCACTGGGGCCACGCAAATCTAGCATGGTTCGGGCGCGATCGCGTAGTTTGTCACTTAGGGGTAAAGTATCTATAGTAATGCGGTCAAGATGAGCGATCGCACTGCGAACTTTATCCTGTAAATTAGCAGGAAACGCACTCAGGAGCGATCGGGTAATTCCCGCTTCACCTAAAATTAAATGCCATTCCCGCAACCCTAGTGCTGCTAAACAATCTGCTACTAACAGTATTACTTCCGCATTCGCCAATAATCCGCCAGCACCTAATAATTCCACTCCAGCTTGATAAAACTCTTGCTGGCGATTATGTCTACTTTCCCAAGTGCGGCGAAACACATTAGCGTTGTAGTACAACCGTTGCGGATAAGTTGCATTTGCCATGCGAGTGACAACTGTGCGAGCAATAGATGCTGTTAATTCTGGACGTAGCCCTAATTCATCATCTTCGCCATTTTGTAGTTGAATCACCATCTGGCGCTGGATTGCTTCCCCCGCCATCAGAGTATCCATGCGTTCTAAAGTCGAGGTGATAATCCTGTGATATCCCCAACGGTGAAACACCTGCTGTAATCTATCTTCAATCCAGCGTTTTTTCTCCACATCCAAGGGCAATAAATCCCTGGCTCCTGCTGCTGGTTGATACACCATTATTTTTTCTTCCCACCAAACAAACCACCGAACAAACCACCACTACCAGATTTATCTGGTTGCTTATCTCCATTATTGGCGGATGAAGTCACCTTATGATCACTAGGTTGTTGTCCTATAGCTTTATCTATTTTAGGTTTCCATTGCAGAGCCGCTTCGTCATTGGGGTCTAATTTAAGAGCATTGTCGAAGTGGATTTTTGCCATTTTTAGCTGATTTTGCTTCAAATACACTATTGCAATTAAGCTATGGCAATGACTATTTTTAGGTTCTAGCTTCAGGGCATCCTGCAACTCTACTTTGGCTTGGGCAAATTGGTTTTTATCAATCAAAGATTGAGCGCGACGAATATACTGTTCTACAATCGAGTCTTCTTTTGGTGGTGCTGGTGGTGTATTTGACTGAGGCGTAACTGATTCGACTTTGGGTTGAGCAGGTGGCCGCGGCGCTGCGGATGATTTGCTTGCACTCCGCATTAAATACACTAAATTCAACTCACTAACTTGGGTAATCACTTGCAGTACTTGCTCTAAAGAATCATATTGGGTTTCGCCGATTTTAGCGATCGCACTTTTATAGAAATGCTCGAGATTAGGTGTCTGGGCTAACTGTTTAGCCAACTCGGTGTTGAGAGTCACTGAAGTAGATTCTTGTAGCAGGCGTTTGCCAATTTGCGACAAAATTAAAATATATTCCGTGCGAGTGCGATCGCCACACAGTTTTTCGTAAGCTGGATTAACCAGCTTTGATAAAAATTCGTTACCTAACTCTTTTTGTTCATCAGTTTTAGTAAAACTACTATCCGGGTGCAAACGGCGGGCAATTTTGAGATAGCGTTTGCGAATCTCTTTGACATCTGCATCCACTGGAACGCATAAAACTGCGTGATGATCTATGAAATCATATTTAAATAGTCCACGATCTATTTTGAAAGACATATAGAGGTTTTGCACCAAAGCAGCAATTAGATTCTTTTTAGTTTACCCAAACTCAGGGGGAAAGCTCCCACCGGCTAAACCCATGCTGACAGTGGTGGAACTTGTAATAGTTCGTTACTGAGAGAATTATGAATATAACTATTTGTAGCAAGAATTCTACCTGACTCAATTTTGACAGGTGTCCCATCGTAGGCGGTAACTTTGCCCCCAGCCTCTTGTAACAAAATTATCCCGGCGGCAATATCCCAAGGAGAAAGCCCTCGTTCCCAGTAACCATCGACACGTCCACAGGCAACATACGCTAAATCTAGCGATGCGGAACCGCTTCGTCTGACTCCTTGAGTAAGATGAGTCAGGTGACTAAATTCTGCGTAATTGTTATCAGAGGTTTCGCGGCGATCGTAAGCAAATCCTGTCACTAGTAAGCTTTTATTAAGTTCCGATGTTACCGAAACCTTAATGGGGCGACGATTACGCGTTGCTCCTAAGCCAGCAGCAGCACGGAATAGCTCATTATGGAAAGGGTCATAAATTACACCAAGTTGCGGAACGCCATTAATTAACAGTCCAATAGAAACAGCAAAAAATGGGTATTGATGAGCGTAGTTGGTTGTCCCATCTAGGGGATCTATTGCCCAAAGGTATTCATTTTCTTGATTACCTAATTTTCCTGATTCTTCAGCAAGGATAGAGTGATCGGGAAAGTGGCGGCGTAAAAGTTCTAAAATCACCTCTTCTGAGGCTTTATCAGCAGCAGTTACTAAATCACCAGGGCGACCTTTTTCAATAATTGCGTCTTCTAATTTACCTAAATAACCTTGCAAAACGACACCAGCAGCTAAGGCAGCTTCAGTAGCAATATCTAGAAAAATTTGTAGATTTGTCATTAGTTATTAGTTATTAGTCATTTGTCATTTGTCGTTCTTCTCCCCCTGCTCCCTGCCCTCTGCCTCCCCACTCCCCACTCTTCAAAGATTTTGACGGCGAAACTCAGCAGGAGTGAGGTGCATAGGTTTTTCTGGGTTCCAGATTCCTTGGCCCATGAGTCTAGCCCATTGTTGGGCACGTTCTAAACGCTGATCATATTTGTGGTTAGGCGATCGCTCAACAAACATTGCATTCCCTTGTTTCACTAATTCCTCATTCAACAACACCTTATTTTTCCACACATAAGCTAGAGTTCGTCCGATTTTGTCTTTTGTTTCTAAATCAAACTCCAGGGTTACCGATTGTTCTGCACCTCCAATTAGATTTTCTAACTGTTCTTTTGCTGCGTCCCCCCAAGGTCGCTGTCGCAAATCTGGTGCATCAATGCCAACTAACCGCACTTGGGAAATTAAATTTGGTTGTTCAGCCATGCCTAACACTTCCAAACTTTGCCCACTAACTATCCGCGCTACTTTTACCTGAGCCTCATTGTTTGGCAGTTGGTTTTTACCTTGGCAACTTACCAAGAGCAACAAGCAAGCCAAAATCGCTATTTTTCGCACCCAATCACCAAGACGCATAGGCATTAAAATTTCGCCTATGGTCGCCATTGCACGATGGGTGATTTTCAACAGAAGAGGCAGGAGGAATAATGTCTTTTGCCTCGTACTGCGCTCAGAAGTAACTTGGGTTTGAATCCCCAACTTCTTCAAGTGACTTTCGCTCAGGTGTGGTTGATGAGCAAAACCTCCTGCCTGATTCAATTGTTTATTCCTCATCTAACGGTAAACCCGCTTTTACTTTCCCCCTAGCAAAATACCGGCCAAACTGGAGTTCGTAAACTTCATCTTCGTCTTGTGTCTCCACTTCTAAGTCAGAACGGGGGTAACTCACACATAACAAGGCGTAACCTTGCCGACGTAAATCTGGCGACAATCCGATCGCCTCCGGTTGGTAAATTTCTCCCGATAAAACTCTCACCGCACAAGTGGTACAAGCCCCGTTACGGCAAGAAAACGGCAGTTCTACCCCTTGTTTTTCGCCAGAGTGCAAAATGTAGCGGTCTTCTGGGACTTCTAGGGTGTGGGTTTGACCAGTGGCGCGATCGCGAACTCTAATTGTGTATGTACGGGACATCTGGATTTGCGTTTTGGAATTGGGACTTTCAGATTCAATCTAAAATATCTTTCTTTATCTTTGCATTCTCTGGGATTCTATAGTATGATCGTAACTTGTGGCACCTGGAGAGGTGGCCGAGTGGTTTAAGGCGCAGACCTGGAAAGTCTGTTTAGGGAAACTTAACGGGGGTTCGAATCCCCCCCTCTCCGTTCTCAAAGCTAGTTTAAATATATAGTTTGAACCAGATTTCTACAAATAGTCAGGTTAAATAAACATCAGGATATTGCCAAATATATTCTTAAAATTGCTTTGAAGTGGGTTAGCGTTCCGCAGGAAAGGTATCGTAAAAACCAATATGGTTTAGATTGAGGCTAAAAACTGAAAGTGGCGTTGGTTGGAGAGCCACTATGTCCATGCGGTTTTCCCAACTTGTTCGCGGCTAGTTCCAAGGAAGAAGTAAGTGACGTTTGAAGAAAAAAATTAACATTTTATACTGATAAGCTTTATACCCGCAACTAAAGTTTTCATTAATACTTCTTTTCTCCTGCCCTCGGACTGCTTTTGTAACATTTGTTTATTTTTTACTCATAATTGAGCCATTTTGTAAAGTGGCCAAACTCCTACTTCACTATGGCGACAGCCTGATGAACGGATCAGGTAAATTAAGATAAGTAAAGAAAACGCTTTGAACTAAATGGCAGCTCTAAGCTTACAAGAAATTTCTACTCAGTTAGAAAGTCCGAATTTACGCGATCGCATGGTAGCCCTAGCCAATCTGCGTCATGCGTCCCCTGAGGATGCAGTTCCTTTGATTAAAAAGGTACTAGACGACGAATCTTTGCAACTGCGATCGATGGCAATTTTTGCCCTTGGAATCAAGCCGACACCAGAGTGTTATTCAATTTTGGTCAGAATTCTCGAAAATGACCCCGATTATGGAATACGCGCTGATGCTGCTGGTGCTTTAGGATATTTAGGTGATGCCAGAGCCTTTGAGGTACTTTCACGGGCATTTTATGAAGATACTGATTGGCTAGTACGCTTTAGTGCAGCCGTTTCTCTTGGTAACATTAAAGATCCTCGTGCCCATCAAATACTTATTCAGGCATTGGATAGCAAAGAAGTAGTGTTGCAACAAGCTGCAATCTCTGCACTGGGAGAAATTCAAGACATTGAGTCAGTCGATCAAATCCTGCGCTTCGCTCAATCAGATGATTGGTTAGTAAGGCAGCGTTTGGCAGAAGCTTTGGGTAATCTTCCTACTCCCAAGAGTGTTTCAGCTTTAAAATACCTAGAAAAAGATAATCATTTCAACGTTGCTGAGGCAGCCAGAATTGGACTCAAGAAACTTGAGGAAATGGGCAGTCAAGCTTAATATTAAAGTTTCCTGCTAGCTTTTAATAATAATTAAGTGGGAAATTTAGCATTTTGATGCAGGGTAATTTTATTCATGAATATTGAAGAGTTTTTTCAGTTAAGTACTGGTAAATGGTTTTCTCATCGTACTAGTCAACATTTGGCTTTTAAGCAATTTGAAGAGAGTAAGTCAGACATCATTATAGAGACGCTGGCACTAGATAATCCACAAGTGATCAAACTGTGTCAACAGTACGAAATTAATTCTAGTTCTGCCTCTTGTGCTGCCAAAATTAGCTGGAACGGCACAATGGAAAAAGATCAAGTAAAACACAGTGGTTCAACTGTCTTAGTTTCTGTAACTGATGCAGATAATCCAGTTGAAGGCAAGTTACTGCGGGAAATAGTTGATACCGATAAAACTCCAGTTGCCGGACACTATAAATTTGACAGTGATGGTGCTTTAATCTTAACTATAGAGGATGAAACCATGTCGTTAGAGGAGCGTCTGTGGTTTGCTAGCCCCAATTTACGAATGCGGGTAAATGTCCTCAAGAGTTTTGATGGATTTAGTATCGCTTCCTTTACTTCTGAGATTCGCATGGGTGGTTTTCCACCAGCTGCGAAGGCTTCCGAGGCGGCTAATTCAGTATCGAGTTAGTTTTTGTAAGGTGTGTTATGCCGCTCTCTTACGCACCATCCTAAATTTTTAATGCGTTTTTCAGTGCGTTAGGACTAATGTCTATAACGCACATTTTTATATTAGAAGAAATCCAAATAACAAAATGCCAAGCTGTGGTTGATTCCACAGTTGGGAGAAAGTTTAGATATATTTCTCTTGGCGTTGAAACTTTTTAAATTTGCAAAAAGTTAGCGATCGCCTGCGGTAGTGGCAAAATAATTACAATCAACAACGCCATTGCCAGTAATCCCCAAACGTCACGTTGGTTATCCAATTCAGTGACATCATTCAGTGCAGGCTCATCAATCAATGGCATAAATAATAAGATAATTGCCCACACCAAAAATTCTTCTCTTACTAAAGCCAGTAATAGCAATAACACGCGAGCAATTTGACCAATTACCATCGCAGTTCGTTGTCCAAACATCGCATGGACAATGTGACCTCCATCTAACTGTCCCACAGGCATTAAATTTAAGGCTGTGACAATTAGTCCCAAAAAACCAGCTACTGCAACTGGATGTAAATCAAGGGCTGATTTTGCCGTTAACTGACTACCCAAGGCTAACTTCGAGAGTAGTGCTAGTAAAATGGAATACTTGGGATTAAGGGCATCAGGATTTAAAAGTCGGGTTTTTTCAGTGATGGAAACCACATCAGAATGAGCCAAGCCCCATATTAGTAATGGCACAGTCACCACAAAGCCTGCAATTGGCCCAGCGATACTAATGTCAAATAAAGCTTTGCGGTTAGGAATGGGACTACGCATCTGAATAAATGCACCAAAAGTTCCCAAGAAGAAGGGTATGGGAATAAAGTAAGGCAACGTCGAGCGAATCTTGTAGAATTTAGCTGTTAAATAATGCCCAAGTTCGTGAATGCCCAAAATAGTCATTAACCCTAAAGCATAGGGCAATCCCTTGAATAGAACATCTGGGTTAGATAGAACTTTGAACAAAGAGCCAATTTGCCATATAGGCGGAAGAGAAACACCAGCAATTTCCACTCCCACCAAGGTAGTAGTTACCAAAGTAGCTGCTAGCAGTAGAAGTGCTAATCCTGGACGAGTTAAGCGTTCCTGTTCGCGTCGTGGTGTTGTATTATTTCTCTCTTTAGCAGCTTGAGTGTTAGGAACCAATACAAAGAAAGGTTTATCATTTAAACCTTCTTGAAAGATCAGCAAGAAGCGATCGCCAAATTGTGCTTCAATATTAGTCTTAATCTGCTGGTAGGCGTTGCTAGCTTTAGTTCGCAACTGACCACGGCAAATCACGGCTTGTGGTCGATATTCAATATTTTGAACGTAGTATACAGACCAAGGAAAACAATTTCGTAGTTGAGTTTCTTCCGTTGGCTCAATGGGACGCACTATTGGTTCTGCGATAGGTTGGATAGTCGGCTGTGATTCTGAGGCTTGGGGTTGGGTTTGGGACTGTGTATCTCTTGGCGATCGACGTCCCCATTGAAACAACGTCCAGTACAACACTGTGGAGACAAATATCGACCAAAGAATCAGCGCTGGCGGCGGAGGCTGTTTCGGCCCATACACCAGCGTCCATCCACTTAAGAGTAATGCTGGTGCCATTAAAACCAGCCACAACAACCATACTGGCGTCCGGGTGATCTGAGCGACGCTGTGCTGCACCATTAGATAAGTAGCTAGCCCCAGTAGGAGGATAAATAGAAACCAAAATGCCATGTTATCTTCAGTAATTTTGACAAAACGCCCCACCAGTAGCTTCAGCACCATAGCATTAACTACAAGGCAGACCTCAAATCCCAGTTTTTTTCACAACGGTTAACAGTGCTGGTTAACGCCCAAGTTTCAATTCTTTAGAATTTCCACACTGTAACCAGATTGTCTACAACTCCTCAGTTTCGGTTCTTTGATTATGTGCCCTCTACCTCAAGTGCCAAGTCATACAACTAAGCCACCACGGGCTGTTTTCCTTAACGAAGTTCCTAGCGCAGGTTCTCTGCAATCGAACTTCACACAAGAGAGCATTTTTGCTTTTCCACCCAATCGGGACACATTAGGGGGAACCTCTTATCTTATTGTAAGAAATGAAGGCAATATCCTCATAGACTGCCCTGCCCTAGACCAAATAAATCAAGATTTTTTGCGATCGCATGGAGGCGTGCGTTGGTTATTTATCACCCATCGAGGCGCGATTGGCAAGACTGCTGAATTTCAGCAAATCTTTAGCTGCGAGGTGTTGATTCAAGAGCAAGAGGCTTATTTGTTACCAGGCTTAACCTTAACTACCTTTAGGCAAGAATTTACACTTGATAGCGCAGCCCAAGCGATTTGGACACCAGGTCATTCTCCTGGTTCATCTTGCTTTTACTACAGTGAACTTGGAGGTATATTGTTTTCTGGTCGTCATTTACTCCCTAACCAGCACGGTGAAGCAGTACCATTACGGACAGCTAAAACCTTTCACTGGCCCAGGCAAATCCAGAGCCTTCGATTCTTGTTAGAAAATTTTACACCAGAAACTCTTAAATACATTTGTCCTGGTGCTAATACAGGCTTTCTCAGAGGTAAGCGTTTTATCGATCAAGCTTATCAACACCTCGCCTCTCTGGATTTATCAGCTTTGCTGCGGATACAGCCTTTTTGAGATATGGGGCATGGATAGTTAAAACTTAAATGTTGATCTTCTGAAGCTCAATGTCTAAGTTTTAACTCCCTCTCTCCTGCCCAATGACAAATGACAAATGCAAGTTTTGTAACGTTTGTTAACCAAGATATTCTCCTGGGAATTCTAACTTTAGTACACAGGAATTCCCGTAAAAATTTATGAGCGCAAAAGCTGATGGAACTTTAAGGATCGCTGGATACCAAATCATAGAGCAACTTTATTCAGGTTCTCGTACCCAAGTGTATCGGGCAGTACAAGAATGCGATACCTTCGGTGGGCTTCGCCAACGCCTACCAGTTGTCATCAAGCTCTTAAAACGAGAATACCCAACTTTTAGCGAATTAGTACAGTTTCGCAACCAATATGCGATCGCCAAAAACTTAGATATTTCTGGCATTATAAAACCCTACAGCCTGGAAGCCTATCACAATGGCTATGCCCTGGTAATGGAGGACTTTGGTGGTATTTCCTTGCGGCAATTTACTCAAGGAAAAACACTGACTTTAGAGCAATTCTTACCCATTGTTCTGCAACTGCTAGACACGCTACACCAGTTACATCAACAACGCATCATTCACAAAGACATTAAGCCAGCTAACATCTTAATTCACCCTGGCACCAAACAAATTAAGCTGATTGATTTCAGTATTGCGTCGCTTCTACCACGAGAAACCCAGGAGATCCAAAGTCCTAACGGGCTGGAGGGAACGCTAGCTTATCTGTCGCCAGAGCAAACTGGGCGGATGAACAGGGGTATTGACTACCGCAGCGATTTTTATTCATTAGGTGTGACTTTCTTTGAACTACTAAGTGGACAACTGCCCTTTGAATCCCAGGAGCCAATGGAGTTGGTGCATTGCCACATTGCCAAACTTCCACCCTTAGCCTGCGATTTCAATCCCGATTTGCCCTTGATGCTGGGTGAAATTATCCGCAAACTGATGGCGAAGAACGCGGAAGACCGTTATCAGAGTGTGCTGGGGCTTAAACATGATCTCGTTACTTGCCTAGAACAATGGCGAGAAACAGGCAAACATACCTGGTTTGAGTTGGGACAGCAAGATATTAGCGATCGCTTTCTCATCAGAGAAAAACTCTACGGACGCGAATCGGATGTACAAACGTTACTGAAAGCATTTGGTCATGTTGCCAATGGTGGCTCTCAACTGATGCTGGTGGCAGGTTTTTCTGGTATTGGTAAAACCGCAGTTGTCAATGAAGTGCATAAGCCGATTGTGCGGTGGAACGGCTACTTCATCAAGGGCAAATATGACCAGTTCAACCGCAACATTCCTCTGTCTGCTTTTGTGCAAGCCTTTCGTGATTTGATGGGACAGTTGCTTAGTGAAAGCGATACCCAACTCAAGCAATGGCAGAGTAAGATTTTAGCGGCAGTTGGAGAGAACGGGCAAGTCCTGATCGAAGTGATTCCTGAACTGGAGCAGATGATCGGCAAACAGCCTGCATCCCCTGAATTATCGGGCAGTGCAGCACAGAACCGTTTCAATCTGCTGTTCCAAAAGTTTATTAAAGTCTTCACCACACCAGAGCATCCATTGGTGATGTTTCTCGATGATTTGCAGTGGGCAGATTCGGCATCGCTCAATTTACTGAAGCTGTTGATGTCCCAGAGCGATCGCGGTTATCTATTCATTATTGGCGCATACCGCGATAACGAGGTGTTTGCAGCTCATCCCCTCATGTTGACACTAGATGAAATCAAAAAGGAATCTTCTGGCGTCAACACTCTAACTCTATTTCCCTTGAGTCAAGCAGATGTGAACCATTTAATCGCCGATTCCCTCAGTTGTGCAACGGGCCAAGTATTACCATTGACAGAGTTGGTTTATCAAAAAGCCAAAGGCAACCCTTTTTTTACAACTCAGTTTTTAAAAGCGCTGCATGAGGATGGGCTGATTAGATTTGACCCGCTTCAGTCTCCCCTTGCTAAGGGGGGAAGTCAAGGGGGGTGGCAGTATGATGTAACACAAGTGCGTAGACGCGTAGCGGCTTGTCGTCAGACATCGCTTGCTCTCACCGATGATGTGGTGGAATTTATGGCACAACAGCTTCAGAAATTACCCGACATCACTCAAAATGTTTTGAAACTGGCAGCCTGTATCGGCAATCAGTTTGATTTGGCGACTTTGGCGATCGTTTCGGAAAAATCGCAAACAGAAATCGCCGTGGACTTGTGGAAAGCATTACAAGAAGGATTGGTGATTCCAACCAACGAGGTTTACAAGTTTTACCAAGATTCCTCATTGGTAATTAGTCATTTGCAAATGACAAATGACAAAGGACAAATAACAGTTTACAAATTCTTGCACGATCGCGTTCAGCAAGCCGCCTATTCTTTGATTCCTGACGAGCAAAAACAGGCAACTCATTTGAAAATTGGACAACTGTTGTTGCAGAAAACTTCGCTCAATGATCAAGGCGAAAAATTATTTGATATCGTCAATCATCTCAATGTCGGACAATCTCTGATTACTCAACCATCTCAACGCCATGAACTCGCCCAGTTAAATCTTGTTGCCGGACGCAAAGCCAGAGCAGCAACGGCTTACAGTGCTGCTCTGGCTTATTTGATTACGGGCATTGACCTGCTTCCTGGCGATCGCTGGCAATATCAGTATGAATTGACTCTGAATCTATATGTTACGGCTGCCGAAGTTGCTTATTTGAATGGTGACTTTAAGGGCATGGAACAGCAAGCCGCATTGATATTACAACAGGCACAGACAATTTTCGACAAAGTTAAAATCTACAAAATTCAAATCGCTGCCCAAACAGCTCGCAGCCAAATGTTAGAGGCGATCGCGGTAGGAAGAGAGGCTCTGAGTCAATTAGGGGTGGATCTTGCTGCAACTGATGAAGCGCAAATCAGCAAAGCGCTACAAGACATTGCAAGCCTTTTCCAGAGCAGGGATATTGCCGAGCTGATTGACCTGCCTGTAATGAGCGATCGCACTGCAATTGCTGCGATGCAATTGTTAGGAGTGTTGTTTCCACCAGTGATCCAGGGAATGCCAGGGTTACTCCCCCTGTTGAGCGCGACAATGGTGCAGTTGTCCCTCCAATTTGGCAATGCCCCTGCCTCGACGGTAGGATATGCAATTCATGGCATGGTGCTGTGTGCCTTTTTGGGTGAAGTCGAAACAGGCTATGGGTTTGGTAGAATAGCGCTCTCATTGCTGGAACGTTTGAATGCTCAGGAAACAAAGTCCATCACTCTAAACCTGTTTGGTGCTTTCATCCAACATCACCAAGAAGCGCTCTTGGCAACTATATCGACGCTGAAAGATAGCTACACGACTGGCATGGAAACTGGCGATTTTCTCAACGCTGGCTACAGCATAATATCTTACATGAATGTTGCGCTTTTAGCAGGTGTAGATATGAATACTTTAGAACCCGAATTCGCCGCTTATAGTGCTGCCCTGGCTAAGGTGAAACAAGATTCGGCGCATATTCATTCAGACATCACGCGGCAAACGGTGCAGCATTTGCGAGAAACGGTGAACCAACCCGATCGTTTAATCGGCACTCTCTACAATGAAACGGTGATGCTGCCGAAGCAAGAGCAGGATAATGATTTCACTACGATCGCCGTTGTCTACATCTACAAACTGCTGCTTGCCTACTGCTTTGGCAATTGTCAGGCTGCCTTTAACTACATCACCACAGTCAAGCCCTATTTGATGGCAGTATCGGGATTGGTTTTTATTCCTGTTTTCCATTTTTATGCCGCACTAACGCACCTGGCACTGTTCCCCTCCCAGTCAGAAGCAGAGCAAGCCGAAATGCTTGCTGTTGCTGTCACCCATCAAACTATTTTGCACCAGTGGGCGCACAATGCCCCAATGAATTATTTGCATAAATGGTATTTAGTAGAGGCTGAACGTTATCGGGTTTTGGGTGAAAAAATCGCAGCTATTGAGTGTTATGACCAAGCAATTACTCTTGCTAAAGAACATCAGTTCATTAACGAACAAGCTCTCGCCAATGAACTAGCTGCAAAATTTTACCTCAACTGGGGCAAAGAACGGATTGCCCAGGAATACATGATCGAAGCCTACTATGACTATGCTCATTGGGGCGCTAAAGCCAAAGTCGCCGACTTGGAACGACGCTATCCCCAACTCCTCGCTCCCATCCTTGAGCAAACCCGTTCTTCCCTCTCCACTCACGAAACTATCTTCACATTGAGGAGTGTCACATCCACTAGTTTTGCCACTTCCAGCAGTAGCAGCGTCTCTGTTGCTTTAGATTTAGCTGCCATTCTCAAAGCTTATCAAACTATCTCAGGGGAAATCGAACTCGAAAAATTGCTAAAAGCATTACTGCATATCATCATTGAAAATGCGGGAGCCGATAAGTGTGTGTTCATGCTTTTAGAGTCAGATCGTTTGCTAATTCAGGCGTTAGCACAGCTTTCCTTGAGTGGTGGACAGAAACAGGCTGCAAAAGTCGATTTTTACTCAATGTTGCTCAACCCACAGTCTGTTGAAGACTCTGTTGATGTGTCAGTTGGTTTAATTAATACCGTCAAACGCAGCTTACAACCAGCAGTGATTATTGATGCTAGGGTGCATCCGCAATTAATTAATGATCCGTATATTCAACGACAGCAGCCTAAAAGTATCTTGTGCTGCCCGATTTTGCATCAGGGTAAGTTGTTGGGCATATTGTATCTAGAAAACAATTTAGCAACCGGAGCCTTTACAAGCGATCGCGTCGAACTACTGAACTTACTTTGCGCTCAAGCTGCAATTTCTTTGGAAAATGCCCGACTTTATCGAAATTCCCAAAACTATGCTCAACAGCTAACACAATCTCTAGCAAAATTGCAGGCTAGTGAAACCCGCTTCCAAAATTTGGCAAATAATATTCCTGGTATGGTGTACCAATTCCGTTTGGAGGCTGACGGTTCAACTTCAACACCCTATGTTAGCTCTGGCTGTTTCGACTTATATGGGTTAGAGCCAGAGTTGGTGATGGCAGGGACGCATAGCCTTTACACTATGAATCATCCTGACGATCAACTAGCTATTGCAGAAGCGATCGCCTACTCTGCCCAAAATCTCACACCCTTTGAGCAAGAATGGCGGATTATCCTGCTTTCAGGAACCGTGAAATGGATTCAATCTGTTGCTCGGCCAGAGCAACAAGCCGATGGCTCAATCATCTGGGATGGAGTGGTGATTGATATTAGCAATGGCAAACAGGCCGAAGCATCTCTAGCCAAAGAACGAGAGTTCTTGAATGCCATTATTCACAATATTACCGATGGGATTGTTGTTTGCGATGCTACTGGTAAATTGACTCTATTTAACAAAGCAACTAGTGAGTTTCATGGCTTACCAGTAGAATCATTACCAGCAGAAGAATGGACAGAACACTTCAATCTCTATCAACCTGATGGGCAGACACCCCTATCAACCACGGAAATCCCTCTGTTTCGCGCCTTGCAAGGAGAAATCGTCGAAAATGCCGAAATGGTCATTGCACCAAAGCATGGTTCTAAAAGAATTTTATTAGCAAGCGGACAAGCAATTGTTGATTCTTCGGGTAACAAACTCGGTGCAGTAGTTGTGATGCGAGATGTTAGCGATGTCCACGACGAGCTTCGCTTACGCAAACAATCAGAACTTGCCTTGCAGCAAAAATCGCTTGATTTGCAACAAGCACTAATCGATCTACAAAATGCCCAATTACAAATAGTCCAAAGTGAAAAAATGTCAGCACTGGGTAATTTAGTTGCTGGCGTAGCTCACGAAATGAATAATCCTCTGGGTTTCATTGCCGCCAGCCTCAAACAAGCTAAACCGACTATTACTGATATTTTTGAACATCTCAGACTTTATCAAGAAACTTTACCCAGCAAAAGTGAAAAAATTCTTGAACATGCCGAAGAAATTGACTTGAATTACAGCCTAGAAGACTTGCCCAAGATGATTGATTCTATGTCTATGGCATGTGAAAGATTAAAAAATATTAGCACTAGTCTCCGCACTTTCTCCCGTGCTGATAGAGATTATAAAGTACCATTTTATATCCACCAAGGCATTGATAGCACGATTTTAATTTTGAAACATCGTCTGAAGGCGAACGAACAGCATCCCGCAATTGAGGTAGTCACAAACTATGGAAATCTACCTCAAATTGAATGTTTTCCTGGTCAATTAAATCAGGTATTTATGAATATTTTAGCTAATGCTATTGATGCTTTGGAAGAATCGAATAATGGACACAGTTTTGAGGATATTCAGCTTAAGGGTAATCGAATTATAATTACAACTTCCGTAGAAGAAGACTGGATAAAAATTATCATTGCTGATAATGGTAAGGGAATGACCGAAGAAGTAAAACAAAAGATTTTTGACCATTTATTTACGACTAAAGCTGTCGGTAAAGGGACAGGATTAGGACTTGCGATCGCTCATCAAATTGTCGAAGAAACCCACAGTGGCAAACTTATCTGCACCTCTGTACTGGGGCAAGTAACAGAATTTATCATTAAATTACCAGTTAAAACAGTGGCAGGACTTTTGGATTCTTGAAGAATTCAGTGCGTTGCATAAATGCTGATGAATAGGCGGTTGAAACCATTGAAAACTCGTTCCAAAGTGAGCGAAATCATCCCATGATTCAGCAACAGCAAAAAAGCTTAATCCAAGCGTAATAAAAAATTAAGATATCTGGGAATAATAAATCTGTAAATTTTCAAGATTTGGCGGAATTATAAAATGTCTTATTGGCAAAACTTTCGCTCTCAATGGCAGCGAGTTCGATATTGTCTAATTTTTTTTGCCGCCCTCTGGTTGAGTTTAGGGATTCCAGGTTGCAGTTTCTCTCCACCCAACTCTCAAATCTCTGTAGCACCCCAGCCCACCCAGATCAAGGAAACTGCACAACGCTTTGACGGTGTAACAATTAACATAATCACTCAGGATGAAACCGTTCGTACAGGTACTAAAAGACGGATTGCTGGGTTTGAAGCTTTGACTGGAGCGAAGGTCAATCTGACGGGCGTTCCTTTTCAAAAATTATACAACACACTGCAAAAGGACTGGTCTAGCAGTGCTTCAAAGTACGATATGGCAATTATTTTGCCTTCATGGCAGATTGACTTTATCGATGCTGGCTTTGTGGAAGATTTAACGGCGCGAGTCAAGTCTGATGCAGCCATCCAGTGGGAAGATATTGCACCTATCTTTCGGAATTTTAGTGCGACTTATAAAGGACGCATCTACAGTATTCCGTTGGATGGGGACTTTCACATGGTTTATTACCGCACTGATTTGTTAAAGCAAGCGGGGTTAACGCCTCCGACAAAGTGGGATGAGTATCTAGCCATCGCCAAAGGGTTTCACGGTAAAGACTTGAATGGTGACGGTACACCAGACTATGGCTCTTGTATGTCCAAGGGTGCTGCTGATAATAACACAAGCCTGTTGATATCCATTGCCACTCCTTTTTTGCAATCTCAGGGAACCGCACAAGGGACATTTTTTGACCCAGACACAATGAAGCCTTTGGTGAACAATCCTGCCTTTGCCAAAGCACTGGATATTTATAAACAAGCGATGGACTATGGAATTCCTCAGGATAAGAATCTAGGTAATGTCAAAGCTAGAGAATTATTTATTACTGGCAGGTGCGCCCTGACCATTGATTGGGGCGATGTTGGCCCTTTAGCCATCGATCAATCTGTGTCTAAAGTGATGGATAAAGTAGGGGCTGTCATCACTCCAGGCGCTACTCAAGTCCTCGATCGCAAGACTAACAAACTGGTTGCCTGCGATAAATTTACCTGTCCTTACGCCATTGATGGTGTCAATCATGCACCTTATGCCGCCAATATCGGTTGGACAAGTGTAATTCATGCCAAGGCAGCACCAAAAGTGAAGGATGCCGCATACTCGTTTTTCTCTTACATGAGTCAGCCTGCTCAATCTAACGTGGATGTGACGATTGGAGCAACGGGCTTCAACCCCTACCGAATTTCGCAATTTAAAAACTCAGATCCCTGGATTAAATCTGGGATGTCGTCTGAAGCAGCCAACAACTATCTCGCAGCGCTCGGCATCAGCTTGAATAGTCCCAATATGGTTTTGAGTTTGACCATTCCCCATAATCAACAATATCAATTTGAAGTTCTTGATGAGGTTGTATCTAAGTTCTTAGGGAACAAAATTACAACCGAGCAGGCAATGCAGCAGATTGAACAAAGATGGGAACAAATTACTAACAAAATAGGGCTGGAGTCTCAACGCGCCGCTTACCGCGCCACCCTTGGGCTAAACCCGTGAAGAGCAGGGGAAGCGAGGGGAGATGAGGGAGTGAGAAAGAAGAATTAATAACTAATGACAAATGCCTAAAACTGTTCATTTGAAAGGTGAAGTGGGCATCTTAGAAATAATTGGGCAAAAACAACATTGAGAGTGACTAACAATGCACTGCCCATCTCAGTAGTTTGGGGCTGTAAAAGGAGCCACAGAGCGTGCGAAATTGGAACCTCAGCACAAAAATTATTGCTTCTTATTCAGTGCTAATCGCGGTGATGGCAGGGACAATTGCTTCGGGAATGTACTGGCAGTTGTACTCTAGTCAACGGCAGGCAATGCGTAATCGTCTTTTGGCGATTGTCAGTCTGGCAGTTCCACAAATAGATAGCGACTATCACGGATTGATTGTTAAACCAAGCGATGTCAACGACGGGCTACGCCTACGCACTTCAGCCTTTTACAAAATCAATCAAGATAGGCTTGTAGCTATTCAAGCAACTAGTAAAGATATTGTACGTATCTATACGGTACGTGAACAACCAAATAAGAAGTTTGTCTATGTCTTAAACTATGACCCTGCCGACCGAGACAAAACTGTATTGACTGGCATAAATTACACAAAGTCATTAGATGATTTGTATATAGCCGTTGCTCAAAATACACCGTTTGTCGATCGGGAATTTCACAAAACTGCAAATGGCGAAACCATTCTTTCCGGTTATGCCCCAATTACCAATCTCCAGGGTCGGGTAAATGGATTCTTGGTGGTTGAATTGGATGCAAGTTCTGTAGTTCGCCAAGAATATTCAGTAGCGGTATTTGCTCTAGTAAATTTTTTCGCTTTGTTGTTATTGACTGTAGCTTTAGTGCGTTGGCTATCGCGATCGCTGGTTGTGCTACCAATTTTACAACTCAATAGCGCCGCCAAGCAATTAGAAACAGGGAATTGGAATGCGATTCTACCGAGCAATCGCACCGATGAACTTGGAGAACTCTCCGCATCTTTTAATAGCATGGTCAAACAGTTGCAAAGCTCCTTTGCAACCTTAGAACAAAAGGTAGAAGAACGGACACTACAACTAGCAGAAGCAAAAGAGAAAGCTGATACTGCGAACCTTGCCAAAAGCGAGTTTCTGGCTAACATGAGCCATGAACTGCGAACACCACTCAATGGCATCCTGGGCTATGCCCAAATTCTCCAAAACGGCGAACCCTTAACAGAACGAGCTAAAAAAGGTATAGATATTATCTATCAGTGCGGCAATCATTTGCTCAATCTGATTAACGATATCCTTGACCTCGCCAAAATCGAAGCCCGCAAATTGGAATTGTATCCTAGCGATGCGTATTTCCCAGCGCTTATCGAAGGCATTGCGGAGATGATGCGCGTGCGTGCTGGTCAAAAAGGAATTCCCTTCACCTATCAACCTGATTCTGATTTACCCATAGGCATTAGAGTCGATGAAAAACGCCTACGCCAAGTGTTGATTAACTTATTAGGGAATGCCATTAAGTTTACTGACGAAGGCGGAGTTACGTTACGCGTTAAAACTCACAAACTGGAAACTGCAACCTATCAAATCCGCTTTGAGGTCGAAGATACAGGGGTCGGCATATCCCCAACTGGACTCAAGAAAATCTTCCAACCCTTTGAACAAGTGGGTGATGTGAAAAAACAAGGAGAAGGTACTGGGCTAGGACTAGCAATCAGTCAGCAAATTGTTTCCCTGATGGGTAGCACCCTAAATGTAGATAGCCAGTTGGGAAAAGGTAGCACCTTTTGGTTTGAGGTCGAACTTCCCGAAGCTGAAGAATGGAAAGCAAGTGTGCGAACAACTAAGCAAGGCAAGATTGTCGGATTTGAAGGCAGTAAGCGCCAGGTGCTGGTAGTCGATGACCGTTGGGAGAATCGCTCGGTTTTAGTTAGTTTATTGGAACCTTTGGGTTTTGCAGTGATTGATGTCAGCAATGGTCGAGAAGGATTGGAAAAGGCGCAGGAGATTCATCCTGACCTGATTATTACAGACTTGATGATGCCAGAAATGGATGGCTACGAGATGCTGCGACAGTTGCGACAGATTCCTGAGTTGAAGGATGTTCCGGCGATCGCTTCTTCGGCTAGTGTGTTTGAGAGTAATCAAAATGAGAGTATCACAGCCGGAGCTAATACTTTTTTGCCCAAGCCTGTAGAAGCCTCAGCTTTGTTGAAGTTGTTAGAAAAATACCTGAATTTGACATGGATCTATGAGCATCAATCTATACCTGAACCATTGAATTTGCCAGAAACATCCTCATCAACTTCAAACGAGATCATTCCCCCACCCGATGAGGTTTTGTCGCAGCTATACACATTGGGCTTACAGGGACGCTTGATGGCAATCGAGCAACAACTAAAAACTTTAGAAAAAGCTGATCGGCAGTACCAGCCATTTGTCAAAGCAATACGTCAGTATGCAGATAATTTTCAGACTGAAAAGATCCGAACATTTATTGAACAGTATCTTCCTAGTGCTAAAAGTTGATCCATTCAATTCTACTGTGATAAATCCTTTGTCATCTCATTACCATTTTTGCCATGACAGCATTCTCTGGAAATTTCATTACATCTAATAATTCTGTTACAAACCCGTTTGAGAATTGCATTATCTTGATTGTTGATGATGTACCAAATAATTTGAAGGTGCTTTCAGATACCTTAGCCGATGCTGGTTTTGAAGTTGCGATCGCGACCAGTGGTGAAAGTGCGCTACAACAACTGGAACATACTCCAGTATCTTTGATTTTACTAGATGTAATGATGCCGGGGATGAATGGCTTTGAAACCTGTGAGTGCATCAAAGCTAATGCTAAAACCCAAAATATTCCGATTATCTTTATCACCGCCCTATCTGAATCGGTAAACAAAGTCACAGGATTTGAACTTGGAGCCGTTGATTACATTACCAAACCGTTTCAACAAAGTGAAGTTTTAGCAAGGGTGCGATCGCACTTAAAAATTAGCCAATTGAGCCAGTCTCTGGAAGCCAGAAATACAGAACTGCAACAACTCACCCAGCAACTAGAGCAACGAGTTGCAGAACGAACTCAGGAACTATTTGCATCGATTGAAACCGTGAAGCAAACTCAACAATTGATGCGCTTAGTGTTTGATACTATTCCCCACTGGGTAGGCTGGAAAGATATCAATTCAGTTTATTTGGGCTGTAATCAAAGTTTTGCTGATGTCCTAAACTTAAATTCTCCTGATGAGATTGTGGGTAAAAGCGACTATGACTTAGTGTTCAGCAAAGAAGAATCTGATTTGTTTATGATGTACGATCGCCACGTCATGGAGTCTGGTCGAGCAGAATTTCATATAATTGATCAATTGCAACGGCCAGATGGTCAAAAAGTTTGGTTGGATACGAGCAAAATGCCTCTACGCGATGCCAAGGGGAATATATTCGGTATTTTATCCGTGACAGAAGATATTACCGAGCGTCGCCAAGCTGAAGACCAACTCAAACAACAAAAACAAAATCTAGAACAAGCACTAGCAGAACTTCAAGGTACTCAAGTGCAATTAGTGCAAAGTGAAAAAATGTCGGCGCTGGGAAACCTTGTAGCGGGGGTGGCACATGAAATTAATAACCCTGTCGGCTTCCTGGGTGGTAATATTCAACCTGCTTTAGATTACATCAAAGATATATTTGGTTTACTGGATTTGTATCAACAGGAATATTCTACTCCCAGTGGAATAATTCTAGATGAAATCGAAGCAATTGACCTAAATTACATCCGCGAAGATTTACCCAAGTTAGTCGGTTCAATGCGAGAAGGCGTGAAGCGAATTCGAGATATTAGCACTTCCTTACGAACTTTCTCTCGTGCTGATAGCGATCGCCCAATTGCTTGCAACATTCATGATGGTATTGAAAGCACTATTCTGATTCTCAAACATCGCCTGAAAGCTTCAGAAACTCGCCCAGAAATTCAAGTTATCAAAGAATATGGTCAGCTACCCCTTGTAGAATGCTTTGCTGGACAGTTGAATCAGGTGTTTATGAACATTCTGGCGAATGCTATTGATGCTTTGGAAGAGTCAAATATTGGACGTAGTTTTGAAGATATTAAAGAAAATATCAATTATATCACAATTATTACCAAAATTAGCGATAATAAGCAACAATTAATTATTAATATTAAAGATAATGGTCAAGGAATAACTGAAGAAGTCCAACAAAAGATTTTTGACCATTTATTTACTACAAAACCTGTCGGACAAGGGACTGGATTAGGACTCGCGATTGCCCGTCAAATCGTTGAAGAAACCCACCGTGGAAAATTAAGTTTTAACTCTGTTAAGGGTGAAGGGACAGAATTTATCATTGAAATTCCGTTATAAATTTTTCCTGTTGTTGATAAATAACTTCTGAAGAGATACAAAAGATATTTGACCATTTTTTCTGACGAAAGCTGCCAGTAATAGTACGGAATCAGGAGCCGCGATCGCCTGTCAAATTATTGTAGAAAAACATGCAGGTCAAATCAGCGTCGAGTCGAAAGTTGGCAAAGGTACAAAATTCGCACTGACAGACGCGATTAATCGCGTCTCCTAACTCTTGTACAGACGCGATTAATCGCGTCTCTTTTTACACCTTCCCCGCCACAACCGAGTTTTTCTTCAAAAGTTCCACTGCTGCTTGATATTGCAGATCCGCTTCCGTGCCAATCTGGTCACGGTTAATTGGATCTTGGGAAATCACTTTATCTGGCTTAATACCTAGTTTATTGATATCCCGGTGTTGAGGAGTTTCATACTTAGCAATTGTGACTGCCAAGCCCGAACCATCTGATAATTCAAATAAAGATTGAATTAAGCCCTTTCCAAAAGTAGTTTCGCCAACCAATTGGGCGCGACCATTATCTTGGAGTGCGCCAGCAAGAATTTCACTAGCACTGGCAGTTCCTTGATTCACCAAAATCACCAGAGGATCGGTCGTCAGAGGTGGCCCAAAGGCTTCAAAACTACCTTGAATACCTTGTCGGTTCACAGTGTAGACGATAGTACCAGAGTCTAACCACAGACGGGCGATTTCAATTCCTGATTGTAATAACCCCCCAGGATTATTTCGTAAATCTAGAATGTAGGCACCAGCGCCTTTTTTTTCTAGACTAGAAATAGCGTGTGCCAATTCCGTTGAGGCGTTGGCATTGAATTGAGTAAGACGAAGGTAGCCAATGGGCGTACCCTCAGGAGAAACACGCAAATCTGAAACCACAGGGTTAAGAGCAATGCGATCGCGTGTCAGTCTAATTTCTGTTTCTGCCTCTCCGTCGCGTTCGATCAAGAGAGTAACAAGGCTGCCACTGGGGCCGCGCATTTTAGTCGCAGCTTCATCTAGGGTAAGATTTTCTGTGGAAACGCCTTCAATTTTGAGAATGCGATCGCGTGGTCTAATTCCCGCTTTATCTGCTGGTGAACCTGCTATCGGAGCCACTACTTCCAACTTTCCAGTGTCAGGATTTAGAGCAATTTGTAATCCTACTCCAGTCAGTTCCCCAGAAGTATTAACCTGTAAGCTGCGGTACTGTTCTGGGTCTAAAAAGCGGGTAAAAGGATCGTCGAGGCTCTTAAGCATCTTCCCAATTGCCGCATAACTGGCATTTGAGCCTGTCAGTGGCTTCCCCAGAACCTTTTGCCGCACAGCTGCCCAGTTTTGATGATTAAACGTCTCATCTAGATAAGTGCGATTAACAATTCGCCAAACTTCCGAAACCAGCTTTTGTTCCGTCGTCAAAGCCATCGCCGGCTGGGTGAGCGTACCCAAAGCCACCCAAAACGCCATTAACAATGAAAATCCAACCCGAAAGACTTGTTTGTTCATGAACCCCATTATCAATTCCACCTCAACCCAAATTGCCTAGAAATGCCTACTTGCTCTGTTGTTGATGAAATCTATCTCTCGATTATGTTACTTTTTTTATAGAAGTGGTGCATTCCTCTCATCAAGTTGTTCAGTCAACTGATGCGTTGTATCCACTCATCAAAGGATAAAATCTACTTTGTGTCCACCATTTTCTGTGCAGGGGCGTAAAGAGATCGCAATATATTCCTTCTTTACAGAGTGTAAAGTTTCTGAAGACTCTTAGCACGCTGAAAGCTGACAAGTAAACAAAACTCGCCTTTACTAAAATCCCAAAATTGCTAATTGGGAGAGAAGTCTGAGCGGCGGCTTATGAGAAGTCCGTAGACAATTCTGCTGCTACCCTAGCCTGTGGCAACCCCTTTCCTTTATCGAACGGGAAAACCTAAAGGCAAACTCACAGGATGCCGAGGCTTGAAATCATCAGAATTTTGGTCGCCGATTTAGAACTTCGGGATTTATCAACCGCAACCGACTTTTAGGAACTTGAGATTGTATGGCCAACGTTTCCGACTGGTTTGAGGAACGCCTAGAGATTCAGGCACTCGCCGAAGACGTAACTAGTAAGTACGTCCCTCCCCACGTCAACATCTTCTACTGTTTGGGTGGAATTACCCTGGTTTGCTTTCTCATCCAGTTTGCCACTGGATTTGCGATGACGTTCTACTACAGACCAACAGTTACTGAAGCTTTCTCCTCTGTGGAGTACATCATGAATGAAGTAAGCTTCGGTTGGCTAATTCGCTCCATCCATCGCTGGTCTGCCAGCATGATGGTATTGATGATGATTTTGCACACCTTCCGGGTTTATCTGACTGGTGGTTTTAAAAAGCCCCGCGAACTGACCTGGATAAGTGGTGTCATCTTGGCTGTGATTACAGTTTCCTTTGGAGTCACAGGCTATTCCTTACCTTGGGATCAAATTGGCTACTGGGCTGTGAAAATCGTTAGCGGCGTACCAGAAGCAATTCCCGTAGTTGGCGTTCTGATTTCCGACCTGCTGCGCGGCGGTTCAAGTGTTGGTCAAGCAACACTAACTCGTTACTATAGCGCACACACTTTTGTACTGCCTTGGTTGATTGCAGTCTTCATGCTGTTTCACTTCTTGATGATCCGCAAACAAGGCATTTCCGGGCCTTTGTAATCTCAGCTATTAGCCCTTGGCAACATTTATCAGTTCCCAGATGAAGTTGTTTGTTTTAAACTTATGAAACACAAGAAATTAACTGTACATAAGTTCAAAAAACAAACACTTGTATCTGAAGGCTAAAGCTGTAGACACCCTCCAGGCGGCTGGCCGGAAATAAACAAATACTGTTTGCCGCCTGCTAGGGTTGCCTAGTAGCTGATAGCTTTCATAAATGCTTTAATTTAAGTTAAGCAGGAGAGCACATTTCAAAATGGCAACACAAAAAAAACCTGACCTGAGCGATCCTCAGTTAAGAGCCAAACTAGCTAAAGGCATGGGTCACAACTACTATGGTGAACCCGCTTGGCCTAATGACCTACTTTATGTCTTTCCAATCGTGATCATGGGTTCCTTCGCTGCGATTGTGGCTCTAGCTGTGCTAGATCCCGCTATGACCGGTGAACCAGCAAATCCTTTCGCCACACCATTGGAAATTTTGCCAGAGTGGTACTTATATCCAGTCTTCCAGATTTTGCGATCGCTTCCTAACAAACTTTTAGGAGTGTTAGCAATGGGTTCCGTACCAGTGGGGCTAATCCTCGTTCCCTTTATTGAGAACGTTAACAAGTTCCAAAACCCCTTCCGTCGTCCAGTTGCAACCACAGTGTTCCTCTTTGGTACCCTTGTCACCTTGTGGCTGGGTATTGGTGCTGCCTTGCCATTGGATAAATCTTTAACCTTGGGACTATTCTAAATTAGTCACCACAAAGTGCTTTGACGCCTGTGAGTTTCAAGAGCAGATGCAGATGTGCTTTTGAAAAAAATTTACAGGCGTCAATTTTAATAATTCAGATTGCATTTGGGGTCTGAAGTTTTGGATGGAAAAGCTATTCCAAAAGTTAAAATCACCAAAATTCATCAAATACAAACATTTTTCACTTACTTAACGTAAGTTGCTAGTTACAATTCTCGAAATGCCAAAATCCTTCATGTTTTGTCTTTTGGGACATAGAGTATCTCAATTTAAATTTTTCTATATCAAAGAAATTTTGCGAATAGTGCAAAATTTAATAACTAGCAACTTGGGTTTACTTATATTTAAGTCACAGTTAATGTTTAGCATAGTGCAGCAAGACCATCTGACGGTTAAGAGCGAACTCAGTCTCCTAAACCAGGTACAAGAATGGTTCGAGCAATTTTGTCTGCAACATTTGTCTCAACTTGGCTGGTCAAAAACCCAACTTGATCGCCTAAATTTAGCATTAGCAGAAGGCTTTACTAACGCTGTTCGTCACGCTCATCATGCTTTACCCCCGGAAACAACCATTGAGATTAACATTTATCTATGGATTGACCGACTAGAAATCAGAATTTGGGATTATGGAAAACCTTTTAATCCTGATGCGATCGCAGAGCCAGAACCAGGTACACTGCAAGTAGGCGGTTATGGATGGTTTCTCCTGCGCCGATTGGCTGATCGGGTTGTATACGAACGTGGTGCAGATGGTAGAAATTGCCTCCTCATCGTCAAATACTCTCAAGAAGCACAAAAGTAAGAATACTTCTGATGCCAATTTTGGGTTTTGAGCAAAGGCGTAACGTAGAGAAGTAGTGCCACTCACATCAAAACAGAAGCACGAGCGGCAGGAGTCCTCAGCCAAACAAATAGTTATTTGATTGATAAGAGTATACTGCTTTCTCAATATTATCTGGATTGGGATAATATGTTTTTTATGTAAAAATGCTCATAATAAATGAGTATTTTGTAAAGCCTCAAAAAATATTGTTGTATAAAAAGAATTAAGGAATACAGTAAAGATAACATTCGAGTTATGCTAGCTCTCTTGTTAATATTTGTCAGCAGTGTTGAGAGTCTTATTTTTGTTCTCCAACAAGTGCCATTTTGTGCTTAAAGAGATAGAGGAAATAGGGGAGAAAATATGATTAAGACAGCCCTAATTACAGGAATAACTGGTCAAGATGGCTACTATCTCAGCCATTTGCTCCTCAACCGTGGTTACCGAGTTGTAGGATTAGTACCCCCACATCGACAACCTAATTTGACCAAACTGGGAACACTGGCAAATCAGGTAGAAATTTTTACGGTTGACTTGAGGGATAATACGGCGCTGTTGACCGCAGTTGAACAGTTGCGTCCCCAAGAAATTTACAATTTGGCGGCTCCCAGTTTTGTACCCGATTCATGGAATGACCCATTGGGAACCCTGGATTTAATAACTGGTACGGCTACCAGGCTTTTGGAAGCAGTACGACAGGTTGGTTTATCCACCAGATTTTATCAAGCCAGTAGCTCAGAAATGTTTGGCGATGTATTTATTTCGCCTCAAGATGAAGAAACGCCTTTTCGCCCCAAAAATCCCTATGCTGCGGCCAAGATGCACGCTCATTGGACTATGGTGCATCACAGACAGCGCTATGGACTATTTGCCTGTAGTGGAATTTTATATAACCATGAGTCTCCTTTACGCGCACCTCAGTTTGTTACACGCAAAGTTTCTTTGGCAGCTGCATCGATTAAATTGGGTTTAACTGACACCTTAGAAATGGGTAATTTAGATGCCAAACGCGATTGGGGATTTGCGGGTGATTACGTAGAAGCTATGTGGTTAATGTTGCAAGTCGATGAACCAGAAGAATATGTGATAGGCACTGGTAAACTGCACAGTGTTAGAGAGTTAGTTGCCGCAGCCTTTGAGTCTGTCGGATTGGATTGGACGCAGCATATAGTTTTAAATACTAGCTTATTGCGACAAGATGAGCATTTTGAACTAGTAGCTAACCCCAGTAAAGCTAAAATAAACCTTGGTTGGGAACCCCAAGTGAGCTTTGAAGAACTTTTAGAAAAAATGGTAAAAACAGATTTAGAGCGGTTAAAAAGCGGTGCGTTGGATGAAGTCCTTGCCGCAGGCATCGCCCCCTTACCGCGAGTGTAAATAACCTAACATGTATATCACTACAGTGACAGAAAACCTCAAGTTAGGTGATAAAATTAACAAAAAAACTAATCATGTCTTCGTGTTTTTAGAAATTTTTGCCCACGAAGGCGGTATTCAATCATATATAAAAGATATTTTTCGCGCCTATCTGGGATTGAGCCAAGTGTACAAAGCGGAAGTCTTTTTGCTGCGAGATAGTCCTGAGAGCTTAAATCCGTTTAAAGACAAGAACTTAAAATTTCATTACTTTAAAAATCAGTCTCCCTATTTGGGGAGATTGCAAATGGCAGCAGCTTTACTTAAATGTCTATTGCAAAATCGTCCAGAACAAGTTTTCTGCGGTCATATTAACTTAGGAATATTAGTACAAACTCTTTGCCAGCCTTTGGGGATTCCTTACACAGTGCTAACTTACGGCAAAGAAGTCTGGGAACCGCTCAAAAATCAAGAACGTCGCGCCCTGACATCAGCAGCTGGAATTTGGACAATTAGTCGTTACAGCCGCGATCGCGCTTGTGCTGCCAATAATCTAAACCCGAAAATTGTACAGATGATGCCTTGTGCAATTGACGGCGATAAATTTACTCCTGGTTCCAAACAGCCAGAATTAGAAAAGAAGTATCGCTTAACTGATGCTAAGGTGTTAATGACAGTAGCGCGGTTATGGTCAGGGGATATTTACAAGGGTGTAGATGTAACAATTCGGGCATTACCACAAATCGCTCAAGTTTTCCCAGAAGTGAAATATTTGGTAATTGGTCGCGGAGATGATCAACCGCGATTAGCTAAACTTGCAAAAGATTTAGGTGTGAGCGATCGCGTCGTATTTGCTGGTTTTGTTGCCACAGAAGAATTAATAGAACATTACCGCCTTGCTGATGCCTATATTATGCCTTCGCAAGAAGGCTTTGGCATAGTTTATTTGGAAGCAATGGCTTGTGGAGTGCCTGTGTTATCCGGTGACGACGATGGTTCAGCTGATCCTTTGCAAGATGGTAAACTGGGATGGCGAGTCCCGCACCGCAGTCCTGATGCGGTAGCAACAGCTTGTATAGAAATGCTTCAAGGGAATGACCAGCGATGTAATGGAGAATGGCTACGAGAACAAGCGATCGGTCTGTTTGGCATAGATGCCTTTCAACAGCACTTACAAAAAATTCTTCTATCCTCAGTAATGAAGTCCATTTAAGTCCAAATGACAAATGACAAATGACCAATGACCAATGACTAAAATCGCTATCCTAGAAGGAGAGCAGGACGACATTTAAAAAATGAGCTTTAAGTCATTTCAATTGAATCTTTTAAATCTCCGCCCTTGGCTTACCCTGCTGGCAGTTATTTGGTTGCTGGCATCACTGGGCTTGGGTTGGTTGGTTAATTCGTTACTAATTATTGTCGGGTTGCTGTTTTTAGCACCCATTGTGGCTTTTTTTGGCTTTCGTTGGTGGCTGCAACGTAACTTGATTGCTGACCAGTGTCCCGTCTGTAGATATGAATTTACAGGTTTAAATAACAGTCAATTGCAGTGTCCTAACTGTGGAGAGTCACTGTTAGTACAAAATAGTCATTTTCAACGCTTCACACCAGAAGGCACAATTGATGTCAAAGCTGTCGAAATCCCAGGTAAATCGCTGGAAGATTAGTCATTAATCACTGGTCATTGGTCATTAGCAAAGGACAAATGACTATTTCTTTGTTTCTTGCGAGATTGAGAGGGTGTAGTTAAAGTTTGGCTTTCCTTGGGATTGTTCGCCCACAAACAGCGAGTATGTTCCTGCTTGCCAGAAACCAGAAAGTTCTGGCTTGCCTCCAGAATATTTATCTGCCATTACACAAAAACGCCCCCCAGGCCCATCGATCAATAGCGTTGGCTTTCCTTCACTCTCTACTGTTAATCGCAAATAAGGTAGTGATTCTGTAACCCGGATAACGTGATTAGGTTCAGTGGTAATATTGCCACAATTACTTTTGACAGTTCCCCCAGACTTTCCCTTCAAAATCAGTGGATCTGCTTGGAGATTCCGATTAATTTGGATTGTTGGTGTCTGTGCCAAATTAGTCTGGGCGAAAACCAAACTCATCGCCAAAGCTGTGGGAACAATTGTAAGTAGCCTAAGCGTTTTCATTTTAATTAATGCTCCAATTTTTTTTAGAGCAATATTGTTATATCGTCTGATTTAATAGACGGTAGCAATCTATCTTGGTTCCAAAATCTGCCGTATAAAGCAATACCATTTATTTAAGGATTTTTTGTGAAGATACGATGGTATAAAGACCATTAACTATGCAAATTATCTATGTGTGGTGGCGCTTTTCCACCAAAATTTTCTACTATACATTTTACACTTCAATCCGTAATACGTTAAAATTCCAAAAATCATCATAATTTTTACTGCCCAGAAAGGTATTGCATACACAGACATTAGCTAAAATCACTAAGACAACCACCAAAAATATAATTTGGTTGGTCTGTTATGGAATAAGTGACCTAGCTGAGGTAGAAAAGATTGATGAATCCTCAAAGAGAAGAAGACTTACAGCGTCGCCTCAATAAGCTAGAGGCAGAGATTAATTCTTCGCCGGAAGTGGTTCCCCAACCACAAGAACAAAAACAGACTGAGGCATCTGTTTTTGCCAAATTTAATTTGCAACTGGAGCGATTTCAGATTTGGTTCAACAGCTTATCTGGAACAAAAAAGCTGGTAGTTTCGGGTGTGACGGTGCTAGTAGGCTTGGCAATGCTGCAAGCAGTGTTTAAACTGGTTGCATCTGTAATTAGTCTGGCACTTTTGGCAGTGTTAGTGTATGTTGGATACAAAATTTTTGTGTCTAGTAGCTTTCAACGTAAGTAATAAGCTGATATGCATTTACTTTGCATACCTGTAGTTATGAAAGTCAGGAGCCATGATACAAAAGGCTCCTGACTTATGACTGCATTCTATTTCAATATGCTTTTCTTTTTGCCGATTAGCTTAGTCTATTTTAACTTTGCCGATCGCGGCGTATAGATAATGTCAAAGGAAATTATGCGATGACGACACCAATTGTTAAAAGAAGTAATCAATCTGGTCAATCCAAACAACCAGAAAGAGCCAATTCGCTGCTACTAGCAAGCAGGAGGTTTGCAGCTTGGGCGGCTGAAATTACACTAGTGGTTACAAGTGGGTTGATTCCCTTCGGCATTGGTGTCTATGCCGATTCTAGAAGCGATTTTAATCGAGTCCCCCTTAACCCCGTACTGGTAGTTACAGAAAGAGCGATCGCTAGACCCCTGGCTCTACCTGTGAGCTATGGTATCCGTAACGTAGCATGGCCGACTAATATTTTGTGGACAATCGCCCTGTTAGCACCTGTAACTCTCTCATGGTGGCAATTGTATTTACTGGCTAAGACTGGTAGCACAATTCCTAAACGTTGGTTAAAAGTGCGGGTTGTCAACGAACAAGGAAGACCACCTGGTTTAGGAGCAGTGGTGATTAGAGAAGGAGTTGGGCGTTGGACTGTACCCGTTTCCATCGCCTATCTGCTGTGGCGCTACAGCTTTGCTTTTCCTAATTTAGGATTATTTACATTTTTATCTTTGTTAATGATTGTGGGTGAAGGGATAGGCTTACCGTCGCGCCGGGGTCGTCGCGCATTGCACGATCAACTTGCAGGCACTTATACAATAGATGCGACTCGCCCCTTACCATCCTCACTCTTAGCTAACAACAAACAAGCTCAGTCTGCTGATGGTAATGATGAAGCAGAAGAATGGCAGGAGGGAGAAGAATTAGCGGCAGCCCAAACCAATCAGTCGCCCAATATCTGGCGACGGATACAGCAAAATCCTAATCTGACTTTGTTTGGGGTAGGGCTTACGAGTATGACTGCTGTATTGGCAACTTTAATCGGTACTCAAGTTTATATCCAAATTCAACAATCCCAGCGAGCAACCGAGAAAATCAACAGCCAACAGTTCCTCGAACTTGTCAAACAACTAGCTCCCAACTCTGGGGCGAACAATGAGCAACGCCAAAGTGCAATTTTGGCTATAGGTGGTCTTAATGACCCAGAGTCCATCAAATTTCTGGCGAATCTCTTGGTTAGCGAAACTAACCCCACCCTTCTGGATACGATTCAACAAGCTTTAACAACTGTCGGACCCAAAGCCATCCCGGAACTAAAAAATAAGAATCAGTTTTTGGTTAGCGAACTAGAGGCTGTGGGTAGTACTGCAACCCAAGAACGGGAATTACGGCAAGGGCGGTTACAAAGAAACCAGCGAACGCTCAATAAGATTCTCTCTGTTTATAGCGGGAAAATCGAGGGCGTTGACCTTAGTAGCACCCAACTAGGTCAAAGCGGGACTCCAGGAAGTTCCTTCTTCAACTTGGTACTAGACAACCTTGATTTGTCAGGAGTTAAGTTTAAATCTGCAAATCTTAACCAAGCCAGCTTTAAGGGTAGCCGCTTTCGAGACGTGGGTGAAGATGGACGCTGGGATACCTATGATGATGTGATGGCTGATTTAAGCCAAGCTCAGTTACAGCAAGCCAATCTTACTGATGCTAATCTCAGTCGCGTCTTGATGAACCGTACCGATTTGAGCCGCGCCACTCTCAACAGAGCCAACTTATCCAATGCACGTCTATATGAGGCTAAACTCAACAGCGCCCAACTAGTAGGAGCCGATCTGCGAAACGCACTTTTGGAAAAAGCCAGCTTGACTGGAGCAGATTTAGGTGACGCTAAATTGAACGAAGCCAATCTGTACGCTGCCCGTTTAGGTCGCGCTACTGCCATAGGAACACAATTATCCTTTGCCAACTTAACGAACACTGATTGGCAAGGGGCAGATTTATCAGGAGCCTATTTGGATCGTGCTAATCTCAGCAATGCTAACCTCCGAGCCACTCGTCTAGCTGGTGCTGTCTTGCGTTCTGCCCAGATGGAAAACGCTAACTTGCAAAATGCCGACCTGAGTCTTGCAGATTTACGGGGGGCAAATGTTGCCGGCGCAGATTTTAAAGGGGCAATTCTCGCCCCTACTAAACAAGATCCAGCCGATCAATTTGTAGAAACCCCAGATTTAGGCTCAGTATCTGCCGTAGTCCAAGGGGTTGATTTTTCTCAAGCCAAAAATTTAGATCCTAAGCAAATAGCATACATTTGTACTCAAGGAGGCATTCATTCTAGTTGCCCGTAGAATGAGAGGGGGAGCAGAGGGGCAGGGGAGGATGAGGGAGGATGAGGGAGCAGGGGAAGATGAGGAAGACAAGGCGAATAACCAATGCCCCATGCCCAATGCCCAATGACAAATGACTAATTGGTGTGAGGATTTCGGTTATGAAATATATTCCATATTTGGTTTCAGTTTTAGGGGCTGGCTTGGTCTTGAGTCTGGCAAGTGCTAAACCAGCACAAGCTCAAGTAGCCTATGGCAGTTATATCGGTATAGGCCCCACTCTTGGTTTTACTGATGGTATCCAATTGGGGGGAGTTATAGCCGGTCGCTACAAGCTTTTGGAAGCGCCACTTTCGCTGCGTGCCCAAGTGTTAATTGGTAATAATACGGCAATTGTACCAACGGTTTCCTACGATTTACCCCTTAACTGGCAAGCTGATGCTTACCTGGGTGCTGGGTTAGTGTTGGCTGGTGGTGGTGGTTCTTCTCCTGTCGGCGACAAAATTAGTTTTGCTTTACAACCGGGTATTGATTATATGATCCCAAATAGCAATACTGTGCTTTTTGGCAACGCTATTATTGCTTTTGATGCCTACCGTGATAGCGGTGGTACAGCTATCTCTGTACAAGGTGGCGTTGGTTTGAGATTTTAATGGGCATTGGAAAGAGTCACCAAAACATTGCCGAGCAAAGAGTAACGAGTTCTGAATGGAAATTCTTACTTATTGTTTTCCTAGCATTATCAAGGTGTTTGAAATGGTGACTATGGTTCAAAAAATAACTAACCTCCAGTAGTCGTACTGGGGGTTTTGTTTTGGGCGATCGCTCGACATTGCGGATTTGCTCAAGAGAAGCGATCGCTTTTGTGATCTGAAGCTAAGTCAAGCCAGCGCAACCTCGTTGAGCGATCTTTAACCGCTTAAAGCAATTCCGTCGGATTGCACCACGTTACGATAAAAATGCTCAAAACTACCTTACAATGCTGGCTTTAACTTCTATCCTCTGTGGTTATAGGTTTAAAACACGCCTTAAAAAGCGTTAAACTTCATTGCAAATTAAGAAGTTAGTCTAAACAACGTGATAGTTTTTGGTCATGAAGAGAGACAGCATAGGATTAACACAGGAGAACACAGTGGCAATGGAATCAAATTTATTAACGAATGCAAGCGCAGATGAAATGAATCAAGATTTCAGTGAATATGTCGCCAACCTGCAACTTCACATGACTCTGCAAGCTCGCAATCTTGTTCCAACCCTGAAGCAAACACTGGTAGATAGTCGCCAGCAACTACTCCATCAAACCCAAGCCCACTTTGAAAAGCTAGTTTCTCGACAAGGGCTATAAAAATATACAAATTTTAATCAAAATTCCAATAAAATATAAGGCAGATGTTGTTGGGTTAATACCAATGGTGTTCTCACAAGGTCTGTTTTTTCTGCTTTTTTAAGTATTGAGTTACTAAAATCACCCTTTTGGCGCAATAGTCAAGGGGTAAAAAGCAGTTAATATTATTTTATTGCAGCAGTTCCTTTGAAGAGCAGTTAGTTAAGGCTAAATAGCGGCTCGAATAAAAATGACTTCATTACTTCCCAGAAACCTCAGCGTTGTTATCCGACCAGTCCAATACCGGGATCTGGACAGAATCGAGCGCATAACTCAAGAGTCATTCTCAGCCCTCACTCCCAAGGGAGCAGGTTTTGCCATCAGCCAGATGCTCATGCTGCGTCGCTGGTATGGATTACTCAAATTTTTGAGTTGGTTTCCTAACCCGCTACAGTATCGTCTCTGTGCCTACATAGCAGAGCAAGGACGGATGCTTCTAGGGATGATTCAAGTGTCACCCTTTAACCGGACACGCAGCACTTGGCGCATTGATCAAGTGCTGTTAGAGCGTGGTGTCGATAAACAAGGAACTGGCTCACAACTTTTGCGTCATTGCTTTGAATCGATTCTGGAAGCTCGGACTTGGTTACTGGAAGTTAATATCAATGACATAGAGGCGCTGGCACTATATCGGCAAAATGGATTCCAGCGTCTGGCAGAAATGACGTACTGGGAAATTGGGCCAGAATTACTAGCTGAATTAGCACAAGCAGAGCCAGACTTACCAAACCTTTTGCCAGTAAGTAATGCTGATGCCCAGTTGCTATATCAACTAGATACGGCATCTATGCCACCTTTGGTACGTCAGGTTTTTGACCGTAATACCCGCGACTTTAAAACCAGTTTGTTTGGTGCTTTAACTGATGCAGTAATGCAATGGGTGAGCAAAACAGAAGTAGTGAGTGGTTACGTATTTGAACCGCAACGCAAAGCTGCGATCGGCTATTTTCAGGTGCAACTTGACCGTAAGGGGGAAGTTCCCCACGTTGCAACGCTGACAGTCCATCCTGCTTATACTTGGCTGTATCCAGAATTACTATCTCAACTGGCTCGTATTGCCCAAGATTTTCCTGAGCAAGGGTTACAACTCGCTTCTTCAGACTATCAGGCAGAGCGAGAAGAATATTTGGAGCGAATTGGGGCAAAACGTATAGAGCATACATTAGTTATGTCTCGCTCTGTATGGCACAAGCTACGAGAGTCTAAATTCGTCTCTTTAGAAGGAATCCAGTGGACTGACATGCTGCAAGGTTTACAACCGGCACGTAAACCTATACCAGGTGGGATGTCATGGATACAACCAGGAAAACTGCCATCCTCAGATAAACCACTGCAAAGCTTGTCAGAACCGATAAACTTTTCGGTAAAAAATCCTAGCATGGAAGCATCACCGATTTCAGAATCAGCAGATGCACAGCAGGAGAATTAATAGTGATATCCCCAGAGCAACCAAAACCTTTTATTTCAGCGTTGGGACTAGATTTTGGTCGCAAGCGCATTGGTGTGGCTGGGTGCGATCGCACGGGTTTAATTGCGACAGGGATTACCACAATTGAGCGCACATCTTTTGAGCAGGATGTCGAGCAAATCCGGCAAATAGTTAATGAACGCGAGGTGCAAATCCTGGTGATGGGCTTACCTTATTCAATGGATGGCTCAGTAGGATTTCAAGCGCGTCAAGTTCAAAAATTTACTATAAGACTTGCTAAAGCACTGAAGCTGCCTGTGGAATATGTGGATGAGCGATTAACTTCATTTCAGGCAGAACAACTGCTGATAGCTGAGAACCGCTCCCCGTCACGCCATAAAGGTTTGATTGACCGTAAGGCAGCCGCTTTGATTTTACAACAATGGTTGGATGTTAAGCGTGCTAGTTCCCACACTTCAGTTGCGGCTATTGAATATTGATACCTTTTAACATGATATTCTGAAAACGATTAGCCAGCAGTTGTATCTACGTATAAAGCTATTTAGTTAACATAATATGTCATTAAATAGTTAAACAATTTTTCAAGTTGCTGGTATTTATTAAATTTCTTTCTACATTTCGGCTATGTTTTCCTCTCCATTTCCTGAAGAAAATGATAACGCTCATGCGGGTTCCATCACTTTAACTGATGATAAAGGGCGATCGCTCGAATGTTACATTGAGCATTCCCTCGAAGTCGATGAACAAGAATACGTTTTACTTCTTCCTGTAGACTCCCCTGTAGAAATTTTTTCTTGGGAAGGTGACGGTGAGGAAGAAGAAGCGGTTCTGGTAGAAGATGACACCATTATTGAGCAAATTTTTGCCACTGCCCAAGCTGTACTATCTGAGCAGAACCTGATATTGAAAAATACAGCTTATGCTTTAACTGTTGCAGGTGATTTACCGCCCGTTGAAGAATCAGAACTTTTCACCTTAGAAATCGAAGACGAAGAGGCGGATTTAGATCCGGAACAATTACAGCTACTCGCTAGCTTCTATGATGAAGATCAGGAGTATGCAATTTATACACCCCTCGATCCCCTATTATTTTTTGCACGGATAACTAAAACGGGTGAACCTGAATTACTCTCTCCAGAGGAGTTTCGTAAAGTGCAACCTCTGTTAGAGGAACATCTTTTTAATGAAGTGGAATAAGATTAAAAATTCAAAATGAAAATGTTGCATTTTGAATTTTTTAATTAGTAATTTTGATTGTTATCAAAATCTACTTAAACCTTTTACCAGATTCTGGAAAAGCATTTTGGTAGGGATTTTTAATTCCATATCCCAAATCCCAAATTAGTATGAGATGCTGAAAATGGCTTATAGCGACTTTACATTAAGTAAATTTAAAAAGTCATTCAGCATCCACATTCATGAAGAGACTGATTTATATACCCACATAGAAGCTTTACAGCCAAGCCAGAAACTCATAAATTCTTTAGAAGAAACGACAGAACTGGCTTTAGCAATTAATACTGAAAAAGCTCGTTCAGAAATGATTATCACTCCAATTTTATTGGAGGTAAGACGCAGGGCTAATTATCCAATTAGTTTATTTTCGGGAACAGATTTTAATGTAAATGTAGAAAAAGGTCTGAATGGCTATTGTGATTTTATCATCAGTCGTGCTAAAGAGCAATTAACAATTAATGTGCCTGTGGTGATTATTAGTGAAGCGAAAAATGAAAATATTAAAGGTGGATTAGGTCAATGTGCGGCGGCAATGTTGGCAGCACAATTGTTTAATCAACAAGAAGGAAATGAAATTAGGAAAATTTATGGCGCGGTAACAACGGGTGATATTTGGAAGTTTTTGAAGTTAGAAGAAAACGATATATTTATTGATTTGAGTAATTATTACATCAAAGAGATCGATAAGATTTTAGGGATTTTATCTCAAAGTGTTCAGGGAGAGATACCAGGATCGAGTTCGACTAACTAAACTATATTGGGTTATGCTCATTTGTCTGAGCTATTTAAATTTCACTGTTGACTATGGCCTGGAACAATCTTTTACAGCCTGACTTGATTTTACAAGGTTCAGTGTTGAATCTAACACCGGATATTATCCAACAATACGGGCTTAAGGGGCTGGTATTGGATGTAGATGAAACCTTAGTACCCTTTAGAGTAGGTGTGGCTTCCCCAGAACTACAAGATTGGGTGGAGCAAATTCGCAGATGTACCGCATTGTGCTTGGTAAGTAACAACCTGAGTGAAGCGCGAATAGGTGGAATTGCGCGATCGCTCAACCTACCTTACTATTTGGGTGCAGCCAAGCCCTCTCGACGCAAAATTAGAGCAGCACTTAGGGGAATGGATCTACCAGTGCATCAAGTGGGGATGGTAGGCGATCGCTTATTTACTGATGTCATCGCAGGTAATCGCTTGGGGATGTTTACCATTCTAGTTGAACCGATTGTCCATGCAGACGCAGCCCTGCGTTCTCATCCTGTTCGCAACTTTGAAGTTTGGATATCTGAAATTCTGGGAGCCTCTATTACCCCCAAGAAAAGAAAGATTCACAAAAGTTAATAAATCGTCAGGAAAGTAAATCTAAAGAAATAATTAAATAATTTTACTGGAATCAAAAAATCTGGGATCATAAGTATTAATAACATAGGGTCAGCCAAAAAAGACCCTACAGCATACAAAATAAATATAAACCCGTAAAGCGTCAGCCTTCACTATAGAGGGATTGGCGCTTTACAAATTTAGTTAGGAGTTAGAAGTTATGAGTTATGAATTAAATTCAACTCCTAACTCCTCACTCTTAACTCCTCACTTTTTAGATGTCATTAACAATTGTTGTCAAAATTGGTACTTCTAGCCTAACCCAACCAGAAACGGGACAATTAGCACTTTCCACCATCGCTACCTTGGCGGAAACACTCTGTCATTTAAGACGCCAGGGACACCGGGTAATTTTGGTTTCTTCTGGGGCTGTGGGAGTAGGTTGTGCGCGGTTGGGCTTAACTGAACGTCCCAAAGCGATCGCACTAAAACAGGCTGTAGCAGCAGTTGGACAAGGCAGGTTAATTCGGATATACGATGATTTATTTACTACCTTGCAACAGGCGATCGCTCAAGTATTATTGACTCGCAGCGACTTGGTACAGCGCAGCCGTTATCTCAACGTCTACAACACTTTTCAGGAACTATTAAGACTGGGAGTGATCCCTATTATCAATGAAAATGATACCGTGGCAATAGACGAACTAAAATTTGGTGATAATGACACCCTTTCGGCATTAGTTGCCAGCCTAGTAGAAGCAGATTGGCTATTTTTGCTTACCGATGTGGATAGACTATACTCAGCCGATCCGCGTTCCGTACCAGATGCGCGGCCGATCGCTTTAGTCAGTAGCATTAAAGAATTAGCTCAATTACAAATACAAACAGGTTCCCAAGGTTCTCAGTGGGGTACTGGCGGTATGGTGACAAAAATTTCGGCTGCGAGAATTGCGATCGCTGCTGGAGTTCGTACCGTAATTACTCAAGGGCGATTTCCCCAGAATATAGAAAAAATTATCCAGGGTGAACTGATTGGGACACATTTTGAACCGCAACCGGAACCAACTTCGGCGCGTAAACGTTGGATAGCTTATGGACTTTTACCTGCGGGTAAATTGTATTTAGATGAAGGTGCGATCGCGGCAATTTCTCTGGCGGGAAAATCGTTATTAGCAGCTGGAATTAAGGTAGTAGAAGGAGAGTTTCGCACACAGGACGCAGTGCAATTGTGTGATGGCAACGGTAACGAAATTGCTAGAGGACTTGTGAATTACAACAGCGATGAATTGCAAAAAATTCGCGGCTGTCATTCGCGGGAAATTTCTGCAATTTTAGGCTATGCGGGTGTGGAAACGGTGATTCATCGAGATAATTTGGTTTTGATTTAGGATAAAAATAAGATAAATTTCGTGACTACTAATCGCGAGAGTAAACAATTTATGCGTCTAGCATAATAGAAGCGATCGCCACCGCCCCCCACAAGGGCGCATCATCACCCAGCACCGCAGGGATAATTTCAAAATCAACTTCTGGTAAAGCCGTCTCCCGCGCCACCTGACGCACCACTTGCCAAAAATCTGCCCCCGCTTTCGTCACACCGCCCCCCAACACAAAGCGTTGCGGATTCATCAAATTCGCTACATTTCCAATACCTACACCCAGCGCCCAAGCAGCCTTGTGCAATACTTCCTTCGCCAAATCATCTCCAGCCGCCGCCGCCTCACTTACCAACTGCCCCGTCAGCAACGTTAAATTATCCCCTACCAAACCCCTTAACACATCTCCTCCTTGGCGACTTGGCGGTACCCTTCGGGAAGCCGCTGGCGCGTCTACGTTTTCCAAAATTTCCCTAACATTTTGCGCCATATAAGGCCCCGACGCCAAACGTTCCACACATCCCCGCTTCCCACACAAACAAACTGGCCCAGCAGGATCTACAACGATATGTCCAATTTCCCCAGCCATCCCACCAGCACCCCGCCAAGGCTGCCCGTTGAGTATCCAACCACCACCCACGCCAGTGCTGATAGTTATATAAAACAGGCTATCGTACCCCTGCCCCGCACCAAAACGATGTTCTCCCAAAGCAGCAATATTAGCATCATTATCTACACCAACAGGAACGCCAAACTCCTCCTCCAACAAACTTTTGAGAGGAATATTTTCCCATCCAGCCACATGATGAGATAGTCGCACCGTCCCCGTAGAAGCATCTACAGGGCCGCCAAAGCTGACACCGATCGCAGCAGGTTTCGTGTCTTCTAACAGAGAGTAAATGAGCGATCGCATAATTTCCAAGTCAGTACTAGCATTTGCATTCGCTGGCGAGAGACGACGTTCATAACGCAACCACTTTCTAGAACCGACATTTACCGTTGCTGCCGCCAATTTAGTTCCGCCAAAATCGAGAGCTAAAATTAATGTCATAGTTTTTTATTTTTTATAATAGGTGGTTTATTTCTCAAGAAAGATGTTGACAAGCAAAATAAATTCAACACTAAAGAAGACTGTATAATTTAGCAACTCATGACTTCCGATCAACCCAATCCACTTATCGATTTCTCTCACGCCAAAGAACCTCCTGACTCTCTTGATATCGATAAAGCTCAAGAGACAGATCCCATTGAACCTGAAGAAGTAACTGGAGAGAGTAAGCAAAACCCCACTCCTGATGATTTAAATAAAGAAGATGAAGATCCTAGAATTGGGGGTAGTCAAATAATTAGTGCCAATATTTCAGGTAGCTAAATATTGTCATTACTAAGTTACTCACCTCTTTGTGAGTTGAGTACTTTGTCAATAAACTGTTGCAATCGTTCATAATGTGAACCTTTCCAATAAATGCGATCGCAGTCTTGGCAACGCTGGAATATATCAACCTGCGATCGCACTGTTTCTGGTAGCTTGTCAACGATGGATTGCTTATTTACAGGTTCTAGTAATCCATTGCAACGCAAACACCGTTTAAATGGTGAGATTAATTTAAACAAGTCGTAGCGTTGTAGGACTTCCAAGATTTGTTGTTGAGGGTTAGTATTTCTAACGTAATACCCATACGTTACCAAACTACGCATTAATAAACCTTTATCACGAGTCAAGAGAATTCGCCCCTGGCTGTAGGATATCTCGGCTAATTTCTCATCCTCGTAGTCATTGCGGTATAAAGTATCAAAACCTAAAAGTCGTAGAGATGTCGCAAGCTTCCCCAAATGGATATCTAAAACAAAGCGGATAATACTAAGCAGTTCTGGCATAACAGAAACCTTTGCTATAATAGTACCCCTAGCAGAAATTGGATAAACATTGATAGTATCTCCATCCGCAACTATGTAAGAAAAATTTACATATTCATCATTGACATTTATAAAATCAACTTCTGGATGAGGGACGCCCAAGGACTCAATCATGTCCTTAATTGAAGCTCTTTCCTCAAAAAAATGGGAGATTTTCACCTGCTTATGATGCCGTGGTAAAAAATGATTCAATTCTCCATGAAAAAAGAAATATGCGATCGCCATACTTAAAAATCTTGGAATTAATAGGGGCACACAAATGTACCCTTACCGTCAACAATTTGTCACACTTGCAAAACTTTACCTATTGTATTGAAAGAATCAATGCTTGTTCAAGTCAGCTATCTCCACTATTAAATAACCATTAACCTTGATTTAAGCAACCTTCTAGAGGCGACAAACGGTAAGAGAATTAGAAAGGTTCTCAAATACTTGCATTTATTATTGAGTTCAGTTACAGTCAAGGCAGAGGCATATAATCAAACCCTGACATGAGCTTCAGGAAGTTAGATTAGGTAAAAGGGTAAATATACCAGGTTCGTTAATGTTGATTTTAGTGACGCTGCTAATAATTAGTCACTAGTTTTGACGTTTAACTTATTTCGCATGAAGTACGGGGCACAAAGCATTTACCCCTAATTTAATTGTCTTTATTTTTTCTAAGCTAATTGAGAATTATTTGCAATATGATGGATAAATACATTAAAAGCAGAGAAAAAGTTTTAAAACAGTATTGGGTTACCAAACTATCACCTGTTTATCAGGTGTTCTCGCATCTACTTTTAGGAATATGATTAAACAAAAACAATATAAAATTATATCTTTATGTGTAAAAACAACGATTGTAACTAGCTATGTAAAAAAATTCAGCAAAACTTTAAATAATTATGTTGCTACAAGCAATATTTTTGATTGTAATATCAGTTACATCCATATTGTAAGCAAGCTGATTGCCTGTTACACTCTAAGCGATGTCTGACGACAAGCTACTTTGCATCTACGCAAAAGATTGAACATATTTGATTTTGCGAAAAAAACCAAGTTCAGAAAAGCCGAGCTTCAGCAAGTGAAAATTTCCAAGATACCAAATAACAATAAAACTATATACAAAACTAACGCCGCGCATACGGAAAAATCTATTTTGATGCTATTTATCTCTATTGTGGAGACTTTATTAACCGGAAAGACCTCGATCAGTAATGATGTTATAAAGTGGATACCTAGTTTTAACTGGGAAATGAATATTGTTCTTTTTTATCTCCTTTAGCCAAGGATATTGTAACTAGGAACACAATTGTATTTTGTAATACCCTTCGTCCATAAAATACGCTAATGAGTACAGCGAGATGAATACTTTTTTTTGTTCTGACGATTCACAGCAAATAGGAGAAGATGTTATTGGTAGCGCCACCAATTATCAAACTTATATTTTAGTTGAGTGTCCTTTACCTTGGACATCAGAAGCTTTTAATTCCAAATGGGTACCCCAGAATTTGAGGGTTTTGGTAGAGGAAGTGAAGCGTGCTAAACTACCGATTAGATTCCTCTTGATTGCTAACGATCAATCACACAAAGTAAACCATACTACGCTCTTGATTTATCAAAAAGAAGAGGGGTTAAGTAATGGATACCATAAAAAAGAGTTTAAGCTAGCAAATATTGAGCAAGTAGCAGCAATTGTCCAAAAATGGTTATGGGGTATCAATTCTAATTCTGAGATAGAAACCAGCGAAACTAAAGATATTTTAGTTTGTACCCACGGTAGCCATGATAAATGTTGTGCCAGATATGGCGCTCCTTTTTATTTTAATGTAACATCAACGAATGCTGATTTGTGCTTGGATAATGTGCGAATTTGGAAATCATCACACTTCGGTGGACATCGGTTTGCACCAACAATTATAGACTTGCCAGAAGGAAGATATTACGGTCGTATAGATATAGATTCATTTAGATCGATTTTGACTCGTACTGGTGATATTCAATGCTTAAATAAAGTCTATAGAGGCTGGGGAATTCTGCCTGCTGCACTTCAGGTTTTGGAAAGAGAACTAATGCTTTGTAATGGATGGGATTGGTTTAATTACAAAGTTGCAGGCAAAATTTTGGAGCAAAGTTTAGATAATAATACTATTCTGGGTGAGCTAAGTTTTGAACAACCTTCTGGTTCTCTCTACACGTACCAGGCTAAACTTGTGAAAGATGAAACTAAGACTCAACAACTGAAGAGTTCATGCAATGCTACACGAGAGTTGGTAGTTACTAAATATGCTGTCGGTAGTCTTTGGGTTACTTCTAGTAAGGTGATGAGTTATAGTACTTAAAAGAGGAGAGTTTTTCAACGCAGAGGAACGCAAAGGGAAGCGCAGAGGTGTGCGGAGTCGTGCTGTGCTTAGTATACAGCGCTTCCGGCTATTGTGCAATATACTTTTCTCCTAGCCCCTCTCCTATCATCGCTTTCAGCTTTTAGGATGTACCTCATAGCTGCCGTAAGTGCTGTAACGCTGCAAAAATTGGTAACAAAATCTCTGCGTACCTTTGCGTTTCCCTCTGCGTTGAAATTCCAAAATAAAGATTAAGTCATATTTAAGACTTTTCTTAAAAGTACTTGGTCTTCTAATTTGGCTTTTAAACGGCCATTTTCGATATCTCGAATCCAGCTTTGGCTTTTACCTGTAAGCTTTGCCAATTCTCTTTGGGAGAGATTCAAATTTTTTCGCGCTTGCAAAATCTGTTCACCCAGCAAATCGTTTGTAGCTTTAGGCTTCCTTTTGGCTTTAGCAGTTCTTGTTTTCTTTTTTTCCGATTCTGAGATTTGCTGTTCCCATTCTGGTGGAAGTTCAAAAGCCAAAATCCGCGCATTCATTAAGAGATTCCATTTACCACGGGGGCCTGTGTCTGTGAGGCGGGTTTCAGCACCACCGTCATTAGTCCAAAATTCTAATGCTTCATCTGGATCTTCAGGAAGATCAACTAACTTTGCCCATAAAGGTTGAATTTCTGGCGGGTAGGTAACTGGATCGAAAAGTGGTTTCATTCCATAGTGATTGAGAATTTCTAAATCGCTTTCAAAAGTTCGCAGCAAACGTTTGCGTTCTTCCCGTTGTCTGGATGCAAGGGCGACTTTTTCTTCTCCGTAAGCAATACGCAGCAAGGTAGGAATAGTAATGCGTTGTTCTTTGCCCATTTTGGTTTTAAACAGCAACCACAGCATTAATCGGACTGCGCCTTCATGTTGCTGCCAAATGCTCATGACTGTGGTTAGCAATGTTTTGGGAAGACTGCCATATTGATAGAATGCGGTTCGCTCTTTACATGCTTGTTTGTTTAAGAAATATTGTGCCCATAAGCCTGCTTTTACTTTAAAAGTTAGACCAATAAGATATTTGCATCCAAGATTGTCTTCTTGAAAGTGGTGCTGAATATCTAGTAAGTGCCATAAGCGGCTACCTGTAATAGAGAATCCGTTAATTCGACCTTGTTGAGGCCAGTCAATGGAGATAACCAGGGAGCAAGCTTGTTGGACAAGATTTTTCATTAAAGCTAGTTTGGCAGCTTTGCTTAAATCTTTGCGTTTCTCCATCCCCAAATATTTCTCAATTTGTCGCTCATCGATCGCAAATTCTTGCTCCCAAGGTTGATCTAAAGCTGTAGCATAAGCTGCAAAAATTAGATGTATGCAAGCGGCTCTGATGTCAAGCCCCTCAATTGCTGCTGAATCTGTGGCCTTGTCGTTAACTTTGAATGGATCTTGGATGTGAAAAGCGATCGCACCTCGTCCCTGGTTGATTTGTCGGCTGTAACTTATGTAGCCTTCTTCATCGGTTTCCCAATGTAGCGATGTACGTTGTGCTAGTACATTACAAGCTTCCCAAATAGCGATCGCTGAAGCAAATGGATTATTCTTGCCGTTAGAAAACAAGTCTAAACTACTGGCATCTCTCGGTTCTATTTTGCATCTCCCTTTTTTCGATTGCCAAGGAATCGGAGAATTTGTTGGACAAGCTATTACACATTGCGGTTCTGAATAATAGCCCTCACAATTATTACAAAGACCAGGATCAATCCAGTATTCATTGTCCTCTATTCTGATTGCACCCGTAGGACATTGGGGGCGGCAGTTGTCACATCCAACGCAACTGTTGTTAGGAATTGTATAAGGCATTTGGCTCTTTTCCCACTCTAATCGTTGAGATGTCAGGCTCAGGTCTCCCCTGGATGAGTCCTGCTTATTCATGACTCGCTACCACATATCTTTATGGCGAGAATAATCTTTTCTCACCACACTCACTTCCCACATCCATATTTTTAGTTTGCATCCAATTGGAATCTATTTAAGGCTTTAAAACCGAGCCGGATAAAACTTATTTATTAACTATACATTTCATAAAAATAATGATTAATTTGTTCGTGTCGAGCTAAAAAAAATATTAATATTTATTGAAAATCTACCTCAATGAACATTTTACTTTAACCATAAAGTGCTTTTAGAAAACATTTAAGCCTGTTGTAATTGCATTTCATCTAATTTATTAATGATTTTAATATTTAATGCACGATCATATTCTGCTACCAAGTTTACAGTTCCTTCATAATTAACTTTACTTTCTTGATGTAAAAGAATAATCTCTTTTGTCATCATTTATCTAAATAAATTAATTAAAGGAAAATCAGAATTTGTTGGCTTTTAAAATACATATTGCATATATAAAAATGTAACTCACAAACATTTATTTTTGTATCAATCACTACTATTTGCCTATATTTATCTAACTAATCAAAAAAATACTTGAAAAAGAATATCATCACTCGTATAGAGATATTTGTATCTGGTGGAAATAATAATTATCCATACACAGTAGCAAGTAGCTACTTTAGCCTCCTACAACCAGACAATTATTATCAATAATTTCTATCTATAATTTGAAATTAAAAACAATGTGATTTTGTGTTCAAAGTCATCGGAATTTGATGACTGAAAAGTAATTTTTGAATATAAACGAATAAAAGATTAGGATAATATGATGATTAATGCACAAACAGATTGAAAGGCAAAATTGCCGAAGGATTATTCATGGCACAGCTAACAGGTTTGACATTTGGCGGTAATGCTTGGACACCAAAGTTCGCTCAAGAAATTGACAAGGATAAATGTATCGGTTGTGGCAGATGCGTTAAAGTATGCGGTTACAATGTGCTGGGTTTGAAAGCACTCAATGAAGAAGGGGAATTTGTAGAAGATGAAGATGATGAAGAAATTGAACGGAAAGTAATGGCAGTTACTTCTCCAGAGAACTGTATTGGTTGTGAAGCTTGTTCACGGATTTGCCCCAAGAATTGCTACACGCATGTCGCATTAAACAACTAAGGTTTTTGAAGTTAGTCAAAATTGTTGTTCATTCAAGGAGGCACTGTTTGTATAAAGCGCCAATGTGCTAGGCAAGGTAACTTGAGGGGAATATTAAATATTTACTGTAACTAATAAAAAGTTCACAGTAAACAAATCCGTAAATCGCAAAATGTCAGTTATTAACAAATTTAAACTTGCTGCTAATATAGCCTAATCAATATTAGGTCTAACAGTGCCCTCTTGGAACAACTAGCTTTTCTGGGAGCAGGGGGCTACCTTTTTCATAGGAGTTGAAATATAATTTGTAAGTTTATGGGGGAAAGATATGGAAAAAATCTGGAAGTTTCCCCCATTTTTTATGGCTGCACGTTAGAAAGTTAATAAGTGAAAAGAGAATGGGGATGGTGGGGCCCCCTCTGGGGATAAGGGGTAATGGGGAATAGATAATAATGCCCAGTGCCTAAATACCTAATACCAGAAAATCGTACCTTTAAAGACTGTTTACACAGGTAGCATGTATGCAACAAGTTCCTGTTTCACTATGGACTCTGGTTGCTGGGATAGTAGTTACAGCAATCAGTATTTGGATTGGTCAGAATCACACTTTGATGCCGGTGCAAGCATCGCTCCAAGCGCCTTTGGTAGACGGTTTTTTTAACGTCATGTTTACCATTGCGATCGCACTCTTCTTAGTGGTAGAAGGAACAATTGTACTTTTTTTGATTCAGTTTCGTCGCCGTCGCGGTGATGATACCGATGGTGTGCGAGTAGAAGGCAACGTTCCTTTAGAAATCTTTTGGACAGCAATTCCAACAGTGATTGTCCTCCTCTTGGGCATCTACAGTGTAGATGTTTTTAACCGAATGGGCGGCTTTGAACCTGCGGGTCATCCTCATTCAGCAGCGCATGTTGCTCATCTACCGGGGAGTGCTATTGCAGCCACATTAAGCGATACTGAAGCAACAAATGCCTCAACAATTGCCCCAACAAATGCCTCAACAATTGCCCCAACAATTGGTATCGGCGCATCTCCTCAAACTCTAAACAAACCAGCCGATTTAGTTGTTGATGTCAAAGGCATACAGTACGCCTGGATATTTAATTACCCTGATAGTGGCATTACCTCTGGGGAATTGCACATACCCGTCGGTGCTGATGTCCAACTCAACCTTTCAGCACAAGATGTAATTCATTCATTCTGGGTGCCAAACTTCCGCTTGAAGCAAGATGCACTTCCCGGTATTCCTACCGAACTACGATTTGTCGCCACCAAACCAGGTACATATCCCGTAGTTTGTGCTGAATTGTGCGGTGGTTATCACGGTTCAATGCGGACACAGGTAATTGTCCACACACCAGAAGAATATGATAGCTGGCGGACAGAAAACCAAATTGCTCAACAGCAAAATTTAAATCAAGTCGTTGCTGTTAATCCGGCCGACTTATCAACATCAGAGTTTCTCGCACCCCACACCCATGATATGGGAATCAGTGCAGCAACTCTAGAGTCAGTAGTCATTGGTCATTAGTCATTGGTCATTGGTCATTGGTCATTAGTCATTAGTAACGGACAAATGACAACGGACAAATGACAACGGACAAAAAGACAAAAGACAAATGACAAATGACAAACGACAAAGGACAAAAATATATGACACAGGTAGAATTTCCCCGGAATACTCCACCAGAAGAAAAGAAACCGGAAATGGTGGCTGGCCACACCTCCCATCCGAAGGCGTGGAAATGGCAGGACTATTTTACATTTAATGTTGACCACAAGGTTATTGGTATCCAATACTTAGTGACAGCGTTTGTGTTCTATCTCATCGGCGGACTGATGGCTGTTGCTCTGCGTGTCGAATTAGCAACACCAGAATCAGACGTACTCGACCCCAATCTGTATAACGCTTTCATGACCAATCACGGGACGATTATGATCTTCCTGTGGATTGTTCCTAGCGCCATTGGGGGATTTGGTAACTATTTGGTGCCGTTGATGGTCGGTGCTAGGGATATGGCTTTCCCGAAGCTGAACGCGATCGCTTTTTGGTTAAATCCACCAGCAGGTGCGCTCATTTTAGGTAGTTTCATTTTTGGCGGTTCGCAATCTGGTTGGACAGCTTACCCACCTTTGAGTTTGGTAACAGCACCAATCGCTCAAACTATGTGGATACTTGCGATCGTTTTGGTAGGAACTTCTTCAATTTTGGGTTCACTGAACTTTGTGATCACCATTTTGATGATGAAGGTTCCTAGCATGAAATGGGATCAAGTGCCCCTATTTTGCTGGGCAATCTTGGCAACCTCCCTGCTGGCACTTCTCTCCACACCTGTATTAGCAGCCGGTTTAGTTCTGCTGTTGTTTGACCTCAACTTTGGCACTTCCTTCTTTAAACCAGATGCAGGCGGTAACATTGTAATTTATCAACACTTATTCTGGTTTTATTCTCACCCGGCAGTATATTTAATGATTCTGCCCATCTTCGGCATCATGTCGGAGGTAATTCCAGTTCACTCCCGCAAGCCAATCTTTGGTTATAAAGCGATCGCTTATTCTAGTGTAGCAATCTGCGTTGTCGGTTTGTTCGTCTGGGTACACCACATGTTCACCAGTGGCACACCCGGCTGGATGCGGATGTTCTTCACTATCTCCACTCTTATAGTTGCAGTTCCCACTGGCGTGAAGATTTTTGCCTGGGTTGCTACCCTTTGGGGTGGTAAAATCCGCTTCACAGGTGCAATGCTTTTCGCCATTGGCTTGTTGTCCATGTTTGTCATGGGCGGCTTAAGTGGTGTGACGATGGGAACAGCCCCCTTTGATGTTCACGTCCACGACACATATTATGTTGTAGGACATTTCCATTACGTTCTATTTGGCGGTTCCGTGTTTGGCATCTATGCCGGCATTTATCACTGGTTCCCCAAAATGACCGGACGAATGTTGAATGAAAGCTTGGCACGCATTCACTTTGCCCTTACCTTCATCGGTACTAATCTGACCTTTTTACCCATGCACGAGTTGGGTTTAAAAGGAATGCCGCGAAGAGTGGCAATGTATGACCCCCAATTTATCGACCTCAATCAAATTTGTACCTTTGGTTCATTTGTTTTGGCGATATCGGTAATTCCTTTCACCATCAACATGATCTACAGTTGGCTGAAAGGGCCTTTGGCTGGTGATAATCCTTGGCAAGCTTTGACTTTAGAATGGACAACTAGCTCACCACCTGCAATTGAAAACTGGGAAGTGTTGCCGGTTGTGACTCATGGCCCTTATGACTACGGTCATGATAACACTCTTGAAATACAGCCATCTGCAACGCCGTCAGCTAATGCTTAGGTAGTAAAGTGAGTAATGCGATCGCTCTTAAGCTGACTACAATTTCTAGTAATTTGATTTGAGAACTCGGAACTTCAACCTCAGAACTTGAAAGGCCGAGTTCTGAACTCGAAACTCGGAATTTTGAGAATTCCTGAACAAGTGAAGAGTTGAGTTAAACAAGGATTTTGGATGAAGAATGAAAATTTTGGCGCTTCAGACTTCATTCTTCATTCAAGCTTCCACAACAGACGCAGCAGATAATATTGTCAAAAAATCTATGACTATAGCTACAACCACAAGCGAAGATCACAGTGCAGGACACGAAGAACATCCAGATTTAAGAGTTTGGGGATTGTTGACGTTCCTCGCTTCTGAATCCCTAATGTTTGGGGGATTTTTTGCCACTTATTTATTTTTCCGGGGTACTACAGCAGTTTGGCCTCCAGAAGGAAGCGAAGTAGAACTACTTGTGCCGACAATTAACACCATTATCCTGGTATCTAGTAGTTTCGTCATTCACTTCGGTGATACGGCGATTAAAAAGAATAACGTCAAGGGAATGCAACTGTGGTACGCAATTACCGCAATCATGGGGGCAATTTTCTTAGGTGGTCAGGTTTATGAGTATTCAACATTAGGATACGGTCTGACTACCAACGTCTTCGCAAACTGCTTTTATATCATGACTGGGTTCCACGGTTTGCACGTTTTTGTGGGACTGTTATTGATATTACGTGCATTGTGGCGATCGCGTCTTCCCGGTGAATATTCTGCAACCAATCATACTTTCATCGAAATGACAGAAATTTACTGGCACTTCGTAGACATTATCTGGATTGTTTTATTCACCTTGGTGTACGTTCTTACTTTGTTTTAAATTGGGCATTGGGCAAAGACGCGATAAATCGCCGTCTCTACAATAATCAATCTTTCGTCTTGATGGCGATTTGATTTATCGCGTCTCTTGCCTTAATCGAGCCGTATTGCCTCATATCCCTGATCCTCCTTATCTTCAATCAAAAGTTCATTATGCAAATTGATACAAACCAATTCTCATGGTTCCAGGTTCCAGAAGACATCAAAAATTTATTAATTTTAGCTGCACAAACCTGGGAAAATACATCAGAATCAGAAAAATATATTCAACAAGCTTTAGCCCAAACTGGTGATAATACAGATGTCTTGGTAGCAGCGTATAGATTTTTCTATTATAAAAATAATTATTCTCTTGCATTACAAACAACAGTTAGATTATTAGATAAAATTAAAGAAATAGAAAACTTGCCTGATGACTGGGAGCAACTTAAGCCTATATTAGTCAATCGCAAAGAAGACCCACAAATTCGATTGTACTTAAATGCTTATGCTGCTTCTGGATTAGTACTAGCAAACTTGGGAGCAATTGAGCAAGCAAAAGAAATCAGCGCCAAAGTCAAAGAGATAGACGAAAAGCATGATTTTGGAGCCGGAATTCTCCTGGATATTTTGACACGTCCAGCAGAAGAAGATGATTAATTAGTCAATGCACATCTCGACAAGACGATGTGCGTTGTAGAGACGCGATTCATCGCGTCTGTAAGGAGTGGGGAGATAAGGGAGACAAGGACACAAGGAGAATAACCCATACCCCATTCCTAATGCCCCATGCCCAATCCGCAAAGCCCAATTCCCTTTTAGTGAACAATCATGAACAATTGGTTATCTACCACATCATATTCCTCTTACTCCTTATTAGGAGCAGCTACTGATAGCAACTCTATCATTCCTCCGATCACCATACCTACTAAAGTTCCTGGAGGTAATAATATTCCTAATGTCTCTCCGATCATCATCATCCAATCTTCTCAGCTATCAATTTAAAACTTATGAAAGGTAAGGATTGGCTGCTAACGGGGGACGGTCAGTATCAAGCCTGTAAAGCTGTGAGAGCATGGGATTTATTGAGAGAAAATTATCGCCTTTATCGGTTTTTAACTGAGATCGAAGATGTTCTCAATAGTGGGAATGATGAAACCAATCGTCTACCAGAAATCCGAATGCTTGTAAGGCGCTTAATAGTAAATTCCTACTGGGTACGAAGTCAATATTTAGAGCCTTCGCCCAAAACGGGAACCTCTGTTTTACTCCTATACGATGAATTGGGTTTTCCTTTGACTGTGCAAACAGTAACTTTTGCACCAGGAACCAGATCAACCATTCATAATCATGGGACATGGGGAGTAGTGGCGGTGTTAAAAGGTCAGGAAAAAAATACTTTTTGGCAACGCACTCATAGCCCAGAATTTCCGGACAAAATTGAATCGACGGGAGAAATAACTCTATTTCCAGGGGATATTATTAGCTTCACTCCCGATGCAATTCACAGTGTAGAAGCAATGGGTGATGAACCAACTGTGACTTTTAACATTTACGGCGAAACTGATCCGAATGAGAGATTTGAGTTTGACCCGGTTAAGTGTAGTGCTAAAAACTTTTAGCATCAGGCGGTAGGAGCGCACATTTGTGCGCCCTTAAAAACGAATAGTATTTTACAGCGAGGTAGTTAAATGGCAAGAGTAATTTTTTATAGCAAACCAGGCTGTAAAGGTGGTACTAAGCAAAAAGTTTTGCTTACAGCTGCTGGTCATGAGGTGATACCATACAATCTGCTAACAGAAGCTTGGACAGTTGAGCGGTTGCGTTCATTTTTTGGCGATCGCCCCGTAGCCGAATGGTTTAATCCTTCCGCTCCAAAGATAAAATCTGGTGAGGTGGTTCCTGAAAAAGTAGATGAACAAACCGCTTTGGCGCTGATGCTGAAAGAGCCGTTGTTGATTCGCCGTCCTTTGTTAGAAGTGGGCGAACAGCGCGAGGTAGGATTTGATGTACAAAAGATTGATGCTTGGATTGGCTTACAAGCTGTGGATGAATCCTTGCAACAAATCAGCGACAATCTCATGAAGGAGAATTTGCAAGGCTGTTCCCACGGTCACGATCATGGTCATCATCACCATAATCAGCAGGGTGAACAGCATCAAAAGCAAGGCAAGTGTAGTCATTAGATTTCTTGCAATATAATCCCTAATACCCTACCCCCAACCCCTCCCGAAAAGCGGGGAGGGGTTGGGGGTGGGGTTTTTACTGACAATGCAATTGTTTCGGCTTGCAAAAATTAACACACCCTTTCTTTACGGTGGTTCTTTAAGTAAATAAACCATGGGTTAAGACCACGGCAATGCCTTAAATGGTGTTAAACCTGGTAACAGGAGTATTAAGCTTATAATTTTATTATGGGGACAAGATTAATAGTCTTTCACAAATACCGATGCTATTAGCAAAGCTAAGAAGCACAAACATCGAATGAAGTCCTAGAGTCAAATGCGAAGGACAGAGAGATTCGTTACTCTCTTGTCCCCCTTATTTCATTAACGAACGTTAGCAGTTTCTAAGGATAAGTCTTGAAACATGGGTGTGCTGAGGTAACGTTCACCAAAGGAAGGCTGAATCATCACAATTAAACGTCCGGCATTTTCTGGACGTTTACCTACTTGGATTGCAGCACACAAAGCTGCACCAGAGGATATCCCAGACAATAAGCCTTCTTCTTTTGCCAAACGGCGTCCATAAGCGATCGCTTGTTCATCGCTGACTCTAATTACTTCATCAACTAATTCTAGGCGGAGAACATCAGGGATAAATCCCGCACCAATACCTTGAATTTTGTGTGGCCCGGCTTCACCACCGGAGAGAACTGGGCTGTTGCTGGGTTCAACTGCGATCGCTTTAAAAGTCTTCTTACGCTGTTTAAGTACTTCTGCAATCCCAGTAATCGTCCCACCAGTACCTACCCCAGCAATGACAATATCAATTTCTCCGTCTGTATCTGCCCAAATTTCTTCTGCGGTGGTTTCCTGGTGAACTTTAGGATTAGCAGGGTTGCGGAACTGTTGCAGCATAAAAGCATCGTTTGTATTAGCCACAATTTCTTCGGCTTTGCGAATAGCTCCCCGCATTCCCTCAACGCCTGGTGTCAACTCCAAAGAAGCACCATAAGCCCTAAGCATAGCCCGTCGTTCTTGGCTCATCGTCTCTGGCATTGTCAAAATCAAACGGTAGCCACGCGCTGCTGCTACCATCGCTAGAGCAATTCCTGTATTACCAGAGGTTGGCTCAACTAAAATCGTCTTTCCAGGGGAAATTGAGCCAGCAGCTTCTGCTGAGAGTACCATACTTAACCCAATGCGGTCTTTCACCGAAGCTGCTGGGTTCATCCCTTCTAATTTGACAACTATCCTTGCTACTACTCCCTCAGCTTGAGGAATCTTGTTCAGTTGAACTAAAGGAGTTCGTCCAATCAGTTCTGTTATGTCTTGAGCAATCCGCATTATTTAACTCCTAAAATCCTAAATCTTAGTACAGAGTATTTACTTATCACAATAAGCTTTTCTATATTTAATTTGCAGTTTAGTGCCAATGAGTTGCATATACTATGTATTCTAACTAAACCACAAAATATGAAAGTTTAGGAAGAACCTTTATCAGATGTTATCCTTCATTTTCACTTCAGCAGAGGGCTAGTAACGCAAGGCAGAAGTCAAAAGTCAAAAGTTACACATGCTTTAATTTTAGGCTTTATAACTGTAATTAAATGCTAGGTTTATTTCCGCCAGACTGAACTAGTTTGCCATACTTATATTTTACCATTTAGAATTGCTGACTATTGCTTTTTGGACTAAAAATCTGTATATATGCATAATTTTTTACCATTATTTTACATATTTCTTATATGTTATGGAAATATAATTTACTTTCACAACATTTAATTGTTTTTCCTAATTTATTAGTCTATCTTTATCAAAAGACATTGATATTTTCTTTTGAGTACAGTTTTTGTCTTCTAAAAAATGCATCAGAAACAGTTCTTAATCATTGCCTACACTGCTTTGAGGTTGAGTGCAGAAATACCAGCGCCCCACCTCGTAAACACTAGAACCCCATCCTAAAAACACTAGCACCCATACCCCAATGAATTTTTATAAGACTTATCAGACAAAGATTACAGGCTTTGAGTACTCTTATAATGAATTTAATAATCTTAACGGGGCTAGGGTAAACTGTTTTATGGAGAGCGGCTGATATAAATCATATAGGATTTACGCAGAGATTCCCCTCTACCCCCCAACATTCCTGAGCGAAAGCTTAGTGAACTAGGGGGGACTTCTTAATCTCTCTTTTGAGAAGAGGATGAAATCACATTCTCTGAATCTGAGTGCGTTATTTTTGACTGATTAATCCTACGTTTTGTGAAAAGGTTGGTAACTTTTTAGTGGTCAGTAGTCAGTGGTAATTATAAAAAGGACTGACAACTAACGATTGTAAAACTACCATTTACACGTATTCTAATATCAAACCTGTTTGAAAAGTAGAAATATATAGCTACTTAAGAAAAACAGCAAAAGATATTTTCTTGCTGAGTGCATACTACCTAGCAAGGGAGAGCCAAGATGAAAGCCAAACTTTTAAATCTTCTCACAGTTTGCGTAGTTACCTTAGTAGTGCTTTCTCCAGGAGTAGTAGTATTTGGCATAGTTTGGGAGCGACATTTGGAGTTAGTAAAATCCCAAATTTTAGCCTGCGAAGTTAACAAGACTAGTAGAGATGCTCCTATCTTGGCTCCCCAGACAGAGGGTACACATTCCCCTCAGACTAGCATCCAATCCTCTGACCGTAATGTGATTCATCAAATGCTGACTGTTGCTGAACAATATAAATTTGCCACAATCCTACAATGGTTCTTCTTGCTAACCCCTATTTGTGTTGGGTTAGGGATTCTTTTTTACGACAGATATCTTGTTCATCGTGCAGCTGTTTTAAAAGAACAAGTTGAAATGTTGGAAAGGCTGTGGCAGCACAGTATAGAACAGTAACCAATTCACAATTAACTCACTAAAATCAAGAAGCTTACTATGTCAGAACAACGCCAACAACTGTATTTCAATCTGATTGATGAGCTACTGAAATGCTCTAATGGTCAAGAACCAGAAGTTTTGGAAAGTAAGCCAGAATTGATTGATTCTGGTTTTGTAGAGACAATGCTACAAGTAGCAACTATGTTTGCCCATGAAGGCAATCAAGATGGTGCTAAATTCTTATTTTTTGTGGCGCGTGAGCTAGCTAAAGAACTGGGTTTATACCCGGAAGTTTCCAATCCTGAAGTTGCAAACACTGAAATTGCAAATAAGGAGTAAAAATGCTATTGACTTCAACGGATGCGGGACAAATAGCTTTAGAACTGCTCATGGCAGATTGGAATATTTCAGAAGAAAATCGGGAGTGGTTTACAATCTTTAACTCTCGTCTGATTGGCGAGAGTTGGTACACTGTGGAATTAGGTGTAGAAGGATTTCCCGATAGATGGTTTATTCAAGTATATGACAATGGAGTGTGCGATCCAAACTATACATTTATATCACCAGCCCGTGGTTATGAAGGATTTACAGACTTTGTAAATGTGCCGGATATTGTAGCAGAAGTCTTAGTTTGTGAACGTAATGATCGATAATAATTAAAAAGACAAAATTTAGAATTCAATATTAAAATATGCTATTTAAATGCATTTTATTTGAATTCATAATTTTCGATATTAGAGTATTTAGGTGCATCTTACCTTGGCAAATATCCGTGCCGATAAAATCTTTGTTTGGTGTTGCTTTCTCGCCCTGTAATAAATTGATTGTTCATAGCTAAAGTGCGTTGAAATACACTTAACTTGAAAAAAATAAAATTGATTTGGACTGATGAGTTAGATTCTCTATTAATTCGCCAACAGTCTCATTCTATTCGTCAAGGCTAGGGGTATTAAAACCAATACTTTGATGACGTCAGGCTAATTAAGGGACTTCCAAGAAATAAATTATTCCAAGAAACGAACCACAGAGACAAGGCAGCGCGGTCTTGGGGGTTTCCCCCATGAGCGACTGCCGCGCAGAGAACGCAGAGAGAAGAAATAGAGAGAGTTTTTGCCTCAGTTTTGGAACATTTTTTTATTTGGAAGTCCCTAAAACCACATCCCTTGCGATGATCCTGAGCAAGCCCTTGGCTGGGCGTGGTTTCTTTTAGACTAATGACTAATGACTCTGGAGTTGCGGTTTAATATTTAAATATAAAGATGCTTTACGCAAATCTGAGGTAATACTAAACAATGTATGCCTCTTTTTTTTGTAATATTTAATATTTTATTTAAGCCTATTAGGCTATTTTGTCATATTTAATTGATAAAATTATGTTATATTAAATAGCGTGATGGACGCTACAGAAATATCAGTTCCAATGATTGCTGAAGATATCTTAGCCAAAGAATTCACAAGAGTCCTCAATGACTACTACCCAAAAGTTGGAGAGTTACTAGACGGGTGTTATGTGAAAGTCATCACCTGTTTTTGGGGACGACGTGCTAGACGCTTGCAATATATAGGAATTTATTGCTCTGACGAAATGATTTCCTGTGTGCAAGCCCACAAAGAAATACTCAGAGAAGTAGCAGACAACATGGGTCTAGTACAAGTAGTCTGCATGAATGCCAAACGATTATTGCGCGACCCGATGTCGAACATCAAACATAACAACCCACGTCTATGGTTGGAGTTGCAGTGGGTTGCAAATTAGTCTTTGATCGCATTAATTGAGAGGAGTAAAGGTGTTTGTAGTGAAAACTTTAGTCCTCAAATATTTAAGCACTAAAGTGCTTACTACGAACCTATCGACCACTAGAATAGCCAGCACAAAGTATTAACGCAAGTAATGAAAACTGGAATTTTCTGCAATTACGATAATCATCACCAAGATGCTCATCGTGCCATCTTTGAGCAAGTCACGCTGATAAAACAGGCAGAAAGTTTAGGTTTTGAGTCAGCCTGGGTGAGTGAGCATCATTTTAGTGAATCCAATCTCAGCCCCTCTATGTTGCTGTTAATGGCACACTTGGCGGGGCTGACTTCAACTATCCAATTAGGCACTGCGGCGGTGTTACTGCCATTCCATAACCCGATTCGGGTAGCGGAAGATATTGCCACTTTGGATAACCTGTGCAATGGACGATTATTATTTGGAGTTGCTAAAGGCGGCCCCTTTCCCCAACAAAATAAGCATTTTGCGACACTCCCAAGTGAATCCCGTCCGAAGATGCTAGAGGCGATCGCACTGATTCACAAGCTGTTATATGAAACTGATGTATCATTTAATGGCGAGTATTTTCAATGCGATCGCTTAACAATTTACCCAAAACCATTGCAGAGTCAAATACCTGTGTATGTTGCCACTGGTGGTGATGAGGGTATCGAGTTTGCTGCTAAACATTCCTTCAGCTTGATGGGTGGGCCGCCATTCTCCCTAGAGAGATTGAAGGATACTGTTGCTAAATATCGAGCCTTCAATTCTAGTGGTGCGGAAAATTTCGTGCTGGCACGCTTTTTTTATGTTGGTAAAACATTTGATGAGGCAGTGAGTGAGGCATTACCTTTCATCCGCCAATTTAGCAAGAAAATGAAAGCTAATTCGGCTGAATTATTGCAAAATAGTGCGAATCCCAACCAAAAACCATTTGATCGCACAAACATTTGTTTCGACGAAGATTATTTGATTGAGAATTCAATTATCGGTGATGTGGAGACTTGTCGAGACAAAATCAAGAAATTTCAGGACGAATTAAATTTAGGTACCCTAGCACTCAAACCCTCGTCTTCAGATATGCAAAAAAACTTGGAAAGTTTGACGCGCTACAACCAGGAGGTGCGAAATTATGTCTTCTAAACTATATCTACTTCCTCCCGATGATTTACCTCCATCTGAGGTAACAAAAGAGGATGGAATGCTGCAAATGGAGCTAGAACAGTCTACAGGTAGATGCTTTTTTTTAGCCTGCGATCGCATTACGCGAGTCCTGTTATCTAATTGCCAGTGGTATCTCACAACAAATACTAGCATCCTAACATTAATTGTTGACTGCCCTGACTTAGTATCTTACTGGCATATCGTCAGCAATATAGCCCAGTTAGGTAATAGGTTAGAGCGGTTTGCTAGCAACGGTAAAATTCGCGTTTATCCGCCATTTGGCAAGGGGATGCCGTTTGAAATCAGCGTAAATGAAATATCAGCTTATCGAGATTGGCTTTGAGGTAAATAGAAACTGGGAATCACACAAAATATAGCTGTCTTACACCCTGTACTCCTAAGTGCAGGGTGTTGCAATTTTAGAAGAGTTACAATATTGTCTGTATTTTCTTGTTATTTCAGATAACTCAGAGTGTATGCACTGGCAACCTATAGATAATTTACCGCATGATTGGCAAAAATTGGCTAGCTCAGAGTTACCACCATTAGTTACTGTCTGGAATGAACAAGCTGACCGCCTTCGTAACTCTGGTGCATTCAAGATTTTTATGGAAAAGATGCGCCGGGAAATAGCAATTGAAACCGGAATTATAGAGCGACTGTATACAATTGACCGAGGTATTACCCAATTACTTATTGAGCAGGGTATAAATGAGGCACTAATTCCACATGGAGTTACAGACCGACCTATTAAGCAAGTTGTAGCTTTGATTCAAGATCAAGAAATGGCTATTGAGGGATTACTTGATTTTGTGGGTGGTCAACGTTCTCTTACAAGGTTTTATGTTAAAGAACTGCATCAGTTGCTTACTAAAAATCAGACTCATACAGAAGGGTTAGATCAATCCACAGGAAAAATTACTAGTGTTCCTCTAATCCGAGGTGATTGGAAGAAGTGGCCTAATAATCCATTGAGAACAGATGGTTCCATTGATGAGTACTGTCCACCAGAACAGGTAGCATCTGAGATGGATAATCTCATTCAATGGCATCATCAACATCAAGAAAATCAAGTTGCGCCAGAAGTTGAAGCTGCATGGCTACACCATCGATTTACTCAAATTCATCCATTTCAAGATGGAAATGGGCGAGTTGCTCGCTGTCTTGCTAGCCTAGTTTTTATACAGGCTAGATGGTTTCCTCTTGTACTTACTCGTGATGATCGTTCAGCTTATATTGCATCTTTAGAACAAGCAGATCAAGGTGAACTTTCTGGTTTGATTCACTTGTTTGCTAAAAGTCAGAAACAGTCATTTATCCGCAGTCTTGGCTTATCAGAACAAATCCTGTCAGAAACAAGGCAGACTCGTACTATCCTCGCATCTATTACTGATAAACTTAAACAGCGTCAGTTCTCGTCCATTCCAGAACGATGTCAAAAAGCTGAGAGATTTGCCGAAAATTTGTTTAACATAGCATCCAATCAGTTGCAAAATCTTTCTGAAGAAATCAAGCTATCTGTACAAAATTTAGTAGAAGATCCTCAAGTTTTTACAGTATCGGCTTCAGCCAGGGACGAGCGTTCGTATTATCATCGTTATCAAATTGTGGAGACAGCAAAACAGCAAGGTTACTTCGCTAATCTCCAAAGCTATCACAGTTGGGTGCAATTGGTTATTATAATAGAAAAAATACCGACAGTGATATTGTTGTCATTTCATGTTCTGGGACGGGAATATTTAGGTTTACTGGTATGTTCTGTATGTGCTTATCACAGGGATGAGACAGAAGAAGGCGATCGCAATATTAGTGATATTCAACCATTAACTGAGTCACCATTTCAATTTTCTTATGCAGATGAAGAAGATAACTTGGTGAAGCGTTTCAATGAGTGGCTAGAAGAAGCTACTATTACAGGGCTTGAATACTGGAATAGTAGCCTATAATTCAATGGGCCCAAGCATTCTGGTAAAAGTTTATAAATTTAAACTAGGCTTTTACCAAAGCTTTGTCCAAATGCTGGTGTTTGCTTACACCAAAATCGCCATTCCTGAAGGAGGCAAATCAATTCGCACAGTTGCGCGAAGGTCATTATGATGTTGTACAGCTAGAGTGTGTCCGCGCGGTGGGTAGCGTAAATATGAATCACTCCAATCACTCTTGTATAAAAAGGTCATAGTCGAGTCTGGAAGATGCATGTAAGTATCTACTGTCACTTCTGCACCGCGATTTTCTAAGCCGTTGGTATTCAGCACCATCAATACTTCTGTGTCAAATAGCACTTGTGACCAAGCAACTAATTCGCCTTGTCCGGGAATGGAGAAGGGGGAGTCATAAAAGGATGTTTCGCGCAGGTAGTGATGTCCACGGCGCAATGCTTTACCAATTTTATCGTGACTGTTACGGATACGTGCGATCGCAGCTATCCGCAAATAGGTAGGATGGTCGGTATCGAAGAAATGACAGTTTGCTGTTTGAAATGCGCCAAAAGCACCGCCAAACATTGCTTCTTTGATATATCTATCTTCGGCAAAGCTTCCACCTTCTATGCTGTTATCGTGATAACCTTCATTACCATCAAAAGCCTGTTCTGTTCCATAATAAATAGCAGGAATTCCTGGCGTAGTTAATTGCACTCCGACAGCATGAGCAACTTGTTCACAAAGATTAGGTACATTACTGTTTGCCGCAAATCGCTGCTTATGAGTACGGAATGACATCTCATCATCATCCAGAATAGAGACATGATATGTCCCAATTTGGCGGTATTCTCCAGCGAGGTTGTTTTCGCTATATAAATCAAAAAATTGCTTTGGATGTACTAACCCTTTTGCAAATGCAGTCAATTCATTAGGGGCGTGTACGCTGTCTAATACAGCACTCAGGTTGCGACCAATAATATCTATGTAAGCACCAGCCATACTACCGGAAGTCATTTCCCCAGTCAGTAAAAAGTTTTCTTTACCGATAGATTCGGCGTATTCATGAATTGCTGTACAGAATTTGCGGGAATCTTCTGGAGAAACGTGCTTGAGGCTATTTACCCTAAAGCCATCGCAGTCAGAAAGAGCAATCCAATATTGATAAACTCTTGCTAAGGCTGCGATCGCATCATTTTTGTAAAACCAATTATCAGCGTTCTGGTTGTATACTACATCGAGGATGACATACATCCTGCGATCGTGGGCAGCATCAATTAAATCTCTTAAATCTTGACGGGTTCCAAAGTGGGGGTCAATACTTAAAAAGTCTTGGATGCGATCGCTGTGGTAAGCTTCTAACTCAGAAGGTTGTCGCCAAGGTGGATTAATCCACAGCGTTGTTACTCCCAATCGCTGCAAGTAATCCAATTTACTCTTAATTCCCCTAAGAGTACCACCAACAAACTTTGTCCCTGCCGCCATCCAGTCGGCTTTGTCTTTAACTTGGAATTTTGAAGGGTTAGTGCGGTCAAAAAGTTCCCTTTGATTTTCATTATCGTCACTGAATCTATCTAATATCAATTGGTACAAAAACTGGTCGCGCCAATTGATAGGACTCGGATAAACTCTCCCTCGTGGTTTCAGGTTTGTTTCAGAGAGTTGCTGGGGTGTCAATTCTTCAACTTTAGCCATGAGGATTTACGCACAGATAGGAAAATGGCAGTATGCATCTCATATCTTGCAAAAATACTTCCAGTTTTCATTAACCCACAGAGGGATTTTGTAATTCAGTGGCTTATTTTTGTGATAATAGGTTTTTAAAATTATCTTTCTCTTCCTTCTCTTCCTTTGCGTACTTTGTGTCCTTCTCTGACGAGACGCTGCGCGAATGCGGTAGCCTGCGGCAAGCCGCTTTGCGGCCACGTTAAAAAAATTACGTATCCTTCAAGCGAGAAGAAATTAGTGCAGACAAGTTCGTTAAGCTGTTACGTATATAACTTGCATTATCAGGGCGGGCAGGATGCCCACCCCACAATCATCTTGAAAAAATATTAGTGCAAATTAAAAGCGCAACAGCTTACCTTTTCAGTTACCCATTTATACCAATTTTCTAAGCCAGCACCAGTAGTTGCGGAAACCTGAAAAATCTGAATTTGGGGATTCACCTGTATAGCATATTCGATGCATTTTTGCACATCAAAATCTACATAAGGCAATAAATCAATTTTAGTGATAATCATTACATCACTAGCACGGAACATGTGTGGGTATTTTATCGGCTTATCTTCTCCCTCTGTGACGGAGAGAATCACAACTTTTGCCTGTTCTCCTAAATCAAATAAAGCTGGACAAACTAAATTTCCGACATTTTCAATCATCACAACTGAATTTAGTGGCGGATTCAGTTGTTGTAAACCTCTGTCTATCATTGATGCATCTAAATGACAGCCTGTTCCGGTATTGATTTGGATAACTTTAGAACCAGTTTCTTTAATTTTTTTGGCATCATTAGCAGTTTCTTGGTCGCCTTCAATGACACTAATAGATAATTGCTGCTTCAAATCACTAATAGTGCGAGTTAAAAGAGTTGTTTTACCTGCACCGGGAGAACTCATTAAATTTAAGGCGAGAATATTTCGACCTTTAAACCATCCGCGATTTTGGGCAGCTAGTAGGTTATTTTTTGCTAATATATCCTGTTCTAAAGATATGGTTGTGTTGTGGATTTTGGCATGAATTTTAGGTGCTTCTATATGAGTGTTATCACTATGGGAATGAGTAATAACAGTTCCATCTGGTAAAGTGTGAGTATGATGATGTTCAGCTTCATCTGTTTCTAAATTTGTAATTTTTATTTCGCCATCATCAGAACAACCACAGGTTACACACATAATTCCTCAATTTCTATTTCTTTAATTTTAAGTTCTTCACCAGTAATTAAATCTAATCGCACGCTACCGCAATTACAAATTCCAAATGGTTTATCTAAATAAACTTCTGTACCACATTGGCGACATCGCCCTAATCCAGGAATTTCCAAAATTTCTAACGTCGCCCCTTCTAAAACTGTGCCTTGAGTGCAAATATCAAAACAAAATCGAATAGCGTCCGGCATAATGGCTGAAAGTTTGCCAATTTCTAATGAAACTCGTTGCACTTTTGCGCCTTTGGCATTTTCAGTCACAATTGCCACAATATTTTGGGTAATTCCAAATTCGTGCATATTATAAAATCTATTAAAAATTAACAAATTCGTGGCAATTGGTCGCCTACTAGCATATCAACAATTCTTTCAGCACCAAAAGCTGTTTTTAACAATACGATACCTGGGGGTGAAGAAATAACTTCGCCAATAATACAAGCATCTTTGCCTACTGGGTGTAATTTCATAGCTGATAAAACGTTTTCAGCATTCTTTTTTGGAACCACTACAACTAACTTACCTTCATTAGCCAAATACAACGGGTCTAAACCGAGAATTTCGCAAACTCCGTTGACTTCTTCCCGCACTGGAATAGATTCTTCGTACAGACGAATTCCCACATTTGAACTGAGGGCAAATTCATTTAATACTGTCGCTAAACCACCGCGTGTAGCATCTCGCATAGCATGAACTTGGGGACATACATGCAGAATATTTTCTACTAAACTATGCAACGGCTGACAATCACTTTCAATATTAGTGTCTAAAGCTAATTCTCCACGAGCAATTAAAATTGCTGTGCCATGATTGCCTATTTCACCATTAATTATTATTGCATCTCCAGGTTTAATATTGTGGGCAGAAATACTAATTCCTCGCGGGATGATACCAATACCAGCAGTATTAATAAAAAGTTTATCGGCAGCACCTCGATGTACAACTTTTGTGTCACCAGTAACAATTTGAATACCCGCTTTCTCTGCGGCTGCTTTCATGCTGGCTGCGACACGACGTAAGGTTTCTACAGGTAATCCTTCTTCTAAAATTACGCTACAAGTTAGATATAAAGGTTTAGCACCACTGACAGCTAAATCATTAACTGTACCGTTTATAGCTAATTCTCCTATATCACTTCCAGGGAAAAATAACGGGTCTACAACATAAGAATCTGTTGTAAATGCGAGTCTGTCTCCTTGTTGGATGAGAGGGGCTAAGTTGAAGCTGGCTTGGTCTTCTAGTTGTGAGAGAATTGGGTTATCAAAATTGCTGATAAAGATTTCGTCTATTAAATCACGCATGGCTTTACCACCGCTACCATGTGCGAGAGTTATATGAGTGTCCTGCACTTTAGCTTGGCGACGGCGGACTTGTTCTATTTTTTGGAATAGGGGATTTTGGATTGGGTTTGTGGGGGAAATATTCATATTAAAGTTTTTTTTAAACGCAAAGGGACGCAGAGTGAAGCGCAGAGGTACCCGGAGTATTATTAGTCTGAGGAGAAGCCGCAGGCGGGGAGAGGTTCTTGAGTTATTTTTGGTTTTTGGGTGATTGTTCTTTTGGCAATGGTGGAGAGTCGTCCATATTTGTAATAGGCTGCACAAGCGCCTTCGGAAGATACCATGCAAGTACCGATTGGTGTTTCTGGTGTGCAAGCTGTACCGAATACTTTACATTCCCAAGGCTTTAAGACTCCTTTGAGAATTTCTCCACATTTACAAGCTTTATGGTCGGCTACTTTGAGGTTAGGAATGGTAAATTTAAGTTCGGCATCAAATTGGGCATATTCAGGTTGAATTTTTAATCCTGAATAAGGAATATCACCTAAGCCGCGCCAATCAAAACTATCTCGCACTGCGAAAACTTTATTTATGGCTTGCAGGGCTACTATGTTTCCGTTTTTTTGGACAATTCGGTTATATTGATTTTCGACTTCGCAACGATTTTCTACTAGCTGTTGCAATAGCATCCAAATTGATTGGAGAATATCTAAGGGTTCAAATCCTGAGACGACTATTGGCTTATTATATTCTTGGGAAATAAATTGATATGGGTCACTGCCAATTACCATGCTGACATGGCCAGGCCCAACAAATCCATCTAGTTGTAAGTCGGGATTATCTAATAGTGCTTTGAGGGCGGGAATCACGAGGACGTGATTGGAAAACATACTAAAGTTATGAATTTTTTCGGCTGCTGCTTGCAGGATTGTGAAGGCAGTGCTGGGGGCTGTGGTTTCAAAGCCTAATGCGAAGAAGACTACTTCTTTGTCGGGGTTATCTTTGGCAATTTGCAGACTATCTAAGGGAGAGTACACCATACGGATGTCTGCACCTTGTGCCCTGGCTTGCAATAAAGTGGTTTTGGAACCGGGAACTCGCATTGCGTCGCCAAAGGTGGCAAAAATGACGTTATGATTTTGGGAGATTGCGATCGCATCATCTAATCTGCCTTTTGGCATAACGCATACTGGACAACCAGGCCCATGAATTAGTTCGATGGTTTGGGGTAATATTTCTTCGATACCATATTTAAAAATGGAATGGGTATGTCCACCGCATACTTCCATGATTTTGATGGGTTTTTCTAGGCGGTTACATAATTTGGCGATTTCGCAGCATAAGGCTTCAGCTTTTTCAGGTTCGCGGAATTCGTCAACATATTTCATAAGGATTTGGGAATAGTAAGCTTTATGTCAATACAGTTGAGTTAAGTATTTCTTTCTACTCTCTGTGCCCTCTGCGCCTCTGCGGTTCGTTAAGTTAAGTACTAATCCCTGCTTGGGCTGCTGCTAATTCTTGAAAAAGTTGTAATGTTTCTGCTGCTTCTTGTTCGTTAATTCGATTCATAGCAAAGCCAACATGTACTAGCACCCAATCGCCAATACAAGCTTCGGGAGGATGTTGTTCATCTACGATGCAGGCAATATTTACTTCGCGCTTAACACCACCAATGTTAACTAGGGCTAGTTTATGGTTAACATTGGTAATTTCTATAATTTGTCCGGGGATTCCTAAGCACATTTTTTTATTTTGAAGATAAACTAACCGCAGAGGCGCAGAGAGCGCAGAGAAAGTTATTTCTGAGAACAAGTTGTCAAATATCAAGACTCATGTATGAATTGTGCGGCTGTAATAACTGCTTGTCCTAAAGATAATCCGCCGTCATTAGCTGGAACTAAACTGTGAGTAAGTACTTTTATCCCTAATGTTTGTAATCCTTTGGTAACTTGGTCTAACAATATACAATTTTGAAATACTCCTCCTGTTAAGGCTACCTGAGAAATCAGATTTTCTTGAGAAAGATATTTAACCATCTCCACAATGGCATTAGCTAAACCTTTGTGAAATTTGGCAGCCATAACTGGTTGTGGAATCTGCTGCTGTAAGTCATGGAGCAATGCTTGCCACATTGGACGCGGGTCTATATAATAAATCCTATCTGAAAAGCTAAACTTAAAAGGATAGATTAGGGTTTCTTTATCATTATTTAAGCTGCTAACATCTACTATAGCTTCCATTGCGATCGCAGCTTGTCCTTCATAACTACATTCATCTCTATAAATACCGATAGCCGCCGCCACTGCATCGAACAACCGCCCTACGGAAGATGCTGGAAAAGAGTTAATTCTTTTTTCAATAAGTTGATTAAGTAGTTCAAGTGGCTTATGTTTCAAGAATTTTACGATTTCTAAATCAGCATACTGCTGTTGACAATCATCCCAAAGATTAGCAGCTATTAATTGAGCATAAGTATTACGCCAAGGCTGATAAATTGCTTGTTCACCACCAATCATTGCTACTGGTTTAAATGTTGCTAGTCGCTGAAATTTACGATAATCTGCTAAAATAAATTCTCCGCCCCAGAGTGTCCCATCATCACCGTAACCTAAACCATCGAAAGCAATCCCTAATACCGGAGGCGCATCTAAAGGAATCCCGTTTTCTACCATGCAAGCGGCGATATGCGCGTGATGATGTTGGATTTGATGAATTTTGATTTGATTTGTATCTGCGAGCTCTTTACCAAGTTTACTTGAGAGATATTCAGGATGTTTATCAATGGCGATTACTTCTGGTTTATGTTCAAATAAATTTAAGTATAAATTCAAAGTTTCTTGGTAAGCATTAAAAGCCATAACATTTTCTAAATCTCCTAGATGTTGAGAGAGAATTGCTTTTCTTTCACGCAATAAGCAAAAGGTATTTTTTAACTCACTGCCCATTGCTAAAATTTGCGGTAGATTGTCAAATCCCGGTGGTAAACTAATTGGTGCTGGTGCATATCCTCTGGCACGGCGAATTATTTGGGCTTTATCGCCGATAACTCTCACCACCGAATCATCTACCCGATTAATAATCTCTCGATTATGAAAGAGAAAATAATCAGCGATTGTCCCTAATTTTTCTCTTGCTTCGTCATTATCAATACATTGTGGTTCATCAGCAAAATTACCACTTGTTAAAACAATTGGGCGATTCATCCGCCGCAAAATTAAATGATGTAAGGGTGTATAAGGTAGCATGAAACCAAAAGTATTTTGCCCCGATGCTATCGATGGTGCTACTACTTTTTTACCTGTTGCTTGTAGTAAAACAATTGGTGCAGCAGAACTTGTTAATAATTCTTTTTCTTTGGCGTTGACACTACAATATTGTTCAATTACCTCAATATCTCGCGCCATTAAAGCAAAGGGTTTATGATAGCGCTTTTTGCGCTGACGCAGTTTTTGTACAGCAGTTTCCTGAGTTGCATCGCAAGCTAGATGAATACCACCTAAGCCCTTAATTGCTACAATTTCACCCTTTTGCAACAAGGTACAAACAGCATCAACATCATCTAGCATGGAGAACATGGAAGCAGTAACCGATTTCTTATCGGCGCGTTCTAACCAAGCTGAAGGGCCGCAAGCATGACAAGCTACAGGTTGGGCGTGAAAACGCCGATTTTCGACATTGTGGTATTCCTTTGCACATTCTGAACACATGACAAACGCAGACATACTGGTATTGCTTCTGTCATAGGGAATCGCACGAATAATACTCAGGCGGGGGCCGCAATTAGTACAGTTAGTAAAGGGATAGCGATAAAAGCGGCTAAAGGGGTCGAATATTTCTTGTTGACATTGTGGACAAGTGGCTGCATCAGGGGTAATTTCTGTTTTAATGGCATTATTGACACTAGTAGAAATCACAAAATTATCAAATTTAAATTCACCTTTATAAATAATTCTTGTTAGTTGATTAATTTTTGCTAACGGTGGACATTCTATTTGCAATTTGGCAACAAATTCTGTTATTGCTTCTTCACTACCAGATACCCTAATTAATACACCTTGGCCATCATTACAAACATCTCCACGCAAACCGCAAGCTTTAGCAAGACGATATACTGTAGGGCGAAATCCTACTCCTTGAACAGTACCGCGAACTCTAATTTCTTCAGCCGCCATATAAATCTGACTTTCAAAAATTATAAATTATTAAACTGCCACAGCAATATTCGGTTATTTCCAGAATCAGCTATTACCGCCGTATTGCCACAAATTTTTATTCCGTAACACCAATTTAAGCTGTCTCTTTTTGGTAGTCCGAAATTACGATTTTCACCTTTACTTTGAAAATTTATTTGTCCTGCAAGCCCATCTGCCGTCGCACCTTGCAGTGATAAAATTGATTCTGGCTTCTTCCATCCTAACAAACGAGAATTAGCAGTATCTGCAACTACTAACCAATCGTCAGACACACCCACACCATAAGGCATACTCAAACTACTAGCACTTGGCAAATAAACTCCTTGATTCATTTCCACAAAATCAAAGCTTTTTTGTCCTAAAACTACCGCACAAGGAGTATTATTTTCTGTGGGTATTCCCTGCCAAATCATTACTCGGTGATTACCTGCATCGCTGATAACCAGATTTTCTCCCCAAAAGGTGATATCGTGACACCAACGCATACTCGCGGCGGTTGGAGAAGCACCGCCGTTTTCATTGCGAGATATCATATCTGGTTGTCCCAAAACCACATCAGCCGGTTGGCCATTTTCTGTTGGTAATTGATGCCAAATTAATACTCTTCTATTACCAGTGTCAGCAATAAATAACCGTCCTTGATAATAGAAAACACCATAGGGCCAGTGCATTGTACTAGCAGATGCTGCTTGATTTCCTCGATTTGGTTCATTATCGCTAAAATTCACTTGTCCTAACACCAAATCTGCTGGAACATTGTTATCTTCTGGTAAGTTCTTCCAAATCAAAACCCGATGATTCCAAGCATCTGCTACAGCTAATCCTTCACCGCAAGCACAAATCCCTGTTGGTACACTTAAGGTTGCCGTTCCTGGTATATTTTTAGCATTTTGTCCTTCATGATAAAAGTCAGGTTGTCCAATTACCCAATCAGCCGGTTGACTATCTCTGGTGGGTAAATTTTGCCATCCTAATAATCGATGATGTCCTGTATCTGATACCCATAAGGGGCCTGTTTCTGATAATAAACAAGCACCACGAGGCCCAAACATTGTTGTGGCATTGGGTGCTACAGGTATGACTAATTGTTCTGGTTTAATAATGTTACCTAAAACTACCTCCGCACCTTGAGGTGATAGAGGTAAATATTGAGGATTTTCTGTTGCTTCTAGCGGTAATTGTGATATGGAATTAATTATATTTGGGATATCCATGAACCGCAGATAGAGGCTGATAATTATTTAAAAACATTAATGTTGATTAGCATGTAACAACAGTAACGGTTTTGCATTATGCTTTTTTCAAATTCAGTTAAAACCTCTAATCAAGCTTAAAAAAATCAAGATAGCCTTTAGTAACTTTTGCTACATAATGAATCTTTGGCATGAGTGCGCGATTTACTGAAATGAGAAAGCAAACTGGGGTTTGAGAAAGTAAAAGCTTATTTTACTTGCGGAAAACACTAAAATTAGTAAGTCAAATGACCTTTTGCTTGCGGAAAACACCAAAATGAGTAAGCAAACTGGAGTTTGAATAAGTAAGAGCTACTTTTGCTTGCGGAAAACACTAAAATGAATAAGCAAACTGGGGTTTGAATAAGTCAAATGACATTTTGAGAAAGTAAAAAGGCATATTACTTTCTCAAAACACTAAAATGAATACCTGAATTACACAAATGAGAATGAATTCAGGGATATTGAGAAAGCATTCGGGCATTTTGCTTGCACAAAACCTTAAAATGAATGTGCGAACTACTGAAATAAAAAAGTAAATTAGCAATGATTAACTAATTGCCAAGTATATTTGCTGAAATCTTCTCTTCACATCATCATTTTTGTAGTTTCACAAAAACCTTATCGCCTTTAACCTTGACTGGATACGACTGAAGCGAAATATCAGGCGCAGTTAAACATTTACCTGTCTCTAATTTGTACTGAAATCCATGGGAAGGACAGGTAATAACTCCATTTTCAATTTTACCCTTTTCTAGAGAAGACCCTAGATGAGTACAAGCATTACGGTAAGATTTAACTGTAGCACCTTGACGATATAATATTAGTGAAGTACCAGCAAGTTGTACTGCCAATACACTAAATTCGGGAACTTGATCAATAGTCGCCACTTTGATCCAAGTAGAAGTTATTTTTGCAGAAAATGGACTGATTAAACCAGAATTCGCGTTGTTAACAGTAGGGCTACTATTAACCGCAACTACTTTGGTAATTTCTGGACAATGATTTTTGATTGCCTGTTCTACTCCTTGAGATAAAGTTAAAGTAGAAGCTGGACAACTGCTGCAAGTTCCGATTAATCTGACTTCTACTGTATCTGGTGACTTAATTTCCACTAATTCTACATCCCCATTATGGCTTTTTAAACCTGGGCGAACTTCTTCAAGGGCTGTCTGAATACGTTGTGAAAGTGGAGGCTTCGGTGGTTTGACTAGTTCGTGATAAAGCAGCACTGCATACACTACTTCATCAGCAACAGCATGACGCAAAGCTGACATTGATTCTTGCTTTAGGCTTTTAATCAAATTAGTCAATGCAGCTTTATGCAGAGCCTCAATTGCTCTTTTAAGACCTACTGCTACACATCTTTGGCTTTCATCCCATTCGGATACAATCGCCTCAAATCGGTTAATTTCCTGAACTAATTCTTCAAGGTTTGTCATTACGTCATTAGTCATTAGTCATTGGGCATTGGGCATTGGCTATTCATCAATGACAAATTACTTCATTTTGAAGTCCTTGAGGAGAAACGGCATAATCATGCCCGTCACTAAGCTAGATAATATTATTGGTAAGTAAAAGGGAATTGGAGCTTGTGCGAGTAACACTAATAGTAAGAAACCTATAGCAATACCAATAGTAGTTTGCTTAACAAAATACATTGGGTCGCGTAGTAGCTTCCCTTTAAAAAATAACTTGGCTGAAAACCATCCTATCTCTAACATGTTGTCTCCTAATAATTTGCCAATAAATTTAAGGCAGCAAGCCCTAAGAGGATGGCGGGAATTACACCCGCAGGCGCAAATAATGCACCAAGCATTGCTGAAAACTGATAGCCTATATCTTTCCCAGCTAACAGCATTCCGCCAATTGCACCGCCGGCCATAGACAAGGCTGTGGCGATGATTAACCACACAAATTCTGTTGCTATGTTCAAGTCACCATCTGCTAAACTTGTGATAAAATTTATCACGTTTGAGTAGGTAAAAATATCTCTCATGCTGTTTTGTCCTGATTGTTAGGAATTAGGGGAGTAGGGAGATGAGGGAGAAAGAATAACTAACCTATCCCCTATTCCCTATTTCTGCTTCTACATCTTGTAGTGCTTGGCCTACTACCTCTGCTTGGGCACTTTGTTGGTATTTGGTAAATATTTCTAGAGCGTTTTGATAGTATATCCGCGCTTGCAAAAGATTTTGAGGATTACCAGCTTCTGGTTTTTCCTGGTTGTCTGGTAAGTTGAATAGGGCGTTGGCTTTGTTGGAAATTGTGTTAGCGTATTCTAGGGGTGTATCTTTGGCGTTACGCACTTTTAACGCTTCGTCATAAGCTGCGATCGCCCTTAAATTATTCTCCACAGGATGGGAACTCACTAAATATTGCAAAGCGTTACCCAAATTGTTTTGCAACATAGCATATTCTCTAGGATGGTCAATCAGATTAATATGCTTTAGTGCTACCTCAAATGATTGCACAGCTAACCCTTGACGCAAGTATTCCCGTTCTGATGCTAAGGGCATAGAAAGGTAAGCGATCGCAATATTGTTATACAAAATCGCGTATTCTTGGGGGTAATCTTCCCAAGTAAACACCCGCAACGCCTCATGATAAGCCTGGATGCTGTCGGTTATCCGCGCTAAATTGAACGGTACAAGCGACTGCAACACCAGCCCAAAATTCATCTGCGTCTCTGCTACTTCCTCTGGCGTTGCTAATTGTTGTAAAATCGGTAACGCCTCTTCATAACCGACTTTCGCTTGCAGCAGCAGTTGGTAATCAGCATCCGGTATTGCCTGTAACGTCCCTGCCATACCCACTTGGGCCCTGGCTTTCAACAGGGGATACTCCTCACCACACATTTGATAGGCCCGGTAATATAACCCAACTGCATTTCGCAAGTCTTGGGTCACTTTGGGCTTTTTTTGAAAACCCTGTGCTATCTCAATCAGCATTTGGATTTTTTCTTCTGCTGAGGCTGACTCTGAAGCAACAGCTGCTACCGCAGCCTTCACCGCCGAATCTGTAATGCTGGGGGTCATAACTCTGCCGTACTCTAGCCTATTAGGAATTGAGTCTGTCAACACCCATGAATGATCAAGACACGCTTTATGTGTCTAATCACGGGCCATACTGATTTACGCAGGCTTCGAGTCCTTTAGGCGGAATTCCCCTTTTTTGTCTGAAACTAGGATTAGGGACTAGGGAAACAGTTGACCCCATGCCTAATCATTTTTTTTACTATAAAACACCCTATTTCTAAAATTCTACTGGGGAATTGCTAATATTAATGTCAGCTTTAAACACCTAATATTTTTAAAATACTTTTTGTATCATCATCTGACACAATGCAAATATTTTTTATTGAATTGTTGACATACATATATCTAGTATCTTCCCAACCAATTTTTGTACACTCCAAAGAGTCGCCACGGTATCGTCAAAGTGTAAAATATCTTCATCAACTGTAAAACAAGCTACCTTGAAAACAGACAGTATCTTCTATCGCATCTTCCAAAGTATCCCCAGCACTTTCTTTGAACTGATTAAGCAACCACCGCAACTAGCTAGTGCTTACCAATTTTCTTCAGTCGAAGTTAAACAACTAGCGTTTAGAATCGATGGTGTCTTCCTCCCAAATGCAGCAGAACTACCTATTTATTTTGCAGAAGTGCAATTTCAACCAGATAAAAAGTTCTACTCACGTTTATTTACTGAAATCTTTAACTATCTCGACAAAACCGAATTAACCAACAATTGGCGTGGTGTTGTCATCTTCCCCAACCGTAACGTTGATACTGGAGATACCGAAAGATATACAGAATTACTCAACTCACAACGAGTGACTCGCGTCTATATTGACGAATTAAGCTCAGTTGAGTCATCATCAATCGGCATAGAGACAGTTAAACTCATTATCGAACCCGAATCAACTGCGACAACAAAAGCTATAGAGATAGTCAACAGTGCCCGCCAGCAAATTCTAGATGTCGCTACTATTAGGGAAATTATACAATTGATAGAGACGATATTAATCTACAAGTTACCGCGATTGAGCCAGGAGGAGATCGGAAAAATGTTTGGATCAAATGAGTTAAAGCAAACCAGATTTTACCAAGATGTTTTTGCAGAAGGTAGACAAGAAGGTAGGCAAGAAGGTAGACAAGAAGGGAAACAAGAAGGTAGGCAAGAAGGTAGACAAGAAGGTAGACAAGAAGGTAGGCAAGAAGGTAGGCAAGAAGCTAAGTTAGAAACGATACCTCAGTTATTAGCGTTGGGTTTAAGTATTGAGCAGATAGCTCAAGCGTTAGGTTTGGATGAACAAGTTGTTAGGCAAGCTGCACAACCGAAATCCTAAAACAATAGGGTGCGCGAAGGCTTAACAGTCCGTTTAATAGAGACGATATTAATCTACAAGTTGCCGCGATTGAGCTAGGAGAAGATAGGAAAAATGTTTGAATTAAATGACTTGAGGCAAACTAGATTTTTCCAAGATGTTTTTGAAGAGGGTAAAAAAGAAGGTAAGTAAGAAGTTTTTGAAGAAGCTAAACAAGAAAGTAAGTTAGAAGCGATACCTCAGTTATTAGCGTTTGGGTTGAGTATTGAGCAGATAGCTCAAGGCTTAGGCTTGGACGAACAAGTTGTTAGGCAAGCTGCACAACCGAAATCTTAAATCAATTGATATATATCTGACGGGGCGCAAGATTTTGCGCCCTGATACTTTGCTGAATTTGACTTGGTTCTTGCATTAAAATGTGACGCCTTAAAATACTCATCCTTTCGCACGGATTAATAGTTGGTAGTAATTGTGATTAATAATCTCATAGTTTTAACCGCAATAAATTAAGTATGTTAAGGTTGTTGAGTGCCAGTAATTAAAAACAAAAAATAATTTTATTTTCAATATTTTGAGTTGTTAAATATGTAACATATTTAACAAACATATTCTTTTAAAATAATTTTAATTAAATCTAAGCTATTCTTAATGATTAATTCTTTTTTAATAAAAGTGAATTAAATAAAAAATATCTTAAAATTAAAAAATAAGTATTGATAACCAGGTGAGACTTTACAAGCATTATCACCTACATCATGCATGGTAAACAATACAAAAACACCTAGCCGATGACTAATGTACTATGGCTACAAGGTGGTGCTTGTTCAGGCAACACCATGTCATTTCTCAACGCTGAAGAACCGACAGTCTGCGATTTAATTGCCGACTTTGGCATCAATTTACTTTGGCATCCTTCCTTGGGATTAGAACTAGGCAACAACTTACAAACACTGCTGCGGGATTGCATTTCTGGCGCAGTTCCTTTAGATATCTTGGTATTTGAAGGCAGCGTTGTTAATGCCCCCAACGGTACAGGCGAATGGAATCGGTTTGCCGATCGCGCCATGAAAGATTGGTTAGCAGACCTTGCCAAAGTTGCTAAATTTATTGTAGCGGTAGGAGATTGTGCCACATGGGGAGGAATTCCCGCCATGTCACCCAATCCTAGCGAATCGGAAGGTTTACAATTTCTCAAGCGCCAAGAAGGTGGCTTTTTAGGTAAAGACTTTGTGTCTCAAGCTGGATTACCGGTAATTAATATACCTGGATGTCCCGCCCATCCCGATTGGATTACGCAGATATTAGTTGCGATCGCTACTGGACGCATAGCAGACATTGCTTTCGATGAACTAAATCGTCCCCAAACCTTCTTTAACACTTATACCCAAACAGGTTGTACCCGCAACGTTCACTTTGCCTACAAAGCCTCAACCGCCGAATTTGGTCAGCGCAAAGGCTGCCTATTTTATGACTTGGGTTGTCGCGGCCCTATGACTCATTCCTCCTGCAACCGCATCTTATGGAATCGCGTCTCTTCCAAAACTCGCGCCGGAATGCCTTGTTTAGGTTGCACAGAACCAGAATTCCCCTTCTTTGACCTCAAACCAGGAACTGTATTTAAAACCCAAACAGTGATGGGAGTTCCCAAAGAATTACCACCAGGAGTGAACAAAAAAGACTACGCCTTACTCACAATGGTTGCAAAAGATGCAGCGCCACCTTGGGCAGAAGAAGACTTTTTTACAGTTTAGGGAATAGAGAATAGGGAATGGGGAATAAGTCAATTTCCCCCACTCCCTACTCCCCTCAATAATTAAAGGAGAAGAGAATGGGAATTCAATCATTAGACATTTCGCCTGTTGGTAGAGTTGAAGGCGATTTAGATGTCCGAGTCGATATTGAACATGGAAGAGTAGTCAACGCCTGGACACACGCCGAATTATTTCGCGGATTTGAAGTTATCCTACGCGGTAAAGACCCCCAAGCCGGATTAATAGTCACACCTCGCATTTGCGGTATTTGCGGCGGTTCTCACCTGACTTGTGCATCTTGGGCATTAGATACAGCTTGGGAAACAGAAGTTCCCCGCAATGCAATTTTGGCGAGAAATCTCGGTCAAATTGTCGAGACTATTCAAAGCATCCCCCGCTATTTTTATGGTTTGTTTGCCATTGATTTAACAAATAGAAAATACCGCAATAGTCGCTTTTATGAGGAAGCTGTTAAACGCTTTGCTGCTTTCACAGGTAAATCTTATGAACTAGGCATAACAATTTCCGCTAAACCCGTAGAAATTTATGCACTCTTAGGCGGACAATGGCCACATTCTAGCTACATGGTTCCCGGTGGCGTGATGTGCGCCCCCACTTTAACAGACATTACTCGCGCTTGGGCAATTCTCGAATACTTCCGCACCAATTGGTTAGAACCAGTGTGGTTGGGTTGTTCTTTAGAACGCTACGAACAAATCCAAACTTATGACGACTTCAGAGACTGGTTAGATGAAGATCGAAATCATCGAGATTCTGACTTAGGTTTTTATTGGCGCATGGGTTTAGATATCGGTCTAGATAGATATGGTGCTGGTGTTGGTAAATATGTGACTTGGGGATATTTAGCCCATGAAGATAAATACCAAAAGCCGACTATTGAAGGGCGAAATGCGGCAATGATCATGAAAAGTGGAGTGTATGACAGCTTCACACACACTCACACCTTAATGGATCAGTCATTTACCCGCGAGAATACAACTCACTCCTGGTACGATGAAGGGACAGCAGATATTCACCCTAGCGATCGCACCACTAAACCCACTGCAATTAATACCAAAGACTTCGATAACGCCTACTCTTGGTCGAGTGCAGTCCTGCACAAAGACTTCGGACGTTTGGAAACTGGCCCCTTAGCGCGTCAATTAGTAGCCGGTGGTAAACATGGCGAATCTTGGCAACACTACGACGGCTTTATTCTAGATGTATTCAAAGAGATGGGTGGTGCTAGTATTCATGTGCGTCAACTGGCACGAGTTCACGAACTTGTCAAGTTATATAGACAAGCTGAACACTGTTTACGCGAATTCAAATTAAACGACCCCTGGTATATCAAACCCACAGAAAAAGATGGCAAGGGTTGGGGTGCAACGGAAGCAGCGCGGGGTTCCTTGAGTCACTGGGTAGAAGTGGAGGGCGGTAAAATTAAGAATTACCAAGTGATTGCCCCTGGTACTTGGAATATTGGCCCTCGTGATGGTGAAGGAATCCGAGGCCCCATTGAAGAAGCTTTAATTGGCACACCCATTTACGATTCTAGCGACCCGGTGGAAGTTGGTCATGTGGCGCGATCGTTTGATTCATGTTTGGTGTGTACAGTTCACGCCCATGATGCTAAGACTGGTGAAGAGTTGGCGCGTTTTCGGACTGCTTAGAGGATGTTAATTACTAAGTAACGAATGGCTAATTGTGATTCAATTAGCCATTTTATTTTGTGAATTTTTTGCCTTCAGAATTACACTGGAAATTAGAAAATACTTATGTGTAAATACGCGGGTTTACAAATATTGACGATGAACTAACCACAAAAAGCACATTTACTTGACTAAATAAGCACACCAACCTTGCGCTCGCTCTACCCAAGAATGATAGTTACTGTCTATACCACCAAAGAAGCGATCGCTCTTGCACTACTATCACCAAAAAACTAAACTTAGGTTACAGACTTAGTTTAATTTTATGGAAACTGTAAATATTCATCAAGCTAAAACGAATCTCTCAAAGCTGTTTGTTATCGCGCGTAGAACTTGGAGAAGAAATCATTATTTCCAACCGAGGTATTCCGATCGCCAAGTTGGTTCCGTTTCGCACCTCATCAAATCGACTCAATAGTTTAGGGCAAGATAAAGGGCGTTTTGTAGTGCCAGATGATTTCAATACCCCAATGCCCGAAGAAATTTTGGCAGCATTTGAGGGCGGTGAGGAGTGAAACTTTTGCTAGATACGCAGTGCTGGTTATGGTGGTTTACCCAACCAGAGCTTTTGAATGAAGCAGCGATGTCTACGGCGGGCTACGCCTACGCCCATATTGCCGATGAAACAAATGAATTGTGGTTCTCAGTTGCCAGCATTTGAGAAATGGGGATAAAAGTTGCGATCGGCAAGTTACCATTGGCAGATCCCCTAGACAGTTATATTTCTAGTCGGATGACGGTGTTGGCAATGCGCTGGCTAGAAATTACAGCTTCTCATGCTTTACAAGCGCCTGCTTTACCTTTGCATCACCGAGATCCTTTTGACAGAATGTTGATTGCACAGGCTCAGATAGAAGAAATGACGCTAGCAGGTTGTCGGAGAACTGGCAGAAGCATTTCCTAGCAAAACCTGCAAACGTCTTAAATTGAATGCTAAACATACCAAGCACCATTCTCCA
>NZ_JBALBZ010000129.1:0-32472 GCF_036919495.1 Nostoc sp.
TTGAAATTAACTACGATTGGACATGACAATACAGGTTTAAATTTGAACTGTTCCGGTATACAATCTGTTTTATTGGGGGTCATGCTTAAACTGCTGGAATACTTGTGCAATATAGATTTTGGCAGTTTTTGACCCCTGTTTTCTTATTATTTGTGAGAAATCCGGGCATAGTGGGCAAGAGATATGCTGACACTAGAACCCGAACAAACAACGACGCTGGACTACAGTGTTGTCAACGCCAGCATCCAGGAAACCTTCACTGCCATCGACAAATTCGAGTGGCAAGCAATAGATGAACTGCGCCTTATGCGAGACAACCACTATTACTCTGATGGTGGACACGAAAGCTTTAAAGACTATTGCGAGAACGAGTTAACCAAACACGGGGGATATCGCCGCGTCAGAGATTTGCTGTCTGCGAAGAAAGTAGTTGATACCCTGTCAGAGGAACTGAGAGTAAAAATCACTAAACCCTCTCAAACTCGCCCCTTACTCCGGTTGGTCAAAACTCCTGACAAGTTAGAGCAAGCTGTTGCGATCGCAGCCAAAGAAAAGCCCTTCCCCACCGCCGCAGACTTCGCCAAAGCAGTACAGAAGGTCGTTCCAAAAAATACGTCACCCACTAGAACCAGTAGCACAAAACAAGAAAAAGTCAAAACGCAATTGTGTAATTCTGTCACTGTTTCTTCTCTTTCACATCCCAGATATGGCGAATCGGGAGTGATTGAGGCAGACGCACCGAATAACTATCAGCAGATTGTTACCTTCAGTGATGGCGAGAGGCTGCTGGTAAACAATGCTGATTTGGCTGATTTAAATGACACAATTGCGTCATTTTCAAGTGAGCGGACTTACCCAAAAGAGTACTCTGAAGCGATCGCTGCACTCAAAGAACAGCACCAGCAAGAATTAGAGCGCCTAGAGCAGGAATTGAGAATTGGCTTGCAAACAGAGGCCACAGCTAGAGCCGAAGAACAAGTACAAGAACAACTCTCATCCTTGCAACCACTGTTCAAGCAGCAGAAAGAGCAAAACATCCAGTTGCAGCAACGTCTAGATGAGATGGAATCATTACGGCAGTTAGAGGCTGAGAACCAACAACTCCAGCAGCGTATTCAAGATTTGGAAAACGCGGTTGAACAGCGCCCTTCGCAACAGTGGGGGAATACCATGACCCAGCAAGCGACTAAAGTGTTGAACAAGCAGGTGAAACTTGCCTTGGAAAAAACTATTGATCTGCGATCGCTGGCACAAGAACCGCCTAAAGAGAATACCCAAGAATGTCTGCGGCTCATGGGTATGGCGCTCAAAAACTTAGCCAGTGCTATGAACAATACTCAGGCATTGGAGGCAGCAGCGCTAATTTTAGGTAGTGACCCGACACCAACTGCGATCGCTTATCGAGCCGAACAATTGGAAATGTTGCCCCAAGCGGTTAGCGATATTAGGTCAGTCCTAGCTAAACCTGGGTGTACGTGGCAGGAGTTTTGTTCGGTTGCCCAAGAGTATGAGGTGATTAAACAAGACTATTGGGCGGAATTAACCAGTGAAGAAACAGAATTAATCAAATCTCTAGAAATTGCTTCTTATCCTCCGGTGATTCAAGTCGGTTCTATCGTTTCTCATGCTGACCCATACCGCACTTTGTATGTCGAGAGGGGTGAAGTTGTAGAGGATTTGGGCGAGAAAGTGGTAGTTGCCTGGGATTGTTGGAAGGAGCAATCAAAAAAGACTGACAGATATTTCCGAAATGAGTTGCGATTCTGGCAACCTGAATAGGCTTTCAGTGAATCGGTGACTTTTTAGATAACCAAATACAAGTACCAAGCTCCGCATCACAGTGGGGGAAAATTCCGTGCGTCAATATAAATAGGAGATTCTAGAATGACCGCAACTATTACCCGTCCCAAGTCCAAAAAGGCTGCTGCCGCTAAAGTACAGTCACCGTACAAGCGGCTTCATGTGATTATTCCGATTCAAGATATGCTCTGGGCATCGCAACAAAAGCCTTCAGTCAATCAGCTATGGCAGGAATGCTGGACGGCTGACCCTTACGGTTCTCGGTGGATGCCTTTGACCTCAGCTTTGGGATACAGTACTTTTATCTGTGCAAAGAAAATTCTCTCCGACAATGGGCTATTCATTTTCAAGCCAGATAAGTCCATAGAGGATGGTAGGGAAACGGCTAGCTGGATGGTGAAAAATTTGCATGGCAGTCGGATGAAGGAATTTTGGGAGAAAGCTAATTCTTTTAATCAGCAACCAAATGCTGAAAAACAAGAATCAAATGCTGGGGATTCAGAGATAGATGCTGCCCCTGAAGAAATACGTGCTTTGTACAAAGCATCTATTTTAGGTAAAGACCAGTCAGAGCAAGGGTTCCGTAAACCCTCACGAACTGCTCAGGAACAGCTAACGAACTCTTTTGAAGAGTTCGTTAGCTGTGTCTCTGACACGCTTACACAGATTTCGCATGAGGAGGAGACGGCGAGTGCGCCCTTGGGGGTCGCGTCGCCTCAGACTGTCGGGGGCTTGTCAGAGAAGGAAGAAGAGTTACCTGCGGTAACGGACTGTACGACGCTAACGCTTGCGGATGCTGCACCGAGTCAATCTGCTTCGTTGTTGGCTGAAAACCAGGACTGTGGCGTTGAAGCGATATTCCCTCATGAGGGTATTTGTTCCGCCGCGCCCGTCGCCCAAAATAAATTTTCTTCAAGTTCTGCGATCGCTAATCAAACTCAGGGGCAAGTAGAACAGGGAAATTCAGCTTTGTTGTCAGGAGTAAACCAAGTCTTTAGTGTTGAAGTGAAAGTGGATCATGAGGGTGAAAGTTCCGCCGTGTCCGTGCCAAATTCTGAAAAATGGTCGCATGAGGCGATTGTTGCAAGGGCAAATGTGCGACCAGAACGGATGCAGAAACTGAAAGTAGTGGCGAATTCAGGGCAGAATCCTGGTTTTGACTTTTTGCAAGAGTGCTGGAATGACGATCCAGCTTTGCAGATTGTGATCAAGAAATTGCTGGCGAAGTATCCGCAGTGGGGGATTGCGGTTGTGGATGGGGTGTTGGTGAAACCGGAGGAGTAGAGCGTGTTATGTCAACTACAAGCTAGACAAGTCAATTCAGATGCGCGGACAGTTTAAGGCTAGAGTAAGCAGAGGATGAAAATTTAGCACTTTCAGCTTATTAGATTTGGCCATTTGTTATTCTAAACTGTTGCTATTTATGACATATAAGCAGGAAATTATCGATTTTTACAACGCTAGGACAAATTATGATAATGAAACCACTCGGGCGTATCTAGCGGTTGGGGGAGGAAAAAGTGGAATTAGGAAAAAGATGATCAAAGCGTCCATTGACCCAAGCCAAACGCAAATGTAACAAATGGTTAAATCCGTCTTCACTCCACCGCATCCCAACACTTTTAAATCTCTGTTGAATCAACCATTTGCAAGCACTTTCGACCATGCCACTACCCAAAGGTAAATTCATAGATTTGAATAAACCATAATTAATGTGTTGTTCATGAGCTTGAAAATAAGCGTAAACATTTCGGAGAGTTTTCATCACTTTAGTAGGTTTGGAGCGATACTGTGTGGCTGCGGCTAAGTCTGCCAAAACTTTTTCCTGTTCACCATGACGCAGTTGATGCCGAAGTTGCTCAAACCAACCACGAGCTTTAGTAGTACGACCATCTAACAGAGCCGCTGCCGCCTGCCATAAATGTTGAGCGGCATGATAAAAATCTAAAATTGCGACACTCTTTCCAAAGAAACATTCTTGGAATAACCGCCAAAAACCCCGTCCGCCATCACTAATCCAAACAACTTGGCTGACTCTTGAGCCGCAACGTAATGCTTCAAGCCATAAACGAGGTTTGAAAGCATTGATATCTCCTAACACCGCGACCAATCGACGGTGATGTAATTGAGAATATTGTTTTCCTGTACGGCTATGACGATAGCCCAAGCGAGCTAAAATTGCGACTTTAATTTCACGCCACACAGTTTTTCCTTTTGGAGTGAGAGCTTGTTGACGGAACGGAACCATTACCCCATCTGCACCAATAATCAACGGCATTGATTCAGTATCGGATGGTAACACTTCTCGGATTGGTTCTACTCCAGAGTTCATTAAAACCAGTTCTTGTTCTAAGTAGCCACAAGCCTTTTTTCCGGCTGACTGCACCCAATTCCACAGTGTTGCGGTACTTAATTTAACACCCGTCAATTTCTCTAATAGAGTACAAGCTGTTTCAAATGGCACAAATACTGTTAGGAGGCATCCCATTTGCATTAATTCAAGACTTGTTTGTTGGTAGGCAAGCAGCCCCAATTCTTGGTCTAAAGGAGCCTGTTGCACTCCCCGACAACCATTGCGACATCGCCCCACTCGCCGCGAAAAACCAACTATTCCCACCAAGGTTTTTATCTGTCGTGGACGCATTCCTTTACTTAAAAGGGTACTACCGCACTTGGGGCAACTCGACCATTGGGTAAGAGACTCAGCACGGATGCTTAGTTCTTGCTCCACAATTTTTTTGGCTATTTCCATGCCCATATACCAAGCCGTCCATACTATCTGTGCAAGGCTTTGGCACTTTTTTAATTCCTGGTAAGCATTCTCCAACGTCTGGGTGAAGACGCAAAGTTCTTCTAAGCTTTGTTTTATTAATAAGACTCTGGTCACTACATCTTATGTTTGAGCATAATTACTCATTATCTCATGCCAAAAACTTTCTTTACTTACCCCTCCCCCAACTGCTATATGCGCCCGATGAAGACTATCCCCATGCTAACAAGGTCAAATTAGTCTGTGATAATCTTAACACTCATAACATTGCTTCTTTGTATGAAGCTTTTCCGGCTCCTGTTGCCCATCGTTTAGCCCGGAAACTGGAGATTTACTACACCCCTCGTAATGGCAGTTGGCTCAATGTTGCAGAGATTGAATTCAGTGTCTTGAGCCAACAGTGTTTAGATCAACGTATTCCTTCTGTGAAAAAACTTTCTACTGAATTGGCTGCTTGGCAACAAGAACGTAACTCCACCACCAGTAAAGTAATTTGGCATTTTACTACTGAAGATGCGCGTATCAAACTTAAACATCTTTATCCGGTGTTTGACACCGATGAAACAGGTGATTTTAATGCAACATTTTAGCCTTGCCACGCTACTACAAGATCGGGCGATTGCGCTACAAGATCGGGCGATCGCACTATGATGACAAATTACCACAGAGCTTTGATTGTTCTATAAACATACTGCAACGGTATTTGGGCGAGCTGCAATGTTCCTATAGCTGTACCCACTGTTCGTGTAACCAGGCTGACAGGTACTGTTGCAATATTGAGGGATACAGTTCCGAGAGTATTTAAAGCTGCTTGCATTTGTGTTGGTGGGGGAGCAGGGTTTTGAACAGGTACTCCCGGAACTCCTAGTCCTCCTAATGGTGGAAGGGGTACCAGATTACCACCAGCAATTAAATTACCTGCTCCATTTACGGGGTCTAAATTATTTAGAAACCATGCTACTGCCTGTGGATCATTTACTTTATTACCCCATTGAGCTTGTGGAGGAATAAAATATTTGGAATATGTTTCTGCAAACCATTCACCGGGGGATTGATACTGATAATTAGAATTTCTAAGAGCATATTTATTGCTCTGGTAACTCACCCAATTATTCTGTTGAGGATCATGATGATAGGTTCGACCATTTAGGTTTATTCCTCCACCATTTTCGTAAGGACTATTTAACCCGACTCTAATAACTTCTTCAGCATAATCAACTACACGACTTCCTCCTGGATTAGTTGCCTCAAATCGTTGAAGTGCCTGTCTTCTATAAGGAGGATTTAGCTCATTTTTGTTTCTATGAGTAATGGCATCACTTAATCTGTCATAACCAGCATTAGTATCTGGATTGAACGCAGCATCAAGATTTGCCCTCATAGCTCCATTAATGCCAACAGCCTGGAGAATCTGATCTCCCATTTGTTGTTCTGTTGTAGCTCCAGCTTGGCCATCATGAATTTCCCATGCTCCACATTGTGGATTTCTGTAATGTCTATTTGTATGCCATTTTATAGCTTGATCTACAGAATGACCAATTTCATGGCGCAACATCCATTCTACAAATTTCTCAGGCACCATCTTCAATTTGTTGAGATTAGAACCAGTTCCAACAACATCTCTTGTTAAAAATTGTGCTGGATGTTCGCTGGCTCCTAAAGTAGTTGCGAGATCACCTAAAGGCCATTTCGTTACATTTAAGTAAACCCACGAAGCTGCATCGAATGGAACAATTATGGTTATTTGATGAGTAGCACTGTCATAAAACGATGAGATACGATTATTAGCATGTTCTAGAACAATTCTGCCTAGAGCACGATTTCCATTAATATGAGAGGGGGGTAAGCTATTGAGAACAATTCCCAAAGTTTGAAGCATATCATCATCAATATGCCGCTGTTGTCCTTGAGTTTGACCGCCTAGAGCGAATCTTGCGCCTATGGCTACATGATGGATTCCAGGTGCTGCTGCTCCCGGTTCAACTCGAGCATTTTGCTGGGCAGCTAGATTTCGCTCTTTTTGACTTTGCGCCTGATCCCATGGATCGCACTGAATCACATTTTGATTTTGACCAAGCTGAATTCCTTTCGCTTCTATCTGCTCATTGTGGCACTGCACAACTTCGCCCTTCTGCTGTACCACATGAGTCAACTCATGCGCCAACAACTCCTGCCCTCCGCGACTCCCCGGCTCATACGCCCCCTGCCGAACGAAAACATCCTGCCCCGTTGTAAATGCCTTCGCCTGTATCGACTGATTCAACTGGTGTGCCTGAGCATCCGTATGCACGCGCACGCCACTAAAGTCAGCCCCAAACGCCTGCTCCATCGGTACTCTGATGTTGTCAGCTATGGGTTGTCCACCTCCCCTTGCTCTTTGTATCTCGGCTTCGACATCTGCTGATGCAGCCATGCCACCGTCAGCCACACGCTGCACCATCGGCTTCATCTGTAATTCATCTTCTTCGGACGACTCGCGCTGAATATTATCTACTAGCTTGGTTTGCAGTTCATCATCCTCGGTTACTGCCTCTCGTTGAACTGGCTGATTTGCTTGCTGATGAATCCGTTGCACTACATGACGCGCAGTTTCGTCAGCTTCTTGCTCATACTTGTCCCCAGGCTGCCCGATGGTCAGCTTGGCTTGTATTGGGGGTGCTGAGTCTGGTCTACGAAGTGGAATATTGGCTATATTATGACCAAATCGTTGTGCGTGTGACAGTCGAGAATTCAATAATCCGTCCATCTTTGCTTGCAAAACTGTTAGCCGCTCATGTCCTTCGGGCGTAATCGTGCCGTACTTAGCTTGTATGGAAAGTCCGGTTGCCTCCTGATGTTTTGATGCAAGCGCATTTGTTCGCTGCACAACCTGCGCGGCTACCCGATCTGCTTCAATTTCGTATTTATCCCCCACTGGCCCAAGCATCAACTTTGCAAAAACTTGTGGTGGTTTAGTTGTGCTAACAGGCACTTGGCTAAAGTCTCGATAATTAGCCGAACTACTTAATGGAAGTGAATCATAATCTACAGTAGATTGCTCTCCTATATCCGCAACCGAACGAATGGCAGTTCGCTGTAAAATGCCACTCGTCTTGGGTGACTCACTTTTCTGTTGCTTATTAGTCTGGGTAATTCTATTATTAGTCATGCTTTCATCCCTCGATATACTGCTTATAGAATTTGTTGTCTCTGATGTGTCGGGTTTGTTCTAAGCGTTTCCTGGAATAGCACTAGATGAGCGCCTGAACTCTCTGAATACCCCGTCTGATGCCTGCATTCGCGCCAATTTCTGCAAGTCAAGTTTTGATATGAATAATACTTATCCAGTCACCTCCTTCAGAGCCATTTCCACTAAACCGCTCAGGAACACCAGGCCAAATATTGTTACCATCCAATGCCTGAATCTTGCTAACTGTTAATTTATTGTTATCTAATTTAAGAATGTAAATTTTACCTCCATCGACTAAGCGCCATTTTAAATTTTCTTTTTCCGTAAACAAAATAATATTTGAGGAAAGGGAAATTCCTTTTTGTTGAAATTGCTGACGTAATCCATCAGGAATCATCCCTTTATTTAAATCCCCTTGCAAATTAAACTTTTCGCTCTCAAACAATGGTTCCTCATTCATAATCCAGTCGCCATGCAATGAGACAGTAAACTGATAGATATTACTTTGGTGAAAGACAGCTTTTTGCGACCAATCATCAGGCGTAATTAATCTAACAGCTTCTGTATAAGCAGTATTTTCACTTGTCAAAGGTTCAACTTCTGTAATTAGATTGATATTACTATCTAATATATCATTGCCCATTGCCCAACAGATAGATTTTATTTCAGTTTTCGTAACTTGAACTGGTTCAACTTTCATTGGCAATATATAAAATACTTCACCTTTCAATACATTATCCGTATGAGCTAAAACAGATATACTACTCTTGTGTAAACTATCAATTCTTACTGGTTTTTGAAACTGAATTACTAGACCTAGTTTAGTAAACAAATTTTTTAAATTCTGAGATTTTAAATTAAATAATTGATCCTCTGTAACATTGTTAGAATTTTCCTGTGTTTCTGCAATGGTAGCTTCTAAAACTTGATCGTGATGCCAACTAGCATTGATTATGCGATTGAATTCTGTTATTGCTTGTGTAGTGGTTTCTTTCTGATCAATAGGTGTTGCAGGATTTTCCTGAGAATTCGCTAGTATAGGATTATTATCTTTATCACTTATAGGTGATATAGTGCTTTCTTGACTACCAATCTTTCTTCGGCAATCATAAACTGTTACATTATTAAGATTACCTAAAAATACTGCTAGAGGTGCATAATAATGCGCTATACCATGCGGTAGTTGAGGTTGAGGCTCTAATTTTCCTTCTTTGTTTTTTTGTTTGGGCCATTCTATATTGCCAGTAGCTGTTCGGACAGGAATTAACCAATAATCACCTACTTGATAAAAGTTATTCTGAGTATCTGCTTGAAATTGAATCTCAATTCCATCTTCAAGGGGAAACCATTTATTACTCCCTTCAGATAAACTTACTTTGACTTCTTTAGAGTCCCAACGGCGTAATAGAGGGTGCTTTTCTGGAAGCAATGTGTTGCTCTTGCTATCTCCTGAGAGAATTACTTGATTCTCAATGCGATCCACTTGCTCAACTTTTAGTAATTGGCGATCGCTATCTCCAAGTATATAATCATCATCGATGATTTCAACCCAATCACCTGCTGATAAACTAGAATTTTTGTCTTTTCCTAAATGTTCTAGCTTGAATACAAGTACTGAGGAATTTTTCTCAGTAAATGTCACAATAGGAAAAACAATTGAGCTATTCTCGCGTGACCAAACAAATGATAGTTGATTAGTGTTTTTAGCAGTAGAAACTCTAAAAATTTCCGCCCGATAAAGATGGTTTTCAGCACCACGAAATTTGGAATTAAACGGAATAACACATGGATCGTTTATTCCTGTAGAACTAGGCTTTGTAATTCTGGCAATAATTTCGCCTTTTCCAGGCTTCAATAATTCTTGACCTAGCACACTCTGAAAATAGTCACGATCCTTACTAACTTGCTTGGCAACCGTTTCAATATCTTGATTATCTTTTAATTGTTTGAGCTTGACTTGCCAAACTAACTTAGAGCGAATTGCTGTATCTGCTCCCCCTAAAGCAACTTCACGAATATTAATTTTGCGATCGTCACGATCTTCAATCGGGGTTATCTGTCGTTCCCAAACATCAAGATAAGCAAGATATGCTGCTCCATTTAATTGAACTTTACAAGTATCTGTGGCTTCCGGCGTAAAATCTGGCTGATGAGGATAAGATACAAGTTCCTCATTTTCACAAAGTATACCATCTACATAATAGTTGCCTTTGCCAATTAAATACTTTTCAGATTGGAGTAGTTGCTTTAGTTCTTGTTTTTTTCCCTCACTGAGATTGTTAATATTATTAATTTGCTCGTCCGTGGCGATAAATTCAAAGCCACAATTCTGCTCTGGGCCACCTTGTAGTCCAAATATATCTTTGGCCAAACTTTGCAGGCGATTTAGTAAAATTGATGTCTGTTCGTTGAAGTCTGCATCTAATTGCACTCTACCTTGTTGCATCAATACTCGAAGGAAGTGCTTGCTTTTGTCGTAGGTATCACGAGTAAAATCGCCTCTAAATTCTCCTTGCATAAAATCCTCTTTAGCTAGCGTAAATAATGCCAATTTCAGTATTAGCAGGTGTATATTCATCTAAACGGATGCGTAGGTTAGCCTCTTTTTGAGGCTGATATAGATTGTGAAAAGCACCCATTTCTGATTCATCATCAGCGCCACGTTTGATTTCTTCAGCACAGGTTGACGCTAACTGGCAATAAGTAGGTGTGCCATAACGTATACTGTTGAATTGAGGTTGTACGCGGTATCTAACGAGAAGTTGTTCCGCCTCTATTTGTTCTGGCTGTAGTTCTGTTTTTTGCCTAACCATCTGCTCAACTAAATCCGGCTGGCAATTATACCGACGTGGTGTGCGTGAGGTAGGCATCACGTAGCAGAAACGGATACAACCTTGTTGGCGACGAGCAACGAATATAATGCCGTTAAAAATACTGTTTTCTGCTAAATCAATTGCATGTACTTGAATCTGACCAAAGACTGTGCAACGTGCAATAGTCAACCGCACATGGGCTATGGAATAACCCACTGCACCGATCGCTTCACCTTCTATACTGATAGCATCTATAATGCTATCGCTAATATTTATGGGTAAAGGATCAGTCTCTACCTCATCTTGGTTAACCTGAATGGAGCCAATAATACTGTGTTCAATCGTTACGCACGCATTGATATTAAATAACTCCAAACTTGGCTCACTAGAACGTCGGGGTTCACAGTCACAATGTAATGACCAACCGGGCACTAATGTAGAATGACGGATAATAATCGCAGCTGGTTTTTGCACAATAGAGGTAGAATAATCTGCAAATTGAGTGGGATTACCTTCTATATGCATTCCCCGACCAGTAATCAATAAACCATCGAGAACAAAGCAACTTCCTGACTCTACTGTGACATTTAAAGCGTCACCCAAAGAAGTTCTCCAATCTAGAATACGTATCACCGGACGCTTGTGGTTAGCTGCACGTAATTGCAGACTTTGGTTTTGTTCCAGTTCAATATTAATTCGTTCTACATAAACGCCACTATCAATAATTTCAATTACAGCATTATGGGGTTTGTCTCGTTGCCACTGTGAGATTGCTTCAGTAATAGTTTGATAATACCCTCGTGAAGTTTGACTGACACTGTAATGAGCATAATGTTTTCTGATTTGAGATGGAAAAGCTTCTTCTAATAGCAAACGATTACAGCGAATCAGTTCTTTACCTTGGAGATTTTGCTGAACCAAACGTTTAGTTTTGGCACTCAAGGTGATAGATGCAAAACGTTGTTCATCATAAAGGCTTTTACCTAAAAGTAGTTGATTTAGCTCTGGAAGCAAAGCTGCAATTAAAGCTGGTTCGGGAGGAGGACTGGTGTAGGCATCCAAAAGCCTTTGGGTATCACTGGACAATTGCGATCGCAAAAACTCGGATAATGCAAAAGCATCTTGTTGTGAGCTAAAAATTGCTGGCTCTTGAATATCACTAACATCAAGTAAGAAATGTGCTGTAGAATCTAACAAAGTTCGGTCATATTCGCCACCACCAATATCAGCACTGAAACCATAATGATAAGAAACCCAAACACCATTTTTTGGTAACTGGCGGATCGGAAAAATCATTCGGCCTAATTCTGGATCAACTGCTATATAGTCTTGCTCTAGTTGATAATTCCAATCGCCCAGATCGGCAATAATAATTTGCTCTGGAGAGATTAGATGCAGTTTTGAGCCAACACCTTTCCAGACTTGCAAACTTTTGGTAAATTCTTCTGGATTTGGGTTTGAATCAAAATAATCGCTTTTGTGAGATTGCAAAACTTGCCGTTGAATGGGAATAGGTAAATTTAATTCACAATCAATTTGGGTTGCATCTTTTGCTAATTGGGGACGAGTGTAAAGCGGGGTGTCATTACCCGTAATACTAAATGTGTAGCAGTTAGAGCTAACTTCTTCCAAGCAAAAAGCTGGTGTGACAGTCATAGAATAAGCTTTTAATCGCCAAACAAAAATACCAATATTTGGAGTATTATACTTTCCAGGTTGCTCTTGTGAAGAAATATGGTGGATATCTACTGTATGAGCTAATTCATCGAATGGGCTATTTAACTTTGTGATTCCATCCACCTGACGCAGATTTAATGTTGTTGAGGTTGACGAACGCAGGTGATTGATATGCTGTGTTTTGCTAACTAGCCGATCAAATTCTACAACTCGTATCGGCCAGCCAGCTATTTTATCAGCCAGCAATTCCAACAAAGCTAGCGTCCCCTTGCGCCGTCGATAGCGAATAGTATTTGCTACTTCCCGACGAGGATTTAAAATCTTGTTATCTTGCTGTTTTGTACCAGAACTATGAACGCTTTGATAACCAATTAAATCACCAATGTATGGTACTACCCAATCTTGGCAAGTTTCAATAAACCAGTTCTCATAGAGTTGAGTAATATCTGCTTCAACAATATCTACTTGTTCAGCAATGACACGTAATAAATCCCGTAGGGGATAGCCAAGTTCTGCATCACGTATGCGGTAAACGGCTGGCAATAGTTCATAAAGACGGTCTGGGGAATTGCTCATGATTTCAACTCCTTCAGAATTAGTGTATCTGGTACTTTCGGGTTGAGAATAGCTAATTGAGCCGGGGAAAGTTGATTTATTGTTGAATCAAAAACAGCCAAGTTTACAGGAATCCATTGTTTTGGTTGTCCATTTCCACCAGTGCTGCCTACTTTTGCCAATTCTTGAAGTTTGGTATTTAAAATGCCTGGATTTTGGGCTTCAGTTTCGGAAACGCTATCTAAAATATCTACATCCACGTAGTCTACGCCAGGTACTTGTTGAATCGTGCTGATAACTCCACTGAGGACAACATTTTCTCCTAGTTCCTGATTTTCAAAGCTAAATTTATCGAATAAAGCAGTGCGAATTTCCTGTGCTACAAATGACCATTGATAATTTGCTAAAATTCGCACATTAGCGCTGATAATTAACAGCATTAGTTCCCGCATATCTATTTTTAGTGACTGATAGGGGTCGCCAAACTGGTATAATGCTTGTACGAAGCTACGATATAAATCTGAATTTCTATCAATACAAATATCATCAGCCCCAGCGATGGTAATATGCAGAATTTGCTCCGAACCATTTGAAAGACGTTGAGCATTTGATTTGCCAATTCCAGTAAAAGTACGCGCAAAATTGGCATAGTCCTGCACGGAAACTGCACGGTTGAGAGATGTTATGCCAACGGGTGCATTGCGGCGTATTTCATAATCGCTTTCTGGGTCTGCGCCTCCTGTTGCTGCTATGGGGTTGAGTACGCCACTCAAACCTAGAGGTTGCATTGCCAGTTGCGTAATTTTTTCTGCTGCAACATTACCACTTTTGCCAGTGCCAGCGCGGTAGACTGCTTTGACATTTTCAATCCCACTAGGCAACCTAGCTCCATGTTCACCATTGCCAAAGATAATAGTTGTATTGCCATCGCTATCAGTTTGGGTGACATAAGCGCGGTCTGTTGGACTTAACTCAATCAAATTTTCTACTTCTTGCCAACGGACATCATTAACATATACTTCTAAAGTGCTAGCAACACCACTAGGGATAGGTGCTGGTAGATAGCTAAGGGGCGGTAGTGATAGAGTAAATTGTTGATTTGCTTTAGTACCATCACCACTGCCCAGTATTTCAGTATGAGTCTCGCCATGAGTGGCTTTGACTACGTTGCCATAGATAGTAACAGTCTCTCGTTTGTAAGAATAAGCTAAAGGTCTAGCAAATTTCAGGAATGTATGGGGTTTGTCATTGGATAAATTCGCACATATATCTTGTCTCACCCCAGCTAACATAACAACTTCGCTAGCCCAGACACCGTTGACATCAGATATATCACTGCGTTCACCGGAGATAATTAACCAACGTCCAGGTTGGAGATTTTCGTAGAGATTGTCTAGTTCAATTTCCATCTGGTCAGATATATAATTTTGAGCGCTTGGTGCATCTTTCAGGTCAACTGTTTTTTCCACCAAATTCAAATCTTCACTCTTGAGATACACTGTGGTTTTACGCATGACATCTAAAGATATATCCTGTTCTTTTAACCAAGGCTTATCTAAAGTGAGTTGGGTAATTCTTCCTACTATGTTATAGGCAATTTTAGAGATATTTTCAACTTTTATTACTTGATAAATCTCAATTCTATTAACATCTACACGTTCAATCGCTAGGTAACTTCCAGGTGTAATTCCATCATATTGAGCATCTAAGGCTAAGATATTTCGTAATTCTGATGGTAGTGTGCTAGAGGAGCTTGATATTGACTCATTTACATCTGCAATTTGCCATTCCTCATATTTTTCAATTCGCCCTTGCTGGTCAAAAATCGGCTTCAAAGCTACGTCATGTCCGAAAGGTGCAGCTTTGATTCCTAATAACTCAATTCGGTTTAACTGATTCGCACAATTAATTTTATTGTTGGTTAAAATTTGATATATTGCTGTCTTTGAAGCAGGATTTAAAGTATTATTAATTAACCGAAAATTCATATCAATATTTTCGGGAGAGAAAATCTGTTGTTTTGTCCGCTCAAGTTCTAGAGAATTGGCAGGTTGTAAGGATGGCAGTTTGATTAATTGTTTTATTCTTTCTTCTATTGTATTTACTGAATTTTTATTAGTTATTTTCTGTGTAACTTTTGGTGGTAATTGTAATGTAATTTTTGTCCTGGTTTCCTCTAGTTGAGGCTCAATAATTTGAATTTTGCGAATGAATTGTTTAGCATCACCAAAGATCAGTAAAAGTGGATCGTTAGGTTTGAGATTCGCATTTATACCATCTAAATAAATCTTATCAATTTCGGTAACGGTTGTTGAATTAACTTGTTGTGGTTGACTCATCCGGGGCTTGAGTTGATTCAATTGGGCATAAGCTCGCAGTTTTTCGGATGTTTCAAAAAATTCCGGCGATTCGTTAGAATCAGGTATACTCTGGCTACTCAAACCAACAGGAATTTCCAAATTGTAACTATCTTCTAGGGTAAAAGCTAAATAAACGCTAGCGCTGACACCGGGACTATGTGCATAGTCTACTAATCGAGCTAATTCTACTAAGGAACGTCGCTCAATCGCAGTACGTAAGTAACCTTCATTGGCTATGCGTTCCTGATAAAATGTTAGAACGTCTGCGACAGTAGCCCAAGCATCTAGTAGAGCTAAAGACGTGTCTTGAGGATCGCGGGTTTTCAGATGTTTGAGTGAGGGAAACTTGCTCTCACCCAGACGCGCTTTCATTGTTTCTAAAAAGCTAGCATGGGTTCCAACTCGATAAGCTAGGGTAGAAAAACCAGGTTGATTTGCTATCGATGTGGGAGTGAGAATTTCGACACCTTCACAGCAACCACAACTGGAGCGATCGCTTGGTTTATAGTAATGACAGTTACAGCTACAACTTAATTTCATCTGCCACCTCGCAAATCGAGTGTAAATTTACCGTTTTCGGGAAAGTTAGGGTTGTTGTCGAGTCGGGCAATTTCCGAAGAACCAATGGGTAAAAAACCTGCTTCAATCTCGTGATTGTCACCTGCAAAAAGACGTTCTAGCTTAGTTATAGAGACGCTTTCAATGCCTGGAACACTATAAGCTTGAGCTACAATCTGACTTAATGCAATTCCTTGCCCAAAAGTCAAGTTATCGGGATGGAAAAAACCACGCCGACCATCAGGTAAAATCCGGTTACTGAAAATATCCAGTAAAGCAGCTTTGACATGACCGCGCAAATAGTCAAATTTGACATCAACTCTCATCGCTATATCTAAACAGACGTATGCTGCTCGTTGAACGATGACATCATGACCAATGCGACGATATTTTTCTAGGTCTGTGGTAATATTTTGTAGTAATTTGCGATCTACCGTTTCCTTGTTGAAGGGATCTACTGTCACCCAGACTTCATACCCACTGCCCGTCCAGCGTAAGGTGGCTGTTGCTTGTTGAACTTTTGTTGGGAAATGTTGCATTACTAATTGTGCGTAGTCATCAGCAGTAATGGCACGCTCTAATTTTTTGTGAGATAGGTGCGGTGCATATAATTTCACCTGAGATAGAGGTTCGGGTGCTGTCCCACCTTGAGCGCTTAAGGGCTGGTGTGGCTGCAATGTCGAACCACTAATTGGTTCATTGTGAAAAACAATATAAGAAATCGCTTCAGCACTAATATTACCTGCAAGTCCATTACCTACCCGGTAAGTTGCTTGGAAGTGAGTATTGGGTGCTGGTTTTTTTCCTAATTCACCGTCTCCAAAACGCAAGTGAGCTTGTCCATCGTTGTCCATTTCCACAACAAAATGTTGATCTTCGTTGTTGCTGTCTATGAGATCGTATTGGGGAGTCCAAGTAGAGTGATTTCCAGTACTCCTAAGTTGGATTTGGGGTAATGCTTGCTGGGGGTCTTGAATTAAGAGACTTTTAGCATCTTGGGTGAGGTTTTTTCTAGACAGAGGTTGACTGAAAATTAAAGGCGTTTTTTGCAAGGTAGGACGGAAGCGATCGCCAACTACTAAAATTTCTCTAGGTTCGCCTTCCTCTTCGCACTCGTGAATTATCTCTTTTCCCGGTACAGTTCCTAAATCTTCCCGTTCAATAGTGCGTCCATGATCGACTAGAATCACATTGCCTCTGGCAACACTAATATCAACTAGCTGACAATCTGGTGGGACTATTGCCGAAATACAAAGGGGAAAAGGTAATGCGTCTTCTTCTGCCCATTCGATTTCTACAATTGGCTGATTGTAAAGTTCGTCTACACTTGCCTTGACATTTGTCAAGTGTACAGCATGGCGATGCTTCATATCTGCATCTTCTGGGATACCTGTTTTCGGACTTCTAATTTCTTCAAAAATTAGGATGTCACCAATTTTTAGATGCAATTTTCGCTGATGCTCAAGTTGGGAAGAGGAATTTGCCCTCTCTGGCTGTGTAGGATGTATAAATTCATCTACTAATGTAGCGCTTGTGGAACCATAAGAAAGACAGCATGAACCATCGCCCCAAGTATAAAATAGGATTTTGTTATGAGCGTTGTAGAGATGAATCGGTAAGGGCGTTAGCGGTTCAAAAACTTCATAACTGTTAGGAGGAACATCATCTAGGTGGCGAATATCTTCTATGATAGTGCCAAAGGGAGGCGCGTTTTTATGATTAGTAATAAAGTAGAAATTTTTTGTTTCCAGGGAAATATCAATACTTGTCTCCAGCCACAACCAAGTACGTGCATTACAGCCCTCATGCATGGGATAATCGATCAGACGGGCATGACGGCGAACAGAAATCCGTTGGCGGGCAGTTTCTAGATAAGCTTCTGTGGCTACAGCGTCCTGATAGTAGCTGAGATAATCGCCAACATAAGCGAGGATTTCCACTAAAGTAATTCCTAAATCGGGAACATGACGTTCTTCCCAATCCGGCATTACCAGGGAGAGGCGGTCTAAAATCAACTGGCGAAAACTAGCATAATCTTTAGCCAAATAGTTGATAGCTGGTTCAACTAATTGTGTTGGCGGACAAGTTTGCTGTTGCAAGCAATCCATGTCAGTGTTACAGATCCCATCTCGGAATTTAAATTCTACTTGGGAGTAGCGCGGGTCAAAATTGGGATATGCTTGATCTGTGGGTTTGCCCTGTTCATCTAATGACACCAAGCGCAAAGTATACACAGAGAAATCGCCAGTTTGGTCAAGATTAACTGTTAAGTAACTCTCACAATTTTGAGGACTTTCTACCTGTAAATTAGTCACATGAAGATGGCGGATGCGCTGGCCGCCTTCAATCAAGAGATTCTCTTTTTTCAGGTTTTCTGGTACCGAACCTAAAAAGTAGACATATAGCGATCGCAAATCATCGCTAACTTCTACATAATCTAGCCCGTTTTTTCTTTGCCTACGGATTTCTTGGCGGCGCTGTTCGTTTTGGTAAGTTAAGGTATGGCTATTCATGGCACTGTCGTCCTAAAAGTAGCTGTTTGTGTCTCCCCAGAACTTTGCACCAAATACTCCACCACTATGTAAAGACTGGAATCAACGTTTGTTACTTCCAAAGTTTGCAGATCGATTAAATCGCCTAACCATTGCTCAATAGATGCTTGAATAGTAATTTCCATAGCTTTTGCTAGTTCCGGGCTATTGGGTGCAAAAATTAAAGACAATACACCACTGCCGAAATCTGGGCGGTTGACTCGTTCGCCGGGAGTAGTAAACAGTAGTTGTTCAATTAAGTCGCGGATGTGTTGATTTTCATCGCTGGTGCTGGCGGTGTGATAGTTTCTATCGAAATGAAAGGGAAAATCGATGTTGATGACATTTCTTTGCCTGGAAAGATTTACGAGATATTCTGGCATTAAGTTACTTCCAAATCAAAGTTGTTAATCGATACCTTATTACCATTTAGATTCACAGTGGCATTGTTTCCATTGTTGATTTCAATTCCCGAACTATTCATCACTATTGTCATAGTTTGTTTCCCGATTTTGGCTTCAATAATTATGCTTTGCTTACCTTGTTTATCATTGATTTCAATCCTGCCAATATCGGTTTTAAGTACCTTGGTTTCTGGGTCATAAGGATTAGCGGGTACTATGTTTGGAACCTTTTCATCTGCCCAAAAGCAGCCACTCCAAATTGGGTAGTCTGGATCTCCGTTTTCAAACTCAATCCACACTAAAGCACCTTTGGGTGGAATGAGGAATAACCCAACTCCTTGCCCAGCATAGGGAACGCAAGGTAATGCCCAACCGCTAGGATCGTTGCCAAAAATTTCTTGCACTTTTGCTTGCACGCGACCAATCTTCCACGGGTCGCTATTGTCAGATACTACGCCTCGGTATTTGCCGTAAAAAGAAGGTCTTTGTTGATTTATACTTCCATAAGTATCAAGTTTTGATTCGTTCATACTTTTAACATCTGAATTGTTGCACCTTGTCCCTCACGTTTCAAAGTAAAACTTTGTTTATATTCGCCACGCTTGATGCGATGCGTTACTTGTTTGACGTAGTAATAACCGCCGTAAGTTTTTCCCACACCCCGCACTCCCACCAATTGACGCACTTCTAAGACATAACCATAGCGAACAGTATCTACTTCCCCACTAGCAGTTACGGCATTCTCCTGCGAACGGCTGGCCAATAATTCCGTTTCCTTTTGAGCTAGGATTTTTTCGAGTTTATTGGTGGAACGTAGCACTTCTGTTCGTAATGATTTAGCAGGCTTGTTAGCTAAAGCTTGACCAGGCGATTTAGGAACCTGAATCGAAATTGATGTTCCATTTTTTTCATCGCTAATTGATGCTTGAGGTTTAATAGATTCTAGAGCATTAAAGTTGAAACTTATAGATGAATTTACATTGGTAAACGCCCCCATATTCATTGATAATGCTGGTTGATAAGGAGTAATTTTCTTTTTTTCCTCACCCCAATAAGCAATATTTTTTCCAGGAGTTTTATCGGGCTTGATTTCAAAAATAAAACTATTACGTAGAGCTAGTTTCTGAATAAACTGTAAGTCTGTACTTTGCTGAGTGGTAATTTGTTCTTCTTTTTTGGGTGAAAAATCTCTAGTAGTATCTTGTACATCTAATGTCAGCCCATATCTAACTTTATATTTTTGTAAAATTTGCTTAACAATTTGAGAATCAGATAAGTTTAGGTAAGTTTCATTTTTATCTTCCAGATCGAGCATAAGACTAATATCTTCACCAGTAACTATTAGCCTTGATTCCCCTGGTTGATTACTTGGGGCAATTTGATGATCGGTAATAATGCCATCAATTAATATAGGGCTTTGAAGACTACGGCTTACACCGACTTTTACATTAACTATGATTTGAATAACAATTCGATTGGGAGGATTCAAAATATCTTTTTTAAGTAACCAATAATCTGAAAAGTTTTTTAATTCTTTACTAAGACTAAAGGTCATTTGAAAGGCACTGCGATCGCGGTCTTGTTGAGTCACTTCTAAGTCTATTAGCGCGTCTATTACTTCATAAGGCGCAGGTGTTGGTATGGTGCTACCAATCATGAGTTTTAGGCGAATATCTGAGTCAGGCATAAATTAACCTTTTTAGATCAGAGGAATACGCAGTCGCCGACCAACTTGGGCAGTCAATTCATCAGGGTGCATAACGTTGTTAGCATCGCATAAATGCCAAAAAACTTCCGGGTCATGAAGATAATTTGCAGTGATATTATCTAGGCGATCGCCTTCGCTGACTTGATGTTCTTGAAAAATTTCAAACCTCTGTGATGAAGGTAAAAATCTGCGTCTGAGGTAACTGATAGTTTGATTTGATGTTGTTTGCCACTTGGCAATTTCTATATCGTAGTAACGACTGCTTTCAGTAAACATTTTACTCTTTTTTATTTTACAACTAAAAACCTATATTTACCGAGATATTTTTGAGAAGTTTATAGATGAAATAATTCATGATTAAAGATAGCCAAGTTTATAAGAAAGAAGCAACTGTCTTGATAACAGTCGCAGCCGTGTTTACCTTAGCTAGAAGCTCTTTTTGCTTGTGATAGACTCTGAACAAGCTGCTGCCTTTATGGTCAAATCTCAAATCATTTGTGCTTAATACTTGCATACCTAAACTGACTTTGGCACGAATGGGATTTAGTTTAGAATCGAATGCTTCTTCGGTAATGCTGAACTCAGAGAGACGTACTGGCATTACACGATTGAAGCTCCATATAAATACACTTAAATCCGCCTCATTTGGTAAGATTTCTAAAACACCTGTACGGGCGAGTTGATTGTTTGTCTTAATTTGGCTACTTGTAGGATAGATAAGGGTTTCTAGGGCTGCTAATTGAGGGTATATGCCAAACAACACTGTATCTGGATTTTTTGTAGGAAACTCCAGTTGATCTGTAGCATCAATTTCTGCGTCTAGTTGAATAGTCTCTAGCGGTGGTGCAACTAGACGCAAAGCTTCTAGGCGATCGCTTCCTTCAGAACCCGCACCTCTTACCTGTAAAGTGCGTCTGAGTGTTTCAGGATTGTATTGCAATAGGATTATTCCTTTGGGGAGAAAGGTGACAGCATCAAGGATAGCGATCGTTCCTTTTAATAAACGTGGCGCACCAGGAAAGTGGGACATAAAATTATTCCTAAATCATTTGTGGTTTTTGGTACTAATTATTGAGATCGCGTAGCTCAAGGCAAATTTTTAAATTGGTGATCGCATAGTCAATAAGAGTACAAAAAATTGTGTCTCTACAAATTTTTATCAAGTACCTTTTGTTGTCATATTTGTAGTAGTAAAGTATCCCGTACCAGAATACAAAGGAATGGGGTCTGGTATTGCTGGTGTTACTGGTGTTGGCGGTATTTGAGCTGGTACGATAACTTGAAATCTCGCTATGAAGGTAGTACCTTTGAGCAATACTGCTTTTCGGGTAGATTTAACTTTTCTAGCTTTTTGATTGATGGCTAAGGATTGAATGGAAAGTGTTCCTGTACCAGGGGTGATATTTGGCGGACTTATGTAAGAACAACCAGGTACAATAACTTTTTTCTCGTCACCAACAACGCAAATATTTTTTTTGTTAACTGTTGGTATGGCAGTACCTTTTAAAATGAAAGGACGCACTACAACTATTGCTTTGCCAAAGATGGGGTTGAATATGGCTTGATCGCCAGTGATGAGAATAAAGTCTAACATCAGCTTTTTGGTAAGAGAATAAAAGATTAGTTCGAGTTTGCTATGGGAGCGATCGCACCCTCATCAACCTTCATACATTGGCGATCGCATTACTTTTAAGACTGTTGCTACAAGAATTAGTGATCGCACTTGTCAGATGAGGCGATCGCACGCTCATCAACCTTCATATATGGGCGATCGCTTTGAGGTCAGGTTGAATGAGTAAACAATGGCGCGATCGCACGCTCATCAATATTTCTACGTAGGCGATCGCATTTCCTTTTTACACAGTCACAACAAGAGCTTGGAAGAAGAGGCGATCGCACTTGCTCAACCCGACTACATAAGCGATCGCATTCCTTTTTACTAGTCATGGTTTCATCCCTCGATATACTGTTTGTGCAATTTGTTGCGCCATTTGGGTAGGATTCGATCCAGGCTTTACTTGAATAGCACCACTCGGCACATGAGACACTACCCCACCAGCCTGCCAGTTATCTGGTATACCTTCTGTTCTCAGCAATCGCGCCAATTCTGCCTCCACCGCCCCTTGCAACTTTCGCCCTTGACTGGGAGAAATAGATACTCCTTGTAAAACCAGCTTTTCTATATCTATATTGATATTCATACCCTTACCCCAGTTGGTACTAAAACCCGAAAATCCGCCTCATTCACAGGTCGATCCAATTTTCTAAACTCAGTCTGCGCTGCTGCTAACACCAACGCCATTGTCACATCTGTACCCCCTTGCGCCGCCAAAAAAGCTGCATTTAAAGCCACATTGTGGATACTTGCACCTGTCAAATTCAAACGTGCCAAACGGTTAAAATCTAAATCCTCAATTGGTGTCTCTGGTGGAAACACCTTTTCCCACATCACCTGACGTTCCGCCACACCAGGAAAGGAAAAATTAACAATAAAGCGCAAGCGGCGCATAAAGGCATGATCCAGCGAACTCTTGAGATTGGTTGCCAAAATCGCCAAACCGCGATAAGCTTCCAACCTCTGCAACAGATAATTCACCTCAATATTCGCGTGGCGGTCATGACTATCCCTCACCTCAGAACGTTTGCCAAACAAAGCATCCGCTTCATCAAAAAACAGAATCGCCCCGCCATCTTCCGCCGCATCAAATAAACGACGTAGATTTTTCTCCGTTTCTCCGATATATTTATTGACTACCGCCGACAGGTCAATCCGATAGAGATTGAGTTGCAAATCATTAGCAATCACCTCTGCTGCCATCGTCTTCCCCGTCCCGCTTTCCCCCGCAAACAAGGCGCTAATCCCCATGCCCCGATTCATGCGGTTGTGAAAACCCCACTGTTGATAAACTAGGCTGCGCTGCCTAATTTGGTCAGCAATTTGATGCAGCAAATTTGTCTCTTCTGGTGCGAGAACAATATCATCCCAAGTTGCTTTCGGGTCGAGGCGTTGGGCTAAAGTATCCAACTGCGGACGAGTACTAGCAAGACAAGCTGACCACAAACGATTTTGGATTTTAGATTTTGGACTTTCCTGCGGAACGCTACGCGTAGCTTGCTTCTCCAAAGGAATACGACTACGGTTCCGTCGAGCAAAGTCGAGATGCTCAGTCGAACGATTTTGGATTTCAGAGTTGGGTGTTTCAGTTAGAACTTGCTGGGCAATCTGCTCAATCTTGACTAAATTGAGGTTAAACTGACTCGCCAGAAGTTGCGGATTACTATCTGCGATCGCACCCAATGCCAAGTTCCAAGTTGCTTGTTGCTCAGAAGGTGTAGGCTTTTCCACATCCACTACAATTGTTGGCAGTCCCAAATTCTGCCTAACTTCATGAGTGCTAAGGAAAAGTAGACCACCGCTACGGTTCAGAAACCGATGCAGAGGTAGCGCTTGTCCTTCCATGTTTGGTTTACCGTCAACCTCCTGGGCATCTAAATACAGGGCAAGCGGCAATAACAAACTTTCCCGATGCCATAAACGAGCAACTGTCTCTAACTCTCCCGCCTGAGTGGGCAATAATTCCACTGGCAAACGGTAGACATATCTATCTAGTTGGGCTGCTACCTGTTGGGCTATTAGTTGCTTGCTGAGGGAATCTGCCCCTACTAGCTGAATAACTGGTAAACGTTGTTCTTTATATGTTTGGCGAAGTTGCTGAATAATTGTTTCGACAACAGCATTTTGGGATGATGGTAATTTTACACCCCATTCTTCTGTTTCTAGTGGCATGAGTAATGATGCCAAGCGATCGTCTAAAGAATTTAATCCTTTAACATAATTTAATATACGTTCATCTACCCGTAAACCACTCGTAGTCAGAGGTTGAACTCCTGACTGATGAATTTCAATTAATCGCCAGTAACGCAAAGGTCGTTCCCAACAAAGGGCATCCCAAGTAGGTTCATCGAATAATGATAAAGCTAAGGCAAAGGTAGGATAAGGCTGGTGAGAATTATCTGAAGCTTTGGTGCAAAGACGCGCTATACCTGGATCTAATTCCATTGCAATGCATAACAGTAAGACCTGTTGTTCAAAGTCAGATAAATCTAACTTTTGGCTTAATAGAACTAGTGCTGTGGATGGATTCATCCCTTCCACTATTGCCATTTCTGTGACTTTAGGCTTTTCAATATCAGGTAACTGTGCAAACTCAGACAAACGCCAGCGTAGCCAAGCCAGTTCATTTGCTAAGTATTCTTCATTGTTTGCTCTCCAAGAATCGAGGTTGTTCATAAAATCACCACCTTCTGGTTCTGGTCGAAAACAGGCGGTGTCACTGTGCGATCCACCAGCAAACTATCTACTCCATCAATCCGCACTCGTACAAAATACTCACCCGGTGTAACACCTGCAATCCGAAACTCCAGCCTATCTGTTTGATTTGGATGTGGTTGAGCTAGCACTTCGCGATCGCCTAACAATAACGCCACCCTTTGTCTTGGTCGCACTTGGGGGCTTAAAATCAGAGTGAGGGTTACTTCGCCATTAGCGTCTGCTGTTACCTCTCGTGGTATAATATCCAAGATTTTTGGTGCTAAGGCAAAAGATAATTCATTGGTAGTCCGACTTGGTTCGCCAGTTCGCGTTACTTTGACTACCACGGTATAAAAACCCGCCGCCAAGTTTACAGGCTCATCAGGTAATTGGACTCTAATATCTGTTGCTATTCTCTCTGCTAAAGGTGGCAATTCCAGAGAAATTTCTAACCGAATATTTGTAAAAGATATAACTACATTTTCAGCATCTAAGTGAAAACCATTAAGAATCAAAATATCGCCTAATCTGGCGCTAGCTTGCTGGTTAGGCAATTGCAGAGAAACCAGTGTGGGTAAGGGTGACGATAGGTTTGATTGCAGAATTGGGCCGCGATCGCTAGACTGACGCTTGATAATTGGTAGCGGAGTTTTTGCAGGTAAGCTACTCTCAATCAGCACTACTGACACTTCATAAGCAGCAGAAACTCGATAGGGTACTTGAAAAGTTGACCAGAGATTAAACACCTCTTCCACAGATAGCGGTTGATAATCAATTCGCAACTGTTCTTCTTGTAAGTCAAGGTCGTATTCAGTCGGATCGGTAGTAGGCAAGGCTGCCCTAATATCCGCAGAAGTAATCATAGGATGGTCATTAAAAACACTCATAGCCACGCCTAACAGACGATGACTCGTAGGTTCTGGGAAGTCATCATTTTGGGCGTAAGCAGTCAGTAGGTAGTAGAGGTTCAACGGCAAAAGCTGGTGTCCTGTTTCACCCGGCTTCACTTGAGAAGGAATATCCATATTCCGCCAAGCCGGGTTTATTTGAGTATCGTAGAGAAATAAATTAACTTGATCGCCACTACTAACAGTATTATCTCGTACTTTATCTAATGGTCGTGTCGTCACAGTGATTCCCCCCGAACTCTCAACATCAAACCTTTGCTGTAGCAAGTGACGCAATGTAATTGTGACAGCCGCAATAGCTAAAGCGTTGCTCATCGCTTACCTCCTTCTGGCACGTCGTTGCAAGTATTCATTCAAACTCATCACAGATGTTGCTGTCCGGGGCTTTGGTCGAGGCGGAGGTGGTGCTGGGGCTGCGCTGCGAATTTCTAACCGACCAATTGTGACTTGAATCTTAGGTGGTGTATCCAAACCCACTGGCGATCGCTTTTGGACTTTTTTGCTACTAGCTGCAATGACTGACAAATTTTTTACAGTGAGGTCATTGATAGGCTGAGATAGCGGTCTGAAATCAGATTCCTCTAGTTGCCTAAAGTAGGAAGAACCCACATCATCTTTGCCTCTATCCGCAGACATAGATAAATTAGGGGATGCGTTCTGGGGTAATATTAAGTTTTCAACTGGGCTGGTCAATATACCGTGATTACGATTAATTTGCTGGCCTTGCATATTTGCAGGATGATGGGCGTAATTAACGTTCATCTCTCCCCCAACTTGCCCCAATTCATCCCACTGTTCGACAACGCCAATTTTCTGGATACCAATATGTTGGCGCTTTTTAAATCTATCCGCAGACATAGAGAGGTTAGGGGATGGGTTCTGGGGTAATATTAAGTTTTCAACTGGGCTAATGAATATACCTTCATTGGGATTAATTTGCTGGCGTTGCATATTTGCGGGATGATGGGCGTAATTAACGTTCATCTCTTCCCCAGCTAGCCCCAATTCATGCCCCTGTTCGACAACACCAATTTTCTGGATATCAATATGTTTGCGATCGCTCTTATTATAGTTTTGTAAGCCGACTTCCTGAGCAGAAGCTTTTTCTCTACGGAAATCAGACAAGTGAGAGTCAGAAAAGTTGACTTGTGATTGTATGTCAATTCCTGGGGTTGAAGGATGTAAAGCAGGAGTTGGTATTATATCTGAATTAATAGCAGTTAGCTGAGTTATCGGTTGTGAAGCGATAGATGATGATAGATTATTTACGAATGGTGCAGTAGAACTGTTTGTCTCAAGCGAAGATAGTTTAGCAGAAGCATCTGCGACAATTGGCTGTATTGATGAAACATTTTTGTGGACAAACCTCTGCTGATTTTCTGGCACATTAGACGTAAGTTTTTTCTGGGGTTCGGCAATTGTTTCTGTAGCAATTGTAGGTGTTAAGCTCTGTTTGTCTGAATTCGCTAAGGTACTATCAATAGTAGATGCGTTAGCGGAGCTTACCGTACCCCTACGGGGAAGCAAATTATGCGTAGCGTCTCGTAGAGAAGGTATCGCTCCATGTTGTACTTGAAGTTGAATTACAGGATTTAAGGCGGAAATGCTAGTGTCCATAGTTGGCACAGGTGTTAAAAGTAGTACCCCCTCGCTTGCAGGTGCGTAGGCATTGGCGTAGCCTCTCAAAGAGTTGCCCGTCGTAGACATCGCTGTTGGTTCTTCTATAATCTGACTTGATAATATTTCTGAAGTTGATATATTTCTTGTTTGTAGCGATCGCTTTTGTGGTAACTCAGGTATAGGTTGTTCCTGTAGTTGAATTACAGTAGAAGCGGGAGTACTAATTTCCACTGCTAGCACAGGTGTTAAAGGCAAAACTTGACCAGTAGCAGGTGCGTAGACGTTGGTGTAGCCTTTCCAAGAGTTTCCCATCGTAGACATGGCTGTTGATTGTGATTGAAGTTGAGGAGGAAAGTCCTCAGAACTTTCGACTTGTGGTAACTGAGAATGGATAATGACTGGATTAATTTCTGTAGGTTGCTTATGTAAGTTTTCAGTTGCAGATTTTCCCTGTTTTTGAACACTAGGAATTGATATAATAGTGCTGGTTTCTGCTTGATTTTGCAGGAGATATTGCTTCAAATACAATACATTTTGTAAAAGATTAGGAGAAACTTCTTGATTAATTTCAATTGATTGGTTTTTTAATAATTCAGTTGTAAGTTCTCCTAATTTTTTACCAACTAACTTTGAGACAGGAGTATTGTTTTCCTTTGCAATCGCAGTCCTTGAAATTGCGGGATTGAGATTTTGTAAAGAAAATATTTTTTCTTGAGGAGTAAAGGAAAACATTACTGTCTTTGTTGGGTTTTCGGAGAAATATGTTTGCAAATCTGACTTTAAAGGTGATTGCAAAGATAAACCTAGACGATTGATTTTAATTAGTTGCTGGGGGAAAGATTTAAGTGGAATCTGCCTCTTTTCAAAGATGGGGTTAGAGAGAGAAGTATTTGATTCTGTGTTGTGTACAGAAACGAGATGATTCGATAGGGAAGTCTTTGTTTGTGGCACAAGTGCAGACTTCAATAGCTCTGTGTTAGGATTAGGTACTATTTGATTTGTAGTCGATGAAAATCTTTCTAATTCTACAAAACGTTGAGTTATCAATCGTTCCCAGTTTACTATATTTGAAGTTTGGACAGAAGAAACAACAGGATTAATTTTAGTTAGTTGTTTCTGTGATAACTGACCAGGAACCAAATTTAGTGTGGTAGTGCTTGTTTTTTGCTCTGAGTTTGAAGGTTGGACAGAAGAAACAACAGGATTAATTTTACTTACTTGTTTCTGTGATAATTGAGCAGGAGCAAAAGTTGGTGGAGTACTACTTTTTTTTTGCTCTGGGTTTGAAGTAAATTGCTGATTATTAGTGCTGATTTGAGTCAGAACTGAATCTAAAAAAGGCCAATTGGAGGATAATTCTAAGTCAGGCTTTTGTGTCAAATTAGGAATTGACTTTAGTATTGGTTGGGAAGATTGAACAGGTGTTGAAGTTAAATTAGTTAACAGGGGGTTAGTTATCTCTTCAGATATTTGCCCTATTGTTGCAGGCGATCGTTTCTCCAACAACTGCACAATGTCAAAATTGGGAAATTTTTCCGCTTCTGATGTTGTTTCTAACTCAGTTGAGTCTGTGGTAATCGATGGCTCCCAGTCAAGGTTAGACTCTGGTAACGGTTCAAAGACTGATAAGACAAGAGGTTGAACTGTATCGATTAAGTTAAAGCTTTTAGCTACCAAATGAAAGAGATAATTGCTCATCAGTCCGTCACCATCTCTAAATACAATTGTCGCCGTCTGGGACTCATCGCCAAAATATCAGCTTCACGCCAACTGTAAGCAGCAGCCAAAGTATGTACCTCTCGCAACACTCGAAATCCCCAAGCGTTAATCTCAGCCCAGAAGAACGACACAATGTCAAATAATGATTGCCATTGGTGGTTGCAAGCGGAACAGGAAATATCAATTGGCACATTTGCTTGAGGATCAGCTTGAGCCATTTGGGTAATAATTGCATCTCTAGCATGAGATGGTAATTGCTGAAACAGCAGATATTCGCCGTTACACACTGCTTGCAAAATACAGCGTTCTAATAAAATCTCTTGAGCAATCTCTGGCTGTTTGTGTTCAGCGATCGCTATCATATCTAAACTGTTTGGTAGACGAAAACTCACCTGATAATCAGCAAGCTCAAGACAATATTTCTCAACTGGTTCAAGTGAGAGTGGTGCTACACGAATATCTGCAATATCAAAATTGAGTTCCAAGACTTCACCACAGTTTGGACAGGTGACTTGACTAACCAGTTGTGAACCAAATGTCCACTCCCGCAATGTCAGCAGCATAGCATCACGCTGACCGAGACTGAGTTGAGTAAGCATATCTATGGAGGTTTCAGGACAAGAACTAGCTAGTAGCTTGATTGCTTTAGACCAAGATGGCTGATTAAGTCCCCACTCCCAGATATTTAACAGTTCTGAGGCTGATAGCGATCGCATATAGGAATCGTATAGTTAGTTTCCTGCTGGTTAAACAATTAAATCTTGATTAACTAAGCCGATTTAATCATCAAGCACGTTCCCAACCTTCGTTCTCTATCTTTATGTACTCGATAGCGACAGCATTAGCACTAGCATCTAGGTCTGGTAATGCTTGATATTCTGAAACCCAGCAACCAAAAATGTTATATGAAGTCGCTTTCTGACCAGCTTCATCACGAACCTCAATAGTGATATCTTTACGGAAATCTGCCAGAGACACTTCTGGACTACCACCAAGCGCCCAGACTTTGTTTGCCCATTGTTCAAAATCAGGATCTTTGCTAACACCTCGTTCTAAGGTGATGGCATCGTACTTGCTTTGTCCTGGAGACTTATAGACAGTGCTAGGGTCGCCACCTGTACGGTGTTCTATGACCTCAGTGGTTCGCTTCAAACCACTGACTTTACTTACCCCAGCCACGTCTTTACCAGCGAATTTCACAACAAACTTAAAGTTTTTGTAGAGGTCTAAACGTTTACCTGAAATAGAAGGCATATATTTCTCCTTAAACTGCTATTTGTCCGGCTATTTGCTGAATCTTGAGAATGACAAATTCAGCAGGTTTGAGAGGAGCAAAACCAACAATGATATTGACAATTCCTAAGTTAATATCATTTTGGATTGTTGTTTCCTTATCACACTTCACAAAGTAAGCATCTTCCGGCTTACGACCTTGAAAGGCTCCTTGAAGGAAGAGAGTGTGCATAAAAGCTCCAAGATTCAAGCGAATTTGCGCCCACAACGGCTCGTCATTTGGCTCAAAGACAACCCATTGCGTACCGCGATAAAGACTTTCTTCCAAGAAAAGCGCGAAACGGCGAACCGGAATATACTTCCATTCATCCGTAAGACGGTCATCTCCATTCCGCGTCCGCGATCCCCAAATCACACGACCATAAGCTGGTAGAGTTCGCAAACAATTAATTCCTAGAGGATTCAATTCCCCATTGTCTGGATCTGTTAGAGGTACACTCAATTGTGGTACACCTGTCAATGTTGCTTCTGTACCTGCTGGAGCCTTCCACACACCACGTTGAACATCAGTTCGAGCAAATACACCCGCGATCGCACCACAAGGAACAAATTCTTCTATTTGATTTTCCCGTAAAGGATTTGGCTGCTTGATTCGAGGAAAGAAAACACCAGCATAACTAGTTGGTTCACCAAGATCGTTCTGAATACCAGCTTTGGCCTTATCCTTATCAGTCCAAGTACTGGGCGGATCGATGATAAAAAACGCTCGTCGGGTTTGGCAAAATTTTGCTGCTGAATCAACTAAAGAGTCATAATCTATATTGCCATCATTTTTATAAGGCGGAATACAAAGCATATTAAACAGGTCGGCTTTATTTAAAGCGTAAAGACCCTGTTTATTTGCTTCTTTATTTGTCCCTGTGAAGTCGTTCACATCTAGATCGTCACCATCCGCACCGCTGTTTGGTTCCGCTTTGGTATTTGTATCGTTATTATCATCCCACAATCTTTTATCAGGTGCGGGTTGAGCATGAGCAGCTGGTCTGTCTGTTGGCAGAGATTCATCTCTAAATCGAACGAAATAAGATTCATTCAACAAAACTTTATCTACTCGTCTTGGATGATTTGGCAGCACCGATACGTTGCGAAATACTTCTAATTGACTTGTATTTTGATCCAGAACTGTAATGTTGAATAGTTTTTGCTCATTTGCGTCACGTCTGACATTAGTATCTACATATTCAATCCGCACTTTCAAAGCATTTCCCCAACTGCCTTCATTCGCTGCTTCTAAGTTAAGACCATTCACATTTAGTTGTGCTTTCTTAGCTGTCGGTTCAGTTTCCCCTGAAGTTTGACCTTCTGCTGGAGCTTGCCCTTCTGCCTGTTTCAACTTGGAGTGAGTGAGTCGGACAATAATTGCTTGGCTACCACCGTTGAGATAAAAATCTCGTACAGCATAGCCAAGGGTACTATTCAGCCACAATCCTCCAAAAATGCGTTCAAAGTCGCCATAACTGTTAATAGTAATCGGCTCGTCTACAGGGCCTCGTAAGGCGCGACCAATAAAGGCAGTAATAGAGGTAGATACGCCTGTAATCGTGCGTACTCCACTCGGAATTTCTTCTACGTAAACGCCTGGATAAGTTGGTTGTATGGGCATTGTTCGTTCTCTGATTAAGAATTAAAACCTACAAATTGACAAAATAGTCAACTTTTAAATAAAAAAATTAAGATAGATTGTAAATTTTAATATCAGTAATAAGTTATTCGAGCAAGTAAGCCAAATTCGTATTAGATATAACATTGCAGCGAATTACTTTTAATATTAGTTGTCTCATCAGCTCTGAAACTCATAAAACTCATCCCATAACTCATAGTAAAACTCATGAAAAATAACATTTTTAAATAGGAATGTTACTAAAATAACTTGTAACTAAGTACCTTGACTCTCAATAATTGCATAGGGTCATAAATAAGAGTGAGTTTTAAACCAAAAGCTTGAGCTTTTTTCTTCAGGTTATTAAGTAGGCGCTCTCAATACTGTTACTCATAAAGATTTGTTTACTTTCTAAAAGCTTATTGTCACTCTTTAGGAACAGACCAGAGTTTGATGGTTTTGTCGGCACTGCTGCTGGCTATCATGTTTCCATGCGGTCTGAAAACTACTGACCGCACGCCTCGCTTATGCCCGATCAAATTCTCCAAGAGTTTGCCTTCAGGCAACCCCCATAACTTGACAGGGTTAGCGCGTCTCAAACCCTATTGACAGGTAGATTCTAGGAGAGTATTGAGTTTGGAAGAGCCGCAGCCAAAATAGAAACCATATACTGAT
>NZ_JBALBZ010000130.1:0-63719 GCF_036919495.1 Nostoc sp.
TCCTGCCAATGTGCCGTCCATACTACAACTTCGCTGTGCCTACCTCAATGGTCAACTTGCTATCTAATGTCTTTGCAAAAATGGGATGCTCCCACTGGTAACTTCCATATCGGTGGTTGTAATTATTATTCTGCATGGCTTAGAGCTTTACAAGCATGCCATTTTGTTATGACTTTATGTAGAGGAATGTTTATAGTAAGCAAGACATTGTAAAGTTAATATAAAGCAACAAAGCTGTTAAATAAAGTTTATTTGAATGTTAGCTTAACTGTCTTAACTGTCTTAACTGTCCTTGCATCTTCGCCATAGTCCTAAGAAGATATCTAAGTGTAAAAAAACAGTAAATTTGCTGTTTTTTTATTGTCAGATGCCACAAGCAAAGTGATTCAAAAGTAAATTCATAGCTCTAGGTGAGAAATTAAAGTTAGAACCTTGAAACTCTTATAACTGATTAGTGGATGTGGGTGAAAGTTCCATCCGTTAAGGACAACATGATTCCTTGTCTGACCACATAGAGGTTAATCACGTCTTGCGAAGCTAGTAAAAGGGCGCAATCACAAACCTCTCAGTTAAGGTCACACTGGCGCTAATAATGAGCCTCTATAGGGTTAGCTTACGCAAAAAATATCCTAGAAAAGCGTCCTACTCCCTATCAGCGAAAACCGATGTTAGCACGCCAATTTAACATGACTTGAATCAAGACAATGAGCTTAAACTGATAGATTTATTTAAATGTACAATGACTTCAAGCAAGCAACCTTTTGAGTTACCGAGTTTTTATGTACCTTGGTCGGCACGGCTGAACCCAAACCTGGAAGCGGCACGGGTACATTCTAAAGCTTGGGCTTATAAAATGGGGATTTTGGGTGGGGCAAAGGGATCGGAAGATTATGGGATTTGGGATGAGCGCAAGTTTGATGCCCATGACTATGCGTTATTGTGTTCCTATACCCATCCAGATGCCGATGAACCTATGCTCAATCTGGTAACTGACTGGTATGTTTGGGTATTTTTCTTTGACGATCACTTCCTTGAACTTTACAAGCGTAGCCAAGATATGGCCGGGGCTAAGAAGTACCTTAATGGACTACCAGCGTTTATGCCTGTGCAGCCCCAAAAAACGCCGCCAGAACCCACCAATGCCGTAGAACGGGGTTTAGTAGACCTCTGGGATCGCACCATCCCCAATGCCTCCCAAGACTGGGTAATCCGGTTTTCTGAGAGTACCATCAATCTTCTCAAAGAATCTCAGTGGGAACTCGCCAATATCAGCCAAAATCGAGTTGCTAACCCCATTGAGTACATTGAGATGCGCCGTAAGGTGGGGGGAGCGCCTTGGTCAGCTAACCTAGTGGAACACGCGGTTGGGGCAGACATTCCGGCTGCGATCGCGCCGACTCGACCAATGCGTGTCCTCAAAGACACCTTTTCTGATGGGGTACATCTGCGAAATGACATCTTCTCTTACCAAAGAGAAGTGGAAGAAGAAGGGGAAAATGCTAACTGTATCTTGGTTTTAGAACGATTCCTGGATGTGAGTACCCAAGAGGCGGCCAATCTCACTAACGATTTACTAACATCTAGGGTGCAACAGTTCGAGAACACCTTTGTCACAGAGCTTCCTTCCTTGTTCGAGGAATATAGTTTGAGTCCCGATGAGCGTCTGAAAGTAGTCCTATATGCCAAAGGACTTCAGGACTGGCAGTCAGGGGGGCATGAGTGGCACATGAGATCGAGCCGCTACATGAACCAGACATCAGACAAATCTTCGACAGCAAGCTGGTTTTTAGGCGGCCCGACTGGACTAGGCACATCGGCAGCCCGTCTAGGAGCTTTGTACGATAGTTTGGGACTAAAACGGTTTAAAAGCTTTACTCATGTCCTCTATCAACCTGTAGGGCCAGTAACTCTGCCACAGTTTTATATGCCCTTCTCCACCAGTTTGAATCCTCATTTAGGAGAGGCTCGGCGGCATTCTAAGGAATGGGCGCGTCAAATGGGGATGTTGGATGTACTGCCAGGGATGCCCAGCATTTACATCTGGGATAACCACAAATTCGATGTGGCCGACGTAGCTTTATGCGGTGCCTATATTCATCCCAATGGATCTAGTCCTGAGTTGAATATCACAGCTTGTTGGCTCGTTTGGGGAACCTATGCCGATGACTACTTTCCGGCATTGTATGGCTATAACCGAAATATGGCAGGAGCAAAAGTTTTCAACGCTCGGTTATCAGCCTTTATGCCCCTTGATGGGAGTCCTATTCCCGAACCAACGAACCCAGTTGAACGGGGTTTAGCGGATATTTGGGCGCGGACGGCTGGGCCGATGACAGCTAATGCTCGCCGCCAGTTTCGTCAGGCGATCGAGGATATGACCGAAAGTTGGCTATGGGAACTAGCTAACCAAATCCAAAATCGCATTCCCGACCCCATAGACTATGTGGAAATGCGCCGTAAGACTTTTGGCTCTGATCTAACCATGAGCCTGTCTCGACTATCCCAAGGGGACGAGATCCCATCAGAGATATTCCGCACTCGAACCATGCAGAATATCGAGAATTCAGCCGCCGATTTCGCCTGTTTGACGAACGATATTTTTTCTTACCAGAAAGAAATCGAATTTGAGGGCGAGATTAATAATGGTGTACTGGCGGTTCAAAATTTCCTTAACTGCAATATCCCCCAGTCCGTCGCCATTGTTAACGACCTGATGACCTCTCGTGCCCTTCAGTTTGAACATATCGTTGCGACTGAACTCCCTATTTTGTGTGACGATTTCAACCTGGATACCAGTGCCCGGAAGAAACTGTACGGTTACGTCAAGAAACTGGAACAGTGGATGTGCGGCGTACTCAAGTGGCATAGGGCAGTAGACCGCTATAAGGAATTTGAATTGCGGAATAACTCGACAGAACAACGTTTACTCCAAGGCCCTACAGGCTTAGGCACTGCCGCGACTCAGATTAGACCAAGTATTGGCCAGAAAACAACTCAAACCAATGTTCAGCCAATAGTGCAGAACGTACTGAGTAGTCCGACAGGGTTAGGGACTTCAGCGACCAAAATCGGAACGCTGTTAGGAAGGAAAGGTTAGCTCAATCTGAGTCCCTATTCCGGCCAATCAAATAACTTGTCAACAAACATTACCAATGGAGATTCATCATGACTAATACAGCAAACACTCCCCTAGAAAATCTAATTGAGCAACTGCCAATGGCTTTGCAGACCGAAGCGGCGCGGAAATTGGCAGGCACCACCAAAACCCAACCCCAGATGCAGGGAATTACCTCACGGTGGCTTTTAAAACTACTGCCTTGGGTAGAAACCGTGGGGGGTAGCTATCAGGTCAACCGCCGCTTAACCTATGAAGTTGGGGATGGACGAGTCAGTTTTTCTAGTACAGGGGCCCTGATACAGGTCATTCCGCAAGAACTCACTGAGTTACCTTTATTTCGGGGATTTGAAGATGTCGAGGTGTTAAACGCCTTAGCTAGTCAATTTGTACAACAAGAATTTGCTGCGGGTGATGTGATCATCCAAGAAGGTCAACCAGCTGATAGAGTATTGCTGATTGCTCATGGTAAAGTCAACAAAATTGGCGCAGGCAAGTATGACGATCGCGTTGTTTTGAGTGTATTAGCCGATGGCGATCATTTTGGTGATTACGCTTTAGTCGAATCCCAGGATACTTGGGATGTGACTCTCACAGCCATTACCCGTTGCACCATCTTGTCTCTGCCTCAAGCAGCTTTTCAAAACCTGGTTAACCAGTCTGAAGCTTTACAAACGCAAGTGGATCAATTCAGGGAAAAATTGCGCCAACCCCAAAACCAATACGGGGAAGCCTCGATTGATATTACCTCCGGCCACTTTGCAGAGGCAGTATTACCTGGAACTTTTGCCGATTATGAACTCAATGCACGAGAATATGAGTTAAGTGTCGCTCAAACCGTTTTGCAAATCAATACGCGGGTTGCTGACCTCTACAACGAACCCATGAATCAGACTGAGGAACAATTGCGCCTCACCATTGAAGCATTACGGGAACGCCAAGAACACGAAATGGTTAACAATCGTGACTTCGGACTGTTACACAATTCCGATCTCAAACAACGCATCTTTACCCGCAGCGGCCCTCCAACTCCTGACGATCTTGATGAATTGATCTCCATTGTTTGGAAAGAACCGAGCTTTTTCTTAGCTCATCCCCGCACCATTGCCGCGTTTGGTCGGCAATGCAACGCCCTTGGACTTTATCCCAACCCTATCCCTATGGGTAACAGTGCAATTCCGGCTTGGCGTGGCATTCCCATCTATCCTTGCAATAAGATTCCCGTTACGAAAGAGCGTACTAGCTCGATCATGTTAATGCGTGTGGGAGCAAGCAACCAGGGTGTCGTTGGTCTGCATAAAACTGGCATTCCTGATGAATATCAGCCTAGTTTGTCTGTCCGCTTCATGGGTATTAACGAAAAGGCCGTTATTTCTTACTTGGTTAGTGCTTACTACTCTACAGCCGTTCTTGTTCCTGATGCACTAGGCATCCTTGAAGATGTAGAAATTGGTTTATAAGTACTAGCTTTGCGTAAAATCATAGCGTTTTTAATGCAAGGCGACGCATTGGCATTGTCAGTCGATGCATTGGCATTGTCAGTCGATGCATTGGCATTGTCAGTCGATGCATTGGTATTGCCAGTCGATGCATTGGCATTGTCAAATTTAATTCGCTACGAATTAATGAAATGCTGTACTAAGTAGTCGGATATCCTCTAAGGGACTTCCAAATAAAAAAATATCCCAAAACTGACGCAAAAATCTTCTCTATTTCTCCTATCTCTGTGTTCTCTGCGTCTCTGTGGTTCGTTCATTTGGATAATTTATTTCTTGGAAGTCCCTAATACGGTTCGGTTAATATCCCCCCGAAGGGGGGTTGGGGGGATCTTCAAGGGCAAAATATCACTAACCGAACCGTCGTTCGCTCTTACTCTCCGATGCTCTCTCTTAGGAATGTAAATTTAGTTGCATGAAACGTTAACTTTATGACAGATGCTTTGATTAGGCCCAATTTAGACCGAGAAAACAGGCAACTCCAGATGAGCTTAAGCACAAAAGGGGCGCGGAGTTTAGCCAAAACCACGAAAACTCCGCCCCAGATGCAAGGCATTACCCCCAGGTGGTTGTTACAGATGTTGCCTTGGGTGCAAGTTAAGGGTGGAGCCTATCGGGTTAATCGTCGCTTGACTTATGATGTCGGTAACGGACAGGTCAGCTTTACCAATACAGGGGCCCAGGTGCGGGTCATTCCCCAAGCTCTTTGTGAACTATCTTTACTGCGTGGTTTTGAGGATATTGAGGTACTCAACGCTTTAGCAGACCGCTTTGTACAACAAGAATTTGCCCCTGGTGAGGTAATTGTACAGGAAGGTCAACCAGCTAACCAGGTGTTATTAATTGCTCATGGTAAGGTTAATAAGCTGAAGGCAGGCAAATATGAAGCGGAAGCTTTACGGGATATCTTAGCTGATGGCGATTGTTTTGGTGGCGAAGCTATAGTTCTGTCTCAGGAAACTTGGGAGGTTAGCCTGAAAGCTGTTACGCGCTGCATAGTTTTGTCTTTGCCGGTACAGGCGTTTCGGGAGTTGATGAACCAGTCTGAAGCGTTGCAGACTCAGGTTGATCGCTTTAGAGCTATATTGAGCAAACCCCAGGATAGGCATAATCAAGCGGCGATCGCTATGGCCGCAGGTCATAGTCAGGAAACTGAGTTACCCAGAACATTTGTTGATTATGACTTGAAACCACGGGAATATGAGTTAAGCCTCGCTCAAACCATTTTACGGGTGAATACACGGGTTGCTGACCTCTACAACGAACCCATGAACCAGACGGAGCAACAATTACGGCTGACTATCGAAGCGTTGCGAGAACGGCAAGAATACGAAATGCTGAATAATCGTGATTTTGGATTGTTGCACAATGCCGATCTCAAGCAACGCATCTTTACCCGCACCGGGCCACCGACTCCAGATGATTTTGATGAATTGCTCTCTCGGCGGCGCAAATCCCATTTTTTCCTAGCTCACCCTCGTGCGATCGCTGCTTTTGGCCGGGAGTGTAACCGTCGTGGAATCTATTCTCCAAGCACGGAGGTCAACGGAAAGATTGTACCTGCATGGCGCAACTATCCGATTTTTCCTTGTAACAAAATTCCGATCACTAAAGAGGGTACTAGCTCTATTTTGATATTCCGGACTGGAGAAGAAAACCAAGGGGTGATAGGTCTACACAAAACAGGTATCCCTGATGAATACCAACCCAGTTTGTCTGTGCGGTTTTCAGGTATCAGCGAAAAAGCGATCGTTTCTTATCTTGTCAGCGCCTACTACAGTGCAGTTATACTCATTCCCGATGCACTTGGCATCCTGGAAGATGTCGAAATTGGACGCTGAGGGAAGGGTAAACCTGACTTTTATTTATAGTGATTAAATTAAATGCCGTCGTGACAAATTGCTGTCTTTGAAATAAGTAGAGCGTTGTTTGATAGTTCCCTCAAACCAAATTTTGTCGATTAAGTGTAGTACTGTAATCTTAAAAATGAATTATTTATGGTGAATACTCAAATCTTTGAATGGTCATCTGTTAAAGAAACTACCTTTGACCTTAAAGCTTATTTATCAGAACGGCGATCGCAAGTTGAAGCAGCGCTTGAACAATCAATCACTGTAGTCTATCCAGAAATACTCTACGAATCCATGCGCTATTCTCTGCTAGCTGGAGGAAAGCGCCTACGCTCGATTCTATGTCTTGCCTGTTGTGAACTGGTTGGAGGCACAGTCGAGATGGCGATGCCTACTGCTTGTACGCTGGAAATGATTCACACCTTTTCTCTGATCCATGACGATTTACCCACAATGGATAATGATGACTATCGACGTGGCAAGTTAACTAACCATAAAATTTATGGCGAAAACATCGCTATTCTAGCTGGTGATGCGCTTTTAGCCTACGCCTTTGAGTTTCTTGTGGTTCAAACCAAAGGAGTTGCTGCCCAGCAGTTATTGCAGGTTGTTGCTAAGTTGGCTCATGCAGTAGCAGCAACAGGTCTAGTTGGCGGTCAAGTTGTTGATTTACAATCTGAGGGATTGCAGAATATTGACATCGAAACTCTCAACTTTATTCATGCTCACAAAACAGGAGCAATGTTCGAAGCTTCCATTCTCTCAGGTGCAATGCTAGCGAAAGCTGACAACGAAGTTCTGCAAAAGCTTTCTTCCTATGCTTCTTACATTGGTCTAGCTTTTCAAATTGTTGATGATGTTTTGGATGTAATTGGGACACAAGAAGAACTCGGTAAAACCCCAGGCAAAGACCAAAAGGCACAGAAAGTGACGTATCCCAGTTTATGGGGTATTGAGGAATCAAAACGCAAGAGCCAAGAATTAGTTGACCTAGCCAAAGCTGAACTTGTTGATTTTGGAGCAAAGGCACAACCTCTAATGGCGATCGCAGATTACATCATAGCAAGAACGCAATAGTCCTTAATTTGCCATACTTCTAGCGTGTATGAGGTCTGAAAAATGGATACCAAAGCTTTCAAGCGATCGCTGCATAGTTCTTAAGCATAAGTGCTACTAATAAATAGTTATTCCACTTTTTTTACCTATCTACATAAGGTAGTAGAGGACTTAAATCCGACCAAGAGAGATGTTAAGTTTGTGGCTACGCAATTTTATCTAAGAGTGCAACCGAACTAATAGTAGTCTCACGCCAGAATGGCTGTTGATAAATGTTTTTTCAGTTTACCTGTGAACAACACCAATTAGATAGACAGCCAGGGGTCTGTCTGCAAAGAGGATTTTATAAAGAATTTTTAAGAAATTAAGATTTTTCAGAAAAGGAAAGACCTAATGCTGAAGTAATCCCCAAAAGTTCAGAATCATAGATTTTGTAGTTTACACACACCCTAGTATCTGAAAACTTTACATGGCTTGCGTCTCTGATGTACTTCATCCATGTCGAAACCTAATTATTATTTTATTTTTTCAATTTTTTGGAGGAGAGCAAAATGAAGAAGTTCACCTGTTTCATGATTGTCGGGGCAGTATTGTCGATTAGTGCGCCGGCCTTTGCTGAAAATCGTGCAGTTAATATTAGTATTGGCAGTATTGGTGGTTCCTTAGATAATGCCGCTTTGCGAACAATTCGCCAGGTTATTGGGTTTGCAGTCGGTACTAGCACCGTTGATAAATTCATTGTATATAGTCCCAAGGCCGGATCTCCTATTCCCATCGAAGGAGGTTTATCTGCTTGTGCTGAAGCTGGATTCGGCACAAGCAATACAACATTTAATGCTTTTATCCAACAGTAGCGTTCAATTAATCCCAAAGCAGGGACTTTCTACAATGTAGAACTTACCGCAAGCTGCAAACAGAGATAAGAATGTTGCTAACTCTCCTTATTGAAAAGTAGATTAAGCTAATCGTCATTCATTTTCTAGTCAGAATGATTCCCTTGAATGCAATAGTCCTAGCTATCTAGTACCTCCAAAGATTTATTATTTAACTTCTTCATCCCAGATACCTACCTTCTCAAATTCTGCATAAGCAAGCTTTAGAAAATTTACTACTCTCTGTCTTCCTATAATTCCAAATTCTTTATTCTCTCTTGCCTCAGCAAAGGTCATTCTGTTTTGGTCTATTATGTTTCTTTCTTTATATGCTAGTTTCGGAAAATCTATAACAATAATTTTATATTTTTTGATTAGTTTCTGTATATTCACATCTGAATCTACATGTTCCCAATCATCACACAGCCCTAAATTGCGTACCAGAATATGAGGTATTTTCTCCCCATAGCTATTCACTGACTGTCCAAACAAGTTAAGACTATCATATCCTCCTGTAGAGACAAACCATTTGCAAAAAGTCACTCCCTCAGAATTCCCTAGTTCAATTAACTGATTTCTTTCTATCCAGTCAAAGACTGCTCTATGTGATTGTGCTGCCAAATTCACAACTACTGGCTTATTTGTCGCCATCTCAAATATTCTATCTGCCTTATCAGCCTGTCGCTCATTTTCGCTAAACACTGCATATTGACATATTCCTTTATAGACTCCTGCCACATCTGGATTTGATCTATCTGTTTCTACTGGTACAAACGGAATTTTCTTATCTAGAAAGTACTGAATCATTGTCCTAGTTACTAGAGACTTCCCTACCCCACCTTTTTCACCATCTACCAAATGAATCGTTGGCATAACACCCACCTCTAATACTGATTAAACTCACTCAATATATCTGAACTAGGCTTAGAAGTTTTTGGCGTTTGTCGCCTAGTACTTTTAGCAATTTTCTGAGAATCCTTACCCCCTTTTGACAATGATTGCTTCTCTTGGGACTCCTCTGTTAATTGGACTATATCTTTCGGAGGATTTTGAAAGTCCTCTGTTACTCCTATAATTGCTGGTGTTACCGATGATTTGGTTGAAGTCTGAGTCGAATCTTCAAAAGATAAAACTTGTTTTGGTTTAGCCCCTCGCTGACGAGAACGCTTTTCTTTTTCAATCTCAGTTAAATATTGCTTAAGTGTCGCTGCGGAAACTTTTATTTCTTGCTTCTCCAGTAACTGCGATAGGTCTTGATAACTATAGCCTTTCTTCAATGCCGATTGAAGTTGTTCACGCAGAAAGTAAATACTCTCTCGTAAGGATAATTCCTCTTTAGCTTTTTCTTCTAGCTTCTCTAATTCTCCCAGCGTGGTTTGGAGTTTATCAATTGGAATCTTTTGCCCTGGAGTTGTGCGTACCATTTTTGATGATGACTGAAACTGAAAATTTCATTAATCCTATCATCACATGTTCTTGTGTGGGTGATAACCACATACACATTAATGAAACTAAGCTCTTGCACCAGAGCGATCTAATCCGGCAAGGAATTTTGGCTTGGGTGTTGGAAGATCATAGTGCAGAAATATTTAAATCATTATGGTAGGAAAGTTTGCTGTTGGTAGTGCTATTTTTACGTCACAGATAGATAGAAGGTTTACTTCAGCTTTATTGAACCAGAGTTGAAGGAGAAAATACCCGTTTACGTCATTAAGCTAATGGGCATTTAAGTTGCATACAAGCAAGGCTCAAGCGAATGAACCTGGAAAAATGAATGGCTATTACCTTACTTAGCACGCCTACATTGCAAAACATTGTGCTATTCCAAGTCAGTAGATATGCTTAAACACTCAATTTGCTTGTTATTCTCATAGAGATATATTAGAATATATAGCCGTATTTTGGCTGACTCATTACGCATTTATACCACGCCACACTTTTTAAATATCCAAAAGTTAAAAAATAAGTGTTTTAGTGTAAAAAAGGCAAAATGCAGTATGCTAAGTGAAGAATGCAACAAGTGTGTAAGTTTCTGACCTACGCTGAGTGATAGTCAGAAAATCAGAAATTTTACTGAATGGCTAAAATACTTGGCTAATTTCACTTGCGACTCATTGGTTTGGACATTATAAAGGAATAAATCCCTTTTGTCTTCTACCTTTAGATGTAAAGTAGAGAGCTAAGTTTTTAAACCAGCAATCTAACTGAAGAAGTGTTGCATTATGTATCAAATGACTGTATTGTTTAAATTGGTTTTACAAATACCACTGAACACTACACAAATAAATGGGAAAAATGAAAAAATTGCTTTGCTGACTTTATGAACAGTATAAATCTGGACTTTCCAGGGTAAGCCTTTGAAACAAGTACTTAATAGGCATTTCAAGGTTTTGCAGTGATTGCATTTCTTGAATAGTTCCTATGGGTTGGGCATTTTCGTCTAGCCATAGTACCTGTAGCCTTTAAAAGACTTGTCTTCCCTGATTGGAATTAATTTAATTTACAGATATTGTTTTTAAATAGGAAGGCTGTAATGTTTACTTGAAATAGCAGATTTGCTTCAAAAATTAACTAAAAACTATATCAAGCCTGGATTTACCTTGGAACATCCAAAATGTTAGCAGGTAAAAACTAAGCCCTGACTTAAACCGTGAGTGAACCCCCTAGTATCCTAAAATACCAGAGGGATTATCCCAGGTTTAGCTGTCTATCAGTCTGTTAAAAAGTTAACCTTTGCGGGCTAACTTGATATATATTTTCTGCAAAATCTCGGGCAAGAGAAATTCAGAATCAACTGCGGCACTTTTGTGCAGCCGTTTTGCGTATGAATGACAACTAACTACAATTATGACACAAACTCTTCATCAAAATCAAGCTGTTATCAAGCATTTTTTTGTAAGCTTTAAGGCTTGCAAGAGGGATCTGTTGTACCAATGTACAGAGTCTATTTCACTGTGAACTTGGGGATTTATTGCTGGCTTATTGTGGCAATTTGCGCCAACGAACTCTACCAAGCATTTTGCACTCATTATCTTAATTTGAGCTGAGGTGATCCTCAAATAGACGTTTAAGCACTCTACATTCTTAGAACATTCTTGTAATTTTACAAAAAAGGCAGAGGGTAAAACGTGGAAGGAAATAAATATTAATGAAAACCTTAGTTGTAAGTACAGAGATGCACTAATAGAGATAGATAGCAAAATTTGTATCGAGATGTGTAGCACAAAATACAAAAGAGCGAGTTGAGTCTGTGGTTTTACCCAATTGGATCAACCCGGCGCGTGAGTAGGTATGCCAACTTAAGCGGACTGGGATCATCTGGCGTCGAATCTCTCGTTTAAAAACATGGTTTGCTTATGCTTTCTAAATCAGATAGGCAATACTGCAATATTAGACATAATGGAAATTTTTCACAAACTTCAATGTAACATTCACTCCTATTATCCACTTGGAAATCTAACTTATTTGATTTGCAAGTACTACATACAATAAGTCAGCATTTGCAAATATTGGTAATTCAATTACAAATATGTAAATACTATTTTTCCTATCCTCGACTGGAGAAATAAAATTTTCATATAAAATAAATATTGGAGTGATTAAAAATATATGTTATAGACAGTTAAATCATTATTAAGTCATCATTTAAAAACAAATTAAAAAAAGATGAGCAAGTGTTTTTAAAAGTAAGATTCAAAGTAAAAATCTGGAAAACTTGTGGAGAGTATCGATGCCAAGCTTAGAAGTTAAACAGTCTTGTATCATTGCTTTGAGGCTTTAGTTACCTAAAAATTAATAATTCAAAATTCACTATAATTTTCTTAAATTACATTGAAATAAACATAATAAGTTCAGTTGGTTATTATGTTTATTTCAATGTAATTTGCTTTTTTGTTAGTAGACAAAAAAGCAAATTAAAGACAGTATTAGTAATTATATTCTTAAGATAATTAAATCTATATCAAGAGAGGGATTTGTTAAAATTTTTTAAATGGTGTGTTGACTTATAAAAAGAATGACTATATTGTAAATTGTAAATCCATCAAAGACAAACACAATTTATCTCTGATTTGTGAAATGGGGGAACTCATCTAAATTAATTTAGATCACAAACAAAGTTAATCAGCAACGAATAAATTAGGATTTGTAATTTGATTTATTATCTAAGCTTCAAGCCTATCACTTAAATCTTTTTTAATAAACAGGGTTTAGTGAGATTAAATTAACATATTTAGGAAATAAGATAGTCTTATTGACACCATGCGATCGCTCTAAATTCCTGACGCAGATTCAAGATAATATCTGGCTGAAAAAATAACTGTAATTGAATATATAGAGGCACATTGAATGAGTGTTTATTCCAACAGCGTGATAAGTCCGCATCATTTTTCAACGTTAGTTGAATTGCTGATTTATAGAGCAAAAAATCAGTCTGAACAGAAAGCTTATACTTTTTTACAAAGTATAGAGACAGAAGCTGCATCGTTGACTTATGAAGAGTTACATGTGCAAGCACAAGCGATCGCAGCTAGTCTCCAGGCTCTAAATCTTGGCGGTGAACGTGCTTTGCTTCTATATCAACCTGGTCTAGATTTTATCGCTGCTTTCTTTGGATGTTTATATGCCGGCGTTATTGCTGTTCCTGCATATCCACCCAGACGAAATCAAAAATTATCCAGGTTGCAGGCAATAGCCGCAGATGCCCAAGCCAAAATTGTACTGACTTCTAAATCTATTTTAGATAACCTCCAAACTAGTTCTAATCAAGAGAATTTAGAAATTTCGGGATTGCATTGGCTAGCTACCGATGAGTTGAGTAACGATCTAGCACAAGCATGGCAACCGCAGGAATTGACCGGTGATACCTTAGCTTTCCTCCAATACACATCTGGCTCTACAGGGACACCAAAGGGGGTGATGATCAGTCATGGGAATCTGCTGCATAACGAGCAGATGATCGAGAAAGCTTTCGGACATACAAACAAAACTATCGTTGTTGGTTGGTTGCCTGTCTTCCATGATATGGGACTCATTGGAAATGTCTTGCAACCCCTGTATTTAGGAGTTCCTTGCATTCTGATGTCTCCAGTAGATTTTCTCCAAAAACCAATTCGTTGGTTACAAGCAATATCTCACTACAAAGCTACAACTAGTGGCGGGCCAAACTTTGCTTATGATCTTTGCATTCGCAAGGTGACACCCGAACAGTTAGCAACTCTCGATCTCAGCAGTTGGGAGGTTGCTTTTACCGGTGCTGAACCTGTCCGTGCTGAGACTTTAGAACAGTTTGCTTCAACTTTTGCACCTTGTGGCTTTCGCAAAGAAGCATTTTATCCCTGCTACGGTATGGCAGAAACCACTTTGATAGTAAGCGGGGGTGAGAAAACAGCTTTACCAATCACTTGCAATATAGATAAAGCAGCATTAGAGCAAAACCGAATTGTTAAGCAGTATGAGGCTCAGGGAAATACCCAGACAATAGTAGGTTGTGGGCAAAGTCCTTCTGATCAGAAGGCGATCATTGTTGATCCTCAATCTTTAACGATGTGTGCATCTGAGCAAGTGGGTGAAATCTGGGTAGCAGGCCCCAGTGTTGCTCAAGGTTATTGGAATCAACCTGAAGAGACAGAAAAGACTTTCCGTGCCTATTTAGCAGATACAGATATAAGCGATGGTGAAACCGCAATCCCGTTTTTTCGCACCGGAGATTTAGGATTTTTGCAAGATGGGGAGTTGTTTATCACAGGAAGACTCAAAGATGTAATTATCATCAGAGGGCAAAATCATTATCCACAAGATATTGAACTGACTGTTGAAAAGAGCCATCCAGCCCTGAAACCTGCTTCAGGAGCAGCATTTTCAATCGATTTCAAGGGTTCCGAGCGACTTGTTATTGTTCAGGAGGTAGAGCGTAGTTACTTACGTAAGTTAAACGTTCAAGAAATTCTTGGAAATGTCAGACAAGCACTGATTGCACATCATGGACTGGATATATACGCTACGGTACTCATCAAGACTGGAAGTATTCCCAAAACCTCTAGTGGCAAAATTCGCCGTCAAGCTTGTAGAACTGCATTTATTGCCGGCACCTTGGATGTGATAGAGGATTGGAGTGAGAATCCTCAGAACAAAGCTAAGTTTAAGCATCTAGAAGCAGAGGTTGATTCTGTTTTAAGGCAGTTAACACCTACTAATCACCTGTAAACAGTAATCAGATTATCTAGGAAAAGATTCATAGCAATCCAACTAAATAGCAGACATCCAAGATGAGTTTTGTTAAATCCCTTCAGAGGCAAAAGAAAGCGATCCCAAATAAATACCTGCAAACTGTCTAGAGGCTTATCTATAGGTAGTTAGATTAATAAACTATCATACATTTCCAATAGCTGAGTTGCAGTAGTGGCAGCTACCTCCAGATACCGGGATCATTTATTTTCTAGAGTTTTTTAGCTTGATTTGGAATGTAAATATCTACCAAAACAGCTATGGTTGCAGTAAAGAATTGAACGCATTTCATTTGATTGTTGAAACATTTACAGAGACAAGGAGTTAAACCATGACAATGCAGAATCTTGAATTGAATACCACATCTACAGTTGCACTGAAGCAGATCCCAACAGCAGCAGAGATTCAAGCCTGGATAGTCCTTTATCTAGCTGACTTGCTGGAAGTCGATTTAGATGAAATCGAAGTCACAATACCTTTTGACCGCTACGGTTTAGACTCTTCAGCAGCAGTCGGTTTGACAGGTGACTTAGAAGATTGGTTGGGATGTGAACTCGATCCAACCTTACTATACGATTACCCAACTGTTGAGGCTCTAGTTCAGCATTTAGTCTCAGAGCTAAAAGCTAAAAATTAATCTCAATTCTCTTCATATTTAGTGCATTCAGGAGAAAATCATGGTAACTGTAAACAAGACCCTCCAACCATTAGAAGCGCAGGAGCCAACGCACTTCCATCGGATTGAAAAAACTTACAAAAATAATCAAGACTCAGATTACACTGAGAAAATTAAAGAACTGGGTCAAGAATTTAATTACGCCAAAAACAGCAATTATTATTGGAGTAAACCTGACCTTTCGCTTCTTTATGGAACTCCTCTTTACGATGCGGCTTCTGACAGCCAAAAGCTAGCGCTTAACCATCTTTATTGGGTTGGCAATTATAACCATACTGCTGTTAGCGAGGCCAGTACAAGTATTTACAATATGGTCACATCTGGTGTTTTTCGTGCCGTTGGTGGTTATGAAACACTTTGTGATGAACTGGACTTTGAAACCGAGCAGGAAAGCTACCACATTCGTACCTTTCAAAAGATAGGCTACAAATCGAAAATGGCTATTGTCGGCAAAACCATATTGGGTAATTCCCTTTATGGCAAAACAGCAAAAGACAATAATAGTTGGCTTAGTCTGTTGATTCCTCAACCTGTGCGAGAGTATTTCACCTCTAGTCAAGGAAGTTCTCCCTTTTCAATACAGCGAGACAATACCTTAAGCGCGATCGCTAAGACAATGTTGAGCGATAAAAAGCAGTATTACTCTCAGTATTTGAGAAATTTAGAAGAAAAAGGTGAGCCGATTCCTGCACCAGCAGATGGATTAGCAGGACGAATCGCACCCCGCCACTGGTTACGGTTTTTTACTGTTCACTGGGGTATGTCGCCGTTTATGGCATGTCAGTACTATTCCTTGCGCTATACGGCTAATGCAATTCTCAAGAATCAAGAATATCCTTATGTCAGGTATTACCGAGAGTTAGAGCAAAAAGGCGAATATATTCCGGCCCCAACAGCTGTTTCTTATTACCACTTATTGGACGAGGCTTTCCATACAACTATCTCTCAAACCATTGCCAGAGATATGTATAAGGATTTTCCTAAGCCAACTGCTTACGAGAAATTTATATCTGGTTCGATAGTCTATCAAATCCAACGCAACCTTTTGAGCGGACTTTCTGGAGTCTTACCTGGTCGTTGTGTTTATGATGACCAGATGTTGATGCTATTTTACTACAAGCTCTTGAAGTCTTCTTTATTTGATATGGAAACAAAAGAAGCACTTGATTGGATGGAAAAATGTTTCTGTCAAGAACACGAAGGTTATCAAACCGGACTTAAATATCATCAAAGTCTTTTGGAATTGATGCGGAGATTATTTAATCGCCTAGACTATCAGTGGGCTGTCAACCGTAACATGGAGATTATGGCTGCTGGAGCCTCAATTGACAAAGCAATTCAAAACAATATTCCGATTTTTAAAGAGTTCAAAAAATCGGTTCTAGCTCAAGAAAGTTAAAGCAATCCGTAAGGGACTTCCAAATAAAAAATATCCAAAAAACTTACTTCCCTTTATTCCTGTGTGTTCTCTGTGTTCTCGGCGTCTAGGTTTATTTGGGTAATCTATTTCTTGGAAATCCCTAATTCGTAATTCGTAATTGAATTCTTAACTACGAATTAGTAATTAGTTAAAAAGAGGCATAATATTTTGATGGAAGCCATAGCAATTGTTGGCATTGGTTGCCGTTTTCCCAAAGCTAAAAATCCTGAGTCCTTTTGGCATCTTTTGCGTGATGGAGTAGATGCGATCGCACAAGTACCACCAGAACGATGGAATATAAACGCCTTTTATGAATCTAAGCCAGCGACACCAGGAAAAATGAACTCCCGTTCGGGCGGTTTTTTAGATCAAGTAGATTTGTTTGATCCTAACTTTTTTGGAATTTCTGCCCGCGAGGCAGAACATCTAGACCCCCAGCAAAGATTAGTCTTGGAAATAGCTTGGGAAGCTTTAGAAAATACTGGACTTGTGCCAAAAACTCTAGCAGGTAGCCAAACAGGGGTGTTCATCGGTGTTACCAACGCTGACTACCACAAACTGATCTACAAAGACTCTTCCCAGATAGGTGCATATAGTGCTACGGGGACTACTCCTTGCATTGCCGCCAATCGTCTATCTTACTTGCTGAATCTGCGTGGCCCTAGTATGGCAATAGATACGGCTTGTTCTTCATCATTAGTAGCAATTCATTTAGCTTGCCAAAGTTTGCGAAACAGAGAGTCCAATCTCTGCCTAGCTGGAGGAGTTAACTTGATGTTGGCTCCAGAGCCTGCGATTTCTTGCTCCCAAGCTCAGATGATGGCTCCTGACGGGCGTTGTAAGACTTTTGACGCTAGTGCTGATGGTTATAGCAGAGGAGAAGGTTGCGGCGTAGTCGTACTTAAGCGTCTAGGAGATGCCGTGCGTGATGGAGACAACATTTTGGCACTAATCAGAGGCTCGGCAGTTAACCAAGATGGTACAAGTAATGGACTGACAGCGCCCAATGGGCCTTCCCAGCAAGCAGTTATTCGCCAAGCCCTAGAACAGGCTGGAGTCGCTCCAGCGCAGATTAGCTATGTGGAAGCTCACGGCACTGGCACTTCTTTAGGAGATCCAATTGAAGTCAAATCCCTTAAAGCCGTACTGATGGAAGGTCGTTCCCCAGATCAACCCTGTTGGATTGGCTCAGTTAAAACCAACATTGGTCATTTGGAAGGTGCTGCTGGCATGGCTGGCCTGATCAAAGTGGTCTTACAAATGCAGCAACGGGAAATTGCTCCCCATCTGCACCTCAAGCAGCTTAATCCTTATATTTCTCTGGAAGGCACACCCTTTGCCATTCCAGTTGAGCTACAGCCTTGGTCTTCCTCTGGAAGTCGCTTGGCAGGGGTCAGTGCTTTTAGTTTCGGTGGTACTAATTGCCACATAATTTTAGAAGAAGCACCATCTGATTTTAGATTGCCGATTTTAGATTTTAGATTTGGGGATTGTGGTTCAAGAGAACGACCCCAGCACATTCTGACCTTATCGGCGAAAACTGCTCCGGCTTTAGCGGAACTAGCACAACAGTATCAAGATTTCTTTGCGTCTCATTCTGAAGTATCGTTGGCGGATGTCTGCTTCAGTGGCAATACGGGGCGATCGCATTTTGAGCATCGCTTGGCTGTTGTTGGTGAATCTGCTGTACAAATGTGTCAGCAATTGAGTGCTTTTGGCGCTGGAGAAGATGTTTCCGGTCTTAGGAGTGGGCAATTAAAGAAAAAGAAGTTACCGAAGCTAGCATTTTTATTCACCGGTCAGGGATCGCAGTATGTCGGTATGGGCCGTCAACTCTACGATACCCAACCGATTTTTCGGGAAGCTATTGACAAATGCGCCCAAATTCTACATCCATATCTTAACCAGCCTTTAGTTGAAATTCTCTATCCCGAAGCTGGCAAATCTTCGCCTTTAGATGAAACTGCTTACACTCAACCAGCCTTGTTTGCTCTGGAATATGCTCTATTTCAGTTATGGGAATCCTGGGGGATAAAACCAGATGCAGTGATGGGGCATAGCGTCGGTGAATATGCAGCTGCTTGTGTTGCAGGGATATTTAGTTTAGAAGATGGTCTAAAATTAATTGCCGAACGCGCTCGTCTCATGCAAGCATTGCCCCAAGATGGTGAGATGGTGGCGGTGTTTGCGTCAGAAGCTTTAGTAACCTCAATTATTCAACCTTATGCCCAAGTGGCCATTGCTGCTATTAATGGCCCTAAGAATATAGTAATTTCTGGCGATCGCTACGTTATAGAAACAGTTACCAACATTCTGCGAACACAAGGAATCACGACGAAAAAGTTACAAGTTTCTCATGCTTTCCACTCTCCCTTAATGGAACCAATGCTAGGTGAATTTGAGCAAGTAGCCAAAAATATTACCTACTCTTCACCTAAAATTAGCCTAATTTCAAATCTCACTGGTCAACCAATTACAGATGAAATGGCTACCCCTGAGTATTGGTGCAATCATGTGCGGCAGCCAGTAAGATTTGCAGACAGTATGGAGGCGCTGTATCAGAGGGGCTACAAGATATTTGTCGAGATTGGCCCCAAGCCTATACTCATGGGAATGGGTCGTTATTGCTTACCGCAGGGAGAGGGAACTTGGCTGCCTAGCCTGCGGACTGGGCGTGAAGATTGGCAACAAATTCTTGACAGTTTAGCGGCATTGTACATTAATGGTGCGATCGTAGACTGGAATGGTTTTGATCGAGACTATGCCCGTCGTCAAGTTGTGTTACCAAATTATCCATTTCAACGCCAGCGCTATTGGTTTGAAGCAGTTAAGACTGGGCATTCAAAAACAGAGTCTTTATCCCAAGATCGTATTCAGACTCAAATCTTCAATCTTTTACATCAAGGGGAGACTCAAGAACTAGCCAAATACTTACAAACTGCAACACAATTTTCCCAAGAAGAAATTAAAGTACTGCCTAAGCTGTTAGAAATATTAGCCAAGCAACATCAACAACAATTAACAGCAGTATCTTACAAAGATTGGCTCTACGAAGTTAGTTGGCAGCCTAAGCCCCGGCAATTGACACAAATCAACCCTCAAGAACCTGGTAGCTGGCTGATTTTAGCTGATAGATCGGGTGTTGGACAAGCTCTAGCTCATCTTTTACAAGAGCGGGGTGAAAGTTGTTTTCTGGTTTATTCTGGGGACGGCTATGAAGTTAAACAGCCTGGAAATTGGAGGATTAACCCATCGAACCCAGCCGATTTTGAGCGACTTTTCCAAGAGGTAGTGGGAACTAACAAGTTACCGTTAAAAGGAGTTGTTCACCTGTGGAGTTTAGAAGCAGGATTGACTTCAGAATTAACCGTCCCTTTAATAGAAAAGATTCAGGTTCTTGGTTGTGCTAGTACTCTGCATTTAGTACAAGCTCTTGCCTCACGCCTCGCTTCGCCCCGTTTGTGGTTAGTAAGCAGGGGGGCAGTACCAGCAGTATCCTCATTGCAAGCACCAGCCCAGGCTTCTTTGTGGGGATTGGGTAAAGTTATTGCTTTAGAGCATCCCAAGTTGTGGGGAGGACTACTAGATTTAGCTGCCGATGCTCCCACAGATGAAGCAGTAAATCTGTTAGCAGAGATTTGGGATTCTCAAGGGGAAGACCAAATCGCCTTCCGAGAAGGACGGCGTTATGTGGCTCGTCTCATCCGCAGCGAAGTACCAGAGGCTCGTTCAGTGCGGCTGCAATCGGATAGCACATATCTAATTACTGGAGGGTTGGGAGCATTAGGTCTAAAAGTAGCGCAGTGGATGGTAGAGCAAGGGGCGCGGCATTTAATGCTGACCGGACGCAAACAGGCATCAGCTGAAGTACTCCAAGCGATCGCTCAGATGGAAGACATGGGAGCTAAGGTTGCGATCGCTCAAGCTGATGTCGCCCAATGGAGCGATATGGTTAGAGTATTCGAGGAAATTAAAACCTCGATGCCGCCTCTGGGAGGAATTATACATGCTGCTGGTATGCTTCAAGATGGTATTCTCCGACAGCAGGAGTGGAAATCCTTCGAGCAAGTTATGGCAGCAAAGGTTAAAGGAACTTGGATTCTGCACACATTGAGCCAGCAGTTAGAACTGGATTTCTTTGTCACATTTTCCTCGGCTGCGGCGTTATTAGGTTCGCCAGGTCAAGGAAATTATGCAGCCGCTAATGCTTTCATGGATGCGTTAACCGATTATCGCCGAGCGTCGGGACTACCAGGATTGAGTATCAACTGGGGACTTTGGAAAGATGCTGGCATGGCTACAAGTCTGGGAAACCGCGACCAAGCGAGATTGGCTGCCCAAGGGATGGAGTCAATACCACTAGAACAGGGATTGCAGATATTAGGAAATTTGCTAGGACAGGATAGAAGCCAGGTAGGAGTATTGCCAGTTAACTGGTCTAAGTTCTACGAACAATTTCCTGAAGGTGTGGTTTCACCATTTTTGGAATCTTTCATTGCAATAGATAAAAAACCATCGTTGCAGCGAACAAAATTTTTACAACAGTTAGAGGCAACATCTGTAAATGAGCGGCAAACTCTTTTAACTGCTCACATCCAAACTGAACTTGTTAAGCTTTTGGGGATTGATTCATCGGAATTAGAGCCGCAACAAGGTTTTCTTGATCTCGGCATGGATTCTCTGATGGCGGTGGAGTTGAAAAACCGTTTGGAAAGTACTCTGAGTTGTTCTCTACCTGCAACTTTAGTTTTTGACTATCCCACAATCGAAGCGCTTGTCGATTATCTACTTAAAGATGCGATCGCGGCATTTTCTGATGAATCTGCTGTGGAGTCAGAAAAAACCAACCATGAGGAGCAAGTTGTAACTGAGTCATATTTAGACGATTTATCAGACAGCGAAGCCGAAGCACTGCTGCTTGGTAAATTAAATAGCATGAGGTACTAAAGAGATGTCAGAACAAGAAAATACTGTATCACCCATCAAGCGGGCGCTTCGGGCGATTGAAGACCTGCAAGCCAAGGTTAACCAGTTGGAGTACGCCAAACGAGAACCAATTGCAATTATTGGTATGGGTTGCCGATTTCCCGGTGCTGACAATCCAGAGACATTCTGGCAACTGTTACGCAATGGAGTTGATGCCATTACTGAAGTTCCTGCCGATCGCTGGGATATTGAAAAATTATACGATCCAGATCCTGATGCTCCTGGCAAAGTGTGTACCCGCAAAGGTGGTTTTTTAACTCAGGTAGATGGCTTTAACCCAGAATTTTTTGGGATTTCAGCTAGGGAAGCAGCAAGTATAGATCCTCAACAACGGCTGTTATTAGAAGTTGGTTGGGAGGCTTTAGAAAATGCAACTCTTGCACCAGAGCATTTGTATAACAGTTCTACAGGAGTATTTATCGGCATTTACCTCAATGATTACAGCAAGGTAATGTCGTCAGTAGGAGACTCAACCCAAATCGATGCTTTTAGTGCGATCGGCAACTCCTTGAGCGTAGCGGCTGGGCGTTTGTCGTATATTTTAGGGCTAAAAGGCCCGAGTATGGCGATCGATACTTCTTGTTCTTCTTCATTAGTTTCAGTGCATTTGGCTTGTCAAAGTTTGCGGTTGAGAGAATGCAATTTAGCCCTAGCTGGCGGAGTTGGCTTGAATCTCGTCCCAGACACCAGCATTGCTCTCTCCAAGTCACGGATGCTAAATCCTAACGGTCGCTGTCAAACCTTCGATGCTGCTGCGAATGGCTTTGTGAAAGGAGAAGGCTGTGGTGTCGTCGTCCTCAAGCGTCTCAAAGATGCTTTAGCTGACGGAGACAACATCTTAGCCTTGATTCGGGGTTCTGCGGTAAACCACAATGGTCGCAGTAGTAGCTTGATTGCTCCTAATGGGATGTCTCAGCAAGCTACGATTCGCCAAGCTTTAGAAAATAGTGGCGTAGACTCAGCCCAAATTGACTATGTAGAGGTTCAGGGTACTGGGACATCAGTTGGAGAACCAATTGAGGTGGCAGCTTTGGGGGCAATATTTGGTAAGAATCGTCCTCAAGATCAGCCTTTGGTTATTGGTTCAGTAAAAACCAACATTGGTCACTTAGAACCCGCTTCTGGGATCGCCAGTTTAATTAAGGTGGTGCTGGCTTTGCAACATGGAGAAATCCCACCGCATCTGCATTTTCAGCAGCCTAATCCTAACATTAAATGGGATGAATTTAGGCTAAAAGTTCCGACTGAGCGAATGCCTTGGACTGTAGGAGCAAAGCGCCGACTGGCGGGAGTGAATACCTTTGGTTTTAGCGGCACTAACGCTCATGTGATTTTGGAAGAGGCTCCCATTTCAGAAGTAGCGCCAAGGTTAATAGAACGCCCCTTACATTTACTAGCACTATCAGCTAAGACAGACGAAGCTCTAATTCAGTTAGCCGAACGGTATGAGAAGCACTTGGCTGCTAACCCAGACTTAGCTTTAGGAGATATCTGCTTTAGTGCCAATAGCGGGCGATCGCACTTTCAACATCGCTTAAGTGTGGTAGCATCTTCATCTAGCGAACTTTATGAAAAGCTAGCCGCCTTCAGGGCTGGACAAGAAGTAGCAGGCTTATTTAAAGCAAAGGTGGCAGGTTCTCCAAAAATAGCCTTCATTTTCACAAACTTGAGCTACCAGTATTTAGGAATGGTGCGTAAACTCTACGAAACCCAACCTACCTTCCGTGCTGCCCTCGACCATTGCGATCAAATCCTGCGTTCTTACTTAGAGCAACCATTACTAGAGACAATTTTCTCTCAATCTCCCCCTGCTCCTCCTGTCATCTTCTCCCTAGAGTATGCCCTTTTCCAATTATGGAAATCCTGGGGTATACAACCCACCACAGTTATGGGTCATGATATCGGGGAATACGTTGCTGCTTGTGTAGCCGGAGTTTTCAGCTTGGAAGATGCCTTGAAGTTGGTTGTCAAGTCCCAAGTAGACGAGTTTGAGAAAATTGCTAGGGAAGTAACCTACTCCCAACCACGAATTCCTGTAGTTTCTCATCTAAATGGTGAAATTGCTACCCCTGAGTATTGGTCTGAGCAAGTACGAAAACCTGTAAATGCAGCCAGCGTAGATATTCTAGCTCAACAGGGGTACGAAATATTTGTAGAAATAGGTAGCGATCGCTTGTCTAAAAATGAAAAAGTTTCGCTTCCCAGTCTGCATCCAGAAAAAGAAGATTGGCAACAGCTACTAGAGAGTTTGGCAACTTTATATGTACATGGGGCAAAAGTAGACTGGTTAGCTTTTGACCTAGATTACTCGCGTCAACGTCTGCAATTACCAACCTATCCCTGGCAGCGAAAGCGTCACTGGTTTGGAGCTAATCGGAATGGGCAAGAGAAAGTTGAGAGCGTCTCCTTGAATAAATCTCTCAATAATGCAGACTTCAAACAATTAGTCAAACAGTTAGAAATGACCGCAGAACTTTCACAAGCAGAGTTAAATTTGCTGCCGAGACTGTTTGAGCTATTAGAGAAGCAACACCAGCAGACCGAAACTAAGGAGGAAACTAACATAACATTGCAGCAACTTAGTCTCAAATCTCTGACAGCAGAAGATATTCAAGCTTGGTTAGTTAACCAAATTGCCCAAGAACTGGGAGTTAAACCCGATGAAATCAATGTCCGGCTACCTTTTGACAGTTACGGCTTAGATTCCGTACTAGCGATCGCGATCGCTAGTACTGGAAAACAATTCCTCGGACTAGATATGTCTCCACTTCTCTTAGTGCATTATCCCACTATAGAGTCACTTTCACAGCACTTAGCCAAAGAAGTAGAAGCTTCTGAATCAGAAACCTTTGAAATTTAAGTTAAGCCTTTCTTTCTTCCTTCGCGTCCTTCGCGTCTTTGCGGTTCGTTAAAAAAATTGCCTTTTACCCAAGCCTATTGACACATAATTCATTCTGTTAGCGGTAGCAGGGCGTTTAGCCCATTCTGACTCCTGACCCCTGAATTCTATTTACATAACAACAAAAATGGTGAATCTATGAACGTATCAGAACTTTTGGAAAATCTTAATCATCAAGGCGTTCAGTTGTGGGCTGATAATGATAAACTCAAGATTAATTCTCCGAAAGGATTACTAACAGCAGAAATTCGCACAGAACTAGCTGAACGCAAAACAGAAATTCTGGCGTTTCTGCAAAAAAGTAACGATGTCGTTAGTGATAGTTCTACAACTAAAGCTCAAGACCTGAGTTTGCAAACAATTGGCCGTTTGATTGGTGGCTATTGCCGTAAAATTACAGGCTTTATTCCTCCTGTCATCGATCCCAAGCTGATGGCGAATAGGCTTAAAGTTACCTTTAGACCTTTGCCTAATGGTTACAAAGAAGAGACAGTTTTACAGTTTAGGAAAGAGTTAGAAAATAAACTGCAAGAAAATGGAGTTCAGATTCTATCTTGGGAAGAAGCAACTAAAGAGTTTAACTACGAAATTACTATTCCTTTAATAAATTTGAAAAGAAATATCACCACAAGAGTGATTAAATCAGGTGTTAATGCTGTCGTAGATGTTGAAAAATATCCGTCTTTGTTTGGTAAAGCAAAGATATTTTTAGCAGAATTGCTCTATCGGTTATATTCTCATTTTGTTTTCAACAAGAACCCGATATCTGCTTCTAAAATAATGCAATTTATCAGTTGGGCTGAAGAGAGTGTCCAACCACTTGAAGACCCGACAAATACTCAAGCGATCGTTTTAACAAAACTGAATCCAAAGCTAATTGATCCAAAAATACCTTATCAACAAAAGATTCCAATTGGTGTAAATACCCTCATCAAGAACTTTTCGGAAATTGTGATTGGGGTTGATAGCACCAATATCTCTATCTTAAACATGAACCTCTCAGACTCAGTATTTTCTACAGAGTTGCTTGATGAGTTCGTTTCTAAGTCTTTAATTCCTAAAATCTTTGTACCAATTCAACCATTACCTTTAAGTCGATTTGAAATTGGTGAATATGACGCGAAAGCATCTGTCTATGCAGGACAATTAGTCAAATTGGGTAAAGAGTTAGCATCAACAGAGTTACTACCTTCTGGTTTTAAAATTAACGATGTGATGAAAAGAAAGTCACACCGTGATATTGTGGACTGGATGATAAATGGTAGAACAGGAGTTTCTTACGGTTTTGTCGCTTACGCGGAACCCCCACAATATATAGGTGCTGTAGAAATATCTGAGAGGGAGTGGGACAACTTATCAACAATCGCAGGATTCAGTAGTGATGAACTGCGTCAAAATGAAATTGGTAGAAGGTATATCAAAACTAAGATTGCCGAAAAATACGTATTTAAACAAATACCAGATATCTGGCTTGCTAGTTCTCGTTCTGGCTCAAATAAAACAAACCTGAATTTAGAAACAGACGTATTTAGGGTTGGATTACAAGATAGATTATTACTCCAGTTACCAAAAGGTCTTGATTCTGTAGTGGGCGATATCAAACCATCTTATGATATCTATGTCATGGTGGCGATCGCACTGGCTGCTGCTTTATATGCACCAGAATTAATTGAAAATGGAATGCCAATGGTTCATTTCCACGGATATCCTGCAAAAGAGTGGTTGCAACCCCATGAATACTGTACTGGAGTTCAAAATCCCTCAGTTCCTTGTGGAACTTATGAATCAGGAGTTTTTAATTTCTTAGGTATATACAATCTAGTGAATAAATATGGCAGCAATATTGCCTTAGCCAGTCTGATAGAACCAGATCATGGCACAAATATCATCGCCTCTGACTGGAAATATTTACTTGCCAGAATCAAAACTGGGGTTGAACAGGAGCAAATTGAACTGGGTGGTAAGCATTTCCCTTCTCTCAAAGAGAGCGTTGCTACTTCCTGAAGTAAGTTGGTACTCAATGAAAGAGGATGTTAAGCAAACATGACAATTATTGCAGGTCAGACAGTACTCTTGACAGGAGCCTCACGCGGGATAGGAGTCTTTATTGCTCGTGCTTTGGCAAAAGAAAAAGCAACTATAGTTGGTGTTTCGCGGGAGCAAGAGGCACTAGATCAAGTAGCTGCCGAAATCAAAGCTTTAGGAGGTCGCTGGTTAGGTATTAAATATGACCTCAGCAAGCTTGACGATCTGCCAAACCTCATTCAGCAAATCAATCAGCTTGCAGGGCCAATTGACATTTTGATTAACAACGCAGGTATAGAGATATACAAAAAATTTCAAGATTATTCCACTGCGGAGTTACAGTCAATATTAACAATTAACTTGCTATCGGGGATGGAATTAAGCCGTTTGGTACTACCAACGATGTTAGCCCAAAACAGGGGTCACATTGTTAATATTGCTTCTCTGGCTGGTAAAAAGGGAAACCCTTACAACAGTGTTTACTCTGCTAGCAAAGCTGGTTTTCTTATATGGACTGATGCACTCAGACAAGAACTAGCTAGTACTGGCGTGGAGATTTCTGCAATCTGTCCAGGATATGTTTCTGGTGAGGGAATGATTGCTGATACTGGCGTACCTATACCAAAGTTAGCTGGCGCATCTACACCAGATGATGTCGCAAAAGCCGTCATCCGCGCCATTAAGCAGAATCAAGCAGAAGTGATTGTCAATCAAGATCCGACAACAGAAACTATATCAAAACTGCTAATGGCACTGTGGCAAATTTTTCCCTTATTTGGCGACGCAGTTTATCAGTGGATGGGAGTAGGTAAGCTCAATCAACTCCGGATCGAGAATCAAAAGCGCGTTGCGTTGAAATTTAGTGGAAGTAAATCAATGGTAGCAGCAATATCAGACAAAACTAGTACTTGACCACACCAACTTTGATAGGTAAATAAGTTCGTAGAAAGGACTTTAGTCCTTTTCTTAAGCACTAAAGTGTTTACTACATATCAGTGAAAGATGACGTTGTTTATTTAGATATCAAATTTAAAAAGATTGTCCTGAACCCGAATACAAACCCAATGGAAAAACCATGAAAAAAGTATATTTGATGATTTATGATTTAGGCGCAGGTCATCGCAGCACAGCCAATGCTTTGCAAAAAGTAATCGAGAAGCGACAATTGCCTTGGGAAATTCATATAGTAGATGCTTTCAAAGAAATTATTGGCACGACTGCTCCACATTACGTTTATAATCAGCTAATACTCAAAAAAGACTGGGCAAAAATTATTAATGACCCTTTCTTAGTTCCCTCATTCAAATTACAAATACGCCTTTCTCGTTTTGCTTGGCTAGGACGTTTTAAAAGATATTGGCAGCAGCATCAACCTGATATGGTGGTTTCATTATTGCCTTATATCAACGGGCTAATTAATCAAAGCTTGCAGGCAGTATCGCCTAGTGTGCCTTTTACAACCGTAATGACCGATCATGCCGATTGTCCACCTCACTTCTGGATTGATCCACAAGCACAGTTCTTAATTTGTCCTACTCAACGAGCAGTTGAACAAGCAAAAAAATTGGGTTATACGCAAGAGCGAATTTTCAGCACTTCAGGAGTGGTAATTCATCCTCGATTTTCTGAACCCGTAAATAGCGATCGCAAAATTGAAAGAGAACGCTTAGGTCTAAATCCAGATTTACCAACAGGTTTAATCACTTTTGGTAGTCAGGGATCAAAAGCAATGCTAGAAATTGCCGATTCTCTAGAAAAATCGTCACTAAATCTACAACTCATTTTTATCTGTGGACGCAATGAAGAGATAGCAAATACTTTGCGCCGTCAACAGAGTCGCTTACCAAGATTCATTGAAACTTTTACTAGTGAAATTCCTTACTATATGCATCTATCGGATTTCTTCATTGGTAAATCCGGCTCTGTAGGTGTTAGCGAAGCTGTGGCAATGAGCTTGCCAGTAATTACAGATTGCAACGCCTTAAGTATGTTTCAAGAACGACCTTCGGCTGAGTGGATTGCAGAAAATGAGATTGGAATTGTAGTCCCCGATTTTCGGGATATTAACCAAGCTGTAGCAAAGCTAATCCAACCGGAAACTCTGGCTCAGTACCGTGCCAACGCCGCCGCGATCGATAATCAAGGAGTATTTGAAGTTGTTGATATTTTGGAACAAATACTTGAAAACTCCTTCTCAGTTGCACCTTCTGCAACAGTTGAAATAAATAAGCAGTTATCCTCAACAGTTTGATGAATTCCGAAAAAAATAACCGGAGTGAAATAATATGCTATTTGATTGGCTGATTGTAGGGGCTGGATATTCAGCCTGTGTAATGGCTGAACGGCTAGCAACTCAGCTTGGACAGAGAGTACTTATTGTAGAGCAGCGAGATCATATCGGAGGTAATGCATACGATTACTACAACGAGCATGGTATTCTAGTTCATAAATATGGCCCTCACATCTTTCATACTAAATCTAAGAAAGTATGGGATTATCTCTCTCAATTTACAGAATGGAGACATTACTATCATCATGTGCTGGGAGTATTGGAAGGTAAGAAAGTTCCTATCCCTTTTAACCTCAATTCTCTCTATGCACTTTTTCCTGAGAAATATGCAGAAAAACTGGAGAATTTGCTTCTAGAAAACTTCGGTTTCGGAGTAAAAGTACCGATTTTGAAACTGCGAGAGAGTGCTAGTGGCGATCTCAGCTTTTTAGCTGATTACATTTATGAAAATGTTTTTTTGCATTACACAATCAAGCAGTGGGGGATGAAACCAGAGGATCTGGATCGGGGGGTAACGGGACGTGTTCCAGTTTATATCAGTCGGGATGACCGTTACTTTCAAGACCCCTATCAGGCTATGCCTAAGCTAGGCTATACAGAAATGTTCCGGCGGATGCTTGCTCATCCCAACATTAAGCTACTGCTAAACGCAGATTACCGCGAGATTATCAAAGATGTTAAGTTTCATCGGCTACTTTGCACTGGGCCGATTGACACCTTTTTTGATTATATGTATGGTGAATTGCCCTATCGTAGTCTGCGCTTTCAATTCGATACTTTGGATCAAGAACAGTATCAAGAAGTGGGTACAGTTAATTACCCTAACGATTACGACATCACTCGGATCACTGAACAAAAGTATTTGTCAGGGCAAACTTCTCCTAAAACTACCTTGGTGATGGAATATCCCCAGGCTTATGTACCAGGGAGGAATGACCCTTATTATCCTATTCTCAATGAAGAGAGCCGCGATCGCCTCAGTCTTTACCTCAAAGAAGTAGAAAATCTCAAAGGTACAGTACTGTTTGCCGGACGACTTGGGGATTACAAGTACTATGACATGGATCACGCAGTACTTCGCGCACTTGGTTTATTTGAGAAAGAAATAGCGAATTCTATGTAGAAAGTGCCAAAAGGATACGATGCGATCGCACTTGTGATGGATAAAAAACATAGAATTTCCCTAAAGTTCTGACTAAAAAATTGTTAATATTTTCTAACAGAAGGATTATGGTGCAACAACAACTCGTTAGTACAACCAAGCAACGCCTTGAATGTTTGATTTGCAATTATCGCGTCGATCCGAATGATGAATCTGCATTTTCTACGTTTCCATGCAACGTCAGAGCCTTTATGGATGAAAAATTTAAGCTTTGGAGATGTCCTGATTGCAAGACAATTCATTGTTTAGATGTCGTGGATCTTGATCATTACTACGCAAAATATCCGATTGCCCAGGCAACATTGACATGGCCATTTCGCGTCTTCTACAGAAAATTACGCAAACAACTCACCAAGTATGGGTTTTCCAAGACTCACTCAATACTCGATTATGGCTGTGGTGCAAACGGTCTATTTGTACAGTACCTGCGACAACAAGGCTTTACCAATTGTCACGGATATGATCCTTACGGGACCAAGGACGGCTTTGGCGATCCGGCAACGCTTCAACAAGGAGCATTCGATTACATTTTACTCCAGGATGTCATCGAACATGTTGAAGATCCTAATGCTCTGTTAGATAGGTTAAACAACTTGCTCGCCCCTGGTGGTTATATTCTGATCAGCACACCAAACGCGTCTAACCTTAACTTAAATCGACCTGACATAAACGATATTTGTAACGCGGTACATGTCCCCTACCACCTTCATATTTATACTCCTGAATCCATCGAATTATTGGGGCGTCGTCAAGGGTGGGAGTTTATAGATTCATTACGGCCTAATCATGATACACTCTGGCCCAGCCTGAATGCTCGCGTTTCAAATGAGTACCAACGGATTCTCGAGGGCCCAGTAGATGTCTTTTTTGAACCGATCAACTCAAGGAAAGTGTTGACTTCGAGCAGATTTATATTCTTCGCATTTTACGCAATTTTTGGCTATTGGCTCAATTTTTATTCTGGGATGAGCATCATTTTCCGCAAAAGCATTTAATCCAACGATCGCCTTCCTTAGGATTTGTGTAAAAATAACCTGAACAATTTTTGTGTGAAAGCTAGATTTAGCAAGCTATTCCAAATAAATTTTGTACAACTTATTTTTACATGATGCCTTATAGAGTTGCTGGAAGAATCAATTGAATAGAAATTTGCACAGCAGCATAACAAAGAAAGTTTTGTTTGTAAGAGATTTTTTGTATTTATGGAAACAATGCAATCACCCTCATATCCCAAAAAAAAGTTTTTGATCAATGTTGTTACCGGAAATAGTGGTGGAGGTCATATCGCCACTTCTAATGCCATATCTTCAATCATTGAGCAACAACTCCCCTGTCAAACTAGTATTACCGATGTGGATGCATTAGCGCAGCGTTTAGCAGAAGGAAAAAAGACACTAGATATCTACAGGCTATTCGGAACTAGTGGAGATCAAGTTCTCAACCAGATTATGCAAAGCGGCTGGACATGGATTCACCATCTGACGATGCCCTTTAATAAACTACTTATCAAACTAAATCACGATGCTGGTGTGAGGATATTCGAGGAACATTGGCGCGAGCAACAGCCAGATATGGTAGTTTCTGTAGTGCCGTTGTTTAACAAAATGATATGGGAAAGTTTACAGAGAGTAAAACCAGACACCCCTGTAGTAACAGTTTTTACAGATTTAGCTGATTTTCCGTCGGCGTATTGGATAGAACCGGAAACAGGAAGTTATATAGTCTGTGGTACTGAAAAAGCAGTAGAGCAAGCTCATTCTTTGGGAGTAAAGGAGGAGCTGATTGTCAAAACTTCGGGACTAGTCATTAACCCTCGCTTTTATGAACCAATTGTCAGCGATAGTGCCGAAGAAAGGCAACGGTTGGGTTTAGATCCAGACTGTCTGACTGGACTTGTATTATTCGGGGGTAATGGCTCCAAAGCAATGCTGGAAATTGCCAAGCGTCTGGAGTCTTTCCACCAAAAACTACAACTCATTTTTATTTGCGGACGCAATGAAGAACTAGCTTTAGCTTTACGTGAGAGTCAAAGTCTCCAGAAGAGGTTTGTCACCACTTTTACAAAAGACATTCCTTACTATATGCATCTTTGTGATTTTCTGATTGGTAAACCAGGTAATGTCAGTATCAGCGAGGCACTGGTTATGAATCTACCAGTAATAGTGGAACGCAGTATTGCCACAATGCCACAAGAACTATACACTACTGACTGGATTCAACAGCAGCAGGTGGGCTTGGTTATCCCCAGTTTTCGAGATATTGATCGAGCGGTTGACCAGTTTCTTCAGCCGGAAAATTTTGCCCGCTACCGTGCAAATGTCGCTGCCATCAACAATAGAGCCGTGTTTGAAATTCCCGATATCTTACAGAAGATTCTTGCTAATAATTATAAAACAACTGTGGCAGAACCACTCCAGCAGAGGTAGTAACAGCGATGAATCGAGATCGTGTTAAAGCAGTTACCCTGGCGGTAATGTGTTTCGCCCTCTTCATGGCCAATCTTGATGACACTGTGATGAATGTGGCGCTTCCCCAGATTCAGATAAGTCTAAACTCTGGCGTGTCGGGATTACAGTGGATTCTCAACGCTTACACTTTGTCTGCGGCTGGTATAATGCTGCCAAGCGGAACATTAGGAGACATTTATGGACGTAAGCGAGTCTTCCTTACAGGGCTAGTCATCTTCACGATCGCTTCTTTAATTTGCGGTCTGGCTCCAAGTTTGAGTATCTTAATTACTGGGCGAACCCTTCAAGGAATTGGAGCTGCTGCCCTAGTAACTGGTTCTCTCTCGATCATTGCTGATACCTTTCCTGAACCGAATGAAAAATCAAAAGCCCTTGGTATTTGGGCTGCCGTGTCAGGACTTGCCCTCGTTGCGGGGCCTGGACTAGGCGGACTACTAGTGGATACTTTGGGATGGCAAAGCGTGTTCTTTCTCAACCTACCGCTGGGCGCGATCGCTTTTTGGGTGACTTCGCGTGTTGTTAAGGAAAGTAAAGATCCCAATAAACAACGTCTTGATGTGCCTGGTTTACTGCTTAGTGTAATATTTCTAGCTTCACTTACATACATACTTACCCAAGGGAATACTGGGCTGTGGCGATCGCCGCTCATTGTCTTGCTGCTGATAGTTGCTGGACTTAGCTTTCTGGCATTTTTATTTGTTGAGTCCCACAGTAGCCACCCAATGCTACCATTATCCTTGTTTCAAAATTCGACATTTACTGTTGTCAATGTCGTTGAGGTTTTGGTATTCTTCAGTGTTGTCAGCTTACTTTTTATCTTCAGCCTGTTCTTCCAACAAGTGCAGGGGTACTCGGCAACGACAGCTGGCTTGCGCTTCCTGCCGATGAATGGAGCTTTTGTAATTGCATCTATATGTTCTGGGTGGTTTGCTGCTCGCTTAGGGTGGCGCTTTGCGATCGCGACAGGACTTATCCTAGCAAGCATAGCTACATTTTCGTTGATCCGAATTAGTGCCGATACAGAGTATGGAGCGATTTTGTGGAGCCTGATTCTTTCGGGTTTCGGTAGCGGCTTGACACTCGCGCCCTTAGCAGCAGTAGGTCTGAATTCTATAACCTCGACAAAAGTGGGAATTGCCTCAGCAGTAATCAACACTAGTAATCGTTTTGGGAATATCTTAGGAGTTGCTATCCAAGGAACAATTCTCACCCAACAGCTAGCCTCAGATTTGGCGCGATCGCTCTCCACTTGGGGTCTACCCTCAAACCTCCAAGAAAGCCTCATCGCTGATGTTTTGCATGGTGGATTTAAAGTCCCCAGTCACCTGCCACTCAACATTTCGACCCTAGCTATGCATCAGGCAATTAGCAATGCATTTGTGTCGGGTTTACACGCAACTGTGCTTATGGCAAGTATTGCCCTGCTAGGTGGGGCATTTTTGATTCTGGTATTTGTTCAGCCAACTTTTAACCAAGCCACTAAGAATTCTCGTCTTTATATTAAACACAAGAAGCAGGGTAAGCGTATCTAAATTAGACTTTACAAAACAGATAATTTATGTATTCACAAAATATCAGAATTTATCGTTTTTTGAAACTGTTAAATAACTTGCAAAAAATAAATGCTTTACTATTTGGCCTAAGTGTTGGATATTATTCATTAGAGATGCCTAAATATAACCACCAGAGCATCAGCTAACGGAAATTAGTCACAATTCCGAAACTAAGTGTTGAATAAATCTAAATTGTTTCTCAAATAAGGGATTTAAAGACAATGGCTGATGAAAAAATAGCAGTCTCATTATTGACACCTGCCAGTGATATAGTCTTGGGAGGAGGTACAAATGATTCTGAAGCCCTTTTCGGTCGTGCCGGAAACGATACGATTTATCCTGACAATCCGATTGCCAGCGCTACTCAAGCAACAAATGTAGATTATTTGTTCGGGGATCTATTTGATAACTCTGCTGAAGAATTTGAGATTATTCTGAATATTCAGAATGCTCAACAAGGTGGAAATCCGTTTCTTATTCTAGACAGAGATATCCCATCTGTAGGGGCAGATAGATTTGTTCTTGGTGATACAACTCAGCCTTACTATACTGCCTCTAACCCAGATACCCTTCTAACTACAGACTTCCTTGGTTTGAACGAGTATGCTGTCATTTATGATTTCGGTCCAAATAATGATGTCATTCAGCTAAATGGTAAACCGAAAGACTATCGAATCGTAAAAATTGATGGATTACAGATTGCAGGAGTCGCACAACCTCTTTCTGGAGAAGCTATATTTTCACTGCAACAGGGAGCACCTGACCTCGTAGCTTTTCTGGTTGAAAAGCCTGATGTCAATTTAGATTTGAAGTCAAACAATTTCCGGTTTGTCGGTGAAAAACCACCAAAAAAACCAACAGAAAACAAGAAGATTCAGCAATTAGGAACTACCGGAAACGACCTCAGTCTTGCTACGGGTGCAGATTCTGCTGGCAATGTTTATATATCAGGAACTACCAACGGGTCATTGTTTGGAACAAATCAAGGTTTTGGAGATGCTTGGGTAGCAAAATATGACACCAATGGCAACCAGGTCTGGGGTAGGCAGTTTGGCACTTCTAGTGATGAGTCTAACTTTGCAATGGTTGCAGATAAAGATGGAAACACCTACATGGCCGGTGGCACGTCGGGTAACTTGTTTGGAACCAAGCAAACAGAAGCTGATGTTTGGGTGGCTAAATATGACACCAATGGCAACCAAGTCTGGGGTAGGCAGTTTAGTGCTGGTGGTTTTACTAGTGGAGCCTTTGGCATTGATCTAGATCCAGCAGGGAATGTCTATTTATCAGGAATAGAAATTAACAATAATGATAGAACAGACATTTTCAATTTTGCCGTTCAGGATAATTCCTGGGTGTCTAAATTTGACACCAATGGCAACCAGCAGTGGCTTACCCTGATTAAAGATCCTTCAGCGACCTTTCCTTTTAACATAACTCCCTTTTTTGACGAATCTTACGACCTTGCTGTTGATAAGGATGGCAACAGCATAGCTGTAGGCTGGACTCAGGGCTTAGTTAGAGAATCAGACCCATCACGACAACTTTTGAAGTACGATGCCTGGGTGTCAAAGGTGGACACTACAGGGCAGGTAAAGTGGGTTCAACAGCTAGGAAGTATAAATCAGGGACTTGATTTTGCCTGGGGTGTTGATACTGACAGCAAGGGCAATATTTACGTTACAGGATGGACTACAGGGGATATTGGCACAAAGGTAGGAAAAAAGGGACTTGGGGGTCGCGATATTTGGATTAGCAAATTTACCCCAGATGGCTCTGAAGTGTGGGCTAAACAATTTGGGTCTCCAGATGATGATGGCATGTACCTATCAGACATGCAAATCGATGACAAAGACAACATCTTTGTGATTGGAGAATCTAACGGCAAGTTAGGAAAAGGCCAAAAAGATCAATCTTATAATGCCTTTGTGGCGAGGTTCGACACTGATGGTAACAACAAGTGGATTCAACAATTTGGAAGCAAAAACAATCTTGACTACCCTACAGGTGTTACTACTGACGGAAAAGGCAATCTTTTTGTGACTGGAACTACTGATGGATTATTAGGGAACAGTGGTGGCGTTAATACCTCAGCTCTGGACGGTTGGTTAGCTCAACTTGACGTCAACAAAGGAAAACTGCAAAAATTTATCGGTAGTTCAAATGATGTCATCAGTATTGCCGATCCTGAATCAATTCCCACCATTGATATCACTAATGATTTGGTAACTAAGGAAAGGCTGCCTCAAGGCGATAACGTGATTAACCCTGCTGAGGGTCTTAACCCTACTCTAGGGATTAGTACTAACTCTGCTCAGAGAACCAGTAGCAGCAGTGCATTCAACTATGGACAGTTCACTTCTAGTCTTGGCAGCATATTTAACTCTCAGTCTGAAGGTTCTTTTAATTCAGCTTTGACTCAGGGAGTTAATAATGGCAGTATAGTGATTTGAAATAGAGATTTGGTAGAAATATAAATATACGTTATCCAAAACCCTTGTAGAGACGTAGCACTGCTACGCCTCTACATTCTTTTTCACTCCTATGTCTAAAGCGATGCAGAAGGCAAACAAAGCAACTTTTAGATAGCCTAGCGTATTAATTTCGCAGCAAAGATTTTCTGTCAGGACTTGAAACAAGGTTTTGAGCTTCCAAAGTTTGCGGTATATTTGGGCTATCAACACAGTGAAAAAGCAACCGTCGCGCGAGTACCGCGTGCCTACTGCGCTATCAGATGGCAAATTAGTGAGAATAAAAGTTTCTTTGTCTTCATCACTTAATAGTTCTTCTAAGCAGACTTTGATGCGACGTGCCAATAAGCATTGAATATCATCGGCACTTAAAATAAGATTCTGCTCAAACACAATGCCGCGATCGCTTTGACCTACCAACCGCAAATCATCAGTCGCTTGCCAGAGTAGGCATTGATGCTGTCTAATCTCAAGTTCCCAAAGGTCTACCACTTCTTCTAAGATACAGGGTTGGGTTTCACTGCCGTTTAACCTAACATGAACAAGGATTAAGTGTTGGGTTACTCTGCGAGACGGTATTGGGGTTACTTCTTGAGAAAAAACAGTATTTACCCTGACGGCAGCTGTAAAAAATACAGCGAATATTTATATGAAATGATATAACATCCGTTACATTCAAGTATCGGGGCTTAATTAGATAACTAGTCATGCAAAATAAATTATCTAATTGGGCAAGGGAAATATTAATAGTGAAATCGCGTTAAAAAATGGCTAAGTATTTATGCGTATGTATTTAAATGTGAAGAAAGAATCGATAATTAACTATACGCAAAAACAGCAACTGATTCGTAAACTTCGCATAGCAACAACACTAAAACCTTTAACATTCGGCTTTGTTCTAGCAGCAGTATTGTGCAACTATGATCGGGTGATGTCTACGAAGGGCTGCGCCTACGCCCAAACTTCTAATCCTCAAATGTTACCACCTGGCCGGATAGAAGATACCCCTGTGATTCCCTTACCTTCGGATGTACTACCGCAGCCATCAGATCAGAATCAATTACTTCCTTCGCCACAACTACCCGATCAGCCAACTTTAGGAGAGGATAATCCTAATGCTAAATTTCGGGTTGATCGCATTGAAGTTGTTGGCAGTACAGTTTTCAAACCAGAAGATTTTACCACTATTACGGCTCCCTTTGTGGGACGAGAAGTATCATTTGCAGAATTGTTGCAAGTCAAAGATGCCATTAGCAAGCTCTACACTGATAAGGGCTATGTAACTACTGGCGCTCTAATTACACCGCAGACAATAGAAGCTGGAGTCATTAAAATTCAGATAGTCGAAGGCAGTTTGCAAGAAATTAAAATCGTTGGCAATCGACGATTGCGTAGTCAATACATTCGCGATCGCATCCGCCTCGGTGCTGGCCAACCCCTAAATGTACCCCGCTTAATAGAAAAACTGCAACTGCTTCGCCTTGATCCGCGCATTCAAAACCTATCAGCTGAGTTGCAGATGGGTATACGTCCCGGAACCAATATATTGCAAGTCGAGGTTAAAGAAGCCGATACTTTTTCGCTGACAACAACTTTAGACAACGGGCGATCGCCTAGTGTTGGCAGTTTTCGCCGGGGTGTGAATCTGCAACAAGCTAATCTATTGGGCTTTGGTGATACTCTCAGTGTAGGATACGCCAATACCGATGGCAGTAATACAATCAATCTGAATTACACACTGCCAATTAATGCTCACAATGGCACTGTATTCTTTGGTTTTAACCAAGGGTGGAACCACGTAATTGAAAAACCATTCACTGTCCTTGATATTCAGTCAAACAGTAGGTCTTACGAATTCGGTTATCGGCAACCGTTAATGCAAAAGCCAACTCAGGAATTAGCGGTGGGGCTATCGTTCTCACGCCAAGAAAGCCAAACAGAGTTAGGTCTTGATAATATTGGCGGGTTTCCTTTATCGCCTGGTGCAGATGCGAACGGAAAAACCAAGATTTCTGCTCTGCGTTTTATCCAAGAGTATACCCAACGCAGCAATAAACAAGTTTTTGCAGCGCGATCGCAATTTAGCGTCGGGGTAGATTGGTTTGATGCCAATGTCAATAAAGATGCCCCAGATAGCCGATTTTTTGCTTGGCGGGGACAGGCGCAGTGGGTGCGGCAATTTGCACCAGACACTCTGTTTTTAGTTAGAGGTGATTTACAACTAGCAGCAAATTCCCTCGTACCTTTAGAGCAATTTGGTCTGGGTGGACAGTTAAGTGTGCGGGGTTATCGTCAGGATGCATTACTAACAGATAATGGTATGTTGTTTTCGGCTGAATTCCGATTGCCGATTGTGCGTGCCTCCAAGCTTGGAGGAGTGCTACAACTGACACCATTTATTGACGTGGGCAAAGGCTGGAATAGCAAGGGCGATAATCCATCATCTAGTACGTTAATGGGTACTGGGCTAGGACTGCTGTGGCAACAGAGTGATAAATTCTCAGCTAGGCTGGATTGGGGCATTCCTCTGATATCAGTAGACGGTGAAAAGCGATCGCTCCAAGAGAATGGGCTATATTTCTCACTTAGCTATTCGCCGTTTTGATCGAGACTGCTGCATCTCCTACCTATGTGTAAGAATCATTAACCTTTTAGTGATAAGAGCAAATAAATTTCGGAAGAGAAGTGCAAAAATCGGAAAAGCCTCTTTCCCCCAGCAACAACTGCGATCTAAGTGATAAGTCTTTAGCCGGACACAATATGATACCCACAATGGTAACTACAAGTTGTTGATAGCGTTAGATGTAATATGATTTCGGGAATCTTAGCTAATAAGTATAAATGGAAATTAGGTGATGAAAGCAACCGTTATTTGCTTTGGTTTAGTAAATGGAATATTGATCGGTGCCATCGCCTCCAGCTTTGCTAATGCTCAGGTTACTCCCGACGGCACGCTGAATACCAGTGTCTCCCAAAGTGGCAATAACTTTACCATTACCAATGGCGATCGAGTTGGCAACAACCTCTTCCACAGCTTCAGCCAATTCTCGGTTTCCACCAACGGCTCGGCTTTCTTCAACAATGCCGTAGATGTGCAAAATATCTTTAGTCGCGTAACTGCGGGTAATGTTTCTCAAATTGATGGTTTAATACGGGCCAATGGTAAGGCTAATCTATTTCTGCTCAATCCTAGTGGGATTATTTTTGGCGCAAGCGCTCAATTAAATATTGGCGGATCGTTTATCAGCACAACTGCCAACAGCATAAAATTTGCCGATGGTCTTGAGTTTAGCACAATTAATTCTCAATTTGCCCCGTTGTTAAGTATCAATGTTCCCATTGGATTGCAAATGGGCAGCAATCCGGCACCCATTACCGTTCAAGGCACAGGACACTCTTTAAGTAATCTCAGTGGACTGGCTCTGGTTCCCCTAACTCGTATTCCTAGTGCTACAAAACTGCGGGTACAGCCAGGAAACACTATAGCTTTAGTTGGTGGCGACTTACATCTAAATGGGGCAACCTTGAGCGCCGAACAAGGGCGAGTTGAATTAGGTAGTGTGAGCAGTACAGGATTGATCGACCTGATACCAAATGCCCAGGGCTATACATTGGGATATGCAGATATACAAGACTTTGGTGATATTCAGTTAGCAGGGCGATCGCTATTAGATATCAGTGGCATGAATGCGGGTTCGGTGCAAATTCAGGGTAAGAAAATTCAGTTTACCGATGGCTCTCTGGTGCTGGCGCAAAATTTCGGCAATCTCTCTGGCGGTGATATTCGCCTTCAGGCTATGGAGGGCATTGATATAATTGGCACAACACTTGATACCGCAATTCCCAGTGGAGTACGTAGTGAAGCTCTGGGTATCGGATTTGGCGGGAACATCATCATAATTACTCCCAGGCTCACCCTGGAGCAGGGAGGATTGTTGTATAATGCAACTTTCGGGGCAGCTTCAGGTGGCAATATCCACATCAATGCCATCGCGATCAATGTGTCTGGCTTTCAACCTACTAATCCTGCTAACGTTTCCGTCATCAACACTAATACACAAGGGACTGGGAATGCTGGTGATATCTTAATCAATGGTAATAGTCTACAGGTATCAAACGGTGGCTCATTATCTTCGGCTACCTTTGGTAGTGGCTCTAGCGGTAAAGTGACGATTTATAATACCAACACCACAGTAAAGGGAGAAAGCCCCTCTGGACTTTACAGCAATATTAGCTCAACTACATTTGCCACCGGAAGTGCCAAAGCTTTAACATTAAATACCGCCAACTTGCAAATTCTAGATGGGGGAGCAGTTGGTGCCACCGCATTTTTTGTAGGTAATGGAGGGGATTTGAGCATCAACGCCACGGAATCGATCGCAATCAGTGGTAAAAATCGGGCAAATAATAGTAGTATTAACGCCTCCACCATTCGACCGAATCCCTTCTTGCGGCAGCGATTCGGTTTACCAGATATACTCACAGCAAATGCTGGCACTGTGAGCATTACCACACCGAAGCTAACCCTGACGGATGGCGGGACAGTCAGCGTCACCAGTCAAGGCAGTGGAAATGGTGGCAATATTAACATCAGTGCAGATACCATCCAATTAAAAAATGAAGGGTTGATTCAGGCACAAACAGAATCTGGTAATGGTGGCAATATTACATTGTCTGCCAACAACCTGTTGTTTCTGCGAGACAATAGCCTGATTACCTCAACAGCTGGTGGCTCAGGGAATGGGGGTAATATCAGCATCAATGCACCCATTGTCGCTGGCTTAGAAAACAGCGATATTATTGCCAATGCTTTTGAGGGCAAGGGTGGCAATATTGCTATTACAACTCAAGGCATTATTGGTTTAGAATTCCGCAATACCCTGACTCCAAAAGTTGACCTCACCAATGATATTACCGCTAGTTCCGAATTTAATATCAATGGCACGGTAGAAATTAACAATATTGGTGTTGATCCCAATTCTGGCTTAGTAGAATTACCAGCAAATGTTAGCGATCCATCCCAACAAATTGCTATAGGTTGTTCTAGTAATACTGGCAGCAGTTTTGTGGCAACGGGACGAGGTGGTGTACCACAAAATCCAACGCAGGAAGTGAGGAGCGATCGCACTTGGTCTGATATCCGCGATATCTCTGCATACCGCAAAACCCAGAAGGTACAAGCACAAATACCCACCGCTCCAGAAACTCTTATTCAAGCTACATCTTGGCATCGCAACGCCCGAGGAAAAATTGAGTTAGTTGCAGATAAATATCCTACTCAGGTGCAGCAACGATTAACCTGTGCTGCTGTTCCCAAAAGTTAATGATGTTATTGATCGTGCCATTTAGGGAATTCTAACTTTAAATCTGGGTAAGGAAGTTTTTAGTGATGAGAGTCGTACCTTTTCTATTTATATTAATAAGTGGGTTCTTAACTTCAGGGATGATGCGATCGGCGATCGCTCAAGTCACATCCGATAGCACAACTAACACCATTGTCAATCCAAGTGGTAATAATTTTAATATTCTTAACGGGATTGAAAAAGGTAATAATTTATTTCATAGTTTCAGTAATTTCTCTGTGCCTACGGGTGCTTGGGCGACTTTTGATTTAATCAACACACCAAATATTACAACTATATTTAGTCGGGTTACGGGTGGAAATGTTTCCCATATTGATGGGTTAATTCAAACTCTCAACAGTAATAATCCTGTCAGTTTGTTTTTAATGAATCCGGCGGGGATTGTATTTGGAAAAAATGCCTCGTTAAATATTGGTGGCTCCTTTGTGGGAACAACGGCGAATAGCATTAAGTTTGCTGATGGAATAGAGTTTAGTGCGACTAATCTCGGTGCTACGCCGTTGTTGACGATGAGTGTGCCAATTGGGTTGCAAATGGGGCAAAATCCGGGAGATATTACCGTCCAAAACACCGGACACCGTTTAATTAATATTGATAATGCTATAGGTTCTCCTCTGGATCGAAGTAACAATCCTGTAGGATTAAGCGTTACCTCTGGTAATAACTTGGCATTGATAGGGGGAGAAGTAGCCTTAGATGGTGGAGTGTTAAATGCACCTTCTGGACATATTGAACTTGGTAGCGCTAGTAATGGCACAGTTAATCTCAACACCTCTTCTCCTCATTGGAATTTTGATTATGGCAATATAAAGCAATTTGGGAATATTCATCTGTCCCATCAATCCCTTGCCGATGCCAGTGGCACCCCTGCGGGTTCTATTCATTTCCAGGGTCGAAATATTAGCTTACAAGATGCGTCTGCTGCCCTATTAGTTAATCAAGGAAGCAATAATTCAGGCGACATTAGCGTTAATGCTAGTGAGTCATTGCAACTTGGGGGAGTTGGCACTGATGGATTTTCACAAAGTCGATTGCGTGCTGATAATTTTGGCGATGGTGCTGGGGGTAATATTTTGGTTTCTGCCTCCCAAGTATTCCTCCGCGATGGTGGTTCTATTGATGGATTCAATTTTGGTAAAGGTTCAGGAAGTAATATTTCTATGGAAATTAGAGATTTGCTTCAAATTGTGGGATTATCACCTATTAATGGATTGGCCAGTTCACTGATTACTAACACCAGCAATTCGGGGAAAAGTGGTGATATTCGAGTAGTTACCAAAAAATTGCAGATTTTAGATGGTGCTGAGATCGACAATGTTAGCTTGGCAAATGGTATGGGAGGTAATACCACGATTAATGCTGCTGATTTCATCGAAGTGATGGGGCAAAATTTGAATGATAGCCTCATAGTGGTTAGCACATTCAGCCAAGCAAATGCAGGCCAATTAACTATTAATACTGCCAAACTGAGAGTACAGGATGGAGGAGGTATCGTTGCCTCTACCGTAAATAGCGGCAATGCAGGGGATTTGCTAATCAATGCTTCTGACACCGTTGAAGTTAGTGGAGTGGGTAGTATTTCTCGTCTCCCAAGTCGAATTGGTGCTAGGGCCGAATTACTTGTACCACCTATTCGGCAACTACTTGGATTACCAGATGTGATCACAGGTAAAATAGGTAAACTCGTTGTTAACACCCCACGCTTGCAGATTACAGATGGAGCGGTTGTTGGCGTTGACCATCAAGGGGTTGGCGATGCTGGAAAACTTGAAATTAATGCAGGTTCAATCCGTCTTGACAATGGTGCTAGACTTACCGCCGCTACTTTTCAGGGTGAAGGTGGTAATATTTTTGTCCAGGCAAATGACTTGATCATGCGTCGTGGTAGTTCAATAGTTACTAATGCAGGTGGTATTGGCAATGGGGGCAACATCACCATTAACTCTCCCATCATCGTTGGCTCGGAAAATAGCGATATCATCGCCAACGCATTCCAAGGTAATGGGGGCAACATTCAAATCAACACCCAAGGTATATTTGGGCTAAAATACCGTAACGAACTCACCCTAGAAAACGACATCACAGCCAGTTCCAAATTTGGCGTAAACGGTACGGTAAATATTAATAATTTTGGTGTTGACCACAACTCTGGTTTCGTTGAACTGCCCGTAAGCTTAACAGATTCATCCCAGCAAATTACTACAGGTTGTTCTGCAAATCAAGGCAGTAGTTTTGTGGCAACGGGACGAGGTGGGATACCGCAAAATCCAACACAGCAAATTGGGAGCGATCGCACTTGGTCTGATATTCGCGATCTCTCTGCATATCGCAAAACACAGCAAGTACAAGCCCAAACGCCCCCATCTTCAGAAACTCTAATTCAAGCTAGTGGTTGGCATCGTAATGCTCAGGGAAAAATTGAGTTAGTTCCAAATAAATCTTCTGCTCAGGTGCAACAACCATTAACCTGTGCTGCTGTTAAGAGGAGTTAATTATTTTGGGTCTTTGGCTTGCCGTTGCTGTCGAGAAAATGTAAGTCTGCATTGGTGGAAAAGAAGGTGGTCATAGGTTAAACCGGAATGACACAGTATTTTGGCGTTGCTGAATTGAAATATGAATCCAGATGTAGAGACGTAGAACTGCTATGTCTCTACAGGGATTTTGGTATTATACAAAATCATTTTCATACATGGAATCAGCAACGCCGTATTTTAATTGTATGTGAATCGCTCCTCAACTGATAGCTGGTATTGTAATTTGGGCATTATACACATAGTCATTTTCTAAACATTTGTGCTGTGACTAATTTTCAAACAAACTACTCAATAGTAAATAAATAATTATTTATGATTTTCCGAATTAAACAAATTCGTTGGCTATATGTCAGCCTCAGCATTTTAAGTTTGTGTTTAGCATTTACCATTACACCTATAAAAGCATCTCCACTAGTAACAATCTCTGTTCTCTCTTCTGCCCAACCTGCCAACGGGCTAGAACTTGGACGAAACTTTTACCAATCGGGAAGTTTTGCAGAAGCTATCAGGGTTTGGCAAACGGCAGCACAACAATATCATAATCAAGGCGATCGCACCAACGAAGCCCTAAGTTTGAGTTACCTCTCACTAGCACAACAGGAACTAAACCAATGGGAAGCAGCTAAACAATCTATCGAAGAAAGTATAAAAATTTTGCAAACGGCTAAACCCTCTGTCGATGCGATTATCTGGGCGCAAGTACTGAATACTCAAGCAAATTTACAACTACATACAGACAAAACTGAAACCGCCCTAGAAACTTGGCAACAAGCTCAAAAATATTATGAGCAAGCAGGCGACAAAATGGGCAGCATAGGCAGTCAAATCAACCAAGCACAAGCTTTACAAAGTTTGGGATTTTACCGCCGCTCGAAACAACAATTGGAGGCGCTAACGCAAAAGCTGGCAGCAATGCCAGATTCGGAAATAAAAGTTAGTGGGTTGCGATCGCTGGGTTTAGCTTTGCACGCGATCGGTGATAGTAGTAGAAGCCAGGAAGTTTTAGAACAAAGTTTAGCCACAGCAAACAAAATTGTTGCTAAAACTCAGTTAAGTTCTATTCTTTCGAGTCTAGGGAAAGTTGCCTCTGACTTACAAGATCCAGAAGCAGCATTAAATTACTTTGAAGATGCCCAAACAGCAGCTACGAACCCGAATGAAGCTTTACAAGCGTGTTTAGCTCGTTTCAAATTATTGGTGGATTACAACAAACTGGAATATGCAATTCCCCTCGCGCCTCAATTACGACAAGAGTTGTCAGAACTAGCACCCAGTCATAGTTCCCTTAATGCAGCGATTAATTTTGTAGCAACCTTGAATCACTTGGAAAACCCCGATCGAGTTTTACCAAGCAAAGATTTGGCACAACTCATGGCAGACACAGTTAAGTCTGCCCAAGAAATTCAGGATGCAACCGCCCAAGCCTATGCACTGCATCAATGGGCGCAACTCTACCGTCGCAAAAAACAGTGGTCTGAGGCAAAGGAATTAGCCGAGAAATCCCTCAATATTGCCCGTCAACTCCAAGCTGACGATCTCATTGCTCAATCAGCATGGCAGGTAGGACAGTTGTATAAACAACAAGGCGATCGCAAAGAAGCAATTATAGCCTATACAGAAGCAGTTAAGTCCTTAAAGGCACTACGAGGCGATATGGTTGCGGTTAACCCCGATGTGCAATTTTCTTTCCGCGAAAGTGTGGAGCCTGTCTATCGGGAACTAGTGAGTTTACTTCTTGATGAGCAACCAACTCAGGCTGCATTGATGCAAGCGCGTGAATTGATTGAGTCACTCCAAATTGCCGAACTTGATAACTTTTTGGGCGAAGCTTGTTTAGATAAAGCCCAGCAGATTGACGAAGTTGACCCCACAGCAACGGTTATTTATCCGATTATCTTAAGCGATCGCTTAGGAGTAATTCTCTCCAAAACTGGACAACCACTGCGTTATTATGTCACTCAAAAATCTCAAGCTGAAATTGAGCAAACTTTAGATAAATTTCTAGTTGCTCTCAACCCAGTCTCAGACTCAAAAGTTCGGGATCAATTGTCTCAGCAGATTTACGACTGGCTGATTCAAAAAGCAGAAGTAGATCAAGCATTCATTGATACTAAGACACTGGTATTTGTTTTGGATGGTCGGTTGCGGAACATTCCAATGGCAGCCCTGTATGACGGTAATCAATATCTGATTGAGAAGTATGCTGTGGCGCTCTCACCAGGATTGCAACTAATGGCGGCGCGATCGCTCTCTTCAAAGCACATTGATGCAATTATCGGCGGTATCAGCCAATCTCGTGCTGGTTTTAGTCCCTTGCCATCTGTGGAATTAGAAGTGAAGGAAATCTCTCAGACTGTGCCATCTACAATGTTACTGAACCAAAAATTTACAAGTCTTGCCCTGGCCGCTCATGTCAAATCCAGTAATGCCAATATTATCCATCTAGCAACCCACGGACAGTTTAGCTCCCGGCTCGAAGATACTTTTTTACTTACGTGGGATGGACAACTTAATGTAAAGGAGTTGTCCGAACTCCTCAAAAATCGTAGTGGTAATTCATCAAAAGCGATCGAATTATTGGTACTGAGTGCCTGCGATACCGCAATGGGAGACGATCGCGCCGTTCTTGGATTAGCAGGCTTGGCTGTTAAATCCGGTGCGCGTTCCACCATTGCCACACTTTGGCCGGTCAAAGATAAGGCAGCCCAAATGCTCATGACTCGCTTCTATGACCAACTACGGCAACCCAGAGTTACTAAAGCGGAAGCACTACGGCAGGCACAAATTAACCTGATTCGTCAAACTGATTTCCGTGATCCGTTCTTTTGGTCTGCCTTTGTTTTGGTTGGAAACTGGCTGTAATTAAGTAATATATCTGAGATATTAGATACTAAAAAACACATCTACTTTATAGAATTCTAGCCTAAATTCGGATATAAATGTTAGTAAGCTTCCCTGCTCTGGCTAGTGTTTAAAAGTATTCCACGATTTTTTAGCGCATTTATTTTAATGTATTTTCTATCACTATTTAATGAAATGAGGTCAAACATCATGAAACGTCGATATTTAACTAGTGCATTGAGCATGATTGCTCTGATAGCCAGTAGTACATGGGCTAGTGCCTATGCTGTAACATTTACCCCACCTGTCAAAAATGGCGCTCCAAGCCAAGCAACTGGAGGAGCATCCCGTGGTAATCTCTTTACCCCAAGCAAAGATAACAGCGCCCCTAGACAAGCAACTGGAGGAGCGTCTCGCGGCAACCTCTTTACCCCAAGCAAAGATAACAGCTCCCCTAGACAAGCATCTGGAGGCGCTTCCCGCGTTGGTACTTACTACTTGAATTCTTCGACTGTAGCAGCAGGAGGGCCCGCAGCGCTAATCGCACTTCTGCCCCAAAGCTTCTATGGCACAACGGTGTCTGAACGCCCCACAATTTTGGTATATTTGCCTGCTTCTAATGCACAAGAAGCTGTGTTCAGCCTCAAAGATGAAGCTGGCAATATACATTATCAAATGACCATTCCCGTTGCTCTTAAAGCTGGGGTGATCGCAGTCAAATTACCAGATGATGCACCCGCTTTAGCCGTTGGTAAAAACTACCAGTGGTTTTTGGCACTGAAAGTGAACGGAACACTCGGCCCAAGTACACCTTACGTTGATGGTTGGATTCAGCGTATCCAGCCTACTGCTGAACTGGCGACAGCGATGCAGCAGAAAGATGGTTTAAAGCAAGCAGCAGCTTTCGGTAAAAATGGGGTGTGGTATGACTGTGTAGCAACAATGGCTGTGCTGCATACCGCCCAACCCAAAAATGCGGCTATTATCAACCAATGGGAAGAACTTCTTTCCTCAGTTAGCTTAAAAGATATTGCAACAGTTCCCTTAGTAGCATCTGGGAATTAGGGACTCAGGAGCGGGAAAGAAGTAGGGGAGCAGGGAGCAAGGGAGAAGAATTTTCTTCTCTGTCTCTTGCCAATCCCCAATCCCCAATTTTCAGACAAATGTTAGTGGAGTAAAACTGACGAATACTAATCAATATTATTTAAGCCTCTGGCGAAATTATGTGGCGTAAATTCCAAGCTTTCATCCAACGCTCTCGCAGTGTTTTGATTATTAGTCCCAGCGTTGCTCTAACAGTTATTGTTGGGCAGTCTTTGGGACTTTTTAATTTGCCTGAGTGGAAACTTCGTGATGAATGGATACGACAGCGATGCCTTCCGGCAAGCCGCTTCTCTACGAGACGCTACGCGAACGCGTCTACGCAAAATACAATAGCTGACAAAATCATAATTGTCACAATTGATGAACAAGATATCCAATCAGTTGGTAAATGGCCAATTCCAGACTGGTCACTAGCACAATTACTAGAAAAAATCCAGGCGCAACAACCCCGCGCCATCGGTTTGGATCTCTATCGAGATTTACCGGAGGGCAGTGGATACGATCGACTTGTAAAAGTCTTCCGCAACAGTGCCAATTTGATTGGCGTTGAGAAAATTACCGGAGAGCATGTCAATCCACCACCAGAATTGAAAAAACTCGATCGAGTCGGATTAGCAGATTTGGTGTTGGATGGCGATCGCCATGTGCGTCGTGCCTTACTTACAGCAGTCGATGCCAAAGAAGAGGGAAAAATTAAAGCAGGACTGGGAACTCTTGTAGCCCTCAAGTACCTTGAAGCCGAAAAGATAACTTTAGAATCCGTTGACGAAAAGCAGCAGAAGTTTCGCTTAGGCAATCAAATCTACCTACCATTACACAATCAAGAAGCAGGTTATTCTAATGCCGATGTTGGCGGCTATCAAATTTTGCTCAACTGGTACGGAACGGATGCGGCGTTTCGCACAGTTGCGATGCGGGATGTGTTGGCAGGAAAAATTCCAGCAAATCTGATGCGCGATCGCATGGTGTTTATTGGGTCAACTGCTGCCAGTACCAATGACTTCTTTAGCACACCCTTCAGTTCCTCCTTCATTTCTGACCAAAAACCGACACCTGGTGTTGTTATTCATGCCAATATTGCTCATCAACTAGTAGAAGGATCAAAAACAGGGAAAGCAAACTTGCATGGCATTTCTGGAATGGCTGTGTCGCTCTGGATTCTTTTATGCTCTTTTATCGGTTCTGGTGGTAGTTGGTATTTAGCTAGTGCGCGTACCCGGCGACAGATTCCAGGCGGCAAAATTCTTTGGGCAACCGTAGGCATTAGTGGCGCATTTATGGGTGGTGGTTACGGGATGTTTTTGCACGGTGTTCTGATTCCCGTAACACCCGCCTTAGCTACGTTCATCAGCAGCGTAGTTGCCACAACCAATGCCTATAAACAGCAGAAGTTAGAAGAAGCGAATCGGCAACTAGCAATTGCTAATAATCAACTATTAGATTATTCCAAAACCTTGGAGTTCAAAGTTGAAGAACGAACTCATCAACTGCTGGAGGCAAAGCAAGCTGCTGATGCTGCTAACGAAGCAAAGAGCGAGTTTCTGGCCAATATGAGCCACGAACTACGTACACCGCTTAATGGCATCCTTGGTTTTGCTCAGGTGCTTGAGGTATCGCCAAACATGACAGAGAAAAACCTAGAAGGAGTCAGCATTATCTACCAGTGTGGGACACACCTTTTAATGCTAATCAATGACATTCTCGATCTTTCAAAAATTGAAGCTCGGAAATTAGAATTGGTTGCGACTAATGTACATCTGCCCACTTTCTTACATGGTGTCACCGAGATTTGCAGTATTCGAGCCGATCAGAAAGGGATTGCATTTAACCTTTTCATAGGCGATCGCCTACCACTTGTCATTCAAGTAGATGAAAAGCGGCTACGGCAAGTGTTGATCAACTTATTAGGCAACGCTATCAAATTTACAGACAATGGTAGCGTGACATTCAAAGTAGATGTACTGGAGACTGGGGACTGGGGGCTGGGGACTGGGGACAAGGACAATCCCCAATCCCCAATCACTAAAATTCGCTTCCAGATTGAAGATACAGGTATTGGGATGTCACCAGACCAACTAGAGAAAATCTTTTTAGCTTTTGAACAAGTAGGTGAGGCTGGACGCAAATCTGAAGGTACTGGCTTGGGATTAGCAATCAGTCAAAGAATTGCTGTATTAATGGGCAGCCAAATTCAAGTCCAGAGTCACCTTGGTGAAGGTAGTCTATTTTGGTTAGATTTGACAGTAGCAGTACCAGTTTCCCATGACTGGCATCCAGTAACCATCGCCTCAACCCACCAGAAAATCGTCGGTATTCGGGGTACTGCGCCTCAAATTTTGATTGTCGATGACGATCGCAACCACCGTTCTATGTTGACTAGTCTGCTACAAGAAATCGGCTGTCGAACCTTGGAAGCAAACGACGGCAAACATGGGCTACAGATGGTAACTGAACATCAGCCAGATGTGATTGTGCTTGATTTGGCTATGCCCAATATGGATGGCTTTGAGCTAATGGTTCATTTACAAGAGAATCCCCAAACTCGAATTATTCCGATTATTGTCTCTAGTGCCAGTGTATTTGAAGAAAATCGGCAACACAGTTTACAGGTAGGAGCTACAGCATTCTTGCCTAAACCCCTGCAAATTGATGAACTATTCAATGCACTGCATTCTGCCTTTGAGGCAGTAGCAAAGCGATCGCTACTAGAATTTGATTGGATCTATGCCCAATCTAAACCTCAACAGTTATCTACCAAGAATGAGCAAATAGATAATAGTGAATTGATTTTGCCATCTCAGGATATTTTGCAACAACTCTATCATCTGGCAATGATGGGAGATATTCCAGCGATTGAGGGAATTATAGGGGAGCTAATGAAGCAAGACAGTCAGTTAACTGCCTTCGCAACTGAGTTGAGCAAACTCACTGCCAACTTCCAAACCGCAAAAATCCGTAAATTCCTAAAATCATTTGTAGCAACGGAGTCACATCCATGATGACCGAACCTTTTTTGAAGCCAATGCATATCCTGTTGGTGGACGATAATCCAAATAATCTTAAGGTTCTCTCTGAAGCGCTTCAGGGATGTGGTTGGAAAGCACTTATGGCAACGGATGGAGAGTCGGCGATCGAACAAACAGAATATGCCCATCCCGATCTGATTCTCCTGGATGTCATGATGCCAGGTATGGATGGATTTGAAACTTGCCGCAGGCTGAAAGCCAATGCCATCACTCAGAATATTCCGGTCATTTTTATGACTGCATTGACCGATGCCACAGACAAAGTGAAAGGGCTAGAAATTGGTGCAGTTGACTACATTACCAAACCCTTTCAACAGGAAGAAGTCATTGCTCGATTAAAGTTACACCTAAAAATCTCGCATCTCACCCGTACTTTAGAAGAAAGAGTGCAAGAACGCACCGCAGAATTATCCCAATCTCTACAACAGTTACAACAAACCCAACTACAACTAATCCAGAGTGAGAAAATGTCCACCCTTGGACAACTTGTTGCAGGCATAGGTCATGAGATTAATAACCCAATTGGTTTTATTAGTGGAAATTGCTTTCATATTGAGGAATATGTAAAGGATCTCTTTCGTTTGGTGAGTCTGCAACAGCAAAAGCTAGCACATCCAGATTTAAAAAGTGAAGAACTTATTGAAGAAATTGACTTAAAATATATCACTGAAGATTTCCCAAAAGTTCTCTTATCAATGCATGAAGGAATTGCTCGTCTTAAAGACATAAGCCTTTCTTTAAGAACCTTTGCCCGATCTGATATTTCATCTAAGGTAGAGTTTCAGATTCACGAAGGAATCAATAGTACCTTAATGCTATTAAAACACCGACTAAAAGACCAAGTAGACCGCCATAAAATCGAAGTTTTCACACAATACGGTGACTTACCTCCAATTATATGCTATCCCGGACAACTGAACCAGGTACTTATGAATATTATTGCTAATGCAATTGATGCATTTGATGGTCTTCATCAAATGTGTTCAGATCAGAAGATAGCCCCTTGCCATAACACAATTACGATTACTACATCAGTCGATCATCAGCAAAAAACCGTGACAATTTGCATTGAAGATAATGCTCTTGGTATGGCTCCTGAGGTGCAAGATAGAATTTTTGAGCCATCTTTTACAACTAAACCTGTGGGTAAAGGAACTGGGCTAGGATTAGCTATCAGCCACCAAATTATTGTCGATAAACACAATGGACAAATCAACTGCTCGTCAACCTCTGGTCAGGGAACAAAGTTTATTATTACTCTGCCAATTTAGTTTTGACGTGAGTTCGAGTTAAAAAAGGAACAAAAAAAGGCTTTTAGGAGGCAGGAGGAGGAAGGCAGTATGAAATCAAAAATGGTGATTTTTCAGAAATGATTTAGGATTGCTATAGTTAGCTAGTAATTGCGCTAACGTGACTATTTACTTGCTAATAAGTAGGTAGGTGGAATTAATTATAAGATAGAAAGACTGCTAAATTAGCCTATTATGCCTGCGCCTTTACGCATCATTCTCACGCCAGAAGAAAACCGAACCTTAACTAAACTGCGACTAGCTCAGTAGACATCTCCAAAATAGTATATTTTGTGGTAAAAGAACATAACGATAAGTTGTTTGACACCAAAATATGACTGACATACTGAATCACATTGGGGAGAATCCTAAAGAAACAAAGTGGTCAATTGGTATAGAATATGAACAGTTACGTAGGAACATTCTTTAATAGTTTAGCTGTGTTCTCGATACTATCTCCACTACTGGCTGCTTTTATGAGAATCTCGAATAAAGTTTGCTGGTCACATACTTCTTGAGAATCAAAAAGAAAAATTTTCTACTAAACACTCAATAACTTCATCTAGGGTTTCTGAGTCTGTTAAAATTGGTTCTTCTGTAGACTCACTCCTCTTAGCTTTTCGTAGAGATAAAACAGTCAAATTTTTCAGCCAATATACGACACACTCCTTTGATCATTTCATATTTTGAAGTGCTGTAAAGTATGATAACTATTTTTTATATTATTAAAGAGTATTACAGAATACTTGCTTCTCTGTACTCATTTCTTGATGATATCTCCTGTATCACTAGTGGTTCGACCTTTTAGGAAAACTTTTTGGTTTACTGATATATTGTTACTAACTACAGCTCCCCTATTTTTGCCAGTGATTGGATATCTGGCTTATATCTTGTTCCGATTGCCCTATGTCTGCATACTATATGACTTATACCCTGATATTGCGATCGCACTAAGGGTAATTCCCAAGGGTAACTGGCTGGCGCGCTTGTGGCGTGGTAAAATATGAACAAGTTTAGTTAAATGCTAAGGCGATTATAGTACTTAGTCCTGTGATGAAACAAAAGATAGTAGGGCATTGTCCCGAAATAGGTGATAAAATTTCGATAATTCACAGTTGGGCCAAACCAGAAGCAATCGTACCGATTGCCAAGCGAGAAAACTGGTTTGCTTGGAAATACAACTTAGTTAACAAATTTACCGTACTCTATTCTGGCAATATGGATCGCTGTCATGATATCAACACAATATTGGAAGCTGCAAAAGAACTGCAAGATGAGCCAATTCAGTTTGTTTGGATTGGTGGTGGGGCCAAACGCGATGAATTAATCATATGAAGTCGAGCGGTTAGGGCTGAACAATTTTACGTTTCTACCTTATCAAGACAAGCAAGTGCTACCTTATTCCTTAACAGCTTGCGATCTATCACTAATAAGTGTAGATTCAGCTACAGAGGGTTTAGTTGTTCCCAGCAAACTATATTCAGCTTTAGCCTCTAGGCGACCAATAGCAGTAATATGCTCCCAGGTTTCATATCTTAGACAATTGATGGCTGAAGCAAACTGTGGTGGAACATTTGATAATGGAGATAGGGTCAAGGTCTGGCACAATTTCTTCGCTTTCTGAATCGAGATCGACAGATAGAAGAGCAGATGGGCAAAGCAGGTCGCCAGTATTTGCGATCGCACTTCACGTTTAAAGTTATCTTTCAACAATACTTACATACATGTTTTACAGCACGCATTATTCTCTGATGAGATAAAAATCATGTCTCAAAGTGATGTAAAGTAAGTAGGTATGTCGGAATTAATTGAATATTTTTACTGTATTTTTTAGGAGTTGGACTTCGATGGTCTTATTGATCTCAGCCCCTCCAACATAGCCTTCCTTGCTCATAGTTTTTGTCTATACAGGAGGTTAAATTGCAGAGAAGGTGTGACCGAAATCGGAAACGTTCCAAACGACGGGCTATTTATTGCCCCATTCATAGCTGTTATGTCGATAGCGTCAGTCAGAAATATAAAATGTTTGCTGACCAAGCAGGTCAATTACAGCAACGAGGGATGAGTCGGCGGAATGCGTTGATGTTAATAGCGAACCAAACCGCAGTACCTATAGGAGGGGAATGGTTAGAAGCTTTTTGGTGTCAAGAGTGTCAACAGACAAAATGGTATTACGTTCGGCAAGGTAGCGATCGCATATATCAAATTTCACTAACCAGGGTATTGATGAAAACATGAGTATCGATAACACCAAACACTCATTATTTGGTACTTCTAAAGTAGCCGCAGATGTATTAGTGCAGGAATACGGACGCTATTTTGATATGAAAACTGCAAGTTTTCGGGGTGGGTGTTTAACAGGCTATTATTGAGGAAGGAAAATCTCTATATTTTGCGCCAAAATCCAAATGTTTAAAGCCAAATTTTTAATTCTAATTAAAATAGTCACGCATCTTGAAAATAAATTTAATAATGAATAAGCAAGAACTAGTAATCGAAGCAGGTCGCACTGAAAAGCAGTACTGGAAAGACCTATGGAAATATAGAGAATTATTTTATTTTCTTGCTTGGCGTGATATTCTAGTGCGATATAAGCAAACTACGATTGGTATTGCTTGGGCATTAATTCGTCCGTTTTTGACAATGGTCGTTTTTACAGTCGTATTTGGACAATTAGCAAAGTTACCTTCACAAAGTGCGCCTTACCCGATTTTGGTGTTCTCAGCAATGTTACCTTGGCAATTATTTGCAAATTCGCTCTCGGAGTGCAGCAATAGTTTAATTGGCAATGCCAATTTAATCTCAAAGGTATATTTTCCTCGCTTGATTGTACCAACAAGTGCAGTAGTAGTAAGCTTTGTAGACTTCCTGATTTCGGGGATGATTTTAGTAGGGCTGATGGCTTGGTATAACTTTATCCCCAGTTGGCGAATTTTGACACTACCAGTATTTATTGCTATTGCCTGTGCTGCTTCATTGGGAGCGGGATTGTGGTTTGCTTCTTTAAATGTCAAGTATCGTGACTTCCGTTATATTGTGCCGTTTATTGTGCAGTTTGGTCTGTATATATCGCCTGTGGGATTTAGCAGTAGCGTTGTTCCACAACAGTGGCGATTCCTGTACTCTTTGAACCCAATAGTAGGAGTGATTGATGGCTTCCGTTGGGCGATTCTAGGAGGTGAGTCAAAGTTATATTTACCAAGTTTCTTACTGTCTTTGGCACTAGTCTTTTTATTATTATTCAGTGGAATTTGGTATTTCCGTAAGACCGAGCGGACATTTGCAGATATTATTTAAAGCGATCGCTACAAACTATTTTTGCATTACATTAAATCAGCACAACACCATTGTGACAAAGTAAAGAGCCAATGTCTGACACTATCATTCGGGTTGAGAATCTGGGCAAAAAATATATTATCGGGCATCAGCAGGAAAAGTACACTACACTCCGCGATGTAATTGCCAGTCGCGCTAAAGGTTTACTTAAACCGTTCCGAAATAGAAAATCCGACATCCAAAATTCCCAGGAAGAGTTTTGGGCGCTGAAAGATGTATTTTTTGAAATTAAGCAGGGTGACAGAGTTGGAATTATTGGGCGAAATGGTGCGGGTAAATCTACGCTTTTGAAAATTCTCAGCCGGATTACTGAACCTACAAAAGGAAGCATCAATATTAAGGGAAGAGTTGCTAGTTTGTTGGAAGTAGGTACAGGCTTTCACCCAGAGTTGACAGGTAGAGAAAATATTTATCTCAATGGTGCAATTCTGGGAATGAGTAAGGTAGAAATTAAGCGAAATTTTGATGAAATTGTGGCATTTGCTGAGGTAGAGAAGTTTTTAGATACGCCTGTGAAGCGTTACTCCTCTGGGATGTATGTACGCCTTGCATTTGCAGTTGCAGCGCATTTGGAGCCAGAGATTTTAATTGTGGACGAAGTATTAGCTGTGGGGGATGTACAGTTTCAAAAAAAATGTCTTGGCAAAATGCAAGAAGTTGGACAGTCTGGTAGAACAGTACTTTTTGTTAGTCATAATATGAGTACGGTTCAATTTCTATGCTCAACTTGTATTTTGCTAGACTCAGGTAGCGTAATTGCAAATAGCACTCCTAGTTCTGTAGTTGAAGTTTACCTCAAAGATACTTCTGCATCACAAAGTTTTACACGCTCAGTTCAAAAGAGTGGGAAGCCAACAATTGTCTCAGGAGAAATTATATCTAAATTTGAGCTTGGAGATAGCAAAGTTGAAATTAATTTAACAATTTATACAAGTGAATATCACAATCTAAGTTTAGAACTGAGATTGCATGATGCAGCAGGAATTCCTGTAGGTTTTGGTAATTTTGGTATCTACCGACCGAGTGAGGTAATAGCGCTAAGTCCTGGAGAGAATTCTGTTTCATTCATGCTCTCTTTAGAACAGCTAGCTGTTGGTTCTTATTATATCAGTTTAGATTTAGCGTTACCTTGGTTGGAATACTATGATCGTGTTGAAAACTGTTTTTTATTGGAAGTTGTCCGACCCCCGAAGGATGGCGCCCATTGTGTTATGTTGCAGTCGTGGGGTTATGGTTCTCTAGAGTTACCTTTAGAACTTATTAGTAACTAGTTTATAGTTAGCTTTGGCTTTCCTATTCATAGTCAACTGATTAAGTTATTAGTGCAGAGGAAATATTTGATAAGTATAATTTACTTTTTTCCGTGTTCGTGCAACAGCACCATTTTATTTTATGGACCCATGAACTCAAAGGTTTCTCAGTATTTTAGTATTAAGAAAATAAAATCATGATTGAAATAGCTTCGCTAAACAACTTCCAGAAGTTTCTCGTTTGCCCCAAATGTAAAAATAAACTTGAGTTCGGTAAAAATTTCATTATCTGTACATCGTGTAATAGTAAATTTCCTCAGCTTGCAGATGACTGGTTAAATTTAATGCCAGATCAATTATTAGAAAATGAAGCAACTAAATGGGAAGAACGCCTCTTAGAAATGGAAGATTGGTACAAACATTTAATGACTAATTCTACATCTGCTATTAACTGCTTTGCGGCAGATTATACTCCGTTTGTACCCTTTCTAGCTGGCCTGTCTGGAAATATTCTTGACGTTGGTGGAGGAATTGGTGTTCCCCGAAACTACTTGAATTCCAATAATAATTATATTGTTATTGACCCTAGCATTGAATGGTTAAGGATAGATTGGTCTTCATTATTAGACCGTTTCCCCTATTTAGAAAGTAAACCTAATTTTGTTCGTGGCATTGGTGAATGCTTGCCATTTCCCTCAGAATCATTTGATGCGGTGCTATCCTTCTGGAGTTTAAACCATGCCAGCGATCCGAAACTTGTTATGAGCGAAGTTGCTCGTGTGCTACGACCAGGTGGTCGGGTTTTATTAGTTTTGGAGGAAATGATTCCTCAATGGTTCGACATAGGTAATCCGAAATTTTTAGCTAAAAGTGTTTTTAATAGTTTCTTTAACACTATATCCTCAAGGAAACCTTTACCTAGACTCCGCCTTCTTCTTAAGCTTTTGAAACGAGAAGATTGGCCTTTACAAACTGATCATGTTCGTATTTTAGAATCAGAAATTAAAGAATGGACTGGACAAAATTTTGAAATTATACAACGAGTATGGATAAATCAATACCTCACGTTCGAGTTAAATAAAATTTAAAAATTAAACTAACAATTGGCAGCAAAATTGAGCAAGTAATAAACTGCTAGTTCCTCTAATCCTCATCTTTTTAAATATATTTGAAATTACTAGTAAGCTTCTTGAGTATGCGGTCATTATCTTTTAAAATGATGAGTATATTTTCCAGTGGTATAGCACAGCCACAACAGGAAAAAAACCCGAAGTATATGGTTCAGCTAGATGGGTTACGAGCAATAGCTGTTTTTGGGGTTTTGGTTAGTCATTTTTTGCCAGAGAGCCTTCCTATAAACTCGATTTTTCAACCAGGATCACTTGGAGTCAGGCGATTTTTTGTACTTAGTGCTTTTCTCATTACTGACATTTTGTTGAAATGCAAGGATGCCCTTGATTCACCAGATCAAGCTATTTTTTTTATACTAAAAAGGTTTTATATACGTCGTTTTTTACGTATTTTTCCAATATAATATCTACTTCTTTTTATTGTTACTATCGCTAATATTGGAGGTATTAAAGAAGCTTTTTTCTGGCATTTTACCTACACTTCTAATATTTCTTGAAGAAGCACTTTAAATACACCAAAACTAAGGTTAAAAACCATCAGAATCATCAAGGCAATAGCATGACTAGGAAAGTAGTTATATCCATCATATTTATGTTTTAGTAAACTGATTGATTTTTTTAAAAAAACACATGAAAGAACTTGTAAAGTCAATTGCAAAGCGGACATTACCTACTCCAATCATTTCTAAGCTAGCTCAGTGGCGAGGAGTAGAATACTCATTACCTGTGGGAAAAGTTGAATTCGGTAACCTACGCCGTTTGAAACCTATTAGTGAAGCTTGGGGCTTCGACCGAGGTCTTCCGATCGATCGCTACTATATCGAAAACTTTCTTGCCAACCATTGTGATGATATTAATGGGCGTGTTCTGGAAATTGGAGATAGCTTTTATACTAATAAATTTGGAGGCGATCGCGTTACCAAAAAAGATGTTTTTCATGCTGTAGAAGGTAATCCAGATGCAACCTTTGTTGGCGACCTCACCAGTGCCGATCATATTCCATCTGATGCATTCGATTGTTTGATCCTAACTGAAACCCTCCAGCTAATTTATGAGGTACGACTAGCACTGAAAACGATTTACCGGATACTAAAGCCAGGGGGAGTTGTACTAGTAACAGTTCCGGGAATTACCCAACTCAGCGACATTGAATGGAAAAATACCTGGTATTGGAATTACACAACTCTATCTGCACAGCGACTCTTTGAAGAGGTGTTTCCACCCGCCAATATTCAACTAAAAACCTATGGAAATGTGCTGACAGCAACTTCCTTTTTACAAGGGCTGGCAACTCAGGAACTGCGAAAGGAAGAGTTAGATTACTGTGACTCCAACTATGAAGTGACAATTACCGTCAGGGCAGTCAAACCCCAAGTGACGCTATGAAGATACCTGGACTTAGCAGATTGCAACAAGTGAAACAGCAACTTCAGAGGCGATTGTCCTCAAAAAGTCTGATATTGATGTACCATCGCGTTGCTGAGGTAGACCTAGACCCCTGGTCTCTATGTGTGACCCCACAACACTTTGCCGAACATCTGGAAGTTTTGCAAAAATATGCCTACCCCATCAGCCTCCAGCAATTAGCTCAAGCTCATCGGGATGGCAACATTCCCCACCGAGCAGTGGCTATTACTTTTGACGATGGTTACGCCGATAATCTTCATCATGCTAAACCCTTGCTAGAGCGCTACGGTATCCCAGCAACTGTCTTTGTCAGTACCGGCTATTTAGGAAAGCAGCGCGAATTTTGGTGGGATGAGTTAGAACGGCTACTTTTACAACCGCAGAAATTACCAGAGAAGTTTTCGCTGAAGATTAAAACTACTACTCACTACTGGGAGTTGGGTGTAGCAGCAGATTGCAGTGAAGATGACTACGATCGCGATCGCCATGCTTGGGAAGCTAAACCAGGTTCTCGGCTATTTTTCTATTACTCAATTTGGCAACTATTGCAACCTCTGACGGAAAGCGATCGACTCAAGGCATTAGATGAGATATCAGCTTGGGCTATGGTTGAAGCAATAGCACGTAAGACTCACTACTCGCTTTTACCTGAGGAGCTACTTGCCTTGAAGCAAGGGGAACTAATAGAAATCGGCGCTCATACAGTGACACACCCATTTCTCTCAGCACACTCATTAGCCTTTCAACGACATGAAATTCAACAGAGCAAAGCTGATTTAGAAGAAATTCTCAATCGCCCGGTAACTAGTTTTGCTTATCCACATGGCGATTACAACGCAGAGACAGTCAACCTAATTCCAGAAGTAGGATTTGCCTGCGCTTGTTCTTGTATTCAAGAAATTGTGTGGCAAAAAAGCGACTGTTTTCAATTACCTCGCTTCGCGGTTAAAAAATGGAATGGGGAAGAATTTGCCAAGCAATTATTGAGGTGGTTTAATGACTGAAGGGATGAATAAAAAACCGTTAGTCTCTTGCATCATTATCTTCTTGAATGCAGGCGAGAAATTTTTTATAGAAGCAATAGAAAGTATATTCGCCCAAACCTACGACAACTGGGAACTGTTGCTAGCAGACGATGGCTCAACTGACGAAAGTACTGACATAGCCTTACGATATGCTCAACAATATCCGGAAAAAGTCCGCTATGTGGAACATGAAGGTCATCAAAATCGTGGCATGAGTGCGACGCGTAATCTGGGTGTTAGTAATGCTAAAGGTGACTATATCGCTCTTCTAGATGCTGATGATATCTGGTTACCACAGAAACTAGAAAAGCAAGTAGCAATATTGGCAGCACAACCCGAAGCTGCAATGGTTTATGGCTCCACTCTCATGTGGTACAGCTGGACGGGTAATCCTGAAGATGCTCAACGCGATCGCGGACGACTATTGGGTATCAAACCTGATACCTTGGTAAAACCACCAACACTGATCAAGATTTTCTTAGAAGGCAAAGCAGAAACACCAGGTACTTGTAGTGTCCTTATGCGACGGGAACTAGTACAAGATGTCGGCGGATTCGAGGAGTCTTTCCGAGGAATGTTTGAGGATCAGGCGTTCTTTTATAAAGTTTCTCTCAAGGCATCTGTATTTATAGAAAGTGGTTGTTGGGATAGGTACAGGCAGCACCAAAATAGCTCCTGTTATGTTGCAGAGGCTCAAGGACATTACAATCCAATACAATGGAATTCTGCTCAACTAATTTTTTTAACCTGGTTAGAGAAATATTTTTCCAAACAAGGGGTCAAGGATAATGAAATTTGGCAACCGTTAAATATAGCCCTATTTCTGTATCGTCGACCTAAATTGTACAAACTTTCAAAAGCTGTCCAAAATTGGCAAGGACGTATAAAAAGACTTCTAAAGTCAATTGCACGACATACATTACCTGCTTCTATGCTTAGTGAACTAAAGGCGAAATTACGCTGAACTATGAACCTATCCCACTAATAAGATTTGTGCTAAAAACCTTAAGCTGATTGAGAACTAAAAACGAAAAATTAAGGTTTTCCAGCACATTTTACGAAAAGAAGTAGGGATTTTTAGAATAGTGGGATAGGTTCATTAGATAGAAGTCTTAAAAAGAGCTGAACTATTAAATAGAAGCCTTAAAAAGAATAGCAACTTTAGACTATGAGCAATTTTAAGTTTTTCAAATAGCTCTCTTTAATTAACTAAAACTTTAAATTATGCATTTTATAGTCACTGGTGGAGCAGGTTTTATTGGCTCTCATCTGACAGAGCAACTGCTAAGAGAAGGCCATAGTGTTACTGTAGTTGATAACCTCAGCACAGGCCGATTAGAAAACCTACCTGAACATCCTCGCCTCAAATTATTGCTCAAAAATTTACTGGATTGTCAGCCAGAAGATTTCCCTCAACCAATTGATGGAATTGCCCATTTAGCAGCAACTCCATCAGTCGCCCAATCTTGGAATGAACCATTAGAATCTCATCACAATAATCTTTCGGCAATGATTGTTATTTTGATACTTTGTCAAACTTTAAACATTCCAAGACTCGTATTTGCTAGTTCAGCAGCAGTCTATGGTAATAAAGCTTATTTACCTATTTCTGAAGAGCAACTAACAAACCCGATTTCTCCTTACGGATTACAAAAATTAGTCAGTGAACAATACGCAAATTTATTCGCTCAAAAGTCCAATATATCCTTTATTGCACTACGGCTATTCAACGTATTTGGCCCTCGTCAAGACATAAATTCCCCATATTCTGGCGTGATTTCTATCTTTACTAAAGCTATACAGAAAGGTTTACCCATTACTATTTATGGAGATGGTACACAGACAAGAGATTTTATTTTTATTCAAGATGTTGCAACTGCTTTTACAAAAGCTCTAACTACTCCCCTTTTACCTGGCTATTGCATAACTTGTAATGTTGGTACTGGTCAAGAAACTTCTCTGCTGGAATTAATTAATAACTTAAAAAATTATTTTACTCAGTGGAACTCAGAAATTCATTTTAAAAATGCCCAGACTGGGGATATCCAACATTCTCAGGCTAATATATCAAGACTATTTTCGCTGTTAAATTTTAAACCTAAATGGTCAGTTGCCTCTGGCATTCATATTTTATTAAATCATTCTCAAGCAGTTATAAAATGATCTCCATGAGTGAGCAACATCCTTATCAAGCCACTATTTCGCCTGTTCCCAAAGAAACACCGCGACCTTTGTGGTCTGTAATTATCTATACCTATAATTGTGCCAATTATCTACGCGAAACACTGGCCAGCGTCTTAGCACAAGATCCCGGAGCAGATGTGATGCAAAACTTTGTGCTTTCGCACTTTGAATGTTTAAACCTAAACTAAGTAGGTGGGCGGAGGAAAACCGAAATGTGTAAAGCAATGTTAAGAAGAGAAATAATTGTTAAATTTGAAACGTTCTGTACGGTAATTATTTCGTTCTCCTCTGGCATCTATCCCATCAATAACTGCATAAGCTAGGTCTAATTCATCATCAAACATCTGTCCAAAAATTTCATGTTTTTTGAGTTGTTGCCACTCTAGTTCGATTCTATGATGTCTAATGTCTATTACTTAATAATAAGAAATAAGACATACTCAATTATGCTGTTTAGCGTTGTTAAAGTTTGAGTAAGCAGTGTCTAGATGAAAAATTGCTTTATTCCCTAATTATTAGCCGTACTTCATTGGGTTTCTTTAGCAATCCCGTCGCACAGATGGCGATCGCTCTCGGGAGCATCCCATTTTTGCAGAAATACTGATTCATGAGTGTAGTATGGGGAGAACACAATACTTACTTAAACCATAGGCATGACCCCCGAAG
>NZ_JBALBZ010000131.1:0-4730 GCF_036919495.1 Nostoc sp.
TCTTTATAGTACTTTTAGCAGATTATTGACACATTTTTTGACATTGTTTGATGCCTATATCTTAATAGTTTGGCATAACAAGTACTGAAGAACCTGTATTTTTTGATTGATAAAAAGTAGTTTTGGGTGCAGAAGTGTTACAAGCAAGAAATTCAGCCGTTTCTCGTGAGTTTTCTGTAAGGCAGAAATTTACTCAGTCTCCGAATCTACTTTCAAATCAATCAGAGCATCTATCGCCTCAAGTTGCTCTATATCTCTAATCTTGCTTCGACAGGTTTGATGATCAAACTTTTGATGTTTCAATGCTACAACAATGTCATCTCGATGACGGCACAAGTCAAATAAACATCCATGAGTTTCCTCATGGTATTCCAATGACCAACGTCTTTCAGTGACAAGCAGCATTGAGAGGCAAATACCAAGTACCGCTTTCGCAAAATCGACATTTGTCTGTCGTGCATATCCTCGCACTCCGAAAGTTGAAATTACTGAAATTTTCGGATTGCTATTTAAAGCAGAGGCAAAGTAGTTATAATAAGGCTCACCGTTTACTTCTCCGGCAACTAAATTTCTAGTTAAACAGCAAACCAGATCAACGTTGAGAATCTGAGGTGCATTATTCAAGGATTTCTCTAATAGAGGTAGATATAACTGAGGATCAACCTGTTCCCCCTTGATGTTAGTTCTCACTGCATTTGATGGAATGGGTAAATAAGCAACCTTAAACCAATAGTATTTTTGTGCTTGATTAGCGAGTTCAAGTAACTGGGGCAAGAAGCCGACTTTAGCATCAATGTCTAAAATTGCAACTTTCGCCTTTGCAACCTTTTGGTTAGAGCCACTTATTTTTTCTGGCAAGGTTTCAGAAAAATATGAAATACCCTCTAAATCTATAAAATTTTTACTACCCGCTATTGATTTCAGTAACTCTTCCTTATCCTTGACTAAATTTCTTGAAGCACCATCAAATAAAATGTCTGTTGCTCTGTTGGTTTCAGGTTGAGTTCGAGAATTGGAGAAAATCTTCAGATTTGGATCGGAGCAATAGAGTACTGGAATACCCCAGTCAAAGAACTTAGAGTTAATGTCATAGGACATTGCTCGTCGACCATCACGTAGAGCTTCTCCAAGAGTTTTGCCATTTGCCAATGCGCTATAAATGAGAGATGAAAGGAAGTGAGCGCTGGTATCAGGTATAGAAAACTGAGTTGAAATGACAGCAGGGATACCTCGTCCCAGCAAAGCAGCAGCAACAGAACTTCTGGCAGGATTTTCATTCTGAGCTGCTTTGGCAGTTTCGCAGGCATTAAGAAACACCAATCGAATCTTCTGCCGTGCTAGCAACTGAGCAAAAGTATTTGCAGGAAAGCGGAAAGGTTCACCCTGAAGCTGATCAAATCTGAGATATCCTTCTTTTCGTTTAACATCTAATCCTGCATGACCGAAAAAATGCAAAATATCATAGTGATGTTTCTGAAGCTCCTCCTCTAAGGCTCTTGGATTTACTGCCTGCATTACTTTCAATTCAACTTCTCTTGTTTGAAGTTGTGCTTTAAATACCTCCTGAATCCATTTAATTTCCTCTCCCGGAGTTGTATTCGGATCGTCAGATAAAACGCCGATAATTAACAAAATCCGAACTATATTGCTTTGAGTAATCTGCTTTCCTGCTGGAAAGAGAGTAAAAATGCCACGGGAAATAGGATGAAATTCTTGGCACATAAATACACCAGAGGTAGAGTCATACAGATATTCCCAAGGCCATCCCGCAATCGTGTAATCCTCTACAAAAATCTGCAAAGGCAGTAATTCTTGAGTTGAACCTGCTGCTCTGTCAAATAACCTTTTTACATTGTTTTTTATAATCAGATCAAACAGTCTCCCACCAAACTGTTCAAGATCAAATTCATCAAGAGCAGGAAACCCAGCTTCAATAAAACCTCGAAGATTTGCAATCTTTGTAGTTAATTCCTCGATTTCTGCTTGAATCATTTGCACACGCTCTACTGCTCTGCTGTTTTTGAAGTCAGCAAGCACTGTTAAGGTCTCTGGTTGCTTATGATTTGACAATTCTCCCAGGATAAAAAGCTGGAAAGTGGGCCGTTCATCTGTCATAAAAACTCTCTTTATAGTTGAGGCGTTGAACTATAGATTTAGTAGCAATATGGCAATCTTTAGTTCATGTTTGACAAATAAAGATAATATGTATTGGGACTATTGTCAGGAAAAAAAATCAAAAAATTTCTCCAAAATTTTGCTACTTGTTGCTTTCTTCTCTACTTTTACTTTCAAGTTCTTTTTTCCACCCTGATTTTCGTACTCAATGGTGATACCCGTTGAAAGAATTAAAATGAGACCAGCAATAACTAACGCACTGGTTACAGGTTCTAGCAATTTTGGTCTTGCAGTCGAGAACCAAGCCTCTAGCCTGGGCTTCATCTCTGGATTCTCAGCAATTTCAGTTAGAATAAGCCGGATAGCTTTTGACTCATCTTGATCTTTAATAATATCAATAGCAGAACTAGAAGACCGACCAACTTCTGAAGTAATCTGCTCAATTACTGTTTGCATTTGATTCTCAGACGCGAACAAAGCTTCATATTGAGGTTGGAGCGCTATCAAACCTTTTAAAACACCATTAAGGCAAATTTTTGCCTCATTATCTGTTAAAAGTGCAAGTTTATGGTATAGGTTCACAGTGCGATTTTCTCCTACAGATTGTTTCCACTCGTCTAAATCAACATATCTAGAATAGTCGTTTTTGTAACAATGAAACATCAACGTATTGAGGAGAGCGATTTTTTTCGGGTGAGATGGGATTGGGAATATGGTAAGATGACCCAATGTCAGATTCTGAGCAACTTGTAATCTATCAAGACATTTTCAGAATATTCTCTTCAACTCCTTACTCCAAAGAGCCTGACGGGGGGAACTCTGAGCCAAGGAAGTAACATAATTAAAGATAAAAAATTATGGAAGCGAACAGGCCATGATTACTAAAGAAGAAATTACCATCAAAGTTCCCTCCTTGGTAGCAGAGGCATACCGCAATGCCACTGAAGAAGAACGGGAACAATTGCAACTTAAGATTGCGGCAATTATGCAGTCTCAATTTACAACTCCGAGACTTGAGTCCATTGCACGTTTAAGAAACACGATGGATAAAGCAAGCCTTGAAGCACAAGCCAGAGGATTAACGCCTGAAATCTTAGAATCGATTTTGAATGATGACGAATAATCGACGCTTCGTATTTGATACTAATGTGCTGATTAGTGCATTTTTGTTTAGTCAAAGCAAGCCACGTCAGGCATTAGATCAAGCTACTGTTATTGGCGTTATCATATTATCAAATTCTGTCTTATCGGAGTTAGAAGAGGTTTTATATCGTCCCAAATTTGATAGATATCTCACCAAAAAAAGGCGGCAAGAATTTCTAGAAAATTTAACAGAAAACGCTCAGTTTATTGACGTGACTGAGCAGATTAATGAATGCCGAGATCCCAAAGATAATAAATATCTGGAATTAGCAGTCAGTGGTCAATCAGAGTGTATTGTTACCGGAGATGATGATTTGCTAGTGTTAAACCCCTGGAGGGGCATTGAAATTCTGACTGTTCAAGAATTTTTGGCTTCTAAGTAGCAAGAATTACCATTCACATTATGTCTAACTTTACCTCGCTATGTTAGACGCAAGTAATACGTACTCGGAATTCGGCGTTGCTGCGTCGTCGTCAGTCAGCGAACCCCTCATTTGAATAGAGACGCTGGCAAGCGATCGCATCGTAGCATTAATTGGTATGTATTATACCTGCAAGTGGTCATCGTGCTGCAAGCATAAGCAGGTTTAATCAGCCAACGAAGGAATGCGGGTTGTAGCGGTCGGACTGTAGGGCTGATTGATAAGTCTTGGTTAATCGCCGGAATTGGTGAACGAAATAATCAGCTTTTTGGTCAGTTACATTGTGTTATTGCCCTTAGACAATGTAGGCTTATTCCTATGAAAATAAACCGGTTCGGCAGGGCAGAGATCCTCACACCCGATCAAATCAATGTCCTATTTAGCGAGGGCTTTGTCAACCCACGCGATCGCGCTTTGTTTGGCGTGTGCCTTTATGCTGCCTGCCGGATCAATGAAGCTTGCACTTTGGCGGTGAAAGATGTGTTTGGCAGCAACGGTGTCAGAGGCGTGTTAGTGCTACGGAGCGTTAACACCAAAGGCAAGCGGGACACCAGGGAAATCCAAGTGCATCCGAAGCTGAAGCAGTATTTAGAACTGGAGTTTAGACTAAAAGCGATAAGAGAGAACGCAAATCAAAAGGAATTAGAGGTTAAAAATATTCTCAAGTCAGCCTTAAAGCATCCTGACCTTTAACAATTATTGTGTAGTATATATGTTCAGAAAATAATACAATAATGATAATCATAAAAAGGGTGGGAGAGAAACGAGCTAGGCTCGTTTCTCTCCCACCTCCCTCTATTCGATTATCATTATCAAATAGAGATTAGATGGGGAATGATCAAGAAAAAAGGGGTGTCTGATTGAATACAGTCCCCCTTTTGGCAGAAAGTGAGAAAAGAACTACCATTACTCACCTGCCAAGATGAAAAATGCCAGACTTGAAGAGTTTCGTCAAGTAAGTAGGTAGGCATGAAAAAACCAACCTATGTAAAGATAAGTAAATACGGAGAATGCATCTACCGAGGTGACTTAATATATGGGCGCTCGTTT
>NZ_JBALBZ010000132.1:0-60495 GCF_036919495.1 Nostoc sp.
GTCTGGGGCGTCGGATTCAGCCCCGATGGCAAGACACTGGCTTCTGGCAGTGATGACAACACGATCAGACTCTGGGATGTCAGCACAGGCAAAGCCATCAAAACCCTGACTGGGCATAGCAATTCGGTCATTAGCGTCGGATTCAGCCCCGATGGCAAGACACTGGCTTCTGGCAGTGGTGACAACACGATCAAACTCTGGGATGTCAGCACAGGCAAAGCCATCAGAACCCTGACTGGGCATAGCAGTTCGGTCAATAGCGTCGGATTCAGCCCCGATGGCAAGACACTGGCTTCTGGCAGTTTTGACAAGACGATCAAACTCTGGGATGTCAGCACGGGCAAAGCCATCAAAACCCTGACTGGGCATAGCAGTTCGGTCATTAGCGTCGGATTCAGCCCCGATGGCAAGACACTGGCTTCTGGCAGTGATGACAAGACTGTGATTTTATGGGATTTGAATTTCGATAATTTATTAAACAGTGGTTGCAACTTGGTCAATAATTACCTGGTTGCCCATCCTGAAGTTTTAGAAGAGTTGCAATCATGCCAAACTCCATCGCAGTTAGCGCAAGGGGCGACAGTGTTAGTCATCCAAGGTGAGAAGTTAGCGCGAAATGATGATATTAATGGCGCTGTTGAAAAGTTTGGCAAAGCCCAGCAGTGGGATAATAAATTAAAGTTTGATTCCCAGGCGACAGCAAAAGAGTTTGTCAACAAAGGCAAGGCTGAACGCTTGATTAGTGAAGGAGAGAGAATTGTCCAAGAAGGCAAGGTAAAGGAAGCACTTGCTGATTATACCAAAGCTCTAAATTTAGATCCAAAAGTTGAAATCTCTACCGAATCTTGGAACTCACTTTGCCGATACGGTAGCTTATACAAACAAGCTACTGATGTCATATTTGCCTGTGAAAAAGCCGTTACACTTGCACCTGAAAATGGCAATATTCGTGATAGTCGTGGGTTGGCTAGGGCGCTAACAGGCAACTATCAAGGAGCAATTGAAGACTTTGAAGCATACATCGCCCAGACTGAAGATAAAGATAGTAAAGCACAACGGCAACGCTGGGTGAAAGATTTACGGGCGGGGAAGAATCCGTTTACAGATGCAGAGATTAAAAAGTTACAGAATTAGGGAATTAGGCATTTAATACTCTTATCCCCTTGTTCTGTATCAATATGAAATAAACGAAATAGATCCAATCCAGGAGTTTCCCCACAATGATCGCAGCTAAAGACAAACCCACAAACTTAACCCCAGAAGAATACTTTGCCTGGGAAGCAACCCAACTGGAAAAGCACGAGTATATCAACGGCGAAGTTTACGCCATGAGCGGCGGCAGCGTCAATCACGGCCGTATCGCCATCCGCTTCACCGCCATGTTCGACAGCCACTTAGAAAATACAGGTTGCATCACCGGAAATTCTGATGTCAAAGTCAATATCTTTGGCAGTAATAACTATACCTACCCAGATGCAAGCGTTACCTGCGACGATCGCGATAAAACCACAACCCAATATATTACCTACCCCTGCCTCATTGTCGAAGTCCTCTCCGCCAGCACCGAAGCCTACGATCGCGGTGGCAAATTCCGAATGTACCGCCAAAACCCAGCCTTAATCGATTATTTACTAGTCAGTTCCACCAGCATCGAAATCGACCTATATCACAAAAACCACGCAGGCGACTGGTTGATTATCAACTATAAAGCAGGCGACATAATCGAACTCAAAAGCATTAACCTTAATTTCCCTATTGAACAAGTCTATCGCGGTTTAACCCTTGAACCAGGGAATGGGGAATAAAATCAAAGCATTACCTATTACCCATTCCCTTCTACCTATTGCCCAATATGCTAACCCTAGAAATAGCCATTCAAAAAATCCAACAACTCCCCCCCCGAACAACAAAATAAAGTCATTGAGTTTATTGAATTCTTGGAATTTCAATCGAGCCGCACCCTTCAGTCGCAAACCAAGAGTATCTCCAAAAATTTTCGACCAATATCAAGTAAGAGATGCTTTATTAGCAATACTTGCAGGTAATAAAGAACCACCACCAACAATGGAAGAAGTTGGAAAGCGTTTAGGTCATCACAATAGAACTATTTCTAGACACTTTCCAGATTTGTGTAGTGCTATTTCTGCTAAATGTCGTAATTACAATAAAGCTTGCTGTCTCAAAAGCATAGAAAAACTTTGCAGCGAAGTTAGAGAGATTTTCCTTAGCCTTAATTCTCAGGGTGTTTATCCCACAGAAGGTCGCGTTTGTGAATTAATGCCAAATCCGGGGTGTTTTAGATATAAACAAGTCCGCGCTGCTTTTAATGATGCACGGCGTGAGTTTGGTTTATAAGCTGTTATGGTTTTACCTATAACAGCCGACAAAACTGGAACCATAACCTTGCCACCCTTTATTGGAAGCATAAGCTTGCCGTTGCGGCAAAGTTATGGGTAAAGTCACAAAAAGCCGCCAAGTGGCGGCTTTTCCGAATATACATTGAGGATGGGCAGTACCAGACTCGAACTGATGACATCCTGCTTGTAAGGCAGGCGCTCTACCAACTGAGCTAACCGCCCGTTTGACTAATCCTTAACTAATATAGCAAAACATTTCCCATTGCGCTACTAGTTTCAAGAAAATCTTTTTTTCTCTTATACTGACTCAGTATTCAGTTACTCAGCACTCAGGATTTAGAATGCCCTCTGGTCGGACGCACGATCGCATTACTATGTATGCTCTGCCGTTCGTGGCGGGCGTTACTTTTTGGCAAACTCGCAGTAGCAATGCGACTTTGTTAGTTGCAGGCGGGTTTATCTTTGGCGGGCTGATGTTTGGCCCCGATTTGGATATTTACTCTGTGCAATTTCAACGCTGGGGTTTCTTGCGCTGGATTTGGCTACCTTATCAAAAAAGTCTGCGGCATCGTTCTTTTTTATCCCACGGGCCGATTATTGGCACGATTTTGCGGATACTTTATCTGGGGTGTTTGCTTGCTATTTTGGCAATTTTCGTTTTGGCAATTGCCCAAAGGCTATGGAATCTAAGCTTTACTTGGCAAGATTTGGGACAAACTGTGGGGCGATCGCTCTTACAATACAATACTGAATATATCGCCCTGTTTTTGGGTTTAGAACTCGGTGCGATGAGTCATTCTCTCAGCGATTGGGGCGGTTCAGCTTATAAGCGCTTTCAAAAACAGGGCATTCGGGGGTTGCTTCCTAGTGGCAAAATTAAGAAGCGGAAAGTTACAACTCGCGGTAGTCGTCGAGCTACAGTTAGCAGAAAGAGCAACGGTAGAACGACAAAGGACAAATGACAAATGACAAATGACAATGTTGATACTTTGGCGGCGTTGCAGGAGTTAATTGAGGTGGTGGCGAAATTGCGATCGCCTGATGGTGGTTGTCCTTGGGATTTGGCTCAAACTCCTGAAACGCTCACACCTTATGTAATTGAGGAAGCTTATGAGGTGGTGGATGCAATTAAGAGTGGAGATAAAGGTGCGATCGCAGAGGAGTTAGGCGATTTATTATTACAGGTGGTATTGCAAGCCCAAATCGCTAGCGAATCTGGGCAATTTTCCCTCAAAGAAATAACTCAGGGAATTTCCCAAAAGTTGATTCGCCGTCATCCCCATGTGTTTGGTGATGTGTCGGTGGCAAGTGTGGATGAGGTGCGGCAAAATTGGGAGCAGATTAAAGCTGCGGAGAAAGGCGAAGCATCTCCAGAGGCGCAAAAACTTAGTGCTAAACTTGCTCGTTATGGGCGCACCCTTCCCCCACTGACGGCGGCAATGAAGATTTCCCAAAAGGCTGCGGCGATCGGATTTGAATGGGAAAATATTCAAGGTGTTTGGGATAAATTTCATGAGGAGTTGGGGGAGTTTCAACAGGCTTTAGCTGAAGAAACACCAGAACGCCAAGAAGCAGAATTAGGCGATTTACTATTTGCAGTGATTCAGCTAGCCCGTTGGCATAATCTTGACCCCAGCGCCGCTTTGCAAGGCACAAATCAACGATTTGTCCAGCGATTAGAAAAAATGGAGGCAGTTGTTGATCGCCCCCTTTCTGATTACAGTTTGAATGAATTAGAAAAGTTATGGCAACAGGCAAAAGCTCAACTTGCTAAAGAGGGGAGTGGGGAGTAGGGAGTGGGGAATGGGGGATTGGTCAATAATTAATAGTTATATTCTTCCCCTGCTTGCTCTGCTCCCACAAGTGTCAACAAAAGCGTAGAAATAGTAGAAATAGTTTAACTGTTAGCTTCTTCGCCCGCCTGGAACTAAAGTTCTTTGGCTTTTAGCTAAAGTCTACTGAAGTAGACTAAAGATTTTTGGCTATATTTTATATCATGTCCGCTTGATTATTTATTAAACCCGAAGAACCCCACCCCGCCAAAGCTGTGCTTTGTCTCCCCTAAGAGCAGGCGGGGAGGGGTTGGGGGTGGGGTTCTTTTATTACGGGTAATTAAGCGGACATGATATTAGTCATCTTTAGATGACTTTCGCTATTAGCAAGGAACTTCAGTTCCTTGCGGGACGCTTACGTTAGACACCACTCCCCACTACCTTCTTCAAGCTTTTTCCGCACCGAACCACTGATCGTATAGCGATTGATAAGTACCATTTTCTTTGAGACTTAGCAGACCCTGATTAATTGGTTTGCGGTAAAGACTGTTGTTAGGCAAAATGATGCCGTAGCTTTCTTCACGCAAGATACTGCCAACAATCTGTACTTTCCCTTTGCCTTCGTTGGCTGCATAGAACAGAAGTACAGGTGCATCAAACACCACAGCATCAGCTTTTTTTGTTTGCAAAGCATTGTAAGCTTGCTCAATTTTGCTAACTTCTAAAACTGAAATCTTATGTTCTCGCAGATATGCAGCGGCTGTGCTACCGGCTGTTGTAGCCACTACTTTGCCGGGTAAATCGTCTATAGTCTTGATATCGCCCTGAAGCTGTTGTACTGTCAATGAGGTAGTAGCGCTGGCTGTAAAGTAGGCAACAAAAAGTACTCCGATAAACATCCAGACAATACCTACTAGCCGTCCTATTACTCCCTTGGGCATTTCATCAGCTTGGGTTGCTAATGTGGCAGCTGCCCACCAACAAGCTTTGAAAATGCCAGGAAAGTATGATTTGGGAATCATCCCATCTTGATGATGGCGCTCAGATAACCAAATAATATGGGCTGCTACGACAATTAACACTAGGGCAACGCCTATTATCTGCAAGAGGCTAGTAGAGAAAAATAATTGCAAAATATTTGGGAAGGCACTGTTGTTGCTTTCTGAGTTTCGTACCATAATTTGCAGCCCCCCAGCCAATATAGGTAATGAGAAATCAAAATTCTGCTGGCGTTCGGCTGTAATGGAGATAGCTGCAATCCCTAAATTAGCTTTGTTGTCTTTAATAGCAGAAAGCAGTTCCGGCACAGAAGAATATTCAATAAATTTAGACTCTACACCTATTTGGTTAGCGATACTGCGCCAGAGGTCGATACTGAATCCCGATAATTTACCTTTGTCTTGTATCACAAAGGGCGGTATAACTCGTGTAGCTACTAATAACGGTTGTTGGAGTTGTGGTTTTTGGGCCAGTCCTGGGGATGTCATTAACAATAATGCCAGAATCCCGCTTACTATTACTAATCCTATGCAGGTATACAGTGCTAAGGAATGCCTGGTTTTGTTTTTACGGTCATATCTGCCTATCGGGCTTTTTCTCCCAGCTATAATTTGGCGAAATTTAGTAGCGATCGCATTCATCATCAGAATTTTCTAGGGGTTGTATGCAAATCTATTTATCATGCCCACCCCATATCAAATATCACGTTCATCATCCCCCTAACAACAATTTTTTCAGGTTTAGGGGAATGAACCCTTGTAGAGACGTAGGAGTGCTACGTCTCTACATTTCTACAATTTGATGGTAACGGTCTTAATTTCGGTATATTGCTGCAAACCATATTCGCCGAGTTCTCGACCAATACCAGATTGCTTGAATCCACCGAAGGGTGCAGCAGCATCGAATACGTCGTAACAGTTTACCCACACTGTACCAGCCCGGAGATTGTTAGCGATCGCATGTACTTTATTAATATCCTGAGTCCATACTGCGGCTGCTAGTCCGTACTTTGTGGCATTCGCTCGTTGAATTACTTCATCAATATCTTTAAACTTGATGATGCTCATCACTGGGCCAAAGATTTCCTCTTGAGCAATTTTCATGTCATCGCGGACATCGGCAAAGACTGTGGGGGCGATAAAATAACCTTTGTCGCCGACTCGATTACCACCACATAGCATTTGGGCCCCTTCGCGCATTCCAGATTCGATATAGCTCATCACTCGCTCAAATTGGTTTTTGTCTACTTGCGGCCCTTGTTCTGTGTTGGCATCGAAAGGATTACCGACAACCCGCGCTTTTGCCCTTTCTACAGTTCTAGCAACGAACTCGTCATAGCATTTTTCTTCGACAAACAACCGCGAACCAGCACAGCAGCATTGCCCTTGGTTAAAGAATATGGCATTGTGAGAACCTGCGATCGCCTTTTCCATATCGGCATCAGCAAAGACGATGTTAGGACTTTTACCACCAAGTTCCAAAGTGACGCGCTTCAGGTTACTTTTAGCGGCTGCTTCCATAATTAGATGACCGACTTCAGTCGAACCAGTAAATGCCACTTTGTCAATATCTCTATGATGAGCGATCGCAGCCCCGGCGGTTGGCCCATATCCTGATAAGATGTTCACCACACCAGGGGGAAAACCAGCTTCAATAATTAATTCACCAACCCGTAACGCTGATAATGGTGTTTGTTCTGCTGTTTTCAAAACTACTGTATTACCAGTTGCCAAAGCCGGTGCTAATTTCCATGCCTGCATCACCAGGGGAAAATTCCACGGGATAATTTGACCAACTACACCCACAGGTTCATGGCGAGTGTAGCAGAAGTATGGGCCGTTAATCGGAATAGTTTTACCTTGTACTTTGTCTGCCCAGCCTGCATAATAACGATAGCAAGCGATGACAAACCCCAAGTCACCGAATGAATCTTGTAATGGCTTACCGTTGTCGAGAGTTTCTAGCCGCGCCAACTCATCGATGTTCTGCTCAATTAAGTCAGCTAGCTTGTAAAGCAACTCGCCGCGACGGGTGGCAGATATCTTTCTCCATTCTCCACTTGTGAAACCAGCACGGGCTGCTTCTACTGCTTTGTCTACATCCGGGGCGTCTGCTTCTGAGACTTCACAGATTACCTCGCCTGTAGCTGGGTTGATGGTTTCAAATCGGCGATCGCTGAGACTATTTACCCACTCATTATTGATCAACAATTGGGTTGGGCCAATTTTAACCTGTTGTCCTGGTACTGCTGCTGTAACCATCAGGCCCTCCTTAAGCTATAAAAAAATTTTCTTAAATCTACCTATTATGTTTGTTGCTGTACAACCCTGTAGGTGGATTTCTTTATGAATTCTTTATCTTAAAATGGTAGTTAGAGGTTGAGACAAAGATATTGTGTCTAACTCACTTTGTAGAACTCGCGTTGTCAAAACAAACCTCTACCTTTTGAGCAATAGTTTTAAGAGCAGTTTTTAGCGTACAGTTGGCCTTATAATTGCTTGATTTTTTCTATGGCGTGCGCGTTTTAGTGTTAGCAAAGTGAGCAACATGAATGTAGACGATTTTAGTCAACAAATAGAGACATTTAGCTCACGGGTGACGGGATTATTGCAAAGTACTGCAAATGAGCCGTACTCGCAACAAGAGCTAACAGCTGAAGCGTTTGAAGAGCTTAAAGTTACTTTGGAAGAACTGAAAATCGCCTCTGAGGAACTACAAGCAACACGAATGGTAGTTGAAAAAGAGCGTCGGCGCTACCAAGAATTATTTGATTTTGCGCCTGATGGTTATTTGGTAACTGATACGAATGGGATTATCCTTGAAGCTAACCGTGCCGCTACCATACACCTCAATGTTTTACAGCGATTTTTGGTTGGCAAACCGCTACTTACTTTCATCGCCAGAGCAGATCATCAACATTTTTTTAATTACCTAATTCAGTTGCAGCATCTCGACCGGGGCGGGGAATGGGAAGTATGTTTACAACCACGAGAAAAAATCTGTTTTGATGTTGCTTTGACAGTAGTTACCGTCCGTAACGAGCAAGGTAAGGCAGTTGCTCTGCGCTGGCTAATGCGCGACATTACCAAGCGTAAGCATTTAGAGTCGGAACGTGAACGATTATTTACCAGTGAACAAGCCGCCCGGATTGCAGCCCAAGAAGCACAGAGGCGTTCTAATTTTTTAGCTGAAGCAAGTCGTGTACTGGCATCTTCTTTAGAGTACCGTACCACTTTAACCAGCGTCGCGCAATTGGCAGTGCCTACCCTAGCCGATTGGTGTATTGTAGATGTCGTTGAAAATAATTTGGCGGTTTTCAATAACCCAGTAATAGCTGCATCTGAACCCCAAAAAGAAGCACTAGTAAGAGAATTGCGACAACGCTATCCAATTCCTGTTAATGCTGATTATGGGCCTGCGAAGGTTTTACGAAGTGGTAAGTCAGAACTGGCTACAAACATTCTTGAGTCTTCATTACAGAGAAATGCATCAAACCAGGAACACCTGAGTCTGCTGCACGAACTCCAACTTAAGTCTCAGATGACTGTGCCTTTGATGGTGCGTGAACGCAAGCTGGGGACAATTATATTTGCATCTGCCCTACCAGGACGGCATTACACTATGGTAGACCTGGCAATGGCTGAAGAACTTGCCCAACGTGCAGCCTCCGCCATTGAAAATGCACAGCTTTATCGCCAAGCCCAGGAAGCTAACCGAATTAAAGACGAATTTTTAGCGATCGTTTCTCACGAACTTCGGACACCTCTCAACTCTATGCTGGGTTGGGTTCAAATAATCCGTAATCGAAAATTGGACGAGGCAAGTACCTTTAAGGCACTGGCAACAATCGAGCGGAATGCTCAACTTCAGAGAAAATTAATTGAAGATATTCTGGATGTTTCCCGCATTATCCAAGGTAAAATCCGCTTAAATCTCCGTAAAGTTGACCTGGTACTTGTAATTAACGCAGCCATTGAAGCTATATATCCCACATCTGAAATTAAGGATATTCAAATTGAATCTAACCTTGATTCCTCAGTTGGTGAGGTTATGGGTGATTCAGAGCGCCTGCAACAAGTGGTCTGGAATTTGCTCTCTAACGCTGTGAAATTTACACCGAGTGGAGGGCGAGTTGAGGTACATCTAAAGCAAGTAAACTCAAATGCCCAAATAACTGTTTCAGATACAGGTAAGGGAATTAGTGCTGACTTTCTACCCTTTATATTTGAGCGCTTTCGTCAAGCTGATAGCACAACTACTAGAGCAGAGGGTGGTTTGGGGCTGGGACTGTCAATTGTGCGCTACATAGTAGAAATGCACTCAGGCACAGTCCACGCAGCTAGCGAAGGGGAAGGACGGGGAGCAACATTTACAGTGTTGTTACCGACTATAGAATTGCTACAAGGGCAGCAAATTAAAGAGAGTGAAGTAAAAACCGATAATCTTTCAGCACTGATAGGTTTGCAAATACTTGTTGTAGATGATAGTCCCGATACTCGTGAGTTAGTTTCCTTTATTCTGCAAAAGTCTGGAGCAGAGGTAACATCGGTTAGCTCAGTAGCTGAAGCTTTAGAAGCGCTGGTAGTATTAAAGCCAGATGTTTTAGTCAGTGATATCGGAATGCCAGATGAAGATGGTTATGCGCTGATTCGCAAAGTGCGAATCAGCGAAGCAGCTCTTGGAAAAAAAATTCCAGCTGTAGCACTGACGGCCTTTGCAAGAGATGAAGAGTCAAAGCTGGCTCTGGAAGCTGGATTCCACATTCATCTATCCAAGCCAATTGAGCCAGATAAGTTGGTGAGAGTGGTGGCGAACTTGGTTAAAAGCAGCCAACAAGTTTAATGCATAAGTAAGTTTTTGGTAGCAAATGCGATCACTGATATAGCAAATGGTGTCGCTGATATAGCAAATGGTGTCGCCGATATAGCAAATGTTGTCGCTGATATAGCAAATGTTGTTGCTGATATAGCAAATGCTGTTGCTGATATAGCAAATGCTGTTGCTGATATAGCAAATGTTGTCGCTGATATAGCAAATGTTGTCGCTGATATAGCAAATGCTGTCGCCGATATAGCAAATGCTGTTGCTGATATAGCAAATGCTGTCGCTGATATAGCAAATGTTGTCGCTGATATAGCAAATGTTGTCGCCGATATAGCAAATGCTGTTGCTGATATAGCAAATGCGATCGCTGATATAGTAAATGCTGTCGCCGATATAGCAAATGCGATCGCTAATCAAACAAATGACCTAACCCCAGTAGGGGCATAGGAATACGGGTCAGATAAGGTTTTTTGATGACATGCCGCTAATCGCCAAGACGCGATAAATCGCCGTCTCTACAAAAGACTGATTATTGTAAAGACGGCGATTTATAGCGTCTCTTGCCTTAACCGAACCGTATTGAGGGGCATGGCAATGAATGCCATTCCCCTACGAAAAATCTATGCGTATCAGGGTATTCGTGAATTGGTTTGATTTATTAAGTTGCATTAAAAAGAGGAGGCAGTTACTAACTACCTCCCGACAAATTAAAGCTTGGATGGACTGAGAAATGCTTTAACAGCAGGCTAGAAACTCAGCTAGCTGCTCAAGAACATAATCAAGACCATTCCCAGGATAATCGATCCACTGCCAAGGATGAATGACCAAAAGCGATGGTAACTGTTAACAATTGTGCCATTTTCACTTTGGAGTTGAATCAAATCCATCCAAGGTGCAACACCCCGACGGAACCAACCCACCGCTCCAACTTGTTCACCAATCAAGCTTTTGACTCGCTTCATGCCAAACAAAAAATTGCCGATAGGGCCAAAACGTGAGGCGTAATGCAGATAAAGCATTCCGCTACGATCCTGAATTTTTAAATCGGAACCAAATTTATAACCAGCATCGCCACGACCAATTAGTTGACCTTTAAGTTTTGCAGGTTGTCCACGCAATGGACTGGCATAAGGGTCTGACATCAGGGTGAGAATATCGGTTTCCGGTGCTTGCTTGTAGTCGGGGAACATTACCAAAGCTTTGATGAGAATTCCGATCCCTAAGCCAATTAGTGGCGCACCCAATACTAAACCTGTGTTTGGCGAACTTGACAATAAAATCACACCTATTACCAAGCCAACTAAGAAACCTATAGTTTCAGCACCATACAGCACAACATCTAAAAAGAAGTTACTGTAAAGCCTACTCTTACTCAGAGTTTTGCCTTCTCCAATAACTCGCCCCATATCGAACTCAGTCGCTAAACCCAACTGTTCTGCATAGGTGCTTAATGCACGAACTCGTTTACCTGTCAATGGATGAGTAGAATTTAATTCCATCCACCAGCCCCAAGGGTTAAACATATCCCACAAAAAGACGCGACCAACTTTTTGAGTATCGGATGCAATGCGGTAAGCGGTTCCTGTGGAAGCGGCGGCTTTATGGTCATAGATACCCAAGGCGCGAGTCCCTTCAATTAAACGGCTGGGTTCTTGTGTCCGTGAACCTTCTTCTAATATCCCGTAGGCAATCTTCACCAAAGCGCGAGATAATCCATTGGGATTACCTGTACTTTCGGCTGCAAAGTGGTCAGCAAAGTATTCTCGTGTGCGAGAGAGGTACAGCAGTAAATAAGTACCAATGACATAAAACACGTAGGCAGCTAAGGCAGCAGTTTGCATAGCATCTTTAATTTTGCTATCGCCACCACGCCCAAATCTTCTAGCTGTGCTGTAAATCAGGTAGCAAATTTGCACTAAGGTAGAAGCTACTGTCATCACTGCAAAGTCCCAGTGGACGATGTGCCCCAATTCATGGGCGTAGACGGTAGCAATTTCGTCGTCATCCAGATAAGTGAAAAGTCCCTGACTGACGACTAAACGGGCGCTGTTAGGCAATGAACCATAAGTAAAAGCTGTGGGGTTTTGGTCGTTAATGATTCCCAAACGGGGCGCTTTCAGCTTTTTCTGTTCACAGACTTGGCGAATAACTTTAGCCGTCTCTGGACTGAGGGTTTCAACTTCTGCTAACTCTACCCAGCGAGTTTGGTAAAGCCAGCTTTGGGTTAAGTCCATGAGAAATGGAGACAAGAAAAAGGCGGCGATATTAAAAACTAGGGTAATACCAATAGCGATCGCTAGCCCTTGCTGGGGATTGTCGCTACCCAAAATAAATACTAAACTCAAACCTAAAGCGAAGACCATGCCAAACAGCAAGGTCATGGTGACACCAGAAGCTAACGCTAAACTACCACCCACACCCCCCATTGTTAATTTCATCCCAGTAGCAACGGCGCGACCAGCTTTTTGGCTGGCGTTAGATGGCGTTTGCCGGAAGGATTGACTAGCTTGTTCTGCCCAACTACGAGTCTGTGGGTCTTCACTCATCATTAACTTTTGACACAGAATCTTGGCTTTTTCGATTTCGCCTGTGGCTTGATAGGCTTTTATTAGCCACATCTGTGCTGAAAGATAATCTGAAGAATCACTTTCGCCGGAGGCGTTGGCGCGGCCATCAACGCAATCGCGGCAAAATTGTTCTAGTAATTCAACCGCTTCTTGATAACGTTTTTGTTTTAAGGCATCTAATCCAGATTGCAATGACATAGAATCTCCTTAGTATAGGAGTGGTATTTGATCCATCAATACTCAATAGATCCAGCGATCGTCATCACAATTTCGTAAAAATTCAAATGCAGTATAAATTATTTACTTAAGGAAAAGGCTAGAGAAACATACATTACGATGTCTTTCTAGCCTCCGGTACGCATAAATCATTTTTAAGACTTTCAAATAATCTCTGTAGTAATACTTAATATAATCTTGTTGCTGTAAGTTTAGTACCTTTAATTTGTCTGTGTTCGATAATCACAGAATAAATGTTTTGAACCAAGTTTTGCTTCACCCGATCAGAGTAATCATTGATTACCCAAATGGTTCACCCGATTGGGGGAAGACGATAAGCAATGATGAACTGACATTGATAAGATAAGGAAAAGGTAAAGATTTGTACTATGACTATTGTTAACATTGTTTCTCCCCTAATTGCGATCGCAGGGCAAACCCGCCAAGCTGCAAGTAAACTAGCGATTCTCTCCACTAAGGCAAAAAATCAGGCGATTGAAGCGATCGCTCAAGCTTTAGAATCAGCTAGAGATGAAATTTTACAAGCAAATATTGCTGATTGTAAAGCTGCTGATGCTGAAGGAATTCCCAAACCACTTTATAAACGCTTGCAGTTGGATGAACATAAATTAAGAGATGCGATCGCAGGGGTACGAGATGTTGGTAAGCTAGCCGATCCTATTGGTAAAGTGCAGATTCACCGGGAAATTGATACTGGTTTAATTCTCAAGCGAATTACTTGTCCTTTAGGTGTTTTGGGAATTATTTTTGAAGCACGTCCAGAGGCGGCGATTCAAATTGTTTCCTTAGCGATTAAATCGGGAAATGGTGTGATTCTCAAATGTGGAAAGGAAGCGGTACGTTCTTGTGAAGCGATAGTTAAGGCAATTAAACAAGGATTATCTCAAACTGCTGTTAACCCTGATGCGGTACACTTATTGACAACTAGAGAAGAAACTCTAGAACTTTTGAAGTTAGATAAATATGTAGATTTAATTATTCCCAGAGGTTCTAATTCCTTTGTGCGCTTTGTGCAAGAAAATACGCGGATTCCTGTATTAGGTCATGCTGATGGGATTTGTCATCTTTATATAGATAAAGCGGCTGATATTTCTAAAGCGGTTCCGATTACAGTAGATGCTAAAGCGCAATATCCTGCTGTTTGTAATGCAATTGAAACTTTGCTAGTTCACCAATCAATTGCTAGAGAGTTTTTACCAAAAGTTGCTGAGGCTTTGCAAGAATGCCATGTAGAATTAAGAGGTGATAAACGCACATTGGAAATTTTGCCTAATATCGTACCTGCAACAAAAATAGATTGGGAAACAGAATACAACGATTTTATTTTGTCTATTAAGATTGTAGACTCTATAGAAGGTGCGATCGCGCATATTAACGAATATGGTTCTCGTCATACTGACGCAATTATTAGTGAAGATTCAACATCAGTGGAAACTTTCTTTGGATTGGTAAATTCAGCCAATATATTCCACAATTGTTCTACTAGATTTGCTGATGGTTTCCGCTATGGTTTCGGTGCAGAAGTAGGAATTAGTACACAACAAATGCCTCCTCGCGGCCCTGTTGGATTAGAAGGATTGGTGACATACAAATATCAAATGACTGGCGATGGACATATTGTAGCTACTTACACTGGGGCGAATGCTAAAGCTTTTACTCATCAGGATTTGGGGTAAAGTAGATAGTAGTACACACAAGTGCTGTCCACATAGGTTTTAACTCAGTTAAACTCTCACACTCACCGACATCCCGCCCAGAACTAAAGTTCAGGGCTATGAGACTCGGAATTCATTCCGAGGCGGGATAGAAGCGTAGTGCGAGATTTATTAATAAAGATATGGCCAAACAAGTTTTAGTGATTGAGTGTTGCAAAATCATCGGTGGCTAATAAATTAACCATTAAACTAATGCTTTCAACAAAGCCTGAAGTTTAAGTTGCACCTCTGCAAATTCTTTATCAGGATCAGAACCTGCAACTATACCAGCACCAGCATACAATCTTGCGCGATCGCCATCAATTAATGCTGAACGAATTCCCACAATAAACTCGCAGTTCCCTTGAGAATCTATCCAACCCAGAGGCGCAGCATACAAACCTCTTTCAAAGTTTTCATAACGCCGAATTTCCGCACAGGCTACATCTCGTGCTGCACCAGCAACGGCTGGTGTAGGATGCAATTGGGCGACAATCTTTAATGGATGTATATTAGCTGGAACTGTAGCACTGATTGGCGTCCATAAATGCTGAATATTCGATAATTGTCGCAGCCGTGGTGCTAATATTTGGGGTAATAAACCTAGCTGGCATAAGCGTTGTGTAATGAAATCAAGCACTAGTGAATGTTCGTGCTTTTCTTTTTCACTATTAAGCAAGCGATTGGCATTAGCTGCATCTTCAGCAGGGGTTTTACCTCGTGGTGCAGAACCAGCTAAAGCATCAGTGATTAACTGCTGATTATTAATACTAATTAATCTTTCTGGACTTGCACCAATAAAGTTTTGTCCTTTGCCATTACTTGTAGAAAAAATATAACAATTAGGATGTATTCGCCTAAGATTATTTAAGGATTTAACTAAGTCAAAGTTGTTGCTTGATTTTACATCTAATATATCTGCAAGAACAATCTTGCTTAAATGACTAGACCTAATTTTTTCCAAAACAGACACTACTGAACGTTTAAACCCAGTAGAATTTGTGACAGATTTCTTGTAAAAGTTTGCTGGAAAACAATCAATATTAGCAGAATAATATTCTAAAGATTGGATAAATTGAATTTTATTTTGCACATTCTCCAATAACCTTTGAATATTTACACTTTCATTGATAATTATATTTGTTACTAATATGCAACGCTGATTTTTTACAGCTACTTGCCAACGGGGAAGAAAGATGGTAGCAGATGGAAATGGATAATCTAATTGGGCATTTTTATCAAAAAAGCTGAAATAACAAAAAAAGTGAGGCCCAGAAAAAGGTTGGTTAGCGTTACCAAAGTTAATTATATTTTTTAGACAAGATTTGATAAAATGTTCAGCTTGAGTAAAACGATCTACACCATCAATTTGTAACTTTGCCACGGCATCAATTGCCGCGATCGCTTCTCCTTTACCTTTGTCCTCAAAGTAAAAATTTATTTCATTTGCTTGTGTTAGTTTATCTAATACAAGTAAAGGGTCAACTAAATCGATCTCCTGAGAGATACTGACAATTTGCCTGCAATTACTTTTGACGCACTTTTCTTGCACTGCTACCAAAAATTGATATAAATCTTTGTGTACAAAGAGGTTGTTACGACATGGTGAAACTGTCATGGATCTATAGTAAATTTTTTTTAAGTTAACTTCCTAAAGTGTAATTAATCGTGGTCGTATTTCTACAGGTAACATATTAAGTTATCATTTCACCAGCGTAGGATTTGCGTTGTTTATGGTGTTCCCAGACTCTGACAAGCCAGTTTCAGCCCAAGCTGAAACGTGAGAGTAGAGTGTTAACAACACAAGGTTAACGAACCACAGTCAAAGTGGCAGTTCTTTTTAGCCCATGAATATCTAGTACAGCACGACCTAAAAAAGCTACCATTCCAACAGTTAAAAAACCGAAATCATAAGTTTTTTGACTTTTAACTTTTGACTTTTGACTTCCGCGTAACGGCGCGTCTCTTTAAATTATAAAATCTCAAGTGTAAGTAATTTTCCGGCAATTTAATTAATCACGACTGATGACAACTAAGCAAATTTTATATCCCAACACTAAGTTATGGATGGCAGCAATTAAACCGCCAATGTACAGTGTTGCCATTATGCCCATTTGGGTAGGAACAGCAGTAGCATTTGCCGAAACTAAAAATTTTAATGGTGCAGTATTTTCTACTTTTGTAGCTGCGGCAATCTTAATTCTCGCCTGGGAAAATATCAGTAATGATGTCTTTGATTCCGAAACAGGTATCGATCAAAATAAGCACCATTCTCTGGTTAACTTAACAGACAATAAGCCATTAATATTTTGGATAGGAAATTTGTGTTTAGGTTTGGGGTTGCTGGGCATACTAGCGATCGCCTTTTGGCAACAAGACCTAACTGTTATCGGCATAATTTTACTATGCTGTGGTTTAGGCTATATGTACCAAGGGCCTCCCTTTCGCTTAGGATATCAGGGTTTAGGCGAGATTCTTTGCTTTTTTGCCTTTGGGCCCTTGGCAGTGGAGGCAGCATACTACAGCCAAACCCAAACTTGGTCAATGACAAGTTTAGCAGTCTCAGTCATTGTCGGGATTGCCACAACCTTAATTTTGTTTTGCTCACACTTTCACCAAGTTAAGGATGACATAGCCGCAGGCAAGCGATCGCCTATTGTGCGTCTAGGAACAGCGAAAGGGGCCCAACTCCTAGTTTGGTTTACTGCTAGTATTTATCCCCTCACCTTGCTATTTGTGCTATTGGGAATTTCTCCAGCTTGGACGTTATTGAGTTGGGTAAGTTTACCGTTTGCTGTCAAATTATGCCGCCATGTCCAAGAAAATCACAACCAGCCAGACGAAGTTAGTAATTGTAAATTCATCGCCGTAGCCGTGCATTTCTGGGCTTGCTTGCTGCTTGGACTGGGATTTATGCTTTAATTGGGCATTGGACATTAGGCATTGGGCCAGAGGGAGAATGACTAATGACTACAGATTTGAATTTCGTCCTTATCAGCGAAGATTTGTGCAAACACTGACTACCAATCATGGTACTTGGGATATTCGTGAAGGTATTATCCTCCGGCTTACCGATGAATCAGGTAAAGTCGGCTGGGGAGAAATTGCCCCCATTAGCTGGTTTGGTTCCGAAACCCTAGAACAAGCCTTAGATTTTTGTCGCCAACTCCCAAGAGAAATCACAGACGAGATAATTTTCTCAATCCCAGATGAGTTACCTGCTTGTCAATTTGGCTTTGAGTCAGGGTGGGAGATGGGGAGTGGGGGGGATAAGGGAGATAATTTTATAACTCTTAATTCCTGTAGAGACGCGATTAATCGCGTCTCTACTTCTAATTCACTCTTTTTCAGTGCTTTATTACCAGCCGGAGAAGCGGCTTTAAATCAATGGGAAACGTTGTGGGAGAAGGGATATCACACATTTAAGTGGAAAATTGGTGTGTATGCGATCGCTGATGAACTAGAAATTTTGGAGTCGCTGATACAAACCTTACCAGCTTTTACCAAACTGCGATTAGATGCTAACGCTGGACTCAGTTATGAAGAGGCTAACTTATGGCTGCGGACTTGCGACAATCTCAAGGCGAATGCAGAATTATCTTTAGAAATTGAATTTATCGAACAACCGTTACCCGTTGAACAATTTCAGGGAATGTTGGAATTGAGTCTGAGTTATCAAACTGCGATCGCTTTAGATGAATCTGTCGCCACACTTAGGCAACTCACCGCCTGTCATCAACAGGGTTGGCGAGGGATTTTTGTGATTAAGCCTGGAATAGTTGGATCGCCATCTCGTCTGAGAAACTTTTGCCACCAGCATAAAATTGATACTGTATTTTCATCAGTATTTGAAACTGCGATCGGTAGACTTGCAGCACTCCGGCTAGCGGCGGAATTATCCCAAAACAATAGGGCAGTTGGTTTTGGCATTGACCATTTTTTTGAACAAGAAGAAACGTGGCTTCAAAGTCTATGGAACAACCTTTAGACTGTCTTAATAACCTGGCTGAAAATGATTGGCTTATCGGTTATAACAGCCGTCAATTTAATCAAATAGCTCAAGAATTATATTTACAACTAACACAATTATCAGCGTATAGAATACCACCAAAAATCATTTTAGCGGAACGCGAACCAGTGCGGTTTTTAGCAAGTTTCATTGCCGCTTGTGCAGCTAATTGTCCAGTTTTTCTTTGTAACCCCGACTGCGGAACACAAGAATGGCAGCAAGTTTTTGATTTAGTAAAACCAGACATTATTTGGGGAATGGAGAATCGGGAATGGGGAATAGGAAATCGGAATTGCAAAGAAATTACTATCATATCTCCCTCATCCCCCCACTCTCCACTCCCTACTCCCCACTCCCCACTCATTCTGATTCCTACAGGTGGTTCATCGGGGCAGATTAAATTTGCCATCCATACTTGGGAAACCCTGATAGCATCTGTAAAAGGATTTACAGAATACTTTCAACTAAAACAAGTCAATTCTTTTTGTGTATTACCGCTTTATCACGTTAGCGGTTTAATGCAATTTATGCGCTCTTTCACCACCGGAGGCAAACTGGCTATTCTGCCATTCAAAGCAGTAGAAACGGGTAAAATATCCAATATTAAAAAATCAGAATTTTTAATATCTTTAGTACCAACGCAGTTACAAAGACTCTTACAAAACTTAGAATTAACTGAATGGCTAACCCAATTTAATACTGTACTTCTGGGAGGTGCGCCAGCATGGAACGAACTACTAGAAAAAGCTAGATTTCATCGCATTCGGTTAGCACCTACTTATGGTATGACAGAAACCGCCTCTCAAATTGCTACCCTCAAACCAGATGATTTTCTCAATGGTAAAATTAGCAGTGGTCAAATTCTTCCCCATGCAAAAGTAACTATTCGCAATCAGCAAGGCGAGATTTTAAATTCCAATCAAATCGGAAATATCACCATTCAGGCTCAATCTTTAGCCCTTGGCTACTATCCTATAACCAGAGAAAATCAAGCTGATTTCCAAGTAGATGATTTAGGCTTTTTAGACGAGCAAGGTCATTTAAATATTGTCGGACGTAACAGCGACAAAATTATTACAGGTGGAGAAAATATTTACCCAGCAGAGATTGAATCGGCTATACAAGCAACTCAAATGGTTGCCGATATTTGTGTCATCGGCATCCCAGATCAACATTGGGGAGAAGCCTTAACAGCAATTTACATTCCCAAAAAACCAAATACCTCTGCCTTAAAAATCCAAACCCTACTCAAAGACAAACTCAGCAAATTTAAAATTCCAAAATATTGGATTCCCCAGCAGAACTTACCTCGCAATTCCCAAGGTAAAATTAACCGCCAACAATTACAACAAATAGCCAGAGAATTCCTGCAAAACCCCATCACATAATCTCTCTAGACTTTCTTCTCTCTGCGTCTGGGCGGTTCGTTTCCAACCACTGAATAATCTCATAAGGTAATTCCTGCTTACTTCTACTACTTGCATCAATACAAACATGCCTAGTAATAGCCTTAGCAACCACCACCTCAGCCACTGTAATTTCGTAAGTAATTTCAAACTTATCACCACCTATTTTTTGAGGAATTAAACTAATTAGCAACTTGTCCCCGCCAAACATAGGGCGCAAAAAATCGACGTTAGCATGAACAATGGGGAAAGCTACAGATGGATTAGTAAAAAAATCTTTGAGATTAATACTTGATGCTTCTAGAGATTCTTCATAAGCTTCATGGCAAATACCCAAAACATTAGCAAAATAAACTATCCCAGCAGCATCAGTATCTTGAAAACGAACCGTGCGTTTATAAGTAAAAGGCATTTTTGAGAATTAATTAAATATTAAAAAAACAGCAGGTTTATCGTCTGTGCAAACAAATTTTTCCCAACAAAGCAGGAGCCGCAAAAATTTCCCCAGCAGCTAAGGCACGGAGAATCGTTTCTTTACCCGTTGTTGCTATTTTGCTAACTTGAATTCCTCCACTAACAACAGCATAGAGTTTTGCGGGTAATACATCGTCCTCATGCAGAATAATCTCACCGTTGCACCTGAGTATGAGGTTGCAAACTTATCTTTTCTGGTGTTTCTAAACCTACAAACACAATTATTTGTGAAAGTTGTTCTAGGGATGCCTGCATGATTAGCCCTATATTACAAAGGCTGGACGATGATGAATCCAAGGCTTAGCTGCTTCTAATTGTGCTGCTAGGCTGATCAGTGTAGCCTCAGCAGCAGGTTTACCAATTAGCTGCACACTCATGGGCAAACCATTACTATCAAAACCTACAGGAATTGCGATCGCAGGTTGTCCAGTTGCATTCGCAGGGGGACAAGGGGCAACCCACTCAATAATATTTTGGAATGTCTCTTCTGGACTCAGAGAAGCCCACTCCCCAACGCGGATAGGTGAATGTAAATAAACTGGCAATACCAGCACATCCACGGTATCAAAAAACGCCACAATTTGCCGTGCCACTACCTGCATTTGAGAAACTGCTTGCAAATACTCAGCGACAGAACCTGTGCGGGCAAATAACCAGCGATTCACTGGCTGCATGGCTTCAACAGGAAGTCCTGATGCAGCTACCCCAGCTTGCCAGACGATTTGAAATGGTTCAACTAAACCACTAAAATCTGGAGATTTCTGTTCAACGTGGTGGCCGAGTTGTTCTAATAACTCAACTGTTTGGCGGACACCTTGCTGACAGTTAGCATCAGCTTCTCCCAAAGGAGAAATACTAGTGTCAAAAGCAATTCGCAAAGCACCAAGTTTTGTCTGAGTGGCGGTGAGAAATGATGGTTCGGGATCTGGCAACCAGTAAGGATCGCCTGTTATATAGCCAGATATAGTATCCAAAAGGGCAGCAGCATCAGCCACAGTCCGGGCGATTGGGCCGTTGACGGCAATTCCAGCGAGGCGTTCACCTACGGGTGCTTTACTCACCCTGCCCCTGGATGGCTTAATTCCCACCAAACCACAACAAGCCGCAGGCCCCCGAATTGAGCCACCGCCATCAGAACCTTGAGCGATCGCACACAATCCCCCTGCTACCGCCGCCGCCGCCCCACCACTGGAACCGCCAGGGGTGTATTCTAAATTCCACGGATTTCTGGCTGGGGGAAAACCCATAGGTTCACTGTATGGAAACGAACCTAATTCGGAAGTGGCTGTTTTACCGAGAATAGTAAACCCAGCTTTCTTAATCCTCGTCACAACCCCATCATCATAATTAGGGATATTGTTCAGTAATGCTGGATTTCCATAAGTACAGGTAACACCTGCTACAGCATTGAGGTCTTTAATGGAAATCGGCACACCAAAAAACGGCGGTAGTTCGGAAGTAGTTGTCAATAATTCTGTTTTGGCTTTGGCATCTGCCTTCGCTAATTCTGCCGTTACCGTAAAATAGCTTCCTAATTGAGGATTTAACTGCCCAATCCGTTCTAAATATATTTCCACTAACTCTAGCGGTGATACTTCCCGGCGACGAATTAATTGCGCCAACTCAAGCGCTGGGGTAAATGCTAAATCAACTTCATTCATAGGTTAGTGAATGGCTAGTTTTGGCTTTCTCTGGGATTTTTAAACTTAAGTTGTTACTTTAGCAGGATTTGCGGGAACTATACGTTTTATAGCTCGTGAGATTTGCCACTCAACTAGGATGCTCAGATGCAACAGGCGTGGTTACGTTCTTACTCAAGCCATTTTAATTGTTTCGCATAAACTTTCAACAAATCCCCAAGGGGTATTTATGGCTAACCTAGAAATACTTGTTAGTGAATTACCAACACTGATTCAGAGCCTAAAACTGACTATTGGCGATTCTAATCAAATCATGGAGCAAATTATCCTGATCAATAATGCTCAGGAACAACTACGGAATATTAAGAAATTAATTGTTCAGGAATTGAAATTTGAGAATATCAAAGGTTCTGCGATCGCTACACTTCCTCGAATAGTTACTGTGGCTAGTTTGTTTCTACCTAGTGTGGAATTAGTAGATCCTGCGATCGCAGGAAAATTTAGCCACTCAAAAACTCAACTTTCATTAACTGAATTACAATTAAAAATTGATGGCTGGATTGAATGGGGTTATTTTTTGCAGGCAATAGCTACTGATATTCTCAGTGATATTCCGTTTGTAAATCAATTGAATTCTGATATTAATCATCTAAGCATACGCACCAAATTTCAGATTATTGCTGATAATTTAAAAAACAACTTACTTTTTGAAAACTTTAATCTTTTAGAGCGTCAAATTCAAAAAATCAGCAGTTATCAAAATGAATTATTAGAACTGCAACAGAAGTTAAATTATGTTTTTAATACAATTAAAAATAGCCGTAGTTTATTAAATATTTTATTAGCTGTATCTGCTTTCTGCGGAAAATCTGGTTTCGCCTTAGAGTGGTTAGATGATGACCACGAATTAATTATATCGAGCGATGGTAAATTTAAAGAATTAACAGATATTCTCAATGATTGTGATTATTTACAAGAACAAATTGCTGCTTTAATTATTCAGGGTGATACTTTAAGAGAACAGGCAGAACAAGCCCTAAAAAAGATTGAACAGGAAAGTAGTAAAGAACCAATTATTAGCCAGCATCTAGAAATAGTACCAAAGTTTTCGACACAAAAAATAGCACGTTCGGCTTTGTTCATAGCCTCAATTTTACTAATCTTGGGTTTTGGTGCTTGGAAAATTAAAGAGCAAAGTCTAAGTTCAGCTCAAGAAGAAAGTGCGATCGCAAAGTTTAAATCTGCTCAAAAACTTGGTATGGAGGCTGCTTCTTTACTTCAAAAACCACCGCATCCTTTAAAAGTTTGGCAACAAGCAGAAAACAAATGGCATCAGGCAATAATCTTGTTAGATAGTATTCCTAATGAAACATCAGTTTCTGATCGAGCAAATAAGAAATTGGCTTACTATCAAATAAACTATAAATCTATCACTCAAAGAGTATTAGTTGAAAAGCAAGCCTCAGCAAACTTAGAATCAGCCCAAAAGCTAGCAATAGAAGCTAATTTATTTGTAAAAAATTCACCTTACTCGCTACTAATTCGGCAGCAAGCACAAAATAAATGGGAGCAAGCAATCAATTTATTAGAAGCGATTCCAGAGAATACGTCTGTCTACATACAAGCTAAAGAAACGCTTCCTATTTATAAAACTAACTATGCGGCGATCAGATAAATATAGCGTTTATCGCTCAGATGAGTGTCAAGTTTCTATTGATGGGCAAGTAAGTTCGTAGTAAGGACTTTAGTTCTTGTTTTCTAAGCACTGAAGTGCTTACTACAAACACTAACAATTACAGCTTAGAACGGTCAGTCAAAATCTCATAACCAGTGTCTGTTACCAAAACTGTATGCTCAAACTGAGCCGACAAAGAATTATCCACAGTGACTGCTGTCCAACGGTCAGATAATGTCCGAGTGTGTCTAGAACCCGCATTTAAAATTGGCTCAATTGCCAGCGTCATCCCCGCCCGGAGTTTAACATTTGGCATCTCGCGAGTACGGTAGTTAAATACTGAAGGTTCTTCGTGTAAGTTACGCCCGACACCGTGTCCAGTGAATTCTTCGACTATACTAAAACCGTTAGATTTCACATGATCTTCAATTGCTCCAGCTAAGTCAAGCAGGTATACACCAGCCTTAACTTGCTCAATCCCCTTATATAAAGCTTCTTCTGCTACGCGAATTAATTTAGCAGCTTCTTGCGTCACTTCACCAACAGCAATTGAAATGCAAGAATCACCATGAAAACCTTGGTAATAAGCACCCGTATCTACTTTTAATACATCCCCCACCCGAATCACTTTCTTAGGACTAGGAATACCATGCACTGCTTCATTGTTAATACTGGAGCAAATAGAACCTGGAAATCCGTGATATCCTTTAAAACTCGGTGTTGCACCCATTTCGCGGATACGTTTTTCTGCATAAGCATCCAAATCAGCCGTGGTCATTCCTGGCTTTACTAGCTCGGAAATTTCTTTTAGAACAGTTGCCACAATTATGGCTGATTGCCGCATGATTTCAATTTCACGCGGCGATTTAATTTCAATTCCTCGGCGTTGCTTTTTCGATGTTCCAGGCTGAGTTGCTTGAGGAAGTAAGTTACTGAAAATGTTCATAGGAAATGAATAATTACTGGTGGCTCTAAGGCTGAAGTATCAATGCTTTCTCTAGATTACTTGAGAAATAATATCTATAATTTAAGTTATTTTAATCCCTGATAGGGATTCTTCCAGTTTAGCCGCTAACGTAGCTAACGTATATAATAACACGTTCGGCTACTCCTAAGCAGCGATGAAATTTAGGCTTATGAATAGCGTTAATATCACGTAGCTGCGCCGTAAAATTTGCAGCAAAATAGAAGCTGGTAAATTAAGAGATGTAATTAAAATTTTGTAAAAATGGTTGTAAATTTTCATCACTAGTTCTCAAAAGGCAATGCTATTAATAGGTAGCGAGAAAACTACTTACCCATTCTTTATATTATCCATGTCTAATGCCCATCTCTACTACTGGTCAAATTTAAATTGATGGGTAAGCAAGTTCGTAGTAAGGACTTTAGTTCTTGTTTTTTAAGCACTAAAATTCTTACTACAAACCCTCATAGCTTGGACATTCTACTACCTAATGCTTTTTTCTGCTAACACAGATGGCCCAGCAGTAACAACTACGATTTGATCTGGGTGGAGTAACTCACGAGCCGCTTGATTAACTTGGGTAAGGCTGACTTTATGGATTTTGTCAGTGAAGGAGTGCAATTCTCCTTTATCTAGTCCATACACCTCATTCATCAGAATTCTATCTGTCAATTCCTCTGGGTTTGCCAGGGAAACATTGTAGTTACTGATGAGGGTGCGTTTAGCTGCTTCTACTTCCAGCGCGGTAACGCCTTGTTGATGGATTTGCTGTAGTATTTGGCGGGTGCTAGCGATCGCTTTTCTGCTATCTTCAGGACTAGTTTGCATTTCTATCAAAAATGTGCCTGCATTCTTCCCGGCTTGGAAGGAGCTATAAATTCCATAGCTCAAACCTTGGCGATCGCGCACTTCTGCACCTAGTCTACTAGATAAGGTATCGCCTCCCAAAATCTGGTTCAATACTAAGGCTGCGTGAAACCGAGGATCGTAACGGTTAATACCTGTGTAACCCATATATGTCACAGCTTGGGCTTTACCTGGTAAAACTGGGTTGACACTGAATATTTTCTGTGGCATTAACACCGGAGGATATTTTAATGTCGGTGCTTGCCCGCTAACTTCCCAGTTACCAAACTCATTTTTAATCAGCGATCGCACTTTGTCTAGATCAAAATCTCCCACCAGCGCCAACACTATGGTATCTGGACGATAATGTTTAGCTTTGAAATCAATCACATCTTGGCGCTGAATCTGCTGTAAACTCTCCTCAGTGGGAAAAGTATGTAAGGGATGTTGTTTCGGGTAAATGGACTGAACAAATATTTTTCGGGCTACTTCTGATGGCTCATCTAATTCATGTTGTAAGTCAGTTAAAGTTTGTTGGCGATGCAGTTCTAACTCTTTGGCTGGAAAGGTACTATTTTTCACAACATCCGCCAATATCTCAAGGAGTATCGGCAAATCAAGAGCTAAACTATCACCTTCGATATGCACACCTTCGCGGTAAGAGTGAAAGTCTAAACTCGCCCCTCGTTCTGCCAAGAGTTTGGCAATAGTTAAGTCATCTTTGCTCTTAGTGCCATTTAGCAAATTGTCTGCCACAAAAGCAGCCAGTCCAGCTTTATTCTCAGAATCAAATTCCGTCCCGGCTTGAATGTGACCGCTCAAGGTAACGGTGGGAGTACTATGATCGGGTAACAGTAATAACCGCAGTCCATTAGTAAATTTGAATTCCTGTGGTAATACTTGGGCGATTGCATCTGTAGCCAAATCGACAGGCGGTAAATACTTCATCACCTCAGAAGGAAGCACAGGTACGCCAGGAGAGAAATTCTCTGTAGTTTGGGCTGAGTCTGGTTTATCACCACCTTCTGTTATCTGCTTCTGGGTTGGTTCAAAAAAGCCTACTGTCCTGGCTTCTTTTTTCAGGTATTTGTTAATTACAGTGACAATATCCGTCGGCTTCACCAGACGGACAGCAGCCAAATAGCGGTCTGTGTAGCGATAATCACCAACAGTTGTCTCATCAGTGCCCAAGCGCATTGCTTGAGAAGTGATATCACGGTTACTCAAAATTACATCTGCTGTTAATTGAGTTTTGGCTCGTTCTACTTCTTCAGAGGTTACGCCTTTTTCTGCTACATTAGCGATCGCGCTACTCAACGCTGAGTCAATTTTTTTCAAATCTTGTTTAGAACCAGCCGTCACTAACACCTCATACCAGCCAGATTCTCGCAAACTGGTAACGGAGGCTGTAACCTCACTAGCTAAACCTGATTCCACCAATGCCTGATAAAGTCTAGAATTCCGTCCCTCAGTCAAGATGTAATCCATCACATCTAGCGCAGGCACATCTGGTTGATTTGCATCCGGTAGCGGATACACAACTTGTAACAGCCGCCCTGCTCCCGGTTCTCGCAATATTATGGGGGATGAGGGGGATGAGGGGGATGAGGGGGATGAGGGAGAAATAACTCCTGCCCCCTGCCTCCTGGGTAGTTTGCCAAATGCCTCTTTAACTATTTCCAGGGTATTGGCAGTTTGAAAATCTCCAACAATTACTAAGACGGCATTATCGGGACTGTAAAAATTGCGGTAATATTTTTCTACCTGCTCAATCTCAAATTTCTCGACATCAGCTTTTGTGCCACCTACAGGCAACCCATAAGCATGATTGGGAAACACCGCCTGCATGACGGCGCGGTTGAGGCGATATTCAGGGCTATTTTCGTAACCCTGCAACTCGGAAATTACTACCCGCTTCTCATTCGCCAATTGTTCTGGCTCAATCTGGGAATTTTGCATCCTGTCTGCTTCCAGCACTAAGAGCGCTTTTAGCTTGTTTCGTTCCACAGTACCGTAATATGCAGTTTGATCGTAGCTGGTGAAAGCATTGGAATCACTACCTAAAGCACTAAACAAACGGCCAAATTGAATTGGACGGTTTAGTGTACCTTTAAACATCATGTGTTCCAACTGATGGGCAATGCCATTCACGCCCGGTTCTTCGTTCCGTGAGCCAACCTTGTACCATACCTGCACCGTCACTACTGGCGCAGTATGCACTTCCTTTGTCAGGACAGTTAGACCATTTTCCAGCACTGTCTTACGGACATTTTGTGTCAGTGTTGAGGGCATTATTCTTTTTACTAGCAAGGTTGATTGATATTTTTCTTTGTTAAATATGGCTGCATGTTGGCCATGAGCAGGTTTATTGCTTAACAAAAAAACCGCTACTAGCCATAAGCTTAAAAATAATAATGGCAAAGGATATTTATAAAATCTGGAAAATCCATACATGTATTTAGCAGATTATGTAAATTAAATTAGATAGTTATTTTGGAAAGTGACGATAAGTTTAATCTGTCCAAAAAATCTGTAGCCTCAGTAACAATACAGAAAAACAATATATTAGCAATAAAGGTGATAAAAAAGCTAAATTATGGGATTTTTGCCAGAATCCGAATGAATTCCAGAGGTAAGCCATCGGTATCGGCGATGAAAGCCACTTCGTAAATGCGATCGCCTATTTGCTGTTGTGTAGGTTCTAAAAGTACTTTCAACGGTTGTAATTCTTCGGGTTGACTCTCAGATGCTAGCAATACACGCTCTTGTAAATTTGTCAACCAGCTAGGTAAATCTGGTGTAATTTCAGTTAAATCGAACGATAGATGATAATACCCCACATAATGCTCGTCAGTAAAGGCATCTGGGGCTGGTTTTGGTTCGGGAATTTGGATCAGTTCAATTCTGCCGCCCAATCCTTCCATCCAACAAGCTAGGGTGTAGCCTGTAGTAAAGCGTTCTGAGATTGTAAACCCTAAGTGTTCGTAGAAGGCGATCGCTCGATGAATATTGGCAGTCCGAATAGAAGCGTGGTGCATAATTAGTCCTTAGTCCTTAGTCATTAGTCATTTGTCATTAGTGAATTAACAAAGGACAAATGACTAATAACAAATGACCATTACTCAAACAACCTGAAATAAGGGTAGCGTACAGGGACGCCAGGTTCTTTTTCCAAGTCAAAATTAATTACTTCCCAACAGGGATCATCTGAGGCGTCGGGACTAAACTCCACAGGTAAGCCGTATAAACGCGTAGCACTAGCTTCTGGTTGTCCAGAACGCCAAGGTGTGCTGCGTTCCAAGTAGCCACTCATTAATTCCTGATAGCGTCGAGCAATAATTACTCTTGTTGCTCGAAAGCCTTGGGTATAGAGCTTATCTAATGCTTCGTGAATTTCAAAGCGAATACCATCGGGATGAGTATGCTGTCTATACCATTCATTATTCCACCTCCGCCAATGACGCCCCGATTGCAAATGGATTAACTCTCCATTTTTAGGATTAGCTTCAAACGCGCCATGACGCGTACACAAATAGGTATCTGTTAATGTCAGCGCCGGAATAGTCTGGCGACAATGGGGACACTGTATTTCAGGCCCAAACATCGGGTACTGCAAGCCTGGATTCATCATGAAGTGCGTACAAACATAATTTTGTCTTCACCAGCACTAGTGTATTGTATTATACACTTTGGCTCCACCACTTTGGGTTACTTGGTCACTGTTGCACAGACACGGAGTTGCAGCAGCAACAATGCTCACTAGTGTTTTCCTCACTGTAGAGGCTTGACGCTGTGATATCCTAGTTGTGCAACCAGCCTCAAAGGTTGGAGTTTCTCCAGTGTTCCTGGGTACCATATTCATATTCTATCGTGTCTACCGCTTCTTACTGGACATCTCCTGATTTTTCTCAAGCTGCCTTCATCGCAGCCAACGCTGCTGTTATGGGTTCGGTAAATATAGCAGCAGGTGTAAGCATTTGGTATGGAGCAGTGGTTAGGGGAGATGTGGAACGCATTGAAATTGGCGAATGCACAAATATTCAGGATGGTGCAATTTTACATGGCGATCCTGGTTTTCCCACAATTTTAGAAGATCATGTCACTGTAGGACATCGCGCTGTGATACATTCCGCTTACATTGAGCGTGGAAGTTTGATTGGCATAGGCGCAGTGATTTTGGACGGGGTAAGAGTGGGCGCTGGTAGCATTATCGGTGCTGGTGCAGTGGTAACTAAAAATATACCGCCTTTGTCCCTAGTTGTCGGTATTCCTGGCAAAATATTACGCCAAGTAACAGAGGCTGAAGCCGCAGAACTGATTGAACACGCTAAACGTTACCAAAAATTAGCTTTAGTTCATGCTGGTAAGGGTACTGATATTGGTTTTAGCAAGGTTTAGGGAATGGGGAGTGGGGGGATGAGGGAGATGAGAGAGCAGGGGAAGCAGGCAAAAAATAACTAATTCCCAATGCCCAATTCCCAATAATTTAATCATTCTTTACATATCTACTTGGAAAAGTTGCCCACTTCAGCTAAAAATAAAAATGAGAGCAGTTGACAAAACTTTAATTTCTACTTAAGAGAGGGGTTCTAGATATGGATATCGATTACCGTATAGCGATCGTTTTAGCACCAGTTGTCATTGCTGCTAGCTGGGCAGTTTTTAATATTGGCGCTGCGGCTTTAAGACAAATTCAAGGCTTTTTGGATAGAGAAGCTTAAATTCATTAATGGGGCATGGGGCATTGGGCATTAGGGATTGGGCATTGGTTATTTCTCCCTTATCTCTCTTATCTCCCTCATCCCCCCACTCCCCACTCCCCACTCCCTTCCTTGAACATCGATTCTGTAATACAACCCCTGCAACGGTTTGGCGTCCATCTGGGACTCGATCGCATCCTCAACCTTTTAGCAAACCTTGGTAATCCTCATCACCAAGTCCCGGTAATTCATGTTGCTGGCACTAATGGTAAAGGTTCAGTCTGTGCCTATCTTTCCTCAGTACTTACTGAGGCTGGTTATCGTACAGGACGTTATACTTCACCCCATTTAGTCGATTGGACAGAACGTATTTGTTTGAATGAACAGCCAATTTCCTCTGAGGAATTAGGGCAATTATTAGAAAAAGTCCAAGCTGCAATTTGCCCTGAAGACGAATCGGCAACTCAGTTTGAAGTAATTACGGCGGCTGCTTGGTTATATTTTGCCCAGCAGCAAGTTGATGTGGCTGTGATAGAAGTCGGACTAGGAGGGCGCTTAGATGCTACTAATGTTTGTCTAGAACCCCTCATTACGATCATCACTTCCATCAGCCGAGAACACTGGCAGCAACTTGGCCCTACTGTTGCTGACATTGCTAGAGAAAAAGCTGGTATCCTCAAACCTGGATGTCCCGTTGTGGTTGGAGCATTGCCACCACAGGCAGAGAAAGTTGTGCGATCGCGTGCTTTAGAATTACAATGCCCGATTTTTCTGCCTCAACCCGCTCGTCAAATCTCTACAGGATGGGCAGAATATCAAAATATTCAAAATTCAAAGTTAATTAAATACCCTTTGCCATTAGCGGGACAAATTCAATTAGCAAATTCAGCTTTGGCAATAGCAGCTTTAGAAATTCTCCAAGAACAGGGTTGGCAGATTTCTGAAGAAGCCATAACTAAGGGTATGGCAAAAACTAAGTGGCCCGGGCGGATGCAATGGGTTACTTGGAAAAACCATAAATTATTACTTGATGGCGCTCATAATACCGCAGCTGCCGAAGTTCTTCGCCAGTATGTCGATAGCTTAGACGCAGTTAACCATGAGCCAGTCAATTGGATTATGGGAATGTTTTCTGATAAGGATCATGCTGATATTTTTACCGCCTTACTGCGGCCAGGCGATCGCCTTTTTTTAGTACCAATACCAATAGAATCTTGGGCAGGTAGAACTTCTGCTGATTTAGACTACTTAGCAAACCTAGCTTACAGCATTTGTCCCGAATTAAGCGATCGCCAAATCCATCCAGATTTATTCACAGCACTAGAGACTGCAACCTCAACCGCTACCACAGACGATTTAATAATTGTGTGTGGTTCCCTTTATTTAGTAGGCGATTTTTTAGCAAAAGCTATATCTATAATTTCACTACAATGATTGTTGCAAAGACTTAAGCCTTTCTTATACATGTAAGAGTATTTGTTACAAAGGTTAAAGTAATTGCAGCAAATGATTATACATTTCTTGCAAAGACTTAAGCCTTTCTTATACATGTAAGAGTATTTGTTACAAAGATTAAAGTAATTGCAGCAAATGATTATATATTTCCTGCAAATACTTAAGCCTTTCTTATATATGTAAGAGCATTTGCAGCAAATGTTCAAAGTTGAGAGACTGATACCATTTATTTTTGAAGATGCGCCTACAGGATTTAGGCGCATCTTCAAGCTGTAGCAGCAATTCATGTAGACGCAAACGCGAGTGCGTTTGGTAGAGAAGCGGCTTAAGACAGGTGTTGGTGTATCATCACTCACACAAGTAATTTAACGTGAATCTGGCAATGATACTCTCATCGGTGGTGCTGGCAATGATACTCTTGTCGGTGGTGCGAGTGCTGACAGCTTCCTTTACAATACCAATGCTGTTGGTGTAGATACCATTACGGACTTCAACAGTTCTGAAGGTGACAAGATTGTACTGGATAAAACTATATTTAGCGCTATTACCTCTGCTGCGGGAAATGGTTTTTGTAACAAGAGTGATTTTGAAGTCACTAATTTGGCAGGGACTAGCACAGCAAAAATTGTCTACGATTCTGTGAATGGGCAGTTGTTCTACAACCAAAAGGGCAGCGCGGCTGGTTTTGGTAGCGGTGGTCTATTTGCGACTCTAACTGGTGCGCCAAACCTCACGGCATCTGATTTTGTGTTGCAAGCATAGTTTGTCCAAGACACCCTTTCGCAATAGACCTCTTGCAAAAGTCCCTAATACCCCACCCTCAACTCCCCTTGCTAAGGCTACGGTGTACACACAAGTAGAATTACCCCCCTTAATCCCCCCGATGTATTGGGAGAAACAGTAAATTTAGTTCCCTCCCCTTTATAAGGCTACGGTGTACACCGTAGCCTTACAGCGCTTCCGGCTATTATGCAATACAGTTTTCCTCTTGCCCCTCCCTCTCCTATCATAGCTTTCAGCTTTGAGGATGTACCTCATAGCCGCCGGAAGTGCTGTATAAAGGGGAGGGTTAGGGTGGGGTAAAACCTTGGTTAATTTATGCAAGAGGTCTAATAAGTCCTACATCCATTTTCCGCCCCAAAATTCTTATATTTAGCTATTTTTCATTTGTCTCCTAACTCTACCTTTGATCCCACTCCTGCGCCGCATCTTCTACAGCTTTATCTACAGTCTTCTGCCCTAACATTGCTGCTTGCAAGTTTTCGTAAACCGCCTTTTGCAGTTTGTTGAAATCCTTCAAGGTAGGTGTTAAGCTTTCTGCGTGTTGCAATTCTTTAGCACTCATAACTCGCGCTTTTTCTATTATTGAAGCATTAGCTGGAACATCTTTAAAGTAACTATCAGATAATGCTTTGATTGTAGAAGGTAAGACATTTGCAGCTTTAGCAAAGGCTAACTGATTTTCGTCATTGGTGACAAATAAAGCAAACTTAACAGAAGCATCCGGTTGTTTGCTATTGCGGGGAATAACCATATTCATCACCGCGACATTTTTTTTCCCTGTGTCACCAGTGAGTTGAGGTGCTATTCCTGTAGCTTCAGAAATTTTCGGGGCATTATTAGCGATCGTTTTCAGAAACTCTGGACCAGAAGCTAGAAACGCAGTCTCTCCAGATTGGTATAAATCGATCGCGTGGCGATGTCCTTGGGTCAAAGCTTCTTTAGGAAGTAAGCCTTTTTTATACAAGTCTACCCAATACTGAAACGCTGCCTTACCTGGTGCTGAATTAAACGCGGCTTTCCCTTGAGCATCTATTAAAGTGACACCCATTTGCACGAAAGATTCCAGCACTTCACCAGAATCTTGCGGTACGAAAGTTACAAAAAAGGCATATTTACCAGTTTTATCTTTAATTTGTTGCGCTGCTTGTGCCAATTCTGCGTAGGTTGCAGGCGGTTTATTGATACCTGCCTGTTTTAATAAATCGGTGTTATAAATGGTTAGCCGTGTGGTGAGATACCAGGGAATCCCAAAACTCTTGCCATTAAGCGTACAAGATTCCCAGATATTCGGTAGATAGGAGGAACGTACATCGTTTGTGACTTTTGCATCTAAATCTAACCAGGCATTTCGCCCGGCAAGTTGGGAAGCAAAACCCGGATTTAGGTTAACTACATCAGGTGGCGTTTTTGCTGAGACAGCTGTTAAAATTTTGTTCTCCATCGCCGCCCAGGGTACATCAACCCAGTTAATCTTTATACCCGGATTTTGCGATTCAAAATTCGCAATTAGGTTTTTGAAGTAGTCGGTAAATTGAGGTTGGAGTTGCATCGTCCAAAACTCAATAGTTGCCGCCCCTGAAGTAGCCTGTTTTGTACCTGTACCAACATTACTTGTGCTGCAACTTACAATCCAACTAGTTAATAGGCCAAGTAGTGCCAAAGCAATAAGTTGTTTAAATTTTCGCAATTGAATCATTTTCCCAGTATTTTTACGCTTGCTCAGTGTGAAAAGCTTAGATCAGAATTGTCGAGATTATAGGCTAAATAAATTACCTGTAGAGACGTAATATATTACACCTCTACCCACAACAAATTTAAATTTTCAATTTAGCAGTCCATCGGGCACAACTGTGGTAAAAAGCTTCAAAAGTCTGTTTGGCAAATCAAAAAAAGGGGTCGGCATTGAACTTGCTCCCGAAAGGGTGAATGTAGTTCAGCTACGCAAGCAGGGTCAAGGCTTGAAGCTAGAAACCTTTACATCGGTAGCAGTTCCAGAAGGCGTAGTTACCGATGGTCAAATCACCGACCCCGCAGCAATGGCGCAATTAATCCAACAGGCGCTAACTGAGAGCAAAATCAAAACTTCTCGCGTTGCCACTGGTGTACCAGGACGAGATTCCATCGTTCGGATCATACCAGTGCCAGCAGAGTTAGATGATAAAGAACTGCGAGAAATGGTTCTCAACCATGAAGCAGGTTTATATTTACCCTATCCTCGTGAAGAGGCTGATGTAGATTATCAGAAACTTGGGTACTTTGTAGATGAAGATGGCATTGAAAAAGTACACGTACTTCTAGTTGCCACCCGTAAGGAGATAACGGATACATATATCAGTACATTCGAGCAGGCAGGATTACAAATCGATGTCTTAGAAATTAACAGTTTTGCTCTGATTCGAACTATTCGTGAGCAATTGCGACAATTTGGGCCGCAAGAAGCAGCAGTACTAGTTGATATAGAGTTCGACAGTACAGAAATCGCCATCATCGTTAACGGAGTGCCGCAATTTTCGCGCACAGTGCCAATTGGGACTTATCAAATGCAAACTGCCTTAGCAAGGGCAATGAGCTTACCCACATCACGAGATATGGAACTGTTACACGGAATGGTGATTCCCCAAACTTCTCTAGATGGAGGGAAAACCGGGGTTACTGAAATCAATCCTGGTATGGCAGGCATATTGAGAGTATTGGGAGAACTAACTGATGAACTGCGCCGTTCCATCGATTTTTACCTCAATCAAAGTGAAAATTTGGAAGTAGCACAGATTATATTAGCTGGCCCAGGAGGTGGACTCCAACAGCTAGATGAATTATTTACCCAACGATTGAGCTTGCCAACTACCCAAATAGATCCAATCGGGGCTTTGTCCTTGGAGGTTGACACTGAGAAATATCCACAGGTGCAACGCTCTGGCTTGGCGATCGCACTTGGTCTAGGAATGCGGGAGGTGTAACAAAATGTACAGCCTAGATGTTAACTTTCTTAAAGATCGCCCAGCATATCAAAAAAAGCCTGAGAGATCGGGAGGAATCTCCCTAAAGTTTCCTACGGGGGATTTGACACTACTGTATGCGGGAGTTGCAGTAGGTGTAGTCCTTCCAGCTTTATTGGGAATTGCTTGGTGGTTGTTGCAAGGGAAGATTGTTGAATTAGATGGTCAAATCGCACAACTAGACCAAGAAAGCAAGAGGTTAGATACAGAAATAGGAAATATTAATAAAATCAAAGACGAGACGAAGGCAGTTAAAGGGGAAACCCAAGCTTTAGTCACTGTATTTGATCAAATTCGACCTTGGTCAGCAATGCTGCAAGATTTGCGCGATCGCATTCCAGCAGCAGTGCAAATTAAGACCATCAGGCAAACCCCACCCATTCCGGCAGAGGCAGGGCAGCCACCAACCAATCCTGCTGGAGGATTACAAATTATCGGATTGGCTCGTTCTTTTAACGATGTCAATGATTTTTTATTGAGTCTACAACAGTCTCAATTCTTAAAGCCCACAGAAAGCAGAATTGTAACGGCAACGTTAGTAGATGCTCCCTTAACTCCAGGTGTGAGTCAACTTGCTACTGGTGTAACAATTAAGCCGCCACAAGTAGTTGAATACACTATCCAATCGAGTATGAATGATGTTCCAGCTTCGGAATTAATCCGCGAGTTAGAGAAAAAAGGCACAGTGGGACTAGTGGCTCGAATTCATAGTATGCAACAAACAGGAGTCATTTCAAAATGACGCTGAGTGATGATTTAAATTTTGCCGAACAAGGTGGGGAATTCGATCAGGAAACGCCAGCATCTCCCGTGCTATTTGGTATTGCCTTCACACCAAAAATTATTGGGATCTTAGTGGGGATAATTGGTTTAGCAGGAGCAGGTTATATATTGTTAAACCTGCTGATGCCAGCTTTGGAAAGCTATCAGCAACAGCAAGCCAAAACCTCTGAATTGCAAGGTCAAATTGAGCAAAAAAAAGCCAGTATAAAAGAAATTGGCAAAGTTAAAGACGAGCTAGCACAAGCAAAACAGCAAAAAGTTCAGGTTTTAGGTTTATTCGCAAACGAAAAAAGCTTAGATACATTGCTGTTGGATATAAACCGCTTAATTGACTCTGGCAATACTCCAACTTCTATGAATGTAGTGAGAGCCAAACTGAAGAAATTTGTGCCAGTTTCGCAAAAACCAGAACCAGTTACCGATGGAACTCTAGGGCTACAGGTTGACGGTAAGCTGCAACGCAGCAATATCAATGCCGAAATTACAGGAACTTATGAGCAAACACAATCGATAATTCGTAACATTGAGCGTTTACAGCCTTTGTTAATAGTTAAAGATTATCAATCAACTTTGGCTCCAGTAGAGTCAAAATCCGAATTGGATAAAACACCGATGCTGGTAGGTCCAGCAGCGATTAATACATCATTCCAGTTACAGGTATTGATGCCACTTACTCCAGAAGAAATAGCAGCAGCAGCCGCAGCTAAAACTGCTCCGAAAAAGTAGTTAGGAGTTAGGAGAGTTAGGAGTTATAAATTGCGAGTTAAGAGTTAAGAATTACAAATCATCATTTATAACTCCTAACTATTCACTCGTAACTGCTTTTTCTCAACTTCTCAGAATTTGTAAACAAGGTTTTATAAGGTGAGGAATGAACTGTGAAACAGCTTCACGGTAATAGTTTTATATTAGGTACTGCCGCTTTTGTATTTTTGGCAGCTCAACCAGTTTGGGCACAAATTAGTCAAATTACTAATGTACAGTTAAATCCAGTTAATGGTGGAATTAATGTTGCCTTGAAAACTTCTTCCGGGTCGCGCCCCCAAGTTTTCACTACAAAAAGAGGCAAGGCTTTAGTCGCAGATATTATAAATACTCAATTACGATTACCACAAGGTAAGAGTTTTCGTCAAGATAGTCCAGCACCAGGAATTGCATCTGTTGAGGTTAATCAGCTTGATGCCAATAGTATCCGGGTGACGGTAATGGGCAGTAACAATACACCTAGCAGTCAACCTGTGGTGCGATCGCAAAATGGAATTACACTCAGCTTTAGCCCATCGTCAGGCACTATAGCATCAGTACCAACGCCAACAGCCCAAACTTTCACAGCACCGCCTGCTACGACTCCAGCCCAACCTGGTCAAAAGCCAGGGGTTCTTGTTCCTAACCCGGAAGTCACCATTGACGGACAACCCGCACAAGCTGCTGGGCCAGGTCAACCTGTGAGTCAGGCTCCACCTTTCTTACCTAGAGCCGTCGCCCCACCAGTGGGAGATATCGCCATTTCTAATACTGATGCTTCTCCTAGCATCATTGACTTAGGAACTCAGGAACGTGTACCCCGTTTAGTATTGCGAGATGCGCCGGTGCGTGAGGTTTTGTCACTGCTTGCCCGTGCCGCTAATTTGAACCTGGCTTACGTGGGAAGTGAGCAAGCTGCTGGAGGTCAGCAAGCTGCTGGAGGTCAGCAAGGTGGCGCTGCACAAGCAACCTCTCAAACAATCTCCCTAGACATAGAAAACGAGCCAGTGCAAGATGTGTTTAACTACGTCTTGCGCTTGAGTGGTCTAGAAGCTAATCGCAGTGGTCGTACAGTTTTTGTAGGGGCTAAACTACCTAATGCAACCCGTGACATGGTTATGCGTAGCCTGCGACTCAATCAGGTAACAGTGGGAGTGGCCCTGAATTTTTTGGTCGGCTTAGGAGCAGAAAGCGCCGTCAGTCGCGAACGACAAGTTACCAGCGTTAATGCTGTGCCTGTTGGGGCTGGATCTCCTCCTATTACCCAAACTCTGACGACAACGGAAAACATAGTTGAACCTCTACGCGTTGATTTTAAAGACTCTAGCCCATTACTGAGAGGTTTACAGGCATTAGGAGATGAGCGCACCAATTCTGTCACCTTAATTGGCTCTCCCCGGCTAGTTGAGGTGGCAATGGCTCAACTAACTCAGCTTGATATCCGCCGTCGTCAAGTAGTAGTCAACGTCAAGATTATAGATGTTAATCTCAATAACATCCAGGACTACAACACTAGCTTTTCTTTTGGGATTGGCAACAACTACTTTAGCAGTGATGGTGGTGCAGCGTCTTTTAATTTCGGCGGTTCCAGACCAGCTACTAGTGCTGAAGCGAGAAACAGTGTGACTCAGACGCCTACTATTACAAATCCCCTTACAGGAACGCCATTCTTGAGCCAAAATGGTACTTTTACAGTTCCAAATGGAGGCTCAGGCGTCAGAGTCATACAAGACGGGGTACTCACACAAAACACACCAGGCGATGCGACTTTCCTGCAACCAATTTCTCCAGCAAACAGCAATCCAACTACCCCTGGTCTTACAACTTTTACTCCAGGAACACCAGACACAGTAACAATTACTACTGATCCTACAACTGGAAGACAAACTGCTAGTTATGCACAAGGCACTCGTGCAACAGCCGGATTCACTTTGCCAAGTCTTTACCAATTCCCCAAACGTCTTCTCACTAGTTTGCAGGCTCAAGTTACAAATGGCAATGCCAAGATTTTGACTGACCCAACCTTAATTGTGCAAGAAGGTCAGCAGGCTCTTATCAACCTGACTCAAGAAGTAGTGGGAAATATAACTCTCCAAACAACGGATACTTCTGGTGGTTCTAGGACAGAAAGAACAATTCAGAAGCAAAACGTTGGCTTAACCTTGAACGTGAAAATTGAGCGGATTGACGATAATGGTTTCGTTTCTCTATCGGTTGCTCCTACTGTCAGCGCTCCTTCAGGCACAACAGATACAGGAAATGGAAGTATTACTTTAGTGTCTCAGCGCTCCCTTACTTCTGGCTTAATTCGCTTACGAGATGGTCAGACACTAATTCTGTCAGGCATCATTCAAGACCAAGACCGGACAAATATCTCCAAGATCCCTATTTTGGGTGATCTCCCCCTTATTGGTGCGCTGTTTAGAAGTACAAACAGATCCAACCAGCGTAATGAGGTGATTGTATTACTCACACCTCAGATTATGGATGACTCTGAGAATTCCTCCTACGGCTATAACTACACTCCCAGCCCAGAAGTGCGGCAAATCCTTGAGCGTCGCGGCTTAAAGCTTCCTGGCAAGTAATAAAGATAATGAGCAGGTAAGTTACCTCTGGCAAAAACTCAGATCCCCGACTTATTAAATAAGTCTGGGATCTTATTTAGTAGGATTAAGTTTAAATGTCATTCTACAATAAAAATACCGAATCACAATAGAAGTAACAGTAGTGGGTAAATGCCGAGAAAGCCCTTGAAATATATGGATATAGGTTTGTAGCCCAGTCAGCTAACAAAAATGGGAAATACTCTTATGACAGCATTTACATTAAACCTCAATTCTGTAATTAAACTGACAAGAGAGCAGTTTTATCAATTGTGTGAAGAAAACCCCGATTTAAAATTAGAACGCAATGCCCAAGGAGAGTTGATTATAATGCCACCTACGGGAGGAGAAACAGGAAAAAGTAATTCTACTATTAACGCTCAAATATGGTTCTGGAACGATCAAAATCAATTGGGCGAAGTTTTTGATTCATCAACTGGATTTACTTTACCTTCAGGGGCTGACCGTTCTCCAGATGTTTCTTGGGTGGAAAAATCTCGTTGGGACGCTTTGACTAAAGAACAAAAAGAAAAATTTATTCCCTTATATCCTGATTTTGTAATTGATATACTTTCGCCTAATGACAGCTTGAAAAAAACTCAGAACAAGATGCAAGAGTATATCGAAAATGGTTGTCGTCTAGGTTGGTTGATCAATCGAAAAAAACAGGAAGTAGAAATTTATCATCTAGGACAAGATGTGGAAGTTTTAAAATTTCCTCAAACTATTTCCGGGGAAAATGTTTTACCTGGTTTTGTACTCAATATACAACAAATTTGGTAAAAGGTTCGGTATGGTTCAAAAATTTTGACTTTTGACTTTTGACGCCTCTTTAACTAACATTTTTTAGTAGGGTAAAACAATAAGTATGGTTGTGGCTACGTTGGTAGACCTCCAGCTTGAAAAATCTGTTCTGCTGTTAAATTTAATTCCGGGAAAGTAGGCGAAACGATGCGATTATTGCCTCTATATTGAGTAACTTGGTATTCACCATCAATTAATTGAAAAATAGATATAGTAGGCTGTTTAGGATTCCCAGTAAACTTTTTAGCGCCTAGACCGAGATAATCTACAACCCAGTATTCAGGAATTCCAATACCCTCATATTTACCCTGTTTTGTGTAGTAGTCATCATCCCAGTTGGTACTAACTACCTCAACTACTAAGGAAATTGATCCTGCAAGGCTTACAGTTGATTCTTTTTTCCATCGCGGCTCATTCACTAAATTAGGGCGATTCAGTAATAGCACATCTGGGGAATAAGCAGATTCCGAATTAGTTGGTTTAATGAGCGCAGTTTTGGGGATTGTATAAGGTAAATTTAACCGGTCAAATTCTACTGTTAGTTTTCTTGCTACAAAACCAATAATATCCTCATGGACTCCTACTGGTTGTGCCATTTCAACAATCACTCCATCATGTAATTCATGTCTTCCACCTTCGGGTCGCCATGCTGCAAAATCTTCAAAGGTTACTAGTTTTGGTATGGCTTGAGTCATAATTTATCACCCGTATTAGTCGTTTCGATCATATTGCTTTCTTACGTTTAGCCTTAACAGTAATATTAAAGGGTACAGTACTCGAAATTTGTTGCAAAGAACTAAACTATGGCGGCAATAACAACATCCGCAGAAAATCGGGTTTTACTCCAAAACATCAGCGAAGAGGCGGGGCAGGGGGAGGGGGCAGGGGGCAGGGGGAGAGAAGAATTAACTAAGAATTCTTTTTCCTCAAGAGCTTCCTTTGGTTATCCGAACCGTATTGAATGGGTAAGCAAGTTCGTAGTCAGGACTGAAGTCCTTGTTTTTTTAAGCACTAAAGTGCTTACTACAAACTATTTTTCATAAAAATTAATTAATCTCAGCAATAACTCTTCACCATCGGTAATTAATCCCAACTAATACCAACCATCTCCTACCTCATCACTATCCTGTTTTCTTGGCAATGGGGATTTGTACTAGGTATTTTTTCCTACTTTTGGGGTGTTTTTGAGTGAAACAACAGCCTAAAATTACAAAAAAACCTGAAATCTATATAAATTAATGGTTTCATCTATCCACATCAGGCTACAACACCTTAGAATGATTCATTGAAAAGTCGAGCCGATGGGATGTACAGGCGTTTTGAGTAAAGCTACTCCCAAAGGATGATTTTTGTACTTTCGCAAACAAAGATTTCAGTACAGATGCATCAGGGTGCATCCGTAAAGAATCTCAAGTAAACCTTCAGGAGTTTGACATGAACAAAGGTGAATTAGTTGATGCCGTAGCTGAAAAAGCTAGTGTTACCAAGAAACAAGCGGATGCAGTCTTAACTGCCGCTTTGGAAACTATCATTGAAGCGGTTTCCTCTGGTGATAAGGTAACATTGGTGGGATTTGGCTCTTTTGAATCACGGGAACGTAAAGCCCGCGAAGGTCGCAACCCGAAAACAAATGAAAAAATGGAAATTCCAGCGACGAGGGTTCCTGCCTTCTCGGCAGGAAAACTGTTTAGAGAAAAGGTAGCACCCCCAAAAGCATAGGTTCTGTCTTCGGGAACCCTTTTTTAATGCGGCAACCTGCACACGGGGGAAATTTAGCCTGGGCAGCAGCACTGGCTGGCTGTCCCCCTGATGCTATTCTGGATTTTTCTGCTAGCATCAGCCCGTTGGGGCCTCCAAATAGCGCGATCGCTGCTATACTGTCCCAAATTGGTAATCTTAAGCACTATCCAGACCCAAACTATAGTGAACTGAGACTAGCTCTCAGTCACTTCCATCAATTGCCGCCTGAGTGGATTCTGCCGGGTAACGGCTCCGCAGAATTACTCACTCTCATAGGTAGGGAATTAGCCCAATTAGCCGCGACAATTTTAATAACTCCAGCCTTTGGCGACTACTACCGAACCCTGAAGGCGTACAACGCTAAAGTGCTGGAGTGTCCTTTGTCATTTGTCACTGGTCATTGGTCATTGGTCATTGGTCATTTGTCATTGACAAAGGACAAAGGGCTATTGCTGAATAATCCCCACAACCCAACCGGAAAATTATTTTCACGGGACTCTATTTTGCCCTACCTGGAGCAATTTGCTTTGGTTGTGGTGGATGAGGCATTTATGGATTTTGTGCTGCCTAATGAGGAACAAAGCCTGATTCCGGTGGTGCAGGAATATAGAAATTTAGTAGTATTGCGATCGCTGACCAAATTTTACAGTCTTCCTGGACTGCGATTAGGATATGCGATCGCACACCCCGACTGCCTAGCTAAATGGCAGCTATGGCGTGACCCTTGGCCCGTAAACACGCTAGCGGCGGCGGCGGCAATTGCGGCACTCCAGGATACGGAGTTTCAGCAGCAAACCTGGGCATGGCTACCACCTGCACGAAACCAACTCTTTGAGGGTTTGGCTGAAATACCAGGATTACAACCCCAAGTAAGTGCTGCTAACTTTTTATTGGTTGAGTCTCAACAGTCTACTTCGCAGTTACAGCAACAATTACTCCAGCATCACCAGATTTTAATCCGCGATTGCCTTAGTTTTAAAGAACTAGGCGATCGCTTTTTCCGGGTTTCTATACGTGAAGAGTCTGATAACCAACGCTTACTAACAGCGTTGAGTGGGAAGTGGGGAGTAGGGGAGGCAGGGGGAGATGAGGGAGAGTAGAGGACTAGGGGACTAGGGAATAATTCTTAACTCCTTAACTCAGCACTCTTAATGCCCAATGACAAATGACAAATGACAAATGACTATTGACTACGATGTTGTAATTATTGGCGGCAGTCTTGCTGCATACTACGCTGCCCTTGCTGCAATCCAACTACGTGCTACAGTTGCCCTGGTGGAACCTAAAGTAGACTACGGGTTTACTAATCATTATGCTCTTACCGAAATCGGTAAACTGGCACAGAAGTTGAATGATGCCGCTAGTTTTGGTATTCATGCCACACACACTGATACCTCAGAAGAATGCCACATATCTATGGCATGGCAAGAAGCAATGCTGTATGCTCAATGCGTCGCCTCAAATCTCAAAGAACAGCATTCTCCAGCCATCCTAGCCGCGTCGGGGGTAGATATCATCGTTGGCAGTGGTCAATTTCAATCTTCACCTCAACTGGCTTTTGCTGTTAACAATCGTTTATTACGCGCCCGTACCTATTTGCTAGCCAGTGGTTCGCGTCCAGAAATTCCAGATATTGAAGGATTGCAAGCTACTGGCTACCTAACCTTATCTAATATTTGGCAATCCTTACAGCGAGGGACATTACCCAAAAATTTGGTAATTATCGGCGGAATTCCCCAAAGCATTGAAATTGCTCAAACTTTAGCGCGGTTTGGTTGCAGTGTGACGCTGGTAGTCAAGCACCCTTATGTTGTAGCCAATATTGACCCTGAGATAGCCATATTGCTTCAGGCACAGTTGGAAGTCGAAGGTGTACGCGTCTTCACTGAAAGACCAGTAACTCAGGTGAGGCTAATTGAGGATAAAAAGTGGATTCAAGCAGGAGATAAAGCTATTGAAACTGATGAGATTTTACTAGCAACTGGACAACAGCCGAATCTTGAATCTCTAAATTTGGCAACAGTAGGTGTGAAATGGCATCAGCGTAGGTTGGTAGTGAATGATAAACTACAAACCACTAACCACCGCATTTACGCTTGTGGTGATGTAATTGGTGGTTACGACTTTGCCAATATCGCTAATTATGAAGCAAAAATTGCTCTGAACAATGCCCTCTTTTTCCCCAGGTTACGAGTAGATTATCGCTTCATACCTTGGGCGATGTTTTCTGTGCCGATGGTGGCACAAGTAGGTTTAACAGAGGCACAGGCAAAACGCCTCTTTAATCGAGATAAAGTTTTAGTTTTGCGACAATACTTTAAAACAGTAGCAGCAGCCCAACTTCGGGACGAAACCACTGGTATATGTAAATTAATTGTGCTAGACAACGGCGAAATTTTAGGAGCTTCGATATTGGGGGCAGAAGCTGGAGAGTTGATTAATTTGATTGCCTTGGCAATGTCCCAAAAAATTAAAGTCAAAGATTTAGCAAATTTATCTCCCGTCTATCCGAGTTTTTCAGAAATTCTGGAACAAGCTGCAAAAGAGTGGAGTAAGCAAAGGTTAAATAGCAATATTGCTTTGCAAGAGTTTTTAGAAGGCTTCTTCCATTTCCGCCGCAATTGGAATTTGTGAATGGGGAGTCAGAGCTATTTCATTAGACCTCTTGCATAAGGGACTTCCAAGAAATAAATTATTCCAAGAAACGAACCACAGAGACAAGGCAGCGCGGTCTTGGGGGTTTCCCCCATGAGCGACTGCCGCGCAGAGAACGCAGAGAGAAGAAATAGAGAGAGTTTTTGCCTCAGTTTTGGAACATTTTTTTATTTGGAAGTCCCTAAATGCTTAAATTCTCACATTGAGCGGAGGAAAACATCTGCTTAAATTCTTCTATCCCTTATATTCCAATACGCTTGGGTTAAGCATTTTTTTGTTCTCTCTGTTCCCTGTGCGCCTCTGCGGTTCGTTAAAAAATTTGACTTTGATAAAGAGTTTTAGCCTTAACTGAACCGTATTGCCTTATATTCCGCTCAAAATGACATTTGTAACTTTTGACTTTTGCAAGAAGTCTATTCTCATCTAGCCCGCCTCAGAATAAATTCTGAGGCTAATAGCAAAACTCGTCTAAAGACGACTAGTGGTCTGTCAAATTCATTTTGACGGTTAGGGAGACGCGATAAATCGCCGTCTCTACTCTTAATCTATCCGTCAATTATTTCTTGACAGACTACTAGAAAGGCTTTTAGTCCACTTTAGTGGACTTGGGCTATAAGAGAGGAACTTTAGTTCTGGGCGGTTTATGTCTAGAACGAAATAGCCCTGAGTGGGGAGTAGGGAGTTAGAAGTTTGGAGTTGAGCCTTTTAACTCGGAAGTTGAACCTTTGAACTCGGACGTTGAGCCTTTGAACTCGGAAGTTGAGCCTTTTAACTCGGAAGTTGAGCCTTTGAACTCGGACATTGAGCCTTTGAACTCGGACGTTGAGCCTTTGAACTCGGACGTTGAGCCTTTGAACTCGGACGTTGAGCCTTTGAACTCGGACGTTGAGCCTTTGAACTCGGACGTTGAGCCTCTGAACTCGGATGTTGGTTTAAAAGCCCTGCATCAAAACCCATACCACTCCTGCCGCTACTAGAGGCACGCTGAGGTTATCAGTACCGTGGGGTGAGACAGCCTCTGCTAGGGTGGCGAAAGTAGCGGTTATTACCGCCGTCAATAAGGCCCATGCCAAACTAAAAGGTTTTGCTAGGGGACTCAGCGAGGAACCCGGTAGCAGCAACAGCACTAAGAAAATCACTACTGTACTCGCTACAAACATTGCTGCTGAACCTTCCCAAGAACGCACAGAATTTCCCACTTGGTATTTATGCTGCCCGAAGCGTCTACCGATTAATGCTGCTAGTGCATCCCCCCAAGTCATCGCCATTATCCCAGCTATGGCGATCGCAACGCTATCTACTGGCCCATCTGGTCGCCATAGTAGCCCGAAAAGCAGCGTCACTGAGATAGCGAAATAAACTGTACCAGGGGAGCTATCCTGCGTATCCATTGCGCCGATGATTCGGTAGCGGTAAAACAGGTAGTTAAGTCCGATAAAGCTAGCAAAAGGTATAATTCCGATTTCCCAATGGTTAAACAGTAGCAGGACACCAAAAACCCACATCCCTGCACCAATATGGATTACTTTGCGCGTCAAATCTGGCTTCACACCAAATAGCCTACGTAGTCCCTCGCCAAGGACAAGCAGACTAGTTGCGTAAATATAAGAAATTGCTAGTCCGATAAAATCATTTGTCATTTGTCAATAATTCTTCTCCCCCTGCTCCCTCTGCCCCTTACTTCTTCACTTAAATCGATCGCTATTTCGTCTCAAGTTCTTTTCTATTAACGAAGCACTACCAATACCTTGAAGAATACCACGACCGATTAAACCTAAACCTCTACCAATTATTTGTGTAAGAATAAAGACTATACCGCTACCTGCAAAAGCTAATAATGATTTTAAACGCGGTGCGATCGCATCACTAAATTCTAAAAGTAATGTTACTACTAAAGGAATATTAGAAAGTTTTACTAACTCCTGATTTCGAGGAGCATAAACTGATGTATTGGCAATACCACGAGGCGCAATTACAAATAGTTCATAACGACTTTCAAAAACGTCTTTTGGCTCATTTATATAATTTCTTAATCTATATTTCCACGACAAATCATTTCTAAATCGTTCAATCTCTCTTGTGGAAATCAATTGCTGTCCATAAAAGTTTTGTTTAATCACCTCTACATCTGCTAGAGAATTTAGCAATGGTTGCACTACCCCATTTGCTACCTGAATCAACAAGTTCTCTAAAATCATTAATGCTTGGGACTTCGCTTCAGCACTGATTACTGGATAGGAGGTATTATCAATATTCAATTCTATTTGAAACATTAGATATGAATACAACTCGTAAACTAACGGAATTTTATTAAGAATATCTCTTTGTACAACTTCTATGCTTGGCAATAAATAATTAACAATTTCTATGTTTTTATTTTCTAATTTTATCCGAGAAAATTTTCCAAAAAACTCCGTAATTGCTGCTTGCCATAAATCACTTAGTAATCTAAATTGGACTTCATATAATTGATTTATATCTATTTGAGAAGCGCGTAATTCATCCAACTGTTCAGCTAGTTTTTGCAGGATAATATAAAGTAATTCTCGTTTTTTATCTTCACGAAATATGTCGATTTCTAAAGGTATATCTGTAACATTTCGTAAAGGAAATTGAAGTTTGGTAACACAAGATGCAAATAATGCAGATTGTAGTGTTCCCGGACTAAGTAAAGGTGACACAGTTTGGCTTTGTTGAATGGCACTACTCAACGAAGGAGTTATAGGCGGCTCATTAGCAACGGGAATATCTTCTTCTTGCTTTTCTTGTGATGAAACCAACAATTGATTTAGCAACCAACGAGCCGCTAGCAGTTCTCGCCTCTGTCCAGCTAGAATTGCTCGATCTAATACTGGTAGTCCGGGAACTTGTAATTGCGCTGTTACTGCGGCTAGGGTAGCTTCAATGTGAGCAATTCCTGACAAATGTAAATCATTTCGGAGTTTAGAAAAAGGGAGTGGGGAGTGGGGAGTGGAGAGTTGGGAGTTAGGAGTCGTGATTGCTTGTGTGTCCTGAAACCAATAGAAACCACCATTTGCAACTTCTTGCATGAAAGCGACTAATTCAGGAAGTGGTGTACCTTTTGGGCAGTAGCCATTAATACCAACAGATTTTGCAGCCAATAGCAGTCCTTGTTCTTGAATAGAACTGAGAAGCAAAATTGGCAGGTTGGGATATAAGGCTCTGAGTTGCCGACAAAATTGTAAACCTAGCTGTTGACTGGTGATAGAGCGACCATTACCGAATTCCAAAACCACCAGATTTACCTGATTTGGGTCTTCTTTGGCAATTTCTGCTAAAATCTGCAAGGCGGCAGTATCAGTTTCTACCACTCCTGTTAGTTCTAGGTTAGGAATTGCTTCCAGAGCTACCCGTAATCCCAGACGAAAAATCGGGTCTTGGTCGATTAACAATAATTTTAGAAGGCGATCGCTCATAGTCTACTCAGTTACACAAGCACTGTTTTTTACCAATCAGAAAACAACTTTGATACAAAACTTTGTCTTCCCCATTGTTACCTGTTTTCGCAAACTGATAAATCGATCATAATTGCCTTATACAGCCGTCACTGTGTAATTAAATGAACTTGAGTATTCGGCACTGGTTGGCAGAACGCTATATCGCAATCAATCAAATCAAAGTATTTTCGGCGGGACAATTGGCAGGTATTGCCTACCGAATTGTTCAGGATATGGAAGTCAAAAGCTTGATGCCTTTTGATATCTGTACCTTGGTAGAGGTCTTAGAACTGCCCTTAGCTATTGTTTGGGAAGAAATCAATTTCATTTCCCAGTTGACAGAAAACCTGTTGCGTAGCCTCAGCCAAAAAAAACCGTTAAAACGTAACGAAGGCACATGGCTAGCGTTTCAAATTGGCTATCTCCAAGCTTTGCAAGCAATTATAGAGCAGGAAGCAAGCCTGCAAAGACCGTGGCTAGACCGGGCAAATATACCCATCTCGAAAGAGGAAGTGGGTAAACTCACCCTCCAAGATCCGCAACTGCAAGGGTTACTAAAAACTCTCAGTCCAGGTAAATTAACTGATACTCAAGCTGAACAAGCACTGTCTTTGGTTGCCGACTCATTACTGGTGCAACAAATAAATAACGCTGCCATAGCTTGGTTAGTTGCCAATGGTGCAGAGGAACCTGAAGCTAAACTCCTAACACAGCGTTTGCTCAACTCACTTCCTGGTCACTTACTGGTAGTCGTTACCGAGAATGCTGCACCTTTAGCTCAACTGCAAAAATTTTTTCGTTTAGGGATTTCATTATCTCCCAGTTTAATCACCCCAGAACTGGGTTCTGAGAAAATTGATTTGCACCGAGAACATTATCGGGCAAGTTTGATTAAAAACCTTAGTATGCCGTTGCTCACAGAATCCTTTGCCCTCAAGGATATCTATGTTGCACAAAAAGGCTTACCAATAGAGGAAAATATTTCTGAGCAAGATAAAAAAACTGTTAAGCCAGTTGATTTAAAAACATGGGCGCAGCAACAGCTAGCTGATTTAGAAACGATCGCTCTCATTGAGTCGGAATCTGGTTATGGAAAAACTAGTTTTTGTCAACTTTGGGCAGCACAGATAGCACAAGAATTTTACCCTAATTGGATGCCTATACTAATTAGGTTACGCGATGTAACTTATGGCAAAACTTTCATCGAAACCCTAAATTCTGCCTTTGGTGTTAATCTTTCAACTTGGTTAAAGCAAGAAAATCTCCCTTGTTTGTTGCTGCTGGATGGTTTGGATGAACTGCCCGCTTCTGCTCATGGGATAAGGGTAAAAGCAATTTTTATTCAACAATTACTAAACTTTCAATCTCAGCATAGACACAAAATTTTCTTAACGAGTCGATCAACGACATTACAAGAAATTGCCCCAGAGATCCCATTGCCATTGAAGCGAATTATCATTCAGCCGTTGAATGCAGAGGAATTAAAACAGTGGTTTCAGCAATGGACAAAAGTACAATCGTTGGCGAGCGCTCAAAATTTCTTTACATTCTTAAAACAGACAGGTTTATTTGCCAGTCAATCAAAGTTAAGAGAATTTTCTACCCTTGTCCGTCAACCCCTAATGCTGCATTTATTGGGCATTTTACACCGCGAGGGACTGCTAGATGATGAACTATTACACTTAGCTGCTAATAATCCAAAGTCTTCTCTGTTATGGGAAATTCATCATCGCCTGAGTCGATGGTTGTTGGGCTATCCGCTAACTGGCGGTATTAAGACGATGCTACTACGCTCAGGATCGGCTCATATCCACCGTACTAACGAAGCGATCGCTAATTTACTTGCTAATCGTCATCCCGAAGATTTACTTGAACAGATGCAAGCGATCGCTCTGAAAATTTTACACTCACAACGTCATCAAATTAATTTGGCTGAGGAAGCAAATACTCTACCAGGGTTTTATTTTAAAATTCGGGATTTAGAAAGCACAGCAAAAACTAGTTTAATTGAGTTTTCGCATATTAAGTTAGGAAAATATCTTTGTGCTGAGGCTATAACTGCCGAGTTGAAATTACTAACTCAGTGCCAAGATGAGGTTTATGGCAGGCTTACTTTTGTGGTTGATTCTCCTCATGATGTAGCCCAGCATATTTACAATTTACTGGGTTACGGGATACTGAGCCAAGAAATTGAGGAATTGGCAATCGCAATTTTACGCCAAGAGCAAAAACACAAGTTTTCCCTTGAAGTTCTGTACCAACGGCTTTTGTCTTTCTGGCGTGCTTACTGTCAAGGCTATTGGTTAGATGAAGGGATAGCCCACAAAGCTTTAAGTCATTTTCACGCACTGCAAAACCCGGTGAATGTTGAGCAGGTGAATGCTGCTGTGGGACTGAATGTGTTTTTATTGCTTTGTGCTTGCTACCGAGAAACAAAAGTTCCCTTTTGGCCTTGTGGGAATTCAGCCAATTTAGCAGAATTCAATCCAGAGGCTTTAAGTGCGTTGATTGCTAGAACAAGTCTTTTACATAAGAATGCCTTCGCAACCCGAATTAAGTCTTTGGCTGGACTCAATTTATCGGGAGCCTCTTTGTTGCAAGTAATGTTAACTGGGGTAAATCTTGAGCAGACAAACTTATCCAATGCGGAGTTAATCGGGGCGAATTTAGCTGGAGCGAATTTGCAACAGGCGAATCTCGCAGGTGCAAACCTGCAACAGGCAAACCTCGCAGGTGCAAACCTTACAGGCGCAAACCTGCAACAGGCAAATCTTACGGAGACAAATCTTAATTCTGCCAATCTCACTAACACCTGCTTATTTGATGCCATTCTCGCTGAGGCTGATAAAAAATTAGCCAGCGATAATAATGCTTCCTTCTCTCAAGAGTCGTTTCAAAGATTAAAGCATTTGCGTAGTTTACCGCCGCAGGCATCGCAAGAGCCTTTCTTAAGTACCGTCAAAATTGCCACAAACACAGATAATAATTGGAACAACCACCCTGCGATCGGACTAATTGAAAGCTCTGAAGGCACAATTTTTCCAGAAGATTTATATGATGATGATGTCGATGATGAGACAATTTTTGGTAATAATTTTATTGGGGAATAGATAATAGGGCAGTGGGAATTGGGCATTGGTTATTAATTCTTGTCCTTCACTCCTTCACTCCCTCATCTCCCCCTGCTCCCTCATCTCCCCCTGCTCCCTCATCTCCCTTGCCCCCTACCCCTCTTGCGGATTACGGTAGCCAACAAAGTTAATGCTGTAATCAGTAATCCGCACTCCTGTTTCTTCTTCAATTTTGCGGATTAACTCTTCTGGGAGTTCTACATGGACATCAAGAATTTGATTTGTATCTATACAGTTTACATGACTGTGAGAATCACTGATATTGCCATACAAACGCCCATCGCAGCGTTCAATACACTCAATAATGCCCTGACTGGATAATGCTTCTAAATTTTGATAAACAGAAGTATGGCCAATATCTTTACCTTGTTGGTTTAAGCGATCGTAAATCTCTCTAGCAGAAAGATGTTCATTTGCTTGCCAAAGTAATTCCAAAATAAAGCGGCGCTGGCGGCTGACGCGCATACCTAAGATTTGGCACTGCTCAAGCGCATCTTCTAGAGAACGAATTGATTTTGTAGAAATTGTTTGTTTTTGCATATTACAGCTTCTTAACTGTTGAGGGAATTTTTCCAGTTAAATGTTTATTGCTTATTTAATATATGCAATGATATTGCATACCACTTTTTCTACCTGTACTTGTGTTTTGGCTTTTGATGCTGCGGAAGTTACAGGTTGCGATAATGATTTTTTGCTTATTGATGGCTACTTTGTCAGACCTTAATCTAAAACAAACTCATTACAACTTTAACTTAAAATTGCTGTAAATGTCCACCTTGGGAAAGGTAACGCCTGCCCCAAGTAGGCTAGTTTTAATGTCATACCATGTTAATCGTGTAGTAATTTTTTAGTTAAAGGTAAGTATTTATAGCTTTTACGAAAGTAATATTTTAACTATATAAATTCAGTGTACATGAGTGGCGTAGGCGTAACCCGCCGCAAGTATCGCTATCTGCTCATATCAAGGCTAGCAACTAGATGTATATTTGTTAAACCAGTGAAAACTAAGCAAAAGTATCAAATAAATTAGAGAAGGTCAGACTTGTGTATAAACCTTGTATAGGTTGACCAATTATTAAGCAAAAAAGTATTAGTAAATACTAATTTATTTCTAAAGTTCAATCTAGCATCAATCCCTGAAAGCTGCTACTGTAGATTGTCGATCCTACAGTTGAGCATCAAGAAAGTGGCTGCTGAATCAAAGACAATCGCGATCGCACTCAATAATGACTTCATTAATAATCTGGATCTGTCGCCTGCGTCAACGGTGATTGAACAACTGCTGCAAGATGGGGCCGCATCCCATGAACAGCAGCTACGCTTTGATATCAATTATGAACTCGAACCTGGCGATCCACGGGAACTCTCAGAAATTCCAGAGGTGCGGCTATGGTTTATACGCCTAGATGCCAAATACCCGTGGTTAGCATTTTTACTAGATTGGAAAGCTGGAGAATTTGCTCGTTATAGCGCCATGCTTGTACCACACCAGTTCAGTTCCAAAGAAGGCATTCAGTACAATCCTGAAGCCTTAGAAATATTTTTGATGCACAAAATCTTTATTTTAGGTGATTGGCTCAAACAACAAAATATCCCTAGTCTCTCACGGCTGAAGTCTATGGCCCAGATGCTGGGTTATGAATTAGAGGATGCTTTTTTTGAGATATTTTAACAAGAAAGAATTCAGGAGTCAGGAGCCAGAATGGGCTAAACCTTAGCTATCCGCTAACATTATTAATTCTGGGCGACTGGCAGATAGAGAAGTGTCTCGTAGGGAGCGTCTTGATTCTGACTTCTGCATTCAAAATTCTGTATTCTTCTTCTGAATAACCGCAAAATCTAGTTGTCACATCCAGGTTTTGCGGTCATTCAACAAAGGCATAACTATATTGGATATCCAATAGACTAATTGCAGAAATTGAGACAAACTGCTGGTTTAGCCGCCCCAAATTTTCTCCAAAACTGCGTTTGGTGACACATCCGCCGTTTTTCCCGTGGGGGATTCAATAGCCAGGAATTTATCGTTTTTCGGCAACAACTTCGCTGGATCAGTGGGCCCAAATAGGGCGATGGTATAGGTTTGGACTGCAACACTCAGTTGTAGTGCCGCACTATCAGTAGACAACATCAGATTTGCTCCGGCGATTATGGCAGCTAACTTACCAATATCATCTGGGGCAGTCACCTTGATCTCTGGAGAAGATCCCAGAAGCGATCGCACAAACTGCTGATCGTCAACTCCCTTAATGACCACCACAGGCAGATCCGGTTGCTTATCTTGGAAGTTTTGAATAATTTGCTGCCACTTCTCGACAGGGTAGATTTTATCCAGTTCTTTAGCCTGCAATAACTGGCCAGAACCGCCATGAATCAAGATATAACCTGTTTCATGAACCCCTAAACGTTTTTGTTCCTTTTCTGCCCACTCAATATCTGTTTTTGGCACATTTACAGCTAATTCTGGGACAGGGGGTTTTATGCTTAATGGTTGCAGCAAATCATGATATACTGCCGCCGCATACTGGGATGGTTTAAATGGCACAGCGTTGGTAAGAAAAACCGCTCCTTTACCTTGGTAGCCAATGCGTGTGGGAATTCCCGTCAACCAGACTAAAAGACCCATCAACCAATTTTGCTTAACAGCAATGGCAACATCGTATTCGCGATCGCGAATTGTCCCCACCAAGTTACCCCAATCTGCCAGACTGTTACGGTCTTGAAAATCAAAGGCCAGTACCTCGTGAACTGACTTGCTCACTCGATAGGCAGCCTTTGACCGGGGTTCAACAACGACATCTATCTGAGCGTTAGGGTAATTGCGCTTGAGGTCATCTAGAGTCGGAAAAAAGAGAATTTGGTCGCCAATTCCGCCAGGTACAAGGGCTACTACTCGCATAATATTTATTGACGCTTACTCGCTCCCTATTTTAGGGGAAAATATATAGCTTAAAGATTGAGGAATTCTGTGTATTTACTAATTCCAGCTGCGGGAACCGGAAAAAGAATGGGTAGTAACCGCAATAAACTCCTGCTAGTCGTGCGATCGCAACCAATTATTGCTTGGACTTTATTAGCCGCAGAAGCCGCCAGTACAATCAGTTGGATCGGAATTATTTCTCAGCCTACCGATTGGCCAGACTTCAACTCAATTCTCGCCGATCTAAAGCTGACTAAACCAGTGGAATTGATTACAGGTGGTTCCACCCGCCAAGAATCTGTTTACAATGGCTTGCAGGCGCTACCAGTAGCCGCAGAACAAGTGTTGATTCATGATGGGGCTAGATGCCTGGCCACCCCAGATTTATTTAACTCTTGTGCCCAAGCCATTCGCCATTGTCCTGGTTTAATTGCTGGTGTACCCGTTAAAGACACCATTAAAGTTGTCGATGAACAAGGCATAATTCAAAAAACACCCGACAGACGGCAATTATGGGCGGCACAAACACCCCAAGGATTTGATGTCAAGTTGTTGAAACAGTGCCACGCTGAAGGTGTCCGTCAAGGTTGGGAAGTAACTGACGACGCGGCTTTATTTGAAAAATGTGGTATTGAAGTGCGAATTGTCGAGGGAGAAGAGACAAATTTAAAAGTGACAACTCCCCAAGATTTAGCGATCGCAGAATTTATTCTCACAACTAGAGGTTTTTGAGGGAGTGGGGGATGAGGGAGCAGGGGGAAAATCCCTCTCCTCTGCCTCTTCCCAATGCCCAATTCCAAATTCCAAATTTGAGATTTTTAAACAATATTTTGACAATTTACGATATAATGCCACACACTTGTTGATTGTTAGTTGTCATGTACTAATGACCAATGACAAATGACTAATGACCAATGACAAATGACTAATAACTAAATGATTACAGCCACAGCGACAAAGATAGAAGCAATTCTGTATTTAAAGGGTAAACCCTTGTCGCTCGGCGAAATTGCCGAGTATGCCGCGTGCGATCGCGCCACTGTCAAAGAAGGCATAATTGAACTAATGGACAACTATGCCCACAGAGATAGCGCCCTAGAGGTAGTAGAAACTCCAGATGGTTACAGTTTGCAACTACGGTCTGATTTTCATGACTTAGTGCAAACTATGATACCAGTGGAATTGGGTGTAGGTGCATTGCGAACTTTAGCTGCGATCGCCCTCAATAGTCCCATACTCCAGAGCGACTTGATTAACCTGCGCGGTTCAGGAGTATATCAGCACGTTCCAGAACTCGTAGAACTTGGTTTCATCCGAAAGCGTCGAGACAGCGATTCTCGCTCCTATTCACTCCAAGTAACCCCAAAATTTCATCAATATTTCCAAATCGAACAACTCCCCCAAATACTTTCTACTAGCCAGAAGGAAGAACAACTAGAACTAGAACTGGAGGGAGTGGGGAGTGGGGAGTAGGGAGGAAGCCGGGAGCAGAGAGCAGGGAGCAAGGGGGAGAGCGCAAGGAAACAAGGAAAATTGGGGACAAGGGGAAAGACTTGTTGCAAGTTCTCACTCAAGTCACTTTGTCGCCCTGCCCCCTGCCCCCTGCCCCCTGCCCCCTGCCCCCTGCCCCTTCTGCCTCTTCTACCCCATTCCCCTCCTCTTGACTTATACCTATGGTGAATGCGCTACCCTTGTACTATGGTTTAAAGTGGAGTTAGCAATTAAGCTAAATAAAACTGCCAATGGTGTTTAATCCTGACTTTTTAAATGACAACTCTGAGGAACACCCTAATCAACTTCTTTCAGACCACTCTGAGCAATACCCCAATCAGCTACTCAAATATCTACAGCATCAGTCTCCTGATGTTTTAGCCAGGATTGCTCAGTCCGCCAGCCCCGAAATTAAACAAATCATCTCGCAAAATGTCCAAGGGCTTGTGGGAATGCTCCCGCCAGAAAATTTCAACGTGCAAATTACAACAGATCGGGAGAATTTAGCTGGGCTTCTAGCGTCGGCCATGATGACAGGGTATTTTCTGCGCCAGATGGAACAAAGAATGCAGTTAGAGCATTTGTCTAATGGTCAATAGTCAGTAGTCAAATATTCTGGAACTATTGACCAAATAATTACTAATTCGTAATTCGTAATTCAAAAGGTTACAGCAGCCCACACTGAATTTTTAATTCAGTGGTTAACAGGAGATTTATGGAGAGTTGCCTCCACTGATAGCCTAGCTGTAGGAAGTGCGCTTACTCCTGCAAAGAAGCAAGCTACGCGCGGCGTCTATTAGAGAGCGTCTTGCAATTACGAATTATCAATTACGAATTATTTTGATTACTTCCTTTCAGGATAAGCTGCTGATTGTACTTTGAAGGTTTGAATTTTACCGCTACGGTTGATTTCGATCGCTAAGATGTCACCAACTGTGCTGGACTCTACAAGCTTCTGGACTTGGGCTGAGGTTTTGACTGGTTTACCGTTAACTTTTTGAATCACGTCTCCAGGAAGCAGTCCTCCACGCTTGGCTGGGGAATCATCTGTGACTCCTTTAATCACAATCCCAGCATCCTGCTGAATATTGATCTGATTTTCTTGATTAATCTGCTGTTTTCTGGTGGGAGAAAGGTCTGCCATTTCAATACCCAAGAAGGGATGTTCCACACGCCCTTTGGTAAAAAGTTCATTAGCGATGCGGGCGGCGGTTTCAATGGGGATAGCGAAACCGAGTCCTTGAGCATCAGCGCGGATGGCAGTGTTAACACCAATCACTTCGCCTTGGGCGTTTAACAAAGGGCCACCAGAATTACCAGGGTTAATTGCGGCATCAGTTTGGATAAAGCTGACTCGCTTATCTGGTACACCAACTTGAGTGCTGGTGCGATCTGTCGCGCTGACGATGCCCATAGTGACAGTATTATCTAAACCAAGAGGATTACCAATAGCGATCGCCCATTGTCCTGGTATTAGGTTTTGCGAATTGCCTAACTTCACTGTCGGTAAATGATCCGCTTTTATTTTTACCACCGCCACATCTGTCACCGAATCAACTCCTACCACCTTCCCTTCTAAACTCCGACCATCTTTGAGGGTGACTTGTACTGTATCTGTATCAGCTACCACATGAGCGTTGGTGAGTAATTCTCCATCTTCGCTCAAAATGAATCCCGATCCTGTACCGCGCTCAATGCGTTCTTCAGGAATTGGTTGCTCATCCTCTCCAAAGAATCGCCGCAAGAGGGGATTTTTCAAGGCGTCAGAGATAGGATTGGCGACTTTGCGAGTAGCATTAATTCGCACCACAGCCGGGCCAACTTTTTGCACTGCCGTCGCAATAAAATTCACATTATCGCCCCCAGTAGCCCCAATCGCTCCGTTAGAAGAATTTGGCACTACAGATTCTGGAGGCGAAGCCATTGTTACATTTCTTAACTGTTGGAAGGAAGAATTTTTGAGCAGGAGATAGCGACTGCCAAATAAACCTGCACCACAGCCAAACAGCAGTAAAAATACATAAATCGCTAGTTGTTTTAAGGATAACTTCATAATCATTCTGCTTAAGGACAGAAATGCAGTTGCTAATTTCTAAGTGTAGTCAAGCTAACGGCAAGTGGACAGATCAATTTACGAGGAATTGGGATTGGCTACAAGAGGCAGAGGGGAAAGAGGTAATTTTTATTCTCCCCTTTGCCCCTAGCAAGAACTACTCCTTCGTTCCCCACTCCCGACTCTTCGCATTTAAAATTTAATAATGCGACCTTGACCTGTATACATGACTTTACCCTTTCGTCAACTGTTTCTCTGTAGCTTAGTTAGCGCCTTAAGCTTAGTATCCATACTGCCAAACATCAACAGCGCCAACGCTGCTGTGGGTGGTTGCCCAACTCCAGCCCTATCTCGCTTCCAACGCCATAAAGTTGTTCGTGGCGAAACTTTAGAGAGCATAGCCCAGCGCTACAATCTCATACCTACAACTATTATCGGCATGAATCCAGCTTTGCAGAGCGGTGCGATGCCTGCGGCGGGTTCAACCTACGCAGCCGTTGGTAGTGTACTTCAGATTCCTCCCTACAATGGGATTGTCGTCGAAGTGCCTCGTGGTCAAACTTGGCGACAAGTGGCGGCACAATACAAAGTTCGTGCTGATAGCCTTTTTGAAGTGAATGGCTGCCAACAAGACCCCAGAATTGTGTTTGTTCCGGGGGTAAATTGGTCGCCCAATGGTGTTGTAACTAAGTCCCCTTTACCTACTGATGCAGGTACGCCAAACCGTGCATCTTTGTCTGGCTATCCTTTGGGGCAAGTGGCAAATGTGGGATTAGCTTACGGCTGGCAAATTAATCCTGCTACAGGTGAAGTTTTCTTCCATAGTGGTGTTGATTTATTAGCACCAGTTGGTACAGATGTGCTAGCGATCGCGCCTGGAACCGTAGCCTTTGCTAATGACCAAGGTTCTTATGGCAAGTTAGTTATTATTAACCACAGTGGCGGACTCCAAAGCCGCTATGCCCAGCTTGACAGTATCAAGGTTTCTGTCGGTCAACAAGTAAAAAAAGGAGACTTACTGGGAACAGTAGGCACTAGCGGAAAACCAACTTCCAGTCAACCGCACCTCCATTTTGAAGTGCGTTCTAGCTCATCTCTGGGTTGGGTAGCGGAAGATCCAAAGGGTTATTTGAAGAAATGAGGTTTGTTTTGAAACGCAGAGGAACGCATAGGAAATCTCTGTGTTCCTCTGCGGAATCTTTGCGATCCTTTACGTTAAAAAAAGGATGCTATATTTTCACTAGATTTTACGATGTGCATTCCTGCCTGTGCAAACCTTGCAAATGCCGCATCTGCCTGTTCTGTGTAGTCCACAACACCGGGAACGACAACGGGGGAAGTGCAATCTTCTAAGAGATAGATTTTTTGAGCAAGGGTAGCATCTACCTGTTTAATTTCTGTTAATAAATCGTCAATTGTCCAGGCGACGCAATGACTTTTAGCTTGACCACCAATAATTACTGCATCATATTCTAATTCTAAAAGTTGTTTAATCAGGCGCGTGTTCTTTTGACCAAGTGGACGTTGCTCAAAATCTTCCAACACCTCTGGACGTAAAATGGAATAGTTTTCTGTTAAGGGATTTTCACCTTTAATTTCAAATTGCGTCTGAGTCTGACGAGCAATGCCGTGGAAAAATATGGCTTCTTCTACTGATGAAACTAAAGCATGACCAATACCACCCAACATAGAATGATAAGGCCAAACTGTCAGGGGATATTTACCGTCTTGACTGAGTTGCTTAACGTAATGGTAAGTATGTTTTTCTAATAATTCATAATCCCCATTAGTAACAGTGTCAGCAACTGCTGGGTTAACTTTCCAGATGCCTTGTTCGATGTCTGTTGGGGTAATGTTAGTTGCTGCTGGAGTAGGATGTTCTCCCGCAGCGTTTACCCAAAAGATAGGATGGAAGATTTGGGTTGCTGTGTGGGTATCTAGAGTAGGTACAATTTTTGTAATTACTCCCAAGTTGCGATAAATAAACTCACATAATCTGACATTATCATCCACTGCCCCTTTACCAGATTTTCCACCTACAAATAATTCAAATCCAGGTATACAGAAGGTGTTTTGGACATCAATTAACAGTAAGCAAATCCGGCTTTTATCTAAAGATGCAGGTTTGATATCGTGTTGTTTTGCCCAGATTTCAGCTTCGGCGGCACGTTCTTGGTAAGGTACACGCCAGACTTCGCCGACTTTTTCTGAGTTAAAGTGCGGGGGAATTGGTCGTTGGGTTGTTGTTTGGGTATTCATAATTACAGTCGCTTTTATTCTGTAATAACATCAATAATTCCAATACCCAAATTTTCCAAGTTCAGTGCCTACTTCAGTAAACATCATCATGAGAACCTAAGGTCAACAAAGAAATTACTAATTCCCCAGAATCGGGATGAGGAACAAACTCAAATAGAATACGATTGTTGTAGTCTATGGAACAAGCCCATGTACCCAATAAATCCCCTTTAAGTTTATGAGTACGCAAGCTAGAGTAAAATGGATCTTCAGCAAGCTGTTGTAATGTTTGCTCAACCAGAGAGCGTAATTGCGGGTTTCGACGGGCTAAACGCTTAAAATCTCGAATAAATCTTGCACTCCAAAGCAGTTGCATCAATCATCTAACTCCGCCATTAAATCAGCAACAGTTCCACTACGTACTTCCCCTTTAGCATAGGCTTCACGAGCTTCTGCAACCGCCTTTAATAAGTCATCCCG
>NZ_JBALBZ010000133.1:0-801 GCF_036919495.1 Nostoc sp.
CCCCAAGCACTCTGATAGCGATTTTCAGCATTTTTCGCCATCAGTTTGAGAATAATATCTGAAACTGGCTTAGGAATCGTCGTATTTATTTCATGAGGCGGAACAGGCTGTTTAGCTATATGACAGTGGACTAGATCAAGTATGTCTGTTGTGGGAAACGGCAACTGCCCACTCAGCAGTTCGTAAAACGTTACACCTAGTGAATAGAAATCGGTGCGGTAATCGAGTAAACGGTTCATCCGCCCGGTTTGCTCTGGAGATAGGTATGCGAGTGTCCCTTCTAAAACATGAGGACTTTTGAAAGTCGGATTCGTGCGGTTAAATTGGGTGGCAATTCCAAAGTCAATAATTTTGACAACGCCAGTATCCAGATTGAGAACTATGTTTCCAGGGTTGATATCTTTATGAATGACATTGGCTGCATGGATTCTGCCTAGAATATCGCAAATAATGATTGCAAGACTTAGAAAAGTCGATAAAGGCATGGGGCAGAAAATATCTGGACGCTTGTGCATCCATTGCTCTAAGGACTCTGCCCCAAAATCTTCTAAGAGAATCACCAGAGTGCGTTGATAGTCCTGCTGGCTGTATGCCTTGATAACTCCTTCCAGATTGAGGGAACGGGTAATTTTATATTCCTGTCTGTAGCGGGTTAGTTCTTGAGGTGAGGGATAATCAAGCTTTAGCATTTTTACGATGATCCCTACCCCATCGTCTCTGATGCCTCGATACACTAGAGAATTAGAACTTTCGTATATCTTGTCTTGGATGGCAATACCAGTTAGAGCAATCATAGAGCAA